>CAZGTM010000031.1:0-42343 GCA_964528595.1 uncultured Rhodospirillaceae bacterium
ATGAGGGTGGTAATTGATGGCTAGGGGGGTGGGGGGTGTCGAAATCGGATTTACCGGTGGTTAGGACCCAAACGAATTTCTGACCGCCTAGTTCCATATAGTCGATTTCGTCGCAGGATACGAAAATCGGTAAGACACTCTGAGCGGAACCAAGCGGAGTTCAGCGAACAGAAATATGTCTTACCATTGATTTAAGTTGTTGAATTTGTTCGAGAAAGGTACGCCGCCCCTGGGCACCATTTTTTTCAGCCCCTGTACCGCCAGCCGTTTATTTTATCCAGCAGGCCGCCGCTGAACATGTGCCAGGCGATGCCGAAGTTTCTCAGGCGATGAAACACGAAGGGTTTGATCTTCTCGCGCGGCATGGCCACGTCCTCGCCCATCACCAAATCCGCCATTTGCTTGCCCATCGCCGTTCCCATGGCGACGCCGCGTCCGCAATACCCCAGACCGGCATGGGCGGTCGGCGCCAGTTCAATGAGCGCCGGCGAATAGGATTTCGTAATGGCGACCAGCCCGCCCCAGTCGAATTCCCATTCTACGTCCCTGAGCGCGGGGTAAATGCGCACGGCCTCGGCGCGCAACTGGTGGGTGCCGCCGTCCTGGCGGCCGGGGTCCAGCAGGCTGCCGCGGCCGCCGATTTGGAAACGCCCGGTCTCGTCGATACGGAAATAGACCATCGAATTCCGGGTTTCGGAGACATGATGCCCCCCCGGCAGAATGCTGCGGCGAATGTCATCCTGCAGCGGCGCCGTCGCACTTTGCAGGCTGGCGACGGGCACGACATGGCGGCGCAAACCCGGCCAGAGATCGTCCGTGTAGGCGTTGGTCGCCAGGAGCAGGTGCCGGGCTTTCACGCTGGCGCCGCCCCTTGTCGACACGGACCAGCTTTCACCCTCCCGGATCAGCTTGGAAACCGGACTGTTGGCGTGGACCGCGGCGCCGGCCTGCACCGCCGCGCGGGCTAGGCCACGGGTGTACGAAAGCGGTTGCAAACTGCCCCCTCGCGCATCCTCCATGCCGCCGTGGAAAAACGTGCTGCCCAGGATCTCATGGCTTTCGGCGGCATTCTTCAGGGTGACGGGCGCGCCGGCCTCCCCCCACTCACGCACCCAGTTTTCGACATCCTGGAGGCCGGACCGGCCGTAAGCGCCGCGAAAATAAGGCGCCCGGCGCGGCGCGCAGCCGATGTCGTGCTTGTCGATCAAGTCGAACACCAGGTCGCAGGCGCCGTCGATAAACCGAATGACGCGGTCTCCACGATCCCTGCCGTACATCGCGCGGATTTCGGAGGGCAGGAGTTTCCAGCCCGGATTGACCTGAGCCCCGTTGCGGCCGGAACCGCCCCAGGCGATTTCCCGGGCTTCGAGAACGGCGACGCCGCGCCCCGCTTCGGCAAGATGAAGGGCGGCGGAAAGGCCGGTGACGCCCGCTCCGACGACGACCACCTCCGTTTCGCTCCCGCCGACCAGTGCGGGCGCATCGATAGCGGGTTCGGCGGTCGACAGCCAAAGAGAATTGGCAAATCCGTTTTCGGCGTCGCTCATGGCTGGTTCCCTCTCGAGCCGCCGGGTAAGCGGCAAGGCCGGCGTCAAACAATGAGCGGCGTCAAGGGGCGTTTGGCGCACCGATCATGTTGGGCATGATCTAGTTTTTTCGGTGATCCGCCAACCATTTTGCCGCAAGGTCCTTGCCCATTTCGACCTCGTCGGCCGTCATGCGCCGGCTGCACACGTCGCGGCGCTGTTTGGCCGACTTGCTGCCGAGTTCCATGGCCACGACGAACCACTTGTAGGCTTGGACAATGTTTTGCGGCACGCCCTGGCCGTTAAAATGGAGGACTCCATAATCGGTCTGGGCGGCGGCGTGGCCCTGTTCGGCGGCAAGACCCAGCCAATGCGCCGCGGCCTTGAGGTCGAGCGGCACCCCCTCGGCGGCCAGATACATGGCGCCGACGTGATATTGCGCCTCGGCATCGCCGGCTTCCGCCATGGGCAGCCATTCCCGGAAGGCGGCTTCATAGTCGCCGCGATGATAGGCTTCCGTCGCCTTGTCCGCCGCGGCGGCGGGCAGGGCCAGCAAGCAAAGAGCTAGAAAGATGAATATGCGTTTCATGGCGCCATTGGATAGCGAGGGATTGCGCCGCCGTCAATAACCGGCGTCAAGACGGCTATGCAGCGGCTGCGGCACAGGCTTTAATCGGGCCCGCGTGTCGCGCCACAACAGGGGAATTCGAATGAACTACGAGGCCTTGTTCGCCCGGGCTGGAGACCGGGTGGTTCGTGCCGGCCTGGTCGGCGTCGGCGATTTCGGCGCTAGCCTGTTGGCGCAGTCGGCAGACATCGCCAATCTGGAAATCGTTCTGCTCTGCGACCGGGAATCCGCGCGCACGGAAATGGCAATCGCCGCAGCCGGGCTTGCGGGGGAAAATATCCGGTGCGTCGGCGATCTCGCCGATGCCGGCGATGTCGCCCTGGATGTCCTGGTGGAAGCGACCGGGAACCCGGCCGCCGCCGTGGACAACGCCCTTCACGCCATTTCCGCCGGCTGGCACGTCGTCATGGTCTCGAAGGAGGCCGATATTCTGGTCGGCCCCATGCTGCACCACCTGGCCCATGAGAAAGGACTGGTCTACACCGCCGTCGACGGCGATCAGCCCAGTCTCCTGATCGGGCTGGTGAGCTGGGCGCGGATCCTGGGGCTCGACATCATCGCGGCGGGGAAATCGAGCGAATACGATTTCGTCCTTGAGGCGGACGGCGCTCTTTCCTGGTTCGGCCGGCGGTTTGAGGATAGCGGTTTGGCGGCCTTGTGGAGCGCTGAGGGCGCCGGTCTGCCGGCGCTGGCGGCCCGGCGCGCCGACATCGCCAAGGCGGTGGGCGTGCCGACGCGCACCGCGCCGGATTACTGCGAAATGGGCGTGGTGGCCAACGCCACCGGTCTGGCGCCCGACCGGGCCGACTTCCACGCCCCCATCTTGCGGCCGGTCGAGGTGGCCGATACCTTCCAGCCGGCGGCGGACGGCGGCATGCTGCGGGGATCGGGGCGCATCGATGTCTTCAATTGCCTTCGCCGCCACGACGAGGCCAGCTTCGCCGGGGGGGTCTTCGTCGTGGTTGCCTGCCAGGACGCCGCGACTTGGGATCTGCTGCGGGAAAAAGGTCACATGGTGGCTAAAAACGGCAAGGCGGCCATGCTTTACAATCCGCAGCACCTGCTCGGTATCGAAGCGCCCATGACCATCCTCGGCGCGGCCCTTTTGCAGATGCCCACCGGCGGCGTGGCGCCGCGGCCCAGGGTCGACCTGGTGGCCCGGACGGAGCGGAATTTTCAGGCCGGTGAAACGCTGACCATCACCAATCCGCACCACCACGAAGTGGCTGGCCTGCTGCCCGAGCTGGCTCCCGCCACCGCTATCGGCGACGGCGCGGCCTGTCCTTATTATCTGGCCGTGGGACAAACGCTCAGCCAGGATGTCGCGGCGGGCACGATTTTGTCCGGCGGCATGCTGGAATTGCCGGCGCAAAGCTCGCTGATCAACTTGCGCCGGCGCCAGGACCGGCATTTCGGCTTGACGCAGGGCGAGGCGCGACCATGACCGGTGATCTTTCCCAACCGCTCAATATGCCGGCGCTCGGCGAGGTCGACGTCGACTTCGATATCGTCGACAGCCACCATCACCTGTTCGACCTGCAGGCCGTCTACTATCCCTGGCTGACGGACAAGCCTGAACCGCACTTTCTTTTGGGTAACTACGACCGTCTCAAGAAAGACTACGGCGTGGCTGATTACCGCGCGGATGCGGCGGGGCTGCGGGTGGTGAAGACGGTTCACGTCGAAGCCGAAAGCGACCGGACCGATCCGGTGGCCGAGACCCGCTATCTTGCCGCCGTCATGTCGGAGGAGGGTTTGCCGGATGCCCTGGTGGCGCACGCCTGGCTGCACGAGAAGGACAGCGAAAGCGTTATCGCGGAACAAGCGGCGTTCGACGCCGTGCGCAGCATCCGCTCGAAGCCGGTGACGTCGGTGTCGGCGGCGACGCGCGATGAAGTAAGGGGGCGTCCCGCCAGCATGCAGGACCCCAACTGGCGGCGCGGGTTGGGATTGCTATCCAAATACGGGCTCAGTTGGGATCTGCGCGTGCCTTACTGGCATTTGCGCGAGGCTGCCGAAGTTTGTGCGCTCTACCCCGACCTCAACGTGGTCGTGGAACACACCGGTCTGCCCTGGGACCGCACGGAGGACGGTTTGGCGGAGTGGCGGGCCGGCATGGAACTGCTGGCGGCGCAGGAGCGGATCTGCCTGAAGATTTCCGAACTGGGACTGGCCGCTTCGGCCTGGGATTATGCCGATAACCGCCGTGTGGTGCGTGAGGCCATCGGCCTATTCGGGTTCGCGCGCTGCATGTTCGCCTCGAACTTCCCGGTGGCCGGTTTGCGTGTCTCCTTCAACGACCAGGTCCGGGCCATCGCCCACATGGTCGCGGACAGCTCAGCCGATGAACGCCAGGCGCTGTTCCACGACACCGCCGTCCGGTTCTACCGGCTCTGATGCGGTCTATAGGTGGGGGATCTGCGAAGGGTCGTCGAAGAATTTGAAGTTGGCCAGAATCCATTGTTTTTCGGGCCGGTAGAAATCCAACTGCCAGAAAATGAAGAACTTCTCGTACTTGACGATGTAAGTGAGCAGGGTGACCGATTTGCCGATGCGGCGCCGGCCGACGCGCTCATAGCCGAGCGCTGTGCCGTATGCCTTCGCCGCCGCCAACAGCTGCTTCGCGGCCTTTTCCACGCGGGCCGGGCCGGCATTGCCGCCATAGGATTGCTTAAGCAGCCGCGCCGCCTCCGGATGCCCCGTTTCGACCATTGTTGTAAAAAAGGTATTGGCCCAGCCGCTGGGTTCATCCGTGGCCTCGGCCCGGGAGATGCCGGGCAGCAACAACAGCGTTACGAGAGCGAAGACCGATAGCTTCATGACGTGCCTCATGTCCGGTGCAGCTTTGAGGAGCGCATATATGGTATTCTCGGAGTATGAAAATTGGATTACCTGTTGGCTCTTTGCGCCGTCTAGCCGTCTGCGCCATTTTTTTGCTTGCGGTCCTGGCGATCGCCTCGAAACCCGCACCGGCGGCCGGCGACCTTGAAAACAAGGCCCTGACCGTGGCCGAAGCCTGGCTCGAAATGATGGATGCGGGACGATACGGCGAGGGCTGGGACCAAGCTGCGCCGGTCATCAAGTCGTCGATCAACCGGCGCGATTTCGTCAAGGCGCTTGAAGGTGTGCGCGGCCCGTTGGGCCCGCTCGTCTCACGCCGGCTGCTGTCGCGAAATCATATGACAAGCCTGCCCGGCGTACCGGACGGGGATTACGTCGTCATTCAGTTTGAGGCAAGTTTCGAGAACAAACGCTCGGCGGTCGAAACCATCACGCCCGTCCTTGATGAGGACGGCCTGATGCGGATCGCAGGCTACTATATCCGCTGATTTTCGGTTTTCGCTTCCAACTCCGCGGCGGCGGCAATGATGGCGTCCAAAAGGGCCTGCCGGCAGGGCGTCAGGGCGAAGGTTTGGCGCCGCACGAGATTGATTTCCGCCTGGCGCCGGCCGCCGTATTTCAGCGGCAGCGGGCGCAACAGACCTTCGGCGAGTTCCCTTTCGATCTTCTGGCGGGGCAACCAGGCGAAACCGGCGCCCGCTTTCATGACCTCGAGCGAACCGGCGTGATTGGAGAACGTCCAGCGCTGCTCGGCTTCGAGCCAGCCGGCGTCCTGTCCGCTGCGGCCTGAATCCTTCACCACCAATTGCCGGTGGTCGCGCAAATCGTCGTAATCGAGTTGCCGGCCAAGTTGGTGGAGCGCGTGATCGCGGTGGGCGACGGCGACGAACTCGACATCGGTGAGCCGGGTGGCGACAAATCCCGGCGGCACGAAAGCGGATAAACCCAAATCGGCAATATCCTCCGTCAGCGCCTCCAGGGTTCCGGAAAGCACGGTTTCATGCACGATAACCCGGGTGTCCGGAGCAAATTCGGCGAATTTCTTCAGGCCGAGTGTGACGATGCTTGCCGGCACGATGATGTCGACGGCGATGGAGAGTTCCGTGTCGTGGCCCTCGTTCAACGTTGCCGCCATGCGTTCGAGGGCATCCGCATCGCGCAACAGTTTTTCGGCCCTTCTCAGCAATACGGCGCCGGCATCCGTGACGACGGCCTTGCGGCCTTCCTTGCGGAACAATTCGATGCCGAGGCGCGCCGAAAGTTCGCTGATGGCGTGACTGACGGTGGACTGGCTTTTGTTGAGCGCTTCGGCGGCGTTCGCGTAACCGCCCAGTTCCGCGACCGACTGAGCGCATCGCCATTGGCTCAAGGTCGTCAAATGTTGTCCCATATTTCAAATATATCGAAAAAATCGAACGAATATAGCTAAATATTTCAATTAAAATTCGAAAATATCGATCTTATTTGGAGTGCAGTATCAAACCGTGGAGGATGACATGACGGAACTGCTGCACATCGATTCGAGTATTTTTGGCTCCGGCGGGCAATCCAGCCAGCTCGGCGCGTACTTCCTGGAGCGCTGGAAGGCGGCCCATCCCGAGACCAATATCATCAGCCGCAATCTGGCGACGGAACCCGTCCCGCATCTGGACGGCAACGCCGTGATGGCTTTTATGGGTGACCCCGACGGCTTGTCCGACAGCCAGACCGAAGCGGTCGAACGCTCGGCGGTGCTGGTTGGTGAAATTCAGAAGGCCGAAACCGTGGTGATCGGCCTGCCGATGTACAATTTCGGCGTTCCCTCGACGCTGAAAGCATGGATCGATCATATCGCCCGGGCGGGCGTCACCTTCCGCTATACGGAAAACGGTCCCGAAGGACTTCTCACGGGCAAGAAAGTGTATGTTCTGGCGGCCCGCGGCGGTATTTACCAGGGTACGCCGGCCGACACCCAAACGCCTTATCTTCAGGCCATATTCGGCCTGATGGGGCTGGACGACGTGACATTCGTCTACGCCGAAGGCCTCAATATGGGTGACGACGCCAAGGCGGCCGCTCTCGATGCTGCGCGCGATCAAATCGCCGAGATGATTCCTCTGGAGGAAGAAAAGGACGCGGCCGCCGCCTAAGACGGTTGCGGCGCCATGGTTTCGGGCCGGGCGCCGCCGCCCGGCCCGACCCCTATATGGCAGGGGCCGACCGAAAAGTCGTTGAGAGTCCATGGATTTCGGCTGCGTGAGGGGTAAACTGGCGCCCCCGAATGGCAGCCATTCGACCGCTCGAGCAGTTCAGACGACAATCCATGGCCCCGGTGCAACAAGACTTCAAAAAAGCCGTCGATCATTATATGGCGGGACGCTTCGCCAAGGCGGAGAAGCTGTTTCGCAAGGTGGCGAAGGCGGATGCACTAAATGCCGACGCCCGGCATCTGCTTGGACTAATAGCGCTGCAGACCGGACAGCCGAAAGCCGCCGAACGCCTGGTTAGGCAGGCGATCGCCGTACAGCCCGCCAATCACGTCTATCACGGCAGTCTGGGTGCGGTTCTGCGCGAGTTGGACCGGCCGGAAGATGCCATTGAGGCCTATCGCACTGCTTTGGAAAACCACGCGGATTACGCGATCGCGTGGCAAAACATCGGCCAGATTCAAGCCGACCTGGGCCGGCTCGACGTGGCTGCCGGGTCGTTGAGGAAGGCCTTGAAACTCGACGGCCGGGACGCGGTCGCCCACTTCTGTCTGGCCAACGTCCGCCGGAATCAGGGCGAGCTGGCGACGGCGGCCGAACATTACCAGGCGGCGGTGGAAATACGTCCCACCTACGTCGAGGCCTGGAACAACTACGCCAATTTGCTTAGCTCGGAAGGGCGTCATGCCGATGCCTTCGAGGCCTTCGAGGAGGCGGTCAGGCTGCGGCCGGACGATGCCGCCCTGTTGGCGAATATGGCGCGGAAAAGGATTGAGGTGGGCCATCTCGACCAGGCCCGCGCCGCTTACGAGCGCGCCATAACCGTTGATCCGAGACACGGCGCCGCGTTGACCGGTCTGGCCGATTTGACGGCTTTTCTCGGCGACGACGACGTTGCCTGCGAACTCTACGCCCGGCTCGAGGAGGCCGAACCGGACAGTCCGAGAACACATGCCGCGCTGGCTTCCTGGCACGAATATGCCGGCCGCAAGCAAGATGCGCAGGCCGCGGTGGATCGTGCCCTGGAACTCGACCCCTGGCACCACGACGCCAACCTGATGAAGGCGCAAATCGAGCGACGCAGCGGTAACCTCGATGCGGCAAGGCGGCGTCTTGAGGCGATGGAAGACCGGGGGGACGACGGCCAATTCGGCTTTGAGCTGGGCCGGGTGCTCGACCGTTTGGGCGAATTCGACAACGCCTTTGCCTCTTTCGAACGCGCCAACGCCGACCACGCCAGGAACCGCCACGCGGAACGCCTGGACGGCGAGGGTTATCTCGCGATGATCGGCAAGGCGCGGGCCGCGTCAAAATCCCTGCTCGCGCAGGCTGCCGAGCGGTCCGCGCCGGACGACGAATTGGCGGATCCGATCTTCTTCGTCGGCTTTCCCCGTTCGGGCACGACCTTGATGGAACAATTCCTCGACGCCCACGATGGCTTGGTCAGCGTCGAGGAACTGCCCCTGCTCGAGGCGGTGAAACGGCACTTGGAGGATCTGGGCGGTTATCCCGATACCTTGGCGGATATTGCGCCCGCGACCGTCACCGAATTGCGCCGGATCTATTGGCAAGCCGCAACCAGCGCCCTGACGGCGCCGCTCGGTCAGCGTCGTCTGGTCGACAAGTTGCCTTTGAACATCATTCACCTGGGCCTGATTTGTACGGTGTTTCCGGAGGCCAAGATCTTGGTGGCGCTGCGCGACCCGCGTGATGTCGTGCTGAGTTGTTTCATGCAAAGTTTCGAACCCAACGAGGCCATGGTCAATTTCAATACTGTTGGCAAAACGGCATCCATGTACGACCTGGTGATGGGCGGTTGGTTGGAGCTGCGGTCTGTCTTGGCCGGAAATGCGCTTGAGTACCGCTACGAAGATCTCGTGGCCGACACGCCGTCAACCGTGCAGCGGATATTCGAGTTTCTTGAATTGCCCTGGCAGGAGAGCGCTTTGGACTACCGTGACAGCCAACCGAAACGGCACATCTCGACGCCCAGCTACCAGGACGTCCGCGAGGCTGTCTATGAGCGTGCCGTGGAGCGCTGGCGTAATTATGCGGACAATCTGGCGCCCGTCTTGCCGGTTTTGGAGCCGTACGTCCAAGCGTTCGGCTATGAACCGGACGCTTGAAGACGCGGTCAGACGTTCAGTTTTTTCGACTGGGCATGGCGTTCCGCCACCCCGTCGATGATGGCCCAGGGCGTCTCGCTCTGTGTCCAGATGTGAAACTCGGGCTTCAGCCAGGACGAATCGTCCAGCGATCCCGCCTTGATGGATCTGTGTGTTGTTCGGGCGGAGGAGAAAACGTAGAGCGGCGCGCCGCAATCGCGGCAGAAGGCATGGGTGACCGTATTGCCGGCGTCGGACGGCCGCTCGTAGGTTGCCGCTTCCCCCTGCACGATGGTGAACGCGTCGACTGGCACGAAGACGCCCGTGTGGAAGGCGGTGCCGGACGCTTTCTGGCAATCGGTGCAATGGCAGTAATAGACGGCGACGGGCTCGGCGGTGCACTCGTAGCGCACCGCGCCGCACAGACAACCGCCCTGAAAGGGAACGGGCATGGGTAACTCCGGGATTATTTCGGCGCTTTGACGAAGGGTATCATGCGGTGGGGGATTTCGTCCTTGTCGATCAGCCAGTGTTTAAACGTCGCCGCGATGTGCAGCAGGGTGAGCAGGGCGAGCGCACTGAAGCCGATACCGTGCAGCACATGGAAGAATTGCGTCACGCCGACGCCGGATGGCAGCAAAGCCGTTACGTTGAACAGGCCGAAGGGCTGAACGTTGGCGTCGACATAGGTCGCGGCGTGAAGCAGGCCGACGACGGGCTGATAGACCATCAGCGCGTAAAAGAGATGGACGACGCCCTTGGAAATCTTCTGGTCGCGGGCCGACATGCTGTCGGGGTAGGGCGGGGCCGGATGGCCACGGCGCCACCACAGCCGGATGGCGACAAGGATCAGGAGCACCATGCCGATGCCGGAATGGCCCATCAAGGGCACTGTCCGTTCGGCGGCGGGAACGTCTTCCAGGTTCACACCGGCGAAAATCATGAAAATGATCAGGATGGCCATGATCCAGTGAAGCGTCCTGGCCACGCCGTCATAGCGCTTGGTCATACTCTCGGTCTCCTCGTACGTCGGGGCCCAATCATGAACCGATCGGACCCCGGATTACCACGATGTTATCAGGCTTGACGATCAATCGTCGTCGTCATCGTCGTCATAGCGGCCCATGTGCTTGCGGCGCATTTCCTTCTTCGAAACGGTGCCGTCGTCGTTGCTGTCGAGATGGTTGACGATGCGGTTCAGCGGCGACTTAAGCTCGCCTTCCGTCACTTCGCCGTTGGCATCCTTGTCCAGCATCTGGAAGCCCCGGATCATGAAGGGGCGGGAGAATTCCAGCCACACGGTCTCGAATTCCGACACGCTCAGCTTGCCGTCGTTGTTGGCGTCGGATCCGTCGATACGCGTTCTAACCGCGTTTTCAAGCTCCGCCTTGGTCAGATTGCCGTCCTTGTCGGCATCGAACTTGTCGAACAGGTCGCCGGCGTGCCGTGACATCGCGTGGCGGCCGCCCATGTGGCCTTTTCCCCAGCCATGGCCCCAGCCGTGCCGCCAGCCCCCGCTAGCCTGGCTGACGCCGGCGGCGACCAACGACCCGATCGCGACGAGTGCGGTGGTGGCGAAAAAAATCTTCGTTCTCTTTTGCATTTGCAACCTCATGTGGCTGTGTTTCCGATGCCCTGATTAAACAGCGCGACAGGGGGCAAAAGTGTGTCGCGGAACCGCTCAATTGTCGCAAACGGTGGCGCGGACGGCGTTTGACAAACTTTGATACATTTTTCTCCGGCGAAGCGGCCTTTCAGCGGGCATACTCGCCGCCTAGGGTGTTTCAAGTTTTGCTTGAAACACTGAAAGCCGATAACACATTGCAACGCCTGGAAAATATGAGGCGAGGCGTTTCCGTTAAGACGGAATCCGCTCAAATTTAGAATTCGGTCATGAATGAAAGCACGCCACATATCCTCGTCGTCGATGACAACCGCGACGTCCGCGAACCGCTCGCCAAATACCTGACCAAGAACGGGCTTCGGGTCAGCGGCGCCGACGGCGGCACCGCCATGCGCGACGTCCTGGGCCGCCACGCCGTCGATTTGGTCGTGCTCGACATCATGATGCCGGGCGAAGACGGGCTGACGCTGTGCCGGCACCTGCGTGAGAACACCGACATTCCGGTCATCATGCTGACGGCCGTGGCCGAGGACGTCGACCGCGTCGTCGGCCTCGAGATGGGCGCCGACGACTACGTCACCAAACCGTTCAATCCGCGCGAATTGCTGGCCCGGATCCGGGCGGTACTGCGGCGCGCCGAAAGCATGCCCAGGCGGGTGCGCGAGCCGGAAATCCAAAGCTATAAGTTCGACCGCTGGCAGCTCGACGTCGCACGGCGTGAACTGACCAGCGAAGACGGCGTCGGCGTCCCCCTGGGCACGGCGGAGTTTCTGCTCCTGAATGCCTTTCTCGCCCACCCCCAAATGACCCTGAGCCGCGACGAACTGCTGGATCTCACACGGGGGCGGGAGGCGGCCGTCTTCGACCGCAGCATTGACAACCAGGTCAGCCGCTTGCGCCGCAAGATCGAGCATGACCCCAAGGAACCCGAATTGATCAAAACGGTGTGGGGCGGCGGATATTGCTTCACGCCGGAGGTTGAAGCGCAATGAGCTATCAGCCGCCGCGCCGCTTCCCCCGGATCAGGAAGATCCCTTGGCCCAAGAGCATCGCTGGTCAGATGATCGCGCTTATTCTGATCGCGCTGGCGGCCGTGCAAATCGCCAATCTGGCGATCCTGGGGGACGAACGCCGCCAGGCCGTGCGGGCGGTTGCTCACGACCAAATTCTGAGCCGGACAGCCTCGCTGGTCCGCCTGCTCAACGATGCGCCGCCTGGTTTGCACGAACAACTCGTTGCCGCCAGCAGTTCACCCCGTCTGGGTTTCGGGTTGGGGGAGGCCGACGTCATCGAAAGCGGTTCGGACAAACTCGACAGCACTCTTTCGACCCAGCTTACGTCTTTGCTGGGGGATCAGGCCCTTGAGGTGCGCGTGGATGCCCGCGACCGCACGGGTTTCTTGGGTTGGCGCTCGCGCTGGCAGGAAACGCGCTGGATGTCCGACCGCCACGCCGCCCGCGAAGACGATGACGACGACGATGACGACGATGGCGACGAGGTGTCGCGCGATCATCGCCACAAGTGGGGGCCACCCTGGCGGCGGTACCGCCGGCTCGTTGGTCTCGACATATCCGTGCTGACACGCGAGGGCGTGTGGCTGAACGTCCATACGTTGGTACCGCCCCGTCCGCCCGGCTGGGCCTTACCTTCGATGCACACCATCGCCGTTTTGGCGGTCGTATTGGTCGTCATCGTGATCGTCATGGTGCAACGGATTACCCGGCCCATGCGCCGCCTGGCAAAGGCCGCGGACGCCTTGGGGCGAGGCGAGGATGGCGACCCCCTGCCGGAGGACGGGCCGCAGGACGTGCGCCAAACCACCCGCGCCTTCAACCAAATGCGGGGGCGGCTAAAACGTTTTCTCGATGACCGCACCCAGATGCTGGCCGCCATTTCACACGATTTGAGAACGCCGATAACCTCATTGCGCATCCGCGCCGAACTGGTCGAGGACGAGGACCTGCGGCAAAAGATGATCGACACGCTTGAGGAGATGCAGCGCATGGCGGAGGCGACCCTCGACTTCGTACGCGAGGAAGCGGACGAAGAAGCGACGCGCCGGATCGACCTCGACGCCCTGATCGCCAGTATCTGTGACGATTTTATCGATCTCGGCCGCGACGTCTCGTTTAGCGGTCCGAAAGAAACGGATGCCAGTTCGGTGACATACGCGTGCCGGCCGCTGGCATTGAAACGCGCCATCCGCAATCTGGTGGACAACGCCTTGTTCTATGCCGGGCAGGCCCGGGTATCGTTGGAAGCGGGCGTTACGGAATTCGTCGTCGTTATCGAAGACGACGGACCCGGTATTCCCGAGGATCAACTGGAGCACGTCTTCGAACCCTTCGTCAGGGTGGAGGAGTCGCGCAATCCCGAAACCGGCGGCATCGGCCTGGGTCTGGCTATCGCCCGATCCATCATTCATGGTCACGGCGGTGAGATATCTCTCGGCAACCGGCCGGAAGGCGGCCTAAGCGTGCGCGTCAGCCTGCCGCTTTAGTCCGGACCTTAAAACCGGCCATACCCCGCTATGTCAGGCTCCCCGCCAAACATTATTTCGTTCCAATATTATTAAAATTTTATTTGATAATAATGGCTTAGCGAGGGCAACTCCGGTATGGTCTTGCCACCTTGAGTACCGTTAGGGTTGTTTTCACCGGTTGGTTGTAGACTCGTACGGTGCATTGCAGGTTGGGGGCGATTTGATGACAGCTGTTGGGGGTAGTTCAGCGCTTGGCCCAGGACCACCAATTTGACGCCAAAGAAGCCAATCGGCGGCTGCGCGATGTCGCGCGTCTGACGGCCGACCTGATTTGGGAGACGGATCGGGAATACCGCCTCACAAGCTTATCCGACAATTCACTCGACCTACTGGGATACCACCGCACCGAACTGATCGGCCAATCGCTCGATCAGCTTTGCCCGATTTCTGATGGAACGACGGATGATCCCTGGTCCGATTGGCGTCGCCCCTTCCGGGACGTCGTCGTCGGCTATCATCATCCGGACCGCGGTCAGCGGACCTTCAGGATCAGTGGACTGCCGATTTTCGACCCCCGCACAGGCGATTTCCAATGCCTCAGGGGTATAGCCAAGGACATTTCGGTTCAGGCGGCTCAGGAAAGGGAGCTTGAATCCTATCGCGCTCACCTTGAGCAACTCGTGGCGGCGCGGACAGCCGACGTCGAACTGGCCAACAAGGCAAAATCCGAATTCCTGGCCAACATGAGCCACGAACTGCGCACGCCGTTGAATGCCGTTATCGGATTTTCCGAAATTTTGATGACCGGCATCGCCGGTCCCCTGGAGGAACAGCAGTACAATTACGCTAGGGACATACACGTTGCCGGTAAGCATTTGCTCGACCTTATCAACGACGTCCTGGATCTCTCGAAAATCGAGGCCGGCAAGTTCGATTTGCATGAGGAGAAGATCAGCATTCCGGAACTGGTCGATCAGACCCTGGTCTACGTTCGCGACCAGGCGTTGCGCGCAGGTGTCAGCCTGTCGTTCAGCCGGCCCCAAGTGGATCTTTGGATTTCCGGCGACCGCCGAATGTTCCAGCAAATGCTGCTGAACCTGTTGTCCAACGCCGTCAAGTTCAGCGTTGATGGCGGGCGCACGACCGTCTCCGCCATGTCGGTACGCGGCGGCGATTTGGCGCTCTCGGTTGCCGACCAGGGGATCGGCATGGATCCGAATGAGATTCCCGTGGCGCTCTCGCCGTTCGGCCAGACCAGCAACGAGGCGGCACTACAGGATATGGGAACAGGATTGGGTCTGCCTCTGGTCAAATCGTTTATTGAACTGCATGGCGGCAAACTGGAACTGGATAGCGAGGAGGAGGTCGGCACGACGGCAACCCTGGTCATTCCCTGGCATAGGGTGTTATCGCCCGACGCCTGATTACCGCTCAGCCCGCCGCTAGGCGTAGGTGCCGGCGTAGTCTTCCCGCAGCTGTTTTTTCTGGACCTTGCCCATGGCGTTGCGGGGCAGGGCGTCGACGACGAACACGCGTTTGGGGCATTTGAACGCGGCGAGTTTACCGCTCAACGCATCGCGCACATCCTGTTCACCCACTGCAGGGCCGCCGGGATCCAAAGTTATCACCGCGGTTACGGCCTCGCCGAAATCGGGATGAGGCAGGCCGATCACAGCGGACTCGCCAACTCCGTCCAACTCGTCGATCAAGCTTTCGATCTCCTTCGGATAGACGTTAAGGCCGCCCGATATCACAAGATCCTTGGCCCGGCCGACGATGCTGACCCGGCCTTCGGCGTCCTGGGTCGCCATGTCGCCGGTGATGAACCAGCCGTCGTCACGAAATTCCTCGGCGGTCTTCTCCGGCATGCGCCAATAGCCTTTGAAGATATTCGGACCCTTGAATTCCAACACGCCGATTTCGCCAGGGCTGAGAATATTACCTTCCGTGCCGGCGACGCGGGTTTCGACATCGGGCAGCGCAAAGCCGACGGTACCGGCCAGGCGGTCTCCCAGCAGCGGGTTCGACGTGATCATGCCGGCTTCCGTCATGCCGTATCTTTCCAGGATGGTCTGACCGGTGCGGTCGCGGAATGCCTCGAACGTTTCCGCCAGCAACGGCGCCGAGCCGGAAACGAACAGGCGCATGTTTGCGCAAGCGTCACGGTTGAAACCGGGAGCGTCGAGCAAACGCGTATAAAAAGTCGGAACCCCCATGAAAACGGTTGAGCGCGGCAGGCGCGCCAGGACCGCCTCTGGATCGAAGCGCGGCAGAAACAGGATGCGGCTGGCGTTCAGCAAGGCGCAGTGCAGGGCCACGAAAAGGCCATGGACGTGGTAGATCGGCAGGGCGTGCAGCAGCACGTCACCCGGTACGAACCCCCAGATTTGGTGCAGCGCCAGGGCATTGCTCGCCAGGTTGGCGTGGCTCAGCATGGCGCCCTTGGACCGGCCGGTGGTGCCCGAGGTATAGAGAATGGCGGCCAAATCCTCGCCGCTTCGAAACGCGACGTCATGGTCCGTCTCGGCCTCATCGGCAGCGGCGCTCAGGGTGCCCGTCCCCTCGGCGTCCAGCGTCAGGACGTGCCCGACCCCGTGCTTGGCTGCAAGCTCGCCGAATTGCGCAGCAACGCCTGGTGCGCAGACGGCCAGGGACGGTTCGGCATCGCCCATGAAATAATCGACCTCGGCGCTGGTGTAACCGGTGTTCAGCGGCAGATAGACGGCGCCGGCGCGAAGGCAGCCGAGGTAGAGCAGGACGGCCCCGACCGACTTTTCGACCTGGACCATGACGCGGTCACCCGGCAGAACGCCATGGCGCGCCAGCGTGTTGGCCATGCGGGCGGCGCCGGCGTCCAGATCGCCATAGCTGACTTCGGCGCCGTCCAGCGTTTCAATCGCGGTTTGGTTGGTGTCGGCCGGAAATCGCGTCTGAAGAGTGGCGTAGAGATTTTCGTTCATGACGCGAAGAATAGTGATTTCGGGCCGGTGTTGAAGCGGGAATTGAACCTAGCCGGCGCAATTTCCGCCCAACACCGGAAATCAGCGGAAATTATCCCCAGACTTCTTTGGAAATCTCCAGATTGGCGACCGGCTTTCCGCCCAGAAGATGCTCGTCGATGATCGCGTTGACGTCGCTTTCCTTGACCTCGGCGTAGACCACGCCTTCCGGGTAGACGAGAACGACCGGTCCCTGTTCACACATGCCGAGGCAGCCCGAGGATGTCACCTTGAACCGGCCCCACAATTCGCGCTCCTCGAACTCGGCCTTGAATGCGTCAATGACCGGTTGGCCGCCGCGCGCTACGCACGACCCCTTGGGATGGTCGTCGGGACGGTTTTGGGTGCAGACAAAGACATGTTTTTCCGGTTTGGGCATCACTAAAACTCCAGTTTCTTGGGTGTGCAAGATCGACCGGAGAATACCCGGACCAATGTTGTGGATAAAAGGTTTAATTTGTAACCAATGGATCTTCGATTGCAGCGGGAGTGTAATTGCGTCTCGACAGGGGCTATTCTGTTTAGCCGCACCAGCCACAACCGGAGTTTTCCATGACCAGCGCCGCCAAACTCAATTTCGAAGTCGCCGGCCAGTCGGGAGTCGAGTCCAGGACGTTGACGCTGCATCATGCCGTGGTGGCCGGGTGGACGGGCCGCGACGAGGAAGCCCTCAACGCCCACATCGAGGAAATGGCGGAACTTGGGATTCCCGGGCCATCGGAAGTGCCGATGTTTTACCGTGTCTCGGCGGCGCATCTGACAACGGCGGATGAAATTCAGGTGGTCGGCGGAGACAGCAGCGGCGAGGTCGAGTACGTCGTTATCGCCGACGGCGGCGAGTTGTTCATCGGTGCTGCCTCAGAGCACACCGACCGCCGGGTCGAGCAGCACGGCATTACGATTGCCAAACAGCTTTGCGAGAAACCGCTGGCCTCCACATTGTGGCGCTATGCGGACGTTGCCGATCACTGGGATGACCTGATCCTGCGGGCCTGGGCGGTCGATGCGGACGGCCGAACGCTCTATCAGGAGGGCCGGCTCGCGGAAATGCGCCACGTGGAGGAATTGATCGAGCGGTATGGCGGCGGGCAGGGCCTGGCGGACGGCACGCTGATGTTCGGCGGCACGCTGGCGGCGATCGGCGGCATCCGGTCGGCGGCAAGGTTTGAGTTCGAGCTAGAGGACCCGGTTTTGGGCCGGAACATGTTCCACGGCTATGACATCGTGGTGTTACCCATCAACGGATAAGGTCCGAAAAGGCCGAGCTTTGAAGCATTTCAAACGATATCGCCGTCCAGGACCTCGCGTAATCTTTGGCCCAGTTCGGCTCGGCGGAAAGGCTTTCGCAGCAGTTTGCGCTCGGCGCCTTTGAGGCCCACATCGGCCAGAACGTTGTCAGCATAGCCGGACATATAAAGCACTTTCAGATTGGGCAACCGTTCGCGGGCCTTGACGGAGAGCTCCCAGCCGTCCATGCCGCCCTCCAATCCGATATCCGTCAGCATCATGTCGAAGTCCAGCGGTCCGGCGCGGTCAATGATATCCAAGGCCTCCTGTCCGTTGGTCGCGGTGTGGACGTTGTAGCCGAAGTCGCGGATCAGCTTTTCGACCGATGCCAGGACCTCCTGGTTGTCTTCCACCACCAGAATTTCCTCGCCGGCGCCGCTCGGGGCTTTTTCATCCTTGCGGCCTTCGATTTGAACGACGCCGGATTCCTTCAATTTGGGCAGGTAAAGGCGCACGCAGGTTCCTTCCCCCAGCGTACTGGCGAGCGTGACGTAGCCTTTTGATTGCTTGACGAAACCGTAAACCGTGCTGCGGCCTTATGCCGAGCTTGAGATCGTCGGCAGCCTCTTCTGCGCCGCCGTCGCCGTCATTCCCGGCTACCGCGGCAACGGCATCGGTTCGACCCTGCTCAGCAATTTCCGCCTGCGCGCCGCCCGCCGCGGCATCGGTACGCTCAGCACCCTGATCTTCGAAAGCAACGCCGATGCGCGCCGGCTCTTCGAACGTCACGGCTTCGCCGAGGTGGACCGCCGCCCAACCGTGCGCCATCCCCTGATCAAGCGCACCGGCGACATGCTGCTCTACGCCTGCGAACTATAAAGTGGGGCTCGGCGCGCGCTTAGGCGCCGCGTCGAGCGCCGCTGCCAGGGCGTACCAGGCGGGCTTGCGTGTGAAATCCGCATCATAAGGTAGACCTCGCACCGTATCGCCGTCGGGGCGGGGAAAATGGCGGGTCAGCCAAGAGTGGCGGTCGGTAATGCCCCAGGTGATCACCGCCTTGGTGGCAGGCCGGGCCAGGACGGTTTCGAGAAAGCGGGCGTAGGCGTCAGCCACCAAACGGTCGCGCCTGGCGATACCGCCGCCGATCGAGGTGTCGCGGGCATCCAGCTCTGTCACCTGGATGGTCAGACCGAGCTCGGCGACCTCATCGCAGAAGCGGCCCAAACTGTGCATGTCCATGGCGCCGTCCACGCCGGGGTCGAGATGTCCCTGGATGCCGACGGCGTGCAGCGGGACGTCCTTTTTCAGTAAATTCTCCAACACACGCAGCGTCGCATCGCGGCGCCGGCGGCCAACATCCCAGCCCCACTCCTGGCCGTAGTCGTTGAATACCAGGCGGGCATGCGGATCCGCCTCGGCGGCGGTGCGAAAGGCCAGTTCGAGATAGGCGGGGCCAAGCGCCTGTAGAAAAAGAGAATTCCGCAGGCCGTCGGGGCGGCCATCATCGGGTTCGATAGCCTCGTTGACCACATCCCAGCTGTGCATGCGGCCCCGATACCGTTCACCGACGGCGCGGATGTGGCCGGCCAGCAGCCGGGCGGGATCCTCCGCCTCGTCCCGCAATGCGCCGGGCAGCCAACTGGGCACCATGCGATGCCAGAGAAACGTATGGCCGCGCATCGCCATGCCGTGGCTTTCGGCAAAGCGCGCGACGGTATCGGCGCCGCGGAAACTGATGGTTTGGCGAAAGCGTTCGAGCGGGCCCCATTTAAGCGCGTTGCCGGCCACCACCATACCGGCGTCACGGATCAGCATGGCGCGATAGGCAGAGTTTCGCAGGAGCCGGGGTGCAACCTCGGCGCCGAAAACCAGCCCCTTCCGGGCAGCGCGGTCTTTCAGCGCGGTCTCACCGATGACGGCGGGATCGCGCGTGGCGACCTGGGCGCAGCCGGCCAACACCAGGCCGCTGGCGCCCACGAGAAACCTTCGCCGCGAGAGGGCCGGGATCGGGGACATGGCGCCAGTTTAGTGTCTATTACCTCGCGGTGCAGGGCCAATTGCCGGCGCAAGCCGATTGCACACCCTCATGTTTCCGGCGACAATCTATCGCCTGAACGGCCCTTTTATGGCCACCGCCACCCGTCCCACAGGAGCTCCCCTTGACCGACCTAGTGCTAAGCGAAATCAACGACGGCATTCACGTCGTCCGCCTGAACCGGCCCGACAAGAAAAACGCGCTGACCCAGGAAATGTACGCCGTGATGGCCGATGCGGTGTGTGGGGCCGATGACAACCCGGAGGTCCGCGTGGTCGTCTTTACCGGTTGCGAAGACGCCTTCACCTCGGGCAACGACCTCAAGGACTTCCTCAATGCCCCGGCCACCGGCGCGGACAGCCCGGTGACGCGCTTCCTGCGCGGTCTGGGCGCCACAAGTACGCCGATCGTCGCCGCCGTCAACGGCATGGCGGTGGGCATCGGCACCACCATGCTGCTGCATTGCGATTTCGTCTACGCCGCCGAGAACGCCCGCTTCCACATGCCCTTCATCAATCTGGCGCTGGTGCCGGAGGCCGCATCGAGCCTGCTGCTTCCCCGCGTGGCGGGCTACCGCAAGGCGGCCGAACTGCTTCTTCTGGGTGAGCCCTTCGACGCCGCGACGGGGGTCGAGGCCGGTCTCGTGACGGGCATCGTAGCAAACGACGCACTGATGGAGACGGCGATGGCGACGGCGGCCAAGCTGGCCGCCAAGCCGCCCGCGGCCTTGCGCCAGACCAAGGCGCTGATGCGCACGGACCACGCGGACATCGAAGCGGCCATGACGGCGGAGCTCAACTTGTTCGGGCCTTGCCTGACATCGCCGGAGGCCAAGGAAGCGATGACGGCGTTTTTCGAAAAGCGCGCGCCCGACTTTTCCAAATTCAGCTAGCGGGGCGGCGAGATGGCCCAGGTCATCGACTATTACCTGTCGCTGCAGTCACCCTGGACGTATCTCGGGCACGACCGGTTTGTAGCCACCGCCGCAAAATACGACGCCACGGTCAACTGCAAGCCCGTGGATTTCGGCGCCATATTTCCGATCTCCGGCGGCTTGCCCCTGGGGAAACGCGCACCGCAACGCCAAGCGTACCGGATGTTCGAGTTAGGGCGGTGGAAGCGGCATTTGGACGTGGATTTGAATTTGGAACCGAAGTTCTTTCCCGTGGCCGAGTTGCCGGCGGCTCTGCTGGTCACAGCGGCGGTGCTGCGCGGAGAGGACGCTTTGGCCTTGGCGGGGGCAATCCTCCGGGGCGTCTGGGTGGGCGAACGGAACATCGCGGAAGAAGAAACATTGGCGGAGATCGCCGGAACCTGCGGCCTCGTTAGCGCCACCCTGTTGCAGGAAGCCACGAGCGATGCCGTCAAGGAGCGCTACGAGGCCCACACCCGGGAGGCCATCGAAAGGGGCGTCTTCGGGGCGCCGAGCTACGTGCTCCGGGACGAACTTTTCTGGGGGCAGGACCGGCTCGAATTTCTCGATGCGGCGCTCGCCGGCGGCAACGGTTGACGCCGACATAGGTGGTCGCGCCAGTGGACCAGACCCTTCATCATTTGATCGAGGCGTTACCCGACGCGGTTTTGCTGGTCGACAATAACCGCCAGCTGGTGGCGGCCAACGAAGCGGCGCGCGGGGCGTTCGGCGCCGAGATCGTGGGCCGCGACCTGGCATTGGCGGTCCGTCATCCCGATGTGCTGGCGGCCGTCGAACAGGTCACGGTCGGCGGCACGTTCGCCGACGGGGAAATCAGTCACGGCGGCGCCATGACGACGACCTATAAATTCAGCGTCAGAGACTTTCCGGCCGGACCGGATCAGGCGTTCACCATCGTTGTTTTGCGCGATGTCAGCGCTGCCAAGGCCGGGGAACAGATGCGGGCGGATTTTGTCGCCAATGTCAGCCACGAGCTGCGCTCGCCCTTGGCCTCCCTGGTGGGGTTTATCGAAACGCTCAAGGGGCCGGCGCGCGACGACACGGAAGCTCGGGGCCGTTTTCTCGATATCATGCAGGAGGAAGCCGGCCGAATGTCGCGCCTGGTCGATGATCTCCTGTCGCTATCACGGGTGGAGGCCAACGAGCACGTTCAGCCAAGCGACGCCGTCGACGTTTCCGCCATCCTGCAGGCCGTTTCCTCCGCCTTGGCCACCCGCGCCGGCGAACGGGGTATCCGGATCGACCTCGTGTTGGACGACGATCTAAAGCCAGCGCCCGGTGACGAAGACCAATTGGTGGAAGTTTTCAACAATCTGGTCGACAACGCAGTCAAGTACGGCCCCCGGGATTCAACGGTTTCGGTGCAAGCTGTGGCGGTGGGCCGTATACCCGATATCGGCGGTCCCGGCATTTCGGTTTCCGTCCGCAACGCGGGCGAGGGAATTGCTGCCGCCCACCTGCCGAGGCTGACCGAACGGTTCTACCGGGCGGACAAAAGCCGGTCGCGCGAAATGGGCGGTACCGGGTTGGGCCTTGCCATCGTCAAACATATCGTTAACCGCCACCGAGGCCGGCTCACCATTGAAAGCCGGCCCGGCGAGGGCGCGACCTTCACGGTCTACCTGCCGACCGACCGCTGAGGACCTTCGACGCTGTCATAAAAGCGTCATATCCGTGTCATAGAACCATTGCCGTTGACCACTAGGTTCGGCGCCGTGAGTTATTCGTACTCGTCAGCGTCGTGCATAGGAGAAACGACAATCATGAAGACCAGATATTTCATGGCGGCCCTGTCCGCCTCCCTGCTGATCGCCGGAGCCGCCGAGGCGCGCGATCAGATCCGCATCGTCGGTTCCTCGACTGTGTTCCCGTTCGCCACCGCGGTGGCCGAAACCTTCGGCAAGACCACGTCGTTCAAGACGCCCGTGGTCGAAAGCACGGGCTCGGGCGGCGGTCTCAAGCTTTTCTGCGCCGGCAAGGGTGAACAGCATCCCGACATCACCAACGCTTCGCGCCGCATCAAGAGGTCCGAGGTCGAAAAATGCGCCAAGAACGGCGTCGGCAATGTCGTTGAAGTCAAGGTCGGTTATGACGGCATCATGATGGCCAACGACAAATCGGCGCCAAGTTTTTCCCTCACACGGCGCGACGTCTTCCTGGCGCTGGCGCACAAGGTTCCCGCCGGCGAAGGCAAGCTGATCGACAACCCCTACAAGACCTGGAAGGACGTCAATGCGGCCCTTCCCGCCGTCAAGATCGAGGTTATGGGGCCGCCCCCGACCTCCGGGACGCGCGACGCCTTTGCCGAGCTGGCGCTTGAAGGCGGTTGCAGGACCTTCCCCTGGATCAAGGCGATGAAGAAGAAAGACAAGAAAGCCTACAAGGCGCTTTGTCACACGATCCGTGAGGATGGCGCCTACATCGAAGCCGGGGAAAACGACAACCTGATCGTGCGCAAGCTGCAGACCAATCCCAATGCGCTCGGCGTTTTCGGCTTCAGCTTCCTCGATCAGAACGCCGACCTGATCAAAGGCAACCCCATGGACGGCAATCAGCCGACCTTCGAGAACATTGCCTCCGGCGACTATCCGGTCTCACGCCCGCTGTACTTCTACGTCAAGGCGGCGCACACCGGCATGGTATCCGGCATCAAGGAATACCTTGCCGAATTCACCAGCGAGAAGGCCTGGGGCGAAGAGGGATACCTCACCGACAAGGGCCTGATCCCGATGTCCGACGCCGAACGGCTTGATTGGAGTAAGCGGGCGCGTGGCCTTGTCAATCTCTCCATGTAGTCCGGTTTACCCGGCGACAGGAGGCCGCGGGTTTTCCGCGGCTTCCGTTGCGCGTCGGCGACGCCGGTTCGAGAAACTGGTCCTGACGGGCCTGATGGCCTGTTCGACCATTGCGGTGGCCGCAACGGTGGGGATCGTCCTTTCCCTGTTGTTCGAAGCCCTGCGATTTTTCGAAGCCGTGCCGTTCTGGGAATTTCTATTCGGTTTGGATTGGAGCCCGCAGACAGCCATCCGAGAAGATCAGGTGGGCTCCTCCGGCGCCTTCGGGGCGGTTCCCATTCTGGCCGGCACGGTCATGATCAGCCTGATCGCCCTGGCCGTTGCCGGGCCCATCGGCCTTCTGGCCGCCATTTTCCTGGCGGAGTATGCCCGAGCCAGAGTGAGAGCGGTGGTCAAACCTATATTGGAAGTCCTGGCGGGCATTCCCACGGTGGTCTATGGATTTTTCGCCGCTCTGATCGTTGCGCCCATGCTGCGCGGAGCGGGTGACGCCTCCGGCATCGAGATATCCTCGGAAAGCGCGCTGGCGGCCGGCGGCGTCATGGGCATGATGCTGATCCCCTTCATTTCCTCGCTCTCCGACGACGCCATATCCGCCGTCCCCCAGGCTTTGCGCGATGCGGCGCTGGGACTAGGGGCGACCCAATCCGAAACCATCAAGCAGGTCATTCTGCCGGCTGCCTTGCCGGGAATCGCCGGCGGTTTTCTGCTTGCCGCATCCAGGGCAGTGGGCGAGACCATGATCGTCGTGATGGCGGCGGGGCTGGCCGCCAATCTCTCCGCTAATCCCCTGCAGGCCATGACGACCGTGACCGTGCAGATGGTCGCCCTGCTGACTGGCGATCAGGAGTTCGATAGCCCCAAGACGCTGGCGGCGTTCGCCCTGGGGCTGGTGCTGTTTGCCGTGACGCTGGTGATGAATGTGTTGGCCCACGCCGTGGTGAAGCGAAACCGGGAACGCTATGACTAACGCCGCATCGAATACAGCGCGACGGGTCGAGGCCGGTTTGGCGCGACGTTATAGCGCTGAAAATCGCTTCCGCCTTTACGGCATCGCCGCCATCGCCGGGGCGATCGGTTTTCTCGCCGTGCTGCTGGGCAGCGTGGCCTGGAACGGCGTCTCGGCTTTCCGCCAAACCTTCGTGGCGCTCGATATCACTTTCGAGGATAAGGCCATCGCCTCGAACGACTACCAGTCGCTGGTCAAGAAATCGCTGAGGTTGATGTTCCCCGAGGTGACATCCCGGCGCGACAAGCGGCGGCTATACAAACTCATGAGTTCGGGTGCGGGCTATGACTTGCGGGACATGTTGGTGGCCGAACCCGCGTTGGCAAACCGGACAAAAACCATCTGGCTGGTCGCGTCGGACGACGTCGACATGCTGATCAAGGGCAAGATCCGGCGCGACGTACCGGCCGCCGAACGCCGTCTGAACGACAAGGAAATCGGCTGGGTTGACCGGCTCATCGCCGACGACCGCGTCGAGACGCGGTTCAATACCCGTTTCTTCACATCGGGCGATTCGAGGGAGCCGGAACTGGCGGGCATCCTCTCGGCCCTGATGGGGTCGGTCCTGAGCTTGACCGTCTGCTTCCTGCTCTCCTTTCCCATCGGCGTGTTGACGGCCGTCTATCTCGAAGAGTTCGCGCCGAAAAACCGCTTTACCGAACTGATCGAGATCAACATCAACAATCTGGCCGCCGTGCCGTCCATCGTATTCGGCCTTCTGGGATTGGCGATTTTCCTCAATGTCTTCGGCCTGCCCCGGTCCGCCCCCCTGGTGGGCGGCATGGTTCTGGCGCTGATGACGCTGCCGACGATTATTATCGCGGGACGCGCCGCATTGAAAGCCGTGCCACCGTCGATCCGCGAGGCTGCATTAGGCGTGGGCGCAAGTCCCCTGCAGGCGGTTTTCCACCATGCCCTGCCGTTGGCCATGCCCGGCATGCTGACGGGCACGATTATCGGCATGGCGCAGGCTTTGGGCGAAACGGCGCCGTTGCTGATCATCGGCATGGTGGCTTTCGTCGTCGACGTTCCCGCCGGCTTCGTTGAACCCGCAACGGCGTTGCCGGTGCAAATTTTTCTCTGGGCGGACAGTCCGGAACGGGCCTTTGTCGAGCGCACCTCGGCGGCCATCATCGTATTGCTGTCGTTCCTCATCATCATGAATTTGACGGCCATCGTGATGCGCAGGAAATTCGAACGGAATTGGTAAGATGGACGGTATGACAAGCGTTGCCGTGGAAGTCCCGGAGGCACCCGGGCCGGAAGCGCAAAAAATCAAGATCGCGGCCCGCCAGGTCGAGGTCTACTACGGTGATAAAAGAGCCTTGAACGGCATCGACCTGGATATTCCGGCTAACCGCGTGACGGCATTGATCGGACCATCGGGTTGTGGCAAATCGACTTTTCTGCGCTGCCTCAACCGCATGAACGATGTTATCGAAGGTTGCCGCGTGGAAGGCTCGATCAAGATGGACGCGGAAGATATATACGTCCGCGGCATCGATGTCGTGCACCTCCGGGCGCGCGTCGGCATGGTCTTTCAGAAACCGAACCCGTTTCCCAAATCGGTCTACGACAACGTGGCCTATGGCGCGCATATTCATCGGCTGACGGACAGTAAGCCCCAGTTGGATGAACTTGTCTCGACCAGTCTTGAACAGGCAGGCCTGATCGACGAGGTTCGCGATCGCCTCGACGCGCCGGCGACCAGCCTTTCCGGCGGCCAGCAGCAGCGCCTGTGCATCGCCCGCGCGATCGCGGTCCAGCCCGAAGTCATCCTGATGGATGAGCCCTGTTCGGCGCTCGATCCCATTGCCACGGCCAAGGTCGAGGAACTCATTGACGAGTTGAAACAAAACTACACGATTGTCATTGTGACCCATTCGATGCAGCAGGCAGCAAGGGTGTCGCAACGGACGGCGTTCTTCCACCTCGGTGACCTGGTCGAACAGGGCGAGACGGAACAGATATTCACCAACCCGCGCGACCGGCGTACCGAGGCGTACGTCACCGGCCGGATCGGCTAGCGGCGAAAGGAGGGCGGGGAGCCCAAACCATGGAAAACAGCGACCACATCGTCAAATCCTATGATGAGGAACTTGGCCAACTCGACAACATGATCGCCGAGATGGGTGGCATGGCCGAGGCACAGCTTGCCGACGCCGTTCAGGCATTAGTCCGGAGGGACACCGAATTTGCCGCCTCGGTGGTCGAAGGCGACCGCCGCATCGATGCCATGGAAACCGAAATCGATTTGTTCACGGTGCGGCTGCTGGCGTTGCGCCAGCCGCTGGCCGACGATCTTCGGGTGGTTATCGCGGCGCTCAAGATCTCCGCCAACCTGGAGCGGATCGGCGACTATGCCAAAAACGTGGCCAAGCGTACGGGCGTGCTGGGGCAAAATCCTGCCATGGCCAGCGCCACGGGCACCATTGTCCGTATGAGCGCCATCGTCCAATCGATGATCACCAACGTATTGGATGCCTTTATCTCGCGTGACGCTCAGGCGGCGGAGGATGTGCGCCTGCGTGACCAGGAAGTCGACCATCTCCACACCAGCCTGTTCCGCGAACTGCTGACCTACATGATGGAAGATCCGCGGAATATTACAGCCTGTACGCATCTCTTGTTCATCGCCAAGAACGTCGAGCGCATCGGCGACCACGCCACGGGCATCGCCGAACAGGTCTATTTTATGGTGACGGGCAGAATGCCTGAGGCCGAACGGCCCAAGGGCGACGAGAGCAGCGTGATTACGCTCGCGCCGACCGAGAACGAAGCCGAGGGCAAATAGGCAATGTCCGCGTCCATCCTGATTGTTGAAGACGAACCGGCCCAGGTCGAGGTGTTGCGCTACAATCTCGAGCAATCGGGATTTGAGGTCGAGGTTGCTGGCGACGGCGCCACGGCTTTAGCCGCCGTCGGCGAAAATCTGCCCGATCTCATCGTCTTGGACTGGATGCTGCCGGAGATTTCCGGCATTGAAGTCTGCCGCCGCCTCAGGGCGCGCGATGAAACGCGAACCCTGCCCGTGATCATGCTGACCGCGCGCGGTGAGGAGGATGACAGGGTGCGGGGGTTGGAAATCGGGGCCGACGATTATGTAGTCAAACCCTACTCGCCGGCGGAGATGGTCGCCCGCGTGCGGGCCTTGTTGCGGCGCGCCGACCCGGCTCAACTCAGCGAAACGCTCGAATATGCCGACATCTCGATGGACCTGGCGGCGCACAAGGTTCACCGCGACGGTGTGCCGCTGAAACTGGGTCCGACAGAGTTCAAGCTGCTGCGCGTGTTCATGGAGCGACCGGGCCGCGTCCTCAGCCGTGAGCGCTTGCTCGATCTGGTGTGGGGCAGTGGCGTCTATGTCGAGGACCGCACCGTCGACGCCCATGTCGGCAGATTGCGCAAGGCGCTCAACGCCGGCGGAAAGACCGATCTCCTAAGAACCGTCCGGGGTGTAGGCTACGCGCTCGACGCTTCAGCCTGAGTTCGATCCGGCTCGCTAGCGGTCCCGTCCGCCGGCAGGTCGATCCAAAATGTCGAGCCGGTCCCCGGGGTGCTTTCAAAGCCGATTTCGCCCTCCATCATTTCGACCAATCGTTTGCAGATGGTCAGGCCGATGCCGGTGCCTTCGACCGACGAGGTTTCGGCGCCCAGGCGGTTGAACGGTTCAAAAACCATTCCCTGCTTGTCCTTGGGGATCCCGTTTCCGCTGTCGCTCACGGACAGCCGAATGGTGCCGTTTGGGTTGACGCCGTAATCAAGCGTGACGCTGCCGTGCTCCCGGTTGTATTTAACGGCGTTGCTGAGGAGGTTCAGCAATACTTGGCGTAGCCGCGTCGCATCAGCCCGGACATGCGGCGTTTCACCGGCCGGCGGCAGGATCACCTTGATTTCGCGGCTGGCCGCCAGGGCTTCGGCCAGGGCCAGGCTGTCCTTCAGGACCTGGCCGACGGAAATACCTTCGACGGAAATTTCCATATCGCCGCCTTCGATCCGGGCAAGATCAAGCACCTGGTCGATCAGGTCGAGCAGATGTTTCCCTGCGCCGAGGATCTGGTCGACCGATTCCTGTTGGAGATCGACCAAGGGCAGTTCCTTGTCGGTGTTCATCAATTGGGCAAAACCCAGGATCGCATTGAGCGGCGTGCGCAGTTCGTGGCTCATGCTGGAAAGGAATTCCGTCTTTGCCGAACTGGCCGCTTCGGCGGCATCCCGGGCGTTGCGCAATTCCTCCTGAATGATCAACAGATCCGAAATGTCATAGACCCAGGAGAGAATGGCGTCGACGCCGCCGGATGAATATCTCTCCCATGTTACCCAAGCCCGGAAGGTGGAGCCGTCGATGCGGCGAAATTCGATCTCTTGGTTCACGATCCGCCCTTCGCGGTCGAATTTGGTTCGCAGTTCGTCCCGCTTTTCAGCGTCGACATAGAATTCCGCGGCGTTCCTGCCTTTCATGTCGTCGATTGTGGTGCCGAAGAGAAAGGAGTTGCGGTTGTTGGCGAAGATGATTTCGCCGTTTTCGATGTCCGTCATGGCCACGCCGAACGGGCTTGAATGCAGGATATCGCGCAGCCGCCGTTCACTGCTGGCCACGTGCTCCATCATTTTGTCCCGTTCGAGATTGACGCGCACCCGTTCGAGAAAGTCATTGTAGGTCTTGTTGGCCAACTGGAACGTGGCACCTGCGTAAAAGATCATCATCACGCCCATCACGGTGGTAATCGGTTGGCCGTGGAGAAATAGGCCGAGCGCCAGAGGGAACGTGCTGAGCCAGATGTAGGCGTAGCTGGAGGATAGCGCCGGCGACATCCAGACCGCGGCGCCGGCGGCCTGCCCGCCGATGACGAACGCCAGGAACACGTGGTGCAGGATCGAACCCTGCAGGGCCAGCCCCAGACCGGCCATGCCCCACAATGCACCACCCAGCCCCGACCACACGGTGGAGCGCACGATGGAACGCCTTTTGATGGCCTTGGGTGGGGGGCGGTTTTTGTTCCGGTACCAGGAAAATAGTCTTTCGACCGAGACCACGACCGTAAAACCGGTCCAAGCCAGCAGCAGCCAGAGCGGCACCAGGCCCTGGCACAGAAATGCCGCCAGCAGCGCGTTGATCACGTTGGCGATCGACATGGTCGGGACAGCTGCGGCGATTTGGATGAACTGCTGCCGCCGCACTTCGGCGCCCAACGCCGTCGGGTCGTCGGGGATGCCCGGCCACAAAAACCGAATGACGGCGTTCATGCTTTTTCCCGCAAGGTCTACACGAGCAGTGTCCCGCAAAGGGAGGATAGCGCCGAATGGGTTAATGTGTCTCCCAAGATAGCGTACAGGAAGATAGGTGGCTCGGGCCTTCCAGCGAGGACAATCGGCATCCGGTCCGGTGAACGTTAATACCCCGCTTGGGAAGGGTAACGAAAAAATCGTCCGGATATCCTATTGACTCGGCTCCATCCAAGCGGGAACATCGGGGCCAATCACGCTCCGGTTCGGAGGACGTTTGTCCTGGCGGACTGGATTACTGGCCGTCGTTCGGGGGGTGCCGATAGTGGCAACCGCGGTCGAAGGCATTTTTTCTAAATAAGCCGGCGCCAGAACCGGCAGGAACATGCAGGGAGAAAACCAATCATGAAATTAAAAACAGTGGCCGCAACGCTGGCCATTAGCGCCGCCGTGGCGCTTTCGGCTCAGGCCAAGGAGCTCAAATTCGCCTTCCAAGGCACATTGAACTCGTTCGATCCGTACAACCTCAATGAGACCTTCCATCTCGGCACCCAAGGCAACGTCTACGAAGGCCTGATCCGCCGCGGCGCCGACATGAAAATCGAGCCGGCGCTGGCGACGAGTTGGGAGGTGATTTCACCGACCCAATGGCGTTTCCATCTGCGCAAGGGCGTCAAGTACCACAACGGCAACCCCTTTACCGCCGATGACGTGGTCTTTTCCGCCACCCGCGCCAGGGCCGAAGGCTCTGACGTCAAGACCCGCGTGGCCGCCGACACCAAGGTCGTGAAGGTCGACGATCACACGGTCGATTTCATCACCGCCAAGCCCAACCCCATCATTCATTTCGAATGGGGTACCTGGTACATCCTGGATAAGGAATGGACCGAGGCGAACAACGCGGTCAGCCCGCAAAACGTCGGCGGCACCGAAGAGAACTATGCCACGCGCCACGCCAATGGCACGGGCCCGTTCAAGTTGGTCAGCCACGAAACCGGCGTCAAGACGGTGTTCGAGGTCAATCCCAACTGGTGGGACAACGCCAACAAGGAGCACAATCTGACCAAGGTGGTGTTCACCCCGATCGGCCAGGACGCTACCCGCGTTGCGGCCTTGCTTTCGGGGCAGGTCGACATGGCCTATCCCATCGCCGTGCAGGACCAGAAGCGGGTCGACGGCAATGCCGGCACGTCCATGCTGGTAGGACCGGAACTGCGGACGATTTTCCTCGGCTTCGACCAGCATGCCGATGAACTGCTGCATTCCAACGTCAAGGGCAAGAACCCGTTCAAGGACAAGCGCGTCCGTGAAGCCTTCTTCCGCGCCATCGATATCAAGGCGATCCAGAAGAAGGTGATGCGGGGTCTCTCGGAGCCGTCATCGCTGATGATCGCGCCGAGCCTGACGCCGATCAGCGCCACGCACTTCAAACGCCTTGACTTCGATCCCGGCATGGCCAAGAAGCTGCTGGGCGACGCCGGTTACGGCGGTGGCTTTGAAGTCGGTATGGACTGCCCGAACGACCGCTACGTCAACGACGAAGCGATCTGCACGGCCGTCGTATCCATGCTTGCCAAGGTCGGCATCAAGGTGAACCTGCTGGCCCAACCGAAAGCCAAGTACTTCCCGAAGATCCTGGCGCCGAACCTCGACGTCAGCTTCTTCCTGCTTGGCTGGACGCCGGGTAGCCTGGATAGCTGGAACGTCCTGCACAACCTGCACGGTTGCCCGAACCTCGCGGACGGCGGCCCGATCTGGAAGAAGGACGAGCGCAACAAGATCAGCCGCGGCAAGTTCAACATCGGCGGTTACTGCAACCCCGAGGTCGACAAGCTGACGGCCATGATCTTGAGCGAAACCGACAAAGGCAAGCGCGACGCCATGATCGAAAAGGCATGGGGCATGACGATCAACGACATCGCCCACATTCCGTTGCATCAGCAGGCGTTGTCCTGGGGCAAGGCCGACAAGGTCAGCCTCAAGCAGCGGGCGGATAACCAGTTCGCCTGGCGCCACGTCATGATGAAGTAATCCAGGATTACTGAATCGAACTCTCGCCCGGACCCCGATTTGATCGGGGTCCGGGTTTCTTTCTCGAACACAGTTGATCGCATGAACAATCCCATGCACATTGGCGCCAAATGATAGCGCTTATTATTCGCCGTTCCTTTCAGTCCATCATCGTCATGCTCGTCGTGGCGCTGTTGGCGTTCACCATGTTCCGCTATGTCGGCGACCCCGTCGCCATGCTGGTCGGGCAGGAAACGTCGCTTCAGGAGCGTGCGGCTCTCAGGGAAAACCTCGGCCTAAACGACCCCATTCCGATCCAGTTCGGCCGTTTTGTCATCAACACGGCGCAAGGCGAGTTCGGCATCTCCTACCAGATCGGACGCCCGGTCTCGGAACTCATCTCGGAACGCCTGCCGGCGACGCTTGAGCTCTCACTGATCGCCGCCTTGTTCGCCTTATTCATCGGCATACCAATGGGGGTGTATACGGCGCTGAAGCCCGACAAGTGGCTCAGCAAGGTGTTCCTAACGGTCTCTTTGATGGGCATATCGCTGCCGACCTTCGTCATCGGCATCCTGCTCATATTGCTGTTTGGCGTCATACTCGGCTGGCTGCCGACATTCGGCCGCGGCGAGGTGATACAGATGGGCTGGTGGTCGACGGGTTTCGCCACCGCCAGCGGCTGGAAATCCCTCCTCATGCCGGCCTTCACGCTGGGCATGTTCCAACTCACCCTGATCATGCGCCTGACGCGGTCGGAGATGATGGAGGTTCTGCTCACCGACTACATCAAGTTTTCCCGCGCCCGCGGTTTGACGAACCGTGCGGTGAACTTCGGACACGCACTCAAGAACACGCTGATCCCGGTGATGACGATCACCGGCCTTCAGTTGGGCTCGATTATCGCCTTTGCCATCATCACCGAACAGGTCTTCCAGTGGCCGGGCATGGGTCTTCTCTTCATCGGCGCCATCAGCACCGTCGATATCCCGATCATGTCGGCCTACTTGGTGTTGATCGCCATGTTCTTCGTGGTGATCAACCTGATCGTCGATATTCTTTATCACGTCGTCGATCCGCGCTTGCGCGTCGATGCCCGCAGCGCCCACGGCTAGACAAATGCAGACGACCGCCCGCCTACAGGACTCTGTGCATCGATTTTTCGATGGCGACATCTGGTACAGCTTCAAACAGTCCAAAATCACCGTCATAGCGGCGATCGCTACGGTAATCCTGGTGGCGTCGGCGATCCTGGCGCCGTTCATTTCGCTGCAGAATCCCTTCGATCCCGCCAGCCTCGATCTGATGGACGCCTTCAACCCGCCGGTCTGGTCGGAGGACGGCACCTGGGCTTTCCCCCTGGGAACGGATGATCAAGGCCGGGACCTCTACTCCGCCATTCTCTACGGCAGCCGTCTCTCCATACTGATCGGTTTCGCCAGCGTCATTTTCGCCCTGGTCGTGGGCGTCACACTCGGGCTGATCGCTGGCTATCTGGGCGGCAAGACGGATAGCGTCATCATGCGCATCGCCGATGTGCAAATCAGTTTTCCCAGCATTCTGATCGCCTTACTTGTCGACGGCGTGGCGCGGGCGCTGCTACCCGCCGAGAGCCACGACGATTTGGTCATCTACGTTCTCGTTCTGGCCATCGGACTAAGCCAGTGGGTCCATTTCGCCCGCACGGTTCGTGGATCGACGATGGTCGAACGCAATAAGGAATACGTCCAGGCCGCCCGGGTGATCGGTATTTCGCGGGCGATGATCATGATGCGCCACATCCTGCCCAACGTCATGGGCCCGGTTCTGGTCATCGCCACCATCAATCTGGCGGTGGCGGTCCTAACCGAGGCGACCTTGAGCTTCCTCGGCGTCGGCGTGCCGCCAACTGAGCCGTCGTTGGGTACGCTTATCCGGATCGGCCAGGATTTCCTCTTTTCCGGCGAGTGGTGGATCGTGATTTTCCCCGGCGCAACGCTGGCCCTGCTGGTCCTCGCGGTTAATCTCCTCGGAGATTGGATGCGCGACGCCTTTAACCCGAAACTGAGGTAGCCCGTGCCGGCAAGCGCCAATCAAGCCCTGCTCAGCGTCAACGAACTGCGCGTCGAATTTCCCACCCGGCGCGGCACGCTGGTTGCCGTCGACGGCGTTTCGCTGGACATCTCACCGGGCGAAGTGCTCGGCGTCGTGGGCGAATCGGGCGCCGGTAAATCGATGACGGGGAATGCCGTGATCGGGCTGTTGGAGCCGCCGGGCCGCATCGCGGGCGGCGAAATTCTGCTTGAGGGCGAACGCATCGACAATCTGCCCTATGAGGAAATGCGCAAGATCCGCGGCCGGCGCATCGGCGCGATCTTTCAGGACCCGCTGACCAGTCTTAATCCGCTCTATACGGTCGGCCGGCAACTGGTGGAGACCATCACGACCCACCTCCCCGTATCCGAACGAGAAGCCCGCGACCGGGCCGTCGCTTTGCTGGAGGAAGTCGGTATCCCCAGCGCGCGGGAACGCATCGAACACTATCCCCACCAGTTTTCCGGCGGCATGCGCCAACGCGTCGTCATCGCCCTGGCGCTTTGCGCCGAACCGCGCCTGATCATCGCCGACGAGCCGACAACCGCGCTCGACGTGTCGATCCAGGCCCAGATTATCACGCTGCTGCAGCGTCTTTGCCGCGAACACGGCACGGCGGTCATGCTGGTGACCCACGACATGGGCGTGATCGCCGAGACCGCCGACCGCGTCGCCGTGATGTACGCCGGCCGGATCGCCGAAATCGGACCGGTCCGCGACGTCGTCAAGAACGCGCACCATCCTTACACGCATGGCCTGATGGGCTCGATCCCCAAGGTTGGCCATGACGTTGAAAAACTGACGCAGATTGACGGTTCCATGCCGAGGTTGACGAATATTCCCACCGGCTGCGCCTTCAATCCGCGCTGCGGTGACGCCGGTTCGCGCTGTCTCTCGGAACGGCCGATCCTGGAACCGGCCGGACCGTCTCAGGTGGCCTGCTGGAAATATGATCCGGAAGGCGTGGGTGAGGTGATCGCCAAGGAAGCCGCCCATGTCTGAGGCGCCGCTTCTCCAGGTCGATAAATTGACGCGGTATTTCGACGTCTCGCCGCCGCTCCTGAACCGGGTGCTGGAAGGCACCGGCCATCAGATTGTTCGCGCCGTCGACGGCATCGATTTCGAGGTCAAGCGCGGCAAGACCCTGTCGCTGGTCGGCGAGAGCGGTTGCGGCAAATCCACCGTGGCGCGCCTCGTGGTCGGGCTCTACCACCCCACCGGTGGCGACGTGACCTTCGAAGAGGTCAATCTGACGACCATCGCCGACAAGAAGCAGGAAGCGGCACTGCGCGGCCGCATGCAGATGATCTTTCAGGATCCTTATGCCTCGCTCAATCCGCGCTGGCGGGTCACCGATATCGTCGCCGAGCCGATCCGGCACAAAGCCCAGATCACTTCTCGCCCCGAAGTCATTGCCCGCGTCGGTGAATTGTTGACCCAGGTGGGCCTGTCTCCGGCGGACGGTGAAAAGTACCCCCATGAATTTTCCGGCGGCCAGCGCCAGCGTATCTCCATTGCCAGGGCGTTGGCCGGAGAACCCGAGTTTCTGGTCTGCGACGAGCCGACCTCGGCCTTGGACGTATCGGTACAGGCGCAGATCCTCAACCTGATGAAGGATCTGCAGACCAAATTCGATCTCACCTACCTGTTCATCAGTCACGACCTGGCCGTGGTCTATCACGTGTCGGATGAAATCGGCGTGATGTATCTCGGCCGGATTTGCGAACTGGCGGAAACCAAGACGCTGTTCAAGAACCCCCGCCATCCCTACACGCGGTTCCTGCTGGACGCCATCCCCGACCTTGAGATGTCGGGACGCCAGCGAATTCCGGTGGCCGGCGAGGTGCCGAGCCCCATCAATCCGCCAACGGGATGCGCATTTCACCCCCGCTGCCCCTTTGCCGATGATCGTTGTTCGTCCGAGCGGCCTGAACTGATCGAAACGGACGGCATTCGCGTCGCCTGCCATGCCGTGGAAGAAAACCGGCTGGAAGAGACGGCCTGAGCCCCTATCTTTATTTGTTTTTAGGAGAAATTGCCGATGGCCACGCTGTTTGCCGGTGGATTGGTTTTTGACGGCGCCGAGGTCCTTGAAGGGTGCGGCGTGCTGGTCGAGGGTGACAAAATCACCCGCGTCGCAGCGGTTGCTGAGTTCGACGGCTTTGCCGACAAAAAGGTGAATACCGCGGGCGGCACTCTGATGCCTGGCCTGTTCGATTGTCACGTTCATCTCTGCATGGATGCGTCGGGCGATCCCGCTACGGCCATGGGCAAGATGTCCGATGCGGCGATCACCATGCAGGCGCTGGAAAATGCCCAGACCATCCTGCGCGGCGGCATTACTTCGCTCAGGGACTGCGGCGGCAAGGATTACCTCGAATTTGCCGTGCGCGACGCCTGCAACAAACGCACGTTCCAGGGCCCTTCCATCCTCGCCGCGGGGCGCATGATCTGCATGACCGGCGGACACGGCAACCGCATTGGGCGCGTTGCGGACGGCTGCGATGAGGTGATCAAGGCGGTACGCGAGCAGATCCACGCCGGCTCCGATTTCGTCAAGATCATGGCCACCGGCGGCGTCGGCACGCCCGGCGTCAATCCGGAGGACGCGCATTACTCACCCGAGGAGATGGCCGCCGGCATCCATGAGGCCCATCGCTTCCACAAACACACGGCCAGCCATGCCCAGGGCCGAGACGGTATCGTCAATGCCGTGCGCGGCGGCATCGACAGCATCGAACACGGCATCTTCATGGACCAGTATTGCGTCGATGAAATGAAGGACCGCGGCACCTACCTGGTGCCCACCCTGGCGGCGCCCCGGAATATCCTGGCGAACGCCGGCAACGGCATTCCCGATTACGTCATCGAAAAGACGACCCGGGTAGCCGCGATCCACAAGAAGGCAATCGGCATGTACCACGAACAGGGCGGCAAGATCGCCATGGGGACGGATTCCGGCACGCCATTCAATTCCCATGGCGACAACGCCCTGGAACTTGATTATATGGTCGACGCTGGCCTCGCGCCGCTCGACGCCCTGATCGCCGGCACCGCCAATGCCGCCGATCTGGTGCGGGCGGAGGAGCGGGGCCGCATCCGTGAAGGGGTTTTTGCGGATATCCTGATCGTTGACGGCGATCCCAGCAGCGATATCTCGATGGCGGCGCAAAAGGCCAACCATCGCGCCGTCATCAAGAACGGCGAATTGGCCGCGGGCAGTTTGGGCGAAGGAAACCTGCCCTAGAGGGCGGGCGAACTCAGGAGTTTGAAGCAATGACGACACTTTTTGCAGGCGGCCACGTTTTCGACGGTGAGGGTAATACCCTTGAGGATCATGGCGTCCTCGTGGCGGGAGACCGCATTGAACGGGTCGCACCGGTGGCTGAATTCGACGGTTACGCCGACAAGAAGGTCGACACCTCCGGCGGCACGGTGATGCCGGGCCTTTATGACTGCCACGTCCATCTCTGCTTCGACGGCGCCGGCGATCCCGCCTCGGCGCTGGCCAAACTCTCCGATGCCGAGATCACCATGCGCGCCTTGGAGAACGCCCAGTCCAACTTGCGCGGCGGCATTACCTCGGTTCGCGACTGCGGCGGCAAGGATTACCTCGAGTTTGCCGTGCGCGACGCCTGCAACAAACGCACGTTCCAGGGGCCGTCCATTCACGCGGCCGGGCGCATGATCTGCATGACCGGCGGGCACGGCAACCGCTTCGGGCGCATCGCCGACGGCTGCGACGACGTCATCAGGGCGGTGCGGGAACAGGTTCATGCCGGCTCCGATTTCGTCAAAATCATGGCCACAGGCGGCGTCATGACGCCTGGCGTGAACCCGGAGGACGCGCACTACAGCGCCGAGGAAATGGCGGCCGGCATCCATGAAGCCAGCCGTTTTCACAAACACACGGCAAGCCACGCCCAGGGCCGCGACGGCATTCTCAACGCCGTGCGGGGCGGCATCACGTCGATCGAGCACGGCATATACATGGATGACCGCTGCTGCGAGGAAATGATGGAAAACGGCACCTATCTGGTACCGACGCTGGCGGCGCTCGTGAACATCGTCGCCAATGCCGACAACGGTATTCCGGCCCATGCCGTGGAGAAGGCGCTAGCCGTCGTGGACCGCCACAAGGAATCGATCAAAATGTACTACAAGGCCGGCGGCAAAATCGCCATGGGCACCGATGCCGGCACGCCTTTTAACCATCACGGCGAAAATGCCATGGAACTGAAATACATGGCCGATCTCGGTATGACGCCCGCCGATGTGTTGGTCACCGCCACGTCCAATGCGGCGGACCTTGTGCGTGAAACCGACCGCGGGCGTATCCGCGAAGGCGCCTTTGCCGACATTCTGGTGGTCGACGGCGACCCGGCGCAGGACATTTCCATGGCCGCCGCCAAGGAAAATCACCGTATCGTCATCAAAAACGGCGAATTGGCGGCCGGCACGCTGGCCAGTACGAACTAGCCCACGCGGAAGAATCCTCGAAGAAAGGCCTTGTAAAATGGCCTTCGCCCTGTATGTTCGCGCCACGTTTCGAAGTCGATGATGCTTTCAAGCGTCTCCGTTTCGACGGTTAGCTAGATACCTTCCGCGACATTGCGACGTTACATCAGGGACACTGCATCGGGTGGTGTTCCGCAAACTTTGTCGTGAAAGGAAATTATCATGACGACAGGAACCGTGAAATGGTTCAACCCCACCAAGGGTTTCGGCTTCATCGAGCCTGAAGACGGCTCGAAGGATGCCTTCGTGCACATCAGTGCCGTAGAGCGCTCGGGTCTTTCCGGCCTCAATGAAGGCCAAAAGGTCAATTACGAATTGGTCTCCGGCCGGGACGGCAAGATGTCTGCAGAGAACCTGACCGTCGCCGACTAATTGTTACCGGGGCCGTCGCTGACGGCCCCTGTTTCAACCTATTGACAACGAGAGTGCAGTTTGGCCCGCAAACCCAATTACAAGTTTGAACGCAACGAGCGTGAACGCGTCAAGGCGGAGAAAAAGGCCGCTCGATTGAAAGCCAAGGCCGAACGCAAAGCCGCGCGCGAATCGGAAGGCCAAGTCTCGGACGAGAATATCGCCGAACAGGACATCGAACAGGATTGAGGCCCCAAGGCTTCTCCGTTCAATTCGAACTCTACCAAGCTAACCAATCCAGCGTATCGAAGCTGGAATAAGATTTGATCGAACCGGGCGGGCCATTGTCCTCCGGTCCGAAATGCTCGACACGTTCCAGGCTGGTGCCCGTTCCCCCCGGTCGTATCGTGGCGACGATATCCTGGCCGCCAGGACCGGGCCGGTTTGGCGTCGAGGAATAGGCGACACGGATAATCCGCAGTTCACGATCGCTGTCGTTCACGACAACCGTGCCGATCGGTCCGCCCGCCGGTTTGCTGATGCGCGTTGTCCTGCCGTCCCGGAATACGTACTCGCCGCCGACGAACTGCTTGACCTTGCGCCATTCGATCTGGCCGCCGGTTTCATTGATAATGACCACATCGAATTTCAGCGTGACCTTTTGCGAGGCGCTGATTGCCAGCATGCCGCTGGGCACCGCCAGACCGAGAATCAGGAACAGCCGGATGCGGCCCACGAGGCCGTAAACGATCAGGCCGGCGCCGATGGCCCAGCTGAGGTAGCTCAAGTAATCCAGATAAAGTGTGTCCTCGGTAAGCAAAATCGCCTCCATCTCTGAAAATGTCTTGGCGTGATGTCAACGTACGTGGAACACGGCCTCGGCACTTCGGCCGTCGATCGATAGCGTGAGCTTGTATTCGCCGGCTTCCCGCATATCCTCTGCGTCCACCTGCAGATCAAATCGCCTTGATCCCGCCGCCTCAATTCCGCCACCGAAGCCGGGCCGGGAATCCATGACCGTTCTGCCGTCCGGCGCGCGCACGACCACATGCGGCCATTCGGGCAGATATCTTCCAACCTCGTCGAAACGCCTGTAGCTGTCGTTGAATATCTCCACGGTAACCGGGGTTGAGAGCAATGGGTCGCCTCGGCGCGACCTCTCGACCACCGGTGGCGCGATGAGATAAACGATGAAGGAGACGTTGACGCGCAAACCCGCGTAGCCGGGACCCGAGTACAGCTTGCCCTCCCGAGGAGGCTTCGATTTGGTCGACGGCCGGACCTGAGGGGGTTTCGTTGGTTTTTTTGACGAGGCCGTCACTTCGCGGTTTCGGTCATCGCCGGGCGCGTCCTCACCGAAGGTTGTCAAGGCGGCCACCCAGGTCGAGACATCGCGCCAGGCGGTCCGGCGGTCGATGTCGACGCCCCAATCGTCATAGCGCAGGAGCGGGGTGGAGCCGAAGAAGAAGGCGACGACGGCGAGGACCAGAACCCCGCCGGTATAACGGCCCAAAAGTTCCAAAAACCCGCCTTCGGGATAGACAAAAAAGAGCACGAGCAGAAAATGAGTGGCGACGCCGACCAGCCAGCCGACGGCAAAGTAGAGAACATGGACGTCGCGCGAAAGAAATTCCGCCAGCGGTTCCCTCGACCAGTAAATCCATCGTTGTTCCGGCATGAGTTGTACAAAACCGCGGAGCGTCGCCGGTTCCACCAGCCACCAGGTCAGCACCAACCCAATGCCAACGAGCAGGGAAAGGACGGCAACGCCGCCGTTGTCGTCGTCGGCGAAAAGAAACATCACTTCGGAAACGAAGAAGCCGAACAGGCCGAACATGAGAAAGTCGCTCATCTCCATGGCCGCCGCTCCGTATGCCGTTCGATGAGAGGCACCATCCAGCCGGGCAGGCCCGACGCCGTCGCGTAGAAGTTCAAAGCGAATTTGTCGACCAATTCTTCCAGTCGTTGCTGCAGTTCGGGAATGCGGTCGGAATCGTAGACGAAGGCTTCCGGCGCATCCGCTGCCACCGCCAGCACGCCGTCCGCCAGATCGGCCGCCTCCTGCATGACGTTGCGCACATCGTTGACGCCGCTGAACACCCCCAGCAGGCCGCTCCTTTCTTCCGCAAGATCGATGATGCGCGATTCGAGGTCTCCCCAGGCGGCTGCCTCGATGGCCTTCACGGGCAGCATGCGGTCCAGCTGCTCAAGTTTGTCCATCACCTCCCGCCTGGTTCTGCGCGCGGCATTGAGCATGTGTTTATCGTTTACCATCCCATTGCGCAGCTGACTGATCTCACTTCTGATCTCGTAGATGCCCCGTCCGATGGCATTCGCCCGCCGGCGCTCCGCCGCCACGTCACCCTCGACCATGTTTGCATGATTGTTCGCCAACCGGGCCTGCTCCAAGAGCGATCCAGCTTCACCTAGCCGGGCTGAGATGGCTGCGGCATGGGCACCGGTCGCACGAAAGACCGGAACGGCCGCGGCGGCCAGCCGAACCGGTTCCGGTTCCGCCAGCATTGCCGGATCGGCGAACCATATTTCGTTTTGCTCGGAGCTGTCCGCGGAACCGCCTGGTCCGTACAGGGTCGTTCCGGGCCGCGGCGGATGCCGCAGGCTGCCCGGGGAAGGCAGATCTTCCTCAAGCTTGCTTGCCGTTCGAAAAAACGCCGCGCGGGCTTCGGCGCTTATTGTTTCGACGCTCTTGGTCTGGGCTTCGGCTTCCTGCAACAACCGACTGAAGTTTTCAGCCCGGCCGTCCGCCGTTGTGGCGGTCGAATTTGACGAGTTGCGGGCGTTCCGGTGGCGCGAAAGGTCGTTCCTCAACTGACTTCGGACACCCCCCCATTGCCGCGTTACCGCGCGCCAGTTCTTAAGATCGTCCTGGGCCGACCACCAGCGCGCTTGCTGATGATTGTATTTGGCATGGGCTCCGACCAACGTGTCGTCGGTAACGCTGGCCAGGGAGCGGAAGTCCTGCACGCCGGAAAGGGTAGGCCGCGGACCCAACCCATAGGGTTTCATGTTGAGCAGGCGATTGACGCGGTCCGCGGCTGCCTGGAGCAACTGATTGCTCGGCTGTCTCGGTACATAGGTCCCGGTCGTTGTCGTGCCATTGTCGGGCGGCGGAGACCGGTTGCCCCCGTCATCGCACGGCACGGCGACGTTGTGGCTTGAACCGCCCGCCCCGGCGACGCAGCCCGCTAAAGCCGAGTTCGTTGGCCCGGCCACCATCAGCGTGACCAGACAGGCATTGCCAATCCAGTAGATCGCCCGCATCCCCCGTCCTTTCGGCCGTGAGCGTGGCACGCACTCTAGCACGATGGCGGCCGGTTTTTCTTGGGCTTTGGATCGGCTATGTTTGATAGGAGGGCGATGCGAGGCAGGTGGTGCGATGTCCCGGTACGATGAAGTGGACAAACTATTGCGCGAAGGACTGCGCTGCGGCTCTGCGGGGGAACGGCGGGCGGCGACCCGCGCTTTCGCCGAGGCGATCAGTATCGTCAAGCGATCCGCCAAGACCGGCACGGTGGATGGCCAATTGGAACTCTCTTCCGACTTGCAGGAAATTGCCGACGCACAGGCCCGGGCGGGTCTGTGGCGGCCGGCGCAGAAATCCTTCGTGGCGGCCCGCAAAGCCGCCAAGAAAGCGCCCAATGTGGTGACAAGACGACTGGAGCGCGGCAGGGCGATCGATCAGGTTGGTGAAGCGGAAGTCGTGGCCATGATGGCGGCTTCGGAACCGCGGGCCGCCAGGGGGGCGGCCAAGCG
>CAZGTM010000032.1:0-37241 GCA_964528595.1 uncultured Rhodospirillaceae bacterium
CTGACTTTTAATCAGACGGTCACAGGTTCGATTCCTGTCGCGCTCACCATTATCTTCGAGGGGTCGGCCGCTTGCGGTCGGCCTCTTGTGTTTTTGCCGTATACATCTGTCACCGCACCCAGGCAAAGGATTTCTCAAGGAAATTTCGGCCGTCCGTCCGTTGCCACTCGCCATGGGCCATGATGACGCGTTCGGCGTTCCAGGCGAGCACTTTCTCGCGGGCGGCGCGGGTTGAGGTGCGGTCGAAAAAGCTGATGCGCCATTCCAGCGGCGGGTAACCCCGGCCCTCGACGATGCCCCACACGTTGGCGATCCAGCGCTGCCAAGGGCGCCAGTTCTGACGCATGAATTCCTGACTGAAGTTTTCCGAAAGATCCGCCAGGATCGCCGTGCCTGAGGGCCGGTGAAAGAACACGATTTCATCCATGAACGGCGAGCCGTGAAACCAGACCTGATCGATGACGTCCCGCCACACAACGGGCGGTTTGTCCGACAGCTCTTCCTGGAATTGAAGGTCAGAACGCTTTTTGATGGTAGAGCGCGGGCCCCAGAGGAGGGCTTCGGGATAGACGCTGTGCCAGTCGACGAGAAACAGATGGTGGATCTTGTTGGGACTGACGAGATGGCGGGGCGTTCCTAAACGGTCCACGGCCCGCCGAAGGTCGTCACTCAACCGGATCGGCGACCAGATCCAAAGCCCGCCGTCCGTCAATCGCACGACGACGCTGCGGGTGGGGTAGGGGAAGCCATAGAAATTGACCGGATCTCCTTCCACCAGCCAGAAATCGTCAGTTATTTCTTCGAGCATGCCGCGCCCCCTTGAATTCGAAGTTACCAATATTTTGTTTCGTGACAGAGCGGCAAAAAAGCCGCAGCCCACGGTTAATTTTCGCCTAGGTTGGGATTTCCGTCCTGCTAATATTAGGAGTGTGGGGGACTTCGCGGGCAAGCAGGCGGAAGGAGGGGGATGAAAGATGGCCCCGGGCAACGACAACGGGAATGACTTGAAGCACCTGCGGGTTCTCGTCGTCGATGACGACCTGAGCTATCGCCACTTAATGGCCAACATGCTGCACAACATCGGTATCGAAAGCGTACCCATGGCGGCCAGCGGCAACGATGCCCAGCATGAAATCGAGGAATCTGTCGTGGATTTCGTCGTCGTCGACCGGACTTTGGACGGAACCGGCGGAGTGGCGCTGTTGAAATACCTGCGCGATCCCAAAACCACGCCGTCGCCCCACCTCCCGGTCATCATGACCACCGATCACGGCGGCGTTCAATACATCACGGCGGCGATCAAATCCGGCGCCGACCATGTTCTGGCCAAGCCCATTTCAACCTCTGAACTGGAAATGACCCTGCGCAACCTGATGACCCGGCCGCCGGAACGGATTGAGGTTCCGACCTATGTAGGTCCGTGCCGCAGGCGGCTGCCCGGCAAATTGTATGGGCCGTACAAAGGGGATGACCGCCGGGCGCCAGGCCAGGAAGACGCGAACTGAATCCCTATATCCAACGCCGCACGGAGTTCCGGTAGTCGCGGTAGCGCTGGCCGAATTTGGCTTCGAGGTAACGCTCTTCGCGGGCGATGACGTAGAATTGCAGAATGGCCCAGAAGACGATGAGGACAGCCAGCGATGCAATGCTGCCGGCGGCGATGGCGATGCCGGCAAAACCGAGCAGCATGCCGAGATAAATGGGGTTGCGCGAACGGCCGTAAATGCCATCGGTGAAGACCGTCGTGGTGGGCCTCCAGGGTTCGATGTTGGAGCCGCCCTTCTTGTGTCTCGGGATGGAGGCGGCGGCAAAATAGAGGCCGACACAGAAGATCAGGCCACCGGTAATCATTTCGGCAAGACCGGCGAGTTCCATCCTGAACCAGGCCGAATCGATGGACAATCCGAAGATTTGAAGACCCAGCCAGATCAGCGGCGGGGGTACGCGCACCCCGGCGTTGTCGCTCGCCTGATCCGTATTCTCTGCCATTTTCCGTCCCCCGGAAGCTCCGTTCAGCAAGAATCCTTCACCTGAACTTGGGGAGCCCAAAGCAAAATCTCAATGCTCCATTTCCGTCATCAAGCCGGGCCTCACGCCAAGCCCCATCGAGGCGTCGAGGACCGCACCATGCAGAGGGGAGGAATAGGCGGAGGCCAGGAACACGATAATGTCGGCAATTTCCCGTGGCTCGATCAGGCGTTGTTTGGGTAGCGCGTTCAAGAATTCCTGGCGCTCGGTCGCGGTCATGGCATCGAGCGTGCTGGCCTGGAACATGCCGGTGTTCGTGGCGCCCGGACAGACGGCGAAAACGTCGATCATGCGGTTTGTCAGTTCCGCCGCCAGTTGCCGCGTCAGCAAGGCCACGGCAGCCTTGCTCATGCCGTCGGACAGGCGAAATCCGGGAAACGCCGCAATGCCGCCACCCACCGAACTCAGATTGATGATCTTGAGCGGATGATCCGTGATGCTGTCCTGCATCAAGGCGAGATATGCCTGGCACATTTTCAAGGCGCCGTCGGCGTTGATGGTGAGCATGGCGCTGTCCTGCTCGCTGGGATCGTCGGCATACTTCGCCACGGTCGCCGAACCGACGGCGGCATTGTTGACAAGAATGTCAATCCAGCCCCAGTGCGCGGCGGCTTCGCCAAGGCTGCGCTCGATCGAACTGACGTGGCGTAAATCCAGTGCGTGCGCCGAAAGTTCGTCGGGCGCAACAGCGAGATAGTCCGACAAATCGTGCTCGCTCTCATGGCCTTCGGCGTAGGTGAAAGCGACCTTCGCACCGTGGGCGTGCAATGCCTCGACGCAGGCCCGGCCGATGCCGCCGGTGCCGCCCGTGACGAAGGCGACTTTACCGGTGAGGCTGGGCCGGCAATCGAGCACGCCGTCAGCCGGCATGTCAGGTAATCTTGCCGCGGACGGCGGCGGAAACGAATTCGCTGACGACGACGACGGCGAATATGGCGATGAGCATCAACGACACCTCTCGCCAGAGGAACTGGTTGATGGAGGAATAGAGTTCGATGCCGATGCCGCCGGCGCCGACAAAGCCCAATACCGTGGATTCGCGGATGTTGATATCCCAGCGATAGACGATGGTGCCGTAGATCACCGGCAACACCTGTGGCAGCACGCCGATCAGCAGAACCTTCATGCGTGAGGCGCCGGTGGCTTCGATGGCCTCGACGGCGCCGTGGTCGATTTCCTCAATGGCTTCGGCGATCAGTTTGCCGGTAAAACCGATCGAGCGCGCCGCGATGGCCCAGATGCCGGCCATGGCGCCGGGGCCGAAGATGGCGACGAAGATCAACGCCCAGACAACCGTGTTGATGGAGCGCGAGGCGACCAGGATGAAACGGCCGACCGCCCAGGTCACTGAATTGTAGGTCGTGTTGCGCGCCGAGATGAAGGCCACCGGCAGGGAAATCAACACGGTTACCGCCGTGCCCAGGGTGGCGATGTGGATGGTCTCCAGCAGCGGATCGAGGATGTAGTCGATATGCGCCCAGTCCGGCGGATACATGCGCACGCCGAGATCGGCCGCCTGGATGTGGGCGTCGAGGAAGTACTCCCAGGCGATGTCGAGATGCCGCAGCGACCAGACCAGGACGAAGACGGTGCCGAGGAACCAGGCATATCGAACCAAGCTCTCCGACGGCGAGTACTTGCGCCATATGTCGGGGTAACGGGGGCTGAGTTCGGAGGTGCTCATCTCAGGCGCTTCCTCACCCAGTTGGAGAATATCTCGCCGAGGAAGACCAAGGCGATGATGGTCAACAGGATGGCCAGGCTGAAGTCGTAATCGTAGCGTTTGAAGGTGGCCGTCAGCGTCATGCCAATGCCGCCCGCGCCGACGATGCCGACAACCGTCGAGTGGCGGATATTGGCGTCGAGGCGGTAGATGGAAACACCGAGGTAGCGGGGCAGCACCTGGGGCTGCACGGCGTAGAGCAACACTTTGGGGAAGCTCGCGCCGGTCGCCTTGATGGCCTCGATCTGGCCCATGTTCATGTTCTCGATGTCTTCGGCGATCATCTTTGCGATGAAACTCACCGAGGCGACGATCAGGGTAAGCAATCCGGCCAGCGGTCCGAAACCTACGATCTTGACGAAAAAGATGGCGACGATGACTTCGTGGAAGGTGCGGCTCAAGACGATGATGCCGCGCGCCACCAGGTAGACGGGTAGGGGCATCAGGTTGCGCGCGCCGCAGACCGCCAGCGGAATGGCCAGGATCATGCCGATGACGCTGGCGGCGAACGCCATCTCCAAACTTTCGATGACGCCGCGCAGCAACAATTCCCAGCGGCTGAAGTCGGGCGGGAACATGCGCCCGATCATGTCGCCGGCGCGGGGGAAGCCCTGGATCGTGCGCTGCCAGTTGATTTCGAGCGCGCCCATGGACCAGACGAGATAGGCCAGCGCCAGGACCAGGAGCCCGTAGCGCAAAATCGGACTTTCGATCAGGCTGGGCGGCCGCCAGGTATTTGGCGTCGTCATCCCGCTGCAGCCTCGCCTTCGGTTCGATGGGACGCCGGGCCCGACGGGGCTGGCGTGTCGTCTTCGTCGTCGTCGTCGCGGCGGATGGTTTGGCTCCAATCCTCCTCGCCGTAAATTTCGGTGAGAACATCGGAGGTCAGATCGGATGCCGCGCCGTCGAAGACCAAATTGCCTTCATGCAGGCCGATTACCCGGTCGGCGAAGTTTTGCGCCAACGCGACGTCGTGAATGTTGATGAGAGCGGGGGTACCGCGTTCGTGCGCCAGTTCGCAGATCAGCCGCATGATCTGACGCGACGTCTTGGGATCTAGCGAGGCGGTCGGTTCGTCGACCAGCAATAAGTTGGGCTGCTGCATCAGGGCCCGGGCGATGCCGACGCGCTGACGTTGACCGCCCGATAGGGCGTCGGCCCGCGAATCCTGCCGTCCCTCGAGGCCGACCCGCGCAAGAAGCTCAAAGGCCGCCTGCACGTCTTCGGGCGGATAGTTGCGCCGGAAGGCCTGCCAGAAACTCACGTATCCAAGGCGGCCGGACAGCACGTTTTCCATCACGGTCAGTCGCTCGACCAGATTGTATTCCTGGAAGATCATGCCGATGCGACACCGGGCCCGACGCAAGCCGCCGCCAGTTAATTTGGTGAGTTCCTCGTCCTCCAGCTTGATGGAGCCGGATGTCGGTTCGACCAGCCGGTTGACGCAGCGGATGAGCGTCGATTTGCCGGCTCCGGAAGAGCCGATGACCGCCACCACCTGCGGCTCGGAAACCGTCAGGCTTATGCCATGAAGCGCACGGAAGCCGTTGGGATATTGTTTGACGAGATCGGTAATTTCGAGCATGACACCAGCCGGTTGGAAAAGATCGCCGGGACCGCCCCTCCATCACAGGGTGGGCGATCCCGGCGCTTCGTTACGCGGACCCTAATTCTTTTTTTTCTTCTTTTTCTTCTTTTTCACCTTCAGGCCGGCCAGGGATTCCTGGGTGTAGACCGTACCGTTGGTGGTCTGGATGGTGCGGATATCAGACCAGTGCTCTTTGAAGGTGATCGGAATGAAACGGTCGGACTTCTTGCCAAATTCCTTCTTGAGCGCCGTTCCGGTCCAATCGAAGGTCAGAAAAGCGTTTTCGATCTGAACTTGTAAACCCGGATTCAGGTTGTGAGCATATCCATACGACGTCGTCGGGAACAGTTTGGACTGCCAGATGACCCGGAGATTGTCCTTGTTGACGACGCCCTTGTCATGCATGCGGTCGAGCACGCTCGAGGCCACCGGTGCCGCTTCATAGTCCTTATTGGCCACGCCCATGATCGAATTGTCGTGTTTGCCGGAGTATTTGACCTTGTAGTCCACATCCGGCTTCACGCCCATGGCCGTAAAGAGAGCGCGCGGCGCCTGGTTACCTGAATTCGACGACGGCGTCACGTGGGCGATATTGCGGCCCTTCATGTCCGCAACTTTCATGATGTCGGTGCTTTTATGCGTAATCAGCTGCAGCCGATAGCCGAACCTGCCGTCATCCTTGCCCATGATGGCGATGGGTACGTAGCCCGCCAGATTGACGCCGAATACCGTCGGACCGGTAGAGATACCGGCGACATGCAAACGGCCGGAACGCATGGCTTCGACCTGGGCTGCGTATGAATCGGCACCGTACCACTTCACCTTCTTGCCCGTCATTTTGCCAAGATAGGCCATGAACTCAGTGAAAACATTTTCGTATACGGAAGGGTCTTCGACCGGCGTGTAGGAAAAGACCAAGGTGTCGGGATCCAGCCACTTGCTTGAATCGGTTGGCGTATCGGCGACAAGATCGCCGTTCCAGTCACAAAAGCGCGAATCGAGATTGCCGCGAGGGCAGTCCGCCGCCGAAGCCGTTGCGATACCGGCGGCCAGAAATCCGACTGCCGACAAACCCCCGAGGCCGGCCAGCAAAAGACGTCTTGAAATTCGTGAAATCCTCATATCTTCCTCCCTGATTTATTTGCGGATGCGGCCGGAACAGAGCCGTCCCGCTTTTTGCGAAATACCTGTTGTTCCATTTAAGTTCCCCTCGAACGGCACAGGCTTCAGGTTTGTTGGTTTCGACTCTACAGGTCGGAGCCCAGCCGTCACAAGTGCCGTGGTTTTACTGTTCATCGACCCTCCATCAGCAGGTTGGCCAATTCGACGAAACCGCTGCCGGCACGCCGGTCGGAAATGAAGGCCGGTTCGGCATCCAAGCGGCCTTCGAAATCGAGAAGATTGTTCATGCCCACGGAATGGGGAAAGAAACCGAACATCGGGGCATCGTTGGGTGAATCGCCGGCAAAGACGAAACGGTCCTTCTCCTCGTCCAGGTCAACGGCGAAACTCCGTTTCATCATCGTCCGGGTCATCGCGAGTTTGTCGTAGGCGCCGAACCAGCCGTTGACGTGAATGGAACTCACCTTGGCCGTGGCGCCGGCGCGCTCGAACTCGTCGACAATGCGTTGCACGGCCTCGTCGGGCAGGGTCTCGACATCCTCACGAAAGTCGATGGCCAGGTCGGCTTCACGGTAGGCCTGGTCGGCGGCGATTGCGCTACCGGGTACCGCTTCCAGTATGCGCCCGGCGAGGTCGTCGAGTTTGCGTCTGTTTTCAACCCGCTCCTCGGGCCCGTTGACGTAGTGACGCTCCATCTTGCGGCTATCTTCGTGATAGCGGTAATAGAACGCGCCGTTTTCTCCGACCACGCCGTCGACCGGCCACATGCGCGCGATGTGGTCGCACCATCCGGCGGGACGGCCGGTAATGGGAATTACCATCAGACCGCTGGCGTGCAGGCGTTCCATCGCGCCATAGGCTGCCGCGGTGAGGCGTCCATCGCTGGTCAGGGTGTCGTCAATGTCGGTAAATACGCCTTTGATGGCCGCCACGGCCGAATGGGAAATCGAGGCCAGGGGTTTCATGCCAAACCTCCGCCGGCAGCCAGCGAAGCCGATGTTTCCTGTTGATGTGCTCCGAATTGGCGTGACGCCATCCAATCCGCCAGCGCTTCACGCTGCGATTGGTCCAGGCGCAAACCCAGCTTGCTGCGGCGCCATAGAATATCTTCGGCCGACCGCGCCCATTCGTGCGCCATGAGGTAGGCGACTTCACGCTCATACAATCCGGCGCCGAAATCCACGCCGAGATCGGTTTCGCTGCGCGCGCCCTCCAAAATGACTCTTGCCCGCGAACCATAAGCCCGGCAGAGGCGATCCGTCAGTTCATCATCCAACCAGGCATATTCCCGCTTCATGTCGGATTGCAGACCGGCTAGTCCCGCCTCCCCGAGATCGCCGCCGGGGAGGGGTTCGCGTTCCGTCCAGTCGCGCCCCGCCGACGGCGTGTAGGTGGCCAGGCGCTCCATCACTTCCTCGGCCAGGCGGCGGTACGTCGTAAGTTTGCCGCCGATCACCGAAAGCACAGGTGCGCCGAACCGCCGGGTATCCAGATCGAGCTTGTAATCCCGGCTCAGAGACGAAGCATCCCGTTCATTATCGCCATACAACGGCCTCACTCCGGCAAATGACCAGAGAACGTCAGCCGGCGTGACCGCGCGGTCGAAATAGTTTCCCATGGCCTGGCAAAGGTAGGTGATTTCAGCATCGCTCGCCTCGGCATCGGCCGGATCGCCCTGATAATCGACGTCGGTGGTGCCGATCAGCGTGTAGTCGGTTTCGAAGGGAATGGCGAAGAACACCCGGCCGTCCCTGTGCTGAAAAATATAGGCGCCGGCATGATCGTAGAGCTTCGGCACGACGATATGACTGCCCTTGACGAGGCGCACCGTCTTCGACGTTTCCATATCCAAACCGTCATGCAGAAACTTCGCCACCCAGGGGCCGGATGCGTTGACGAGGATGCGTGCCTCTACCACTTGCTCGGTGCCGTCTGCGGCGGCGAGACGGGCTCGCCATATGCCGTCTGCCGCGTTGACGCCGGTGCAGCGCGTCCGAACCAGAATTTCCGCACCTTTTTCGGCTGCCGAAACGGCGTTGAGCGCGACCAGGCGAGAATCATCGACCCGGCAATCGGAGTAGGCGAAACCCTTGGTAAACTCCGAACGCAACGGCGCCCCGGCCGCATGGTTGACGAGATCGATGCTCTCACAGCCGGGTAAGGTTGTGCGCCGTTGCAGGTGGTCGTACAGGAACAAACCGAGGCGGATGAACCAGGCCGGCCTCAGTCCGGAGGCGTGGGGCAGATAAAAGCGCTGGGGTTGGACGATGTGCGGGGCCAGGGCCAGCAGAACTTCCCGCTCATGCAGGGATTCGCGAACCAGCCTGAATTCGAAATGTTCGAGGTAGCGCAACCCGCCATGGATGAGCTTCGTGCTGGCGGACGAGGTGGCGCTCCCCAGGTCGGCCTGTTCGCAGATCGTCACCGCAAGCCCACGCCCGGCGGCATCGCGGGCGATCCCAACGCCGTTTATACCCCCGCCCACGATCAAAAGATCCTGGGGTTCGATTTCTGGCAATTTTGCCCCCGATATTCGCTGCCTGCCGTGATGGAAATATCACGCTTGTGATAGGTAGATTAGGCAGAAGCTAAGAGTTTCGCAAACGAAAATCGTGTGTAAGTTTCTTGCGATTGCGAACATTCGGTTTAGTCCGCGATATGGACTTCCGTGCCAGCCTCGGCAAGCACCTCCGCCAGTTGGCGGGGCGGGGGCTGGTCCGTGAACCAGGCGTCCAATTGGCCGACGTCGCCGAGCCGAACCAGAGCGTTGCGTTCGACCTTGGTATGATCGGCGACCAGGAAGACGCGGCGGGAATGGGCGATGATCGCCTTGGCCACCTGGACTTCGCGGTAGTCGTAGTCGAGCAAGGCGCCATCAAGGTCGATGCCGCTGATACCGATCACGCCGATATCGACCTTGAATTGCGTGATCATATCCAAGGCCGCTTCCCCGACAACGCCTTTGTCACGGCTTCGGACCAGGCCGCCCGTGACGATGATTTCACAATCCTGATTGCGTGATAAGGTGCTGACAACATTAAGATTATTGGTAATAACCCGCAATCCGACATGTTCGGTTAGGCCCTTTGCGACGGCCTCGGTCGTGGTGCCGATATTGATAAACAGGGAAGCATTGTTGGGAATGTGCCGGGCCACCAATGCCGCGATGCGTTGCTTTTCTTCGAAGCAGAGAATTCTGCGCGTGTCGTAGGCCACGTTCTCGACGCTCGACGGAATTCCGGCGCCACCGTGGTGGCGGACCAGCAGTCCCTGGTCCGCCATTTCGTTAATGTCGCGGCGGATGGTTTGGGGCGTCACCGCGTAACGCCGGGCAAGGAGTTCGATCGAAACGAACCCTTCCTGGCTCACGACTTCCACAATGTTCCGCCGGCGGTCATCGACGCTCATAGCGCATGCCTTTGTTCCAGACAAGAAATACGCCAGACAGTGTGCCTATATTTTCAGAAATGAAAAGAGGTCACTGACTTCCCGGGTTGTTCTGTGAACAAACAAAGCGGCACGAAGAGCAGCCGGTTGCATGGCTGGGGATGGGTGGTAGGGTGGCACGCTGCAGCATCGGAACCCTGAGCGAAACTCCACAAACAGGATAATTGCACATCATGAAACGCTACGAAATCGTATCGGCGGACGGCATCGACGCGCTGAACCTGGCCGAAATGGATACGCCCGAACCGGGTCCCGGTCAGGTCCTGGTCCGTATTCACGCCAACTGCATCAACTACCGGGATCTGATGACCGTGGTCGATCCGGCGCCGCGTGGAATACCCTATCCCAGGGTGCCCAATTCCGACGGCGCCGGTGAAGTTGTCAGCGCCGGCCCCGGCGTCAGCCGCTTCGTGCCGGGAGACCGTGTCGCCGGGACGTTCTTTCAACGCTGGGTCGGCGGTCCGATCGAACAGGATGTTTTGGCCAGCGCGCTCGGCGGCGCCGTGGACGGTGTGCTCTCCGATTATGCGCTGCTCGACGAACAGGGTTTGGTCGCCGTACCCGATCACCTGAGCTTCGAGGAGGCGGCGACGCTGCCCTGTGCGGCGCTGACGGCCTGGCATGCCCTGGTTGAGCTCGGCATGCGGGCCGGCGATACGGTGTTGTTGCTGGGCACGGGGGGCGTTTCGATATTCGCCCTGCAATTCGCCGTCATGCACGGCGCCAGGGCGATTATCACCTCATCAAGCGATGAAAAACTGGCGCGGGCCAAGGAAATGGGAGCCTGGGCCACGGTCAATTACCGCGACACGCCGGAATGGGATGCCGCCGTTCGCGAACTGACGGACGGCCGCGGTGTCGACCGGGTGGTCGAAGTCGGCGGGGCCGGTACCTTGCAACGCTCCATCGAAGCAGTGAAATTGGGCGGCACCGTCGGGCTGATCGGCGTTCTGACGGGCGGTGAAATCAACCCGGTCGCGGTGATGCGCAAGTCGGTTCGCCTGCAGGGGATTTACGTCGGCAGCCGCACCATGTTCGAAAGCATGAACAGGGCGATCTCGACCCACGGCTTAAAGCCGGTCATCGACCGGACATTTGAATTTGACGATGCCCGCAACGCCTATCACCATATGCAGGGCGCCGGACATTTCGGCAAGATCGTCATCAAGGTCTGACGGCAAGCCTGCGGAGGGGAAAGTATGGGCAGTTCGCTCAAGTGGGACAGCAGGTTTCTCAAATTGGCGTTGGAAATCTCCTATTGGTCCAAGGACCGCTCGACCCGGGTTGGCGCGGTTATCGTCAAGGCGGACCGTACACCGGGACCCTACGGCTACAACGGCTTTCCCAGGGATATTGACGACGATGCCGATGAGCGTCACACCCGGCCGCTCAAATACAAATGGACCGAACACGCCGAGCGCAATGCCATCTACAACGCCGCCCGCATCGGCGTGGCGTTGGAGAATTGCACGATCTACGTCACCCATACGCCGTGCGCGGATTGCACGCGGGCCATCGTTCAGGTTGGGATCGAGCGTGTCGTCGTCGACGCCGCCAGCATGGACGATCCGGATTTCGAGGAACGCTGGGGACCGGACTACAATCTAACGAAGGAGATGCTGGCCGAAGCCGGCGTGGCCTTCGATGTCGTCCGGATTGTCGACGATCAAACGGAAGACGCCGCGGAATAGAAGGGTCGAAAGGCCTCGGTTGTTAGGAGCCGGTCAACCAGGCGCGAACCTGTCGCTTGGCTTCCTTGATTTCCACAGCGGACATGCTGTCGGCAACCCGTTTCCTGGCCTTGAGAGCATTCTTGCGTAGTTTGCCCGTGGAATTCGTGATGCAGAGGGAGAGCCATTTCAAAGCGGTAACCGGATCGTGCTCGACGCCATTGCCGCGCTCGTACCGTAGGGCAATGACGTACTGCGCCCGGGCGTAGCCGTTCTCCGCCGCGCGGGCATACCAAGCCGCCGCCTTGACATCGTCTTTCCGGACACCCTGGCCACGCTTGTAGAGTAGACCCAAGTTGAACTGCGCCTTGGCAAAATCCTGTTCGGCGGCCTTGCGGTACCAGCCGGCGGCAGTGACGTAGTCCTGCTCCACGCCGAAACCCCGGCGGTAGAGGATCCCCAGATTATTTTGCGCCTTGGCGTGCCCGTCGTTGGCCAGCGGCAGCCAATTCCGGTGGGCGACCTCATATTCGCCCGCCTTGAACGCCAGTACGCCCTCGTTAAACCCTGCGAGGGCAAGGGAGGGGGTCAAAAAGAGAAGGAACAGAATTGCTATGAAGGTACGCATGGGGTGAGACTCAACAATTGACGATCAAACTCAAAGCAGTTGACGATGGGGCGAAAATCGCGATGTTTCATTTCGGGTAACCCATTCCAAGTATCTTCTATACCAGGAGCTCGGTATCCAAATTCACGCCGACCAGAATCGTGCTTCACCAAAAATATCATTCGGTAAACAGCAAATATTGTGCCAGAGAACAGACTATCCACAAGACAGTTTAATTAAGTGGTTTCATATAGTTATGCGTAAATGGGCTATATATGTTGTGTTTAATCGGAACAAGTGGCGAAGAATTGTGTTTCAAAATGGGTCATTTTAATGAATTCTGACACCAACCACGCTAAAGGTTTACTGATCACCACGCTCGGCGTACTGATCCTGACACCGGACACGCTGCTTATCCGTTTGGTCGACATCGATCAGTGGTCGATGATTGTTTGGCGGGGTGTTTTGATGGCGCTGGGGCTTTTAGTGGTTGTCGTGGTGGTCGAAAGGGGAAACACCATTGCCGCTTTCCGCCGCACCGGTCGCAGCGGACTTGGGGTCGCGCTTTGCTTTGCCGTCAGTTCAATCACCTTTGTCTTCGCCGTTCAGCACACCTCCGTCGCCAATACGCTCATCATCGTCGCAACCTCGCCGATGTTTGCCGCCGTGCTCGCCTGGAAGATATTGGGAGAGAAGACTCCACGGCGAACAATTGCGGCCATCGCGGCGACGACCTGCGGAATTCTCGTCGTGTTTAGCGATGGCTCGGGGCATGGCGGTTGGGCCGGCGATTTGTCCGCGATGGTGACGGCGCTCGCTATGGCCGGCGTTTTCGTGCTGACGCGAAAAAGACGCGATATCAACATGGTGCCGGCGGCGGCGGCCGGAGCCGGGCTGGCCGCCCTGCTGGTTATCGCATCGGGCTTGTCGGCGCCGTTTGCCGTGACCACGGACCAGGTTCCCTGGCTGCTCATCATGGGGTTGTTCGTACTGCCGGTGTCGTTTGGCCTGATTACGGTAGGGCCACGCTATATTCCAGCGCCGGAGGTCGGATTGCTGCTGCTCCTGGAAACCGTTCTTGGGCCCATTTGGGTTTGGTTGGCAACCGGGGAGGGCGCCAGTCAGGCGGCGCTGGTCGGCGGTGCGATCGTCGTCGTCACGCTGTCGATCCACGCCATACTCGGACTTCGACAACAGACGGCCAAAATCGATTTATGAATCGTTGACGAATCGTCCCGCCCGGTAGATTCTTGTGACGGCAAAATCGATAGCTTCAGTTAGCTAGGAATAGGGTTGGCGATTTCCCATGATCGGTATGGTGATAGCTTCATTGGCGATAGTGGTTGCGTTCGGTGCGCTGTGGTTGGCGGGCGGCGCCAACAGCAAAGCGGAGTTTCAGCAACAGCAATTTTACGACGCCCACATCAAATCCATTAAATCCGCCATGAAGGAAATGGCCAGGTCCGTACAGACGAACTCCGCCGGTATGACCGAACTTGAGAAGTCGAGCGGTAAGGCGGCCCTTAAAGAGTTGGAAGCCAAGGTCGATCTGTTGACTGAGCGCCTCGCCCATATATCAAGTCAGGTTGACAAGATCTCATCCGATTCCTGAGCTTGGCGGGACCTTTTCAGTCCTGCGGGGAGGTTAAATCGAAAAGTGATTTGGCCGCTTACAGGGCGTGAAACGTTGCAGTTACAAGTGATACAGAATTGAAACCGAGTTTTGATTGACCGAGGGGCGTCGGACACGGATAAATGGTGCTCGGTTTAGGATAAACGGACACCGTTTTGGGAAAGGTCTTGGTGTCACGCCATGCTGGGGACATTTGTATCATTTACGGCGTTGTTGGTCGCATTCGGCGCATTGTGGTTCGCCGGAGAAGCCAACAAGCGCGCAGAGTTTCAACAGCAGACCTTTTATGACACCCGCATTAAGCCGATCAAGAATACCATCAGCAAATTGATCGGAACAACCCGAAGTATATCTCAAAAAATCAACGACTTAGATAGAAGTGTTGAAGAATTGATAGAGGGTTCGGGTAACAAGGACGTCAGCCGCAAACTCAGGCAACTTGAACTGAATTTGAACGAGTTCCAGGGCGAAATCGAACGCTTGGAGGGACAATTGAACGCCTCCCGTCCCGCTCGCCGCCGCGTCGGCTAACGTCAAACTGGCATCCGCAACTTCCTCGGTAACCAGATTCTTACTATACTTTAATCGCTTGTTCAGAGACGTGCGGTATGATGCGTGTCTGAAGATGTGCTATTTATGGGACGGTGTTCGATAACATTGAGCTGGTCGAGTATTGAAGCGGGTGCTGGGGGAAAGATGCAGGAATCGGCGGATCAAAATTCCGGAGAGCAGCAGGTAACGGAAGCCGGCACGCTGAGCGGCAATTACTTGCTAAAGGATGTCGCACCCGAAGTCGTGGCCGGTCTCGAAGAGTTCTGTATCTGGTCCCGGGTCCCGGAAGGCACCCAGATTTTCGACCGGGACGATACTCACACTGATGTATTTTTTGTCATTGAGGGTTCGGTGCGGGTTTTGGATCATGCTGAATCCGGTCAGGAGGTTGCCTTTTCCGATATCTCAGCCGGAGAAGTTTTCGGCGAATTGTCGGCGATCGATCACAAGGAACGCTCGGCCACGGTCTATGCCTTGGAGGAGTGTTTCCTGGCGCGGGCGCCGGGGAAGGAATTCACGGATTTCCTGCTGCGTTACCCCGAAATGGCGGTGCAGATGATGGGCCATTTCGTCCAGACCATCCGCGACCTCAATTCCAGGGTCGTAGGCCTAAGTTCCATGACGAGCATCCAGCGCGTTTACGCGGAAATTCTGCAGATGTCGGAACCCGACCCTCAAGGCGGCGGAAAATGGGTTGTGGCGGCAATGCCGCAACACATGGAGATCGCCGTTTGGGCGGGGACATCTCCCGATACCGTGGCCCGCGCCATCGGCCAACTCCTCAAGGCGGAGGTCGTCAAACGCAAGAACCGGACGCTGACGATACTCGACCGCCAAAGACTTCAGGATCTGGTGAACGCGTCATAGAGCGGCGGACTCCTGGTCCGCGGAACCGGAAATATTCAATCCGTTAACCCAGAATTTACTTCCGGCGGTGAAAATCCGTCGAAATGACTGTAATCGCTGCTCATTTTGCGTCCGCCCCCAACCCTGCCGCCCGCGCTCAAGCGGCTGAGGCGGACAATCACGTTCAAGTACCGAAAGTTAGTGGCCATTCCGACAGCAAACATGTCGGGCCTCAGGGTATAACACCGCGGCCCGGTCCGGTGCTGAGGATGGACAGTATTTCCATTTCGCTAACCCAGGGCGAGGAAACCGGGAAATTGGGCGAACTGACGCCTGAGGAAGAAAAGCAGGTTCAAGAGCTGAAAGCCCGTGACAAGGAAGTCCGTCAGCACGAAGAGGCCCATGCGCGCGCCGGGGCGCCTTACACGGGGCAGCCCTCGTTCGATTTTCAGCGCGGCCCGGACGGCCAGCAATATGCCGTTGGTGGGGAAGTTTCGATAGACACGGCCCCCATTGCCGGCGATCCCGAGGCGACCATCCGTAAAATGGAAGTCGTCAAGCGTGCTGCTTCCGCTCCTGCCGAACCATCAGGGCAGGACCGCTCCGTTGCCGCTCAGGCCGATGCTCAAATGCAAGCCGCCCGAGCTGAATTGCAGGAAGAAGCTGCCGAAGCCAGACAACAAGAGGCTGAAAGGGGCAGCCAAGCCGAGGAAAAACTGTACCCTGCCGACTTTGCCCGTTCCGCGCAGGCTTACGCCCATATCGCTGCCGTCGTGGCAGCCTAGCCCTTACTTTTCCGAAACGAATTTGGCGGCATTGCTTGTCCGGTGAGGGCAGGGGTATAAGTGGCCCCGACCCGCCGAACCGCCGGCCCCGATATTCGACCCGATTTACGGAAAATATGGAACCAACCGATACAGATTTCGAGGACGGCGGATCACCTCCGATGCTGTCCGTCGTTATCCCGGTCCACAATGAGGCGGCCAATATCGGCGCCCTGGTCGATGAAGTCGGAGATGCCCTGACAGGTGGCCTCGAATTCGAACTCGTCGTCGTCGACGACGCCAGCGACGACCGCACGGCGGAGGTGTTGGCGGCGGCCCGGGGTGTGCGGCCGTGGCTGCGTGTCCTGACGCACGCCGCGAATGCGGGTCAAAGCACCGCCATCCTGACCGGTGTGCGCGCGGCTTCGGCCGACTGGATCGCGACGCTGGACGGTGACGGGCAAAACGATCCCGCCGATATCCCGGCATTGTTGAAAATGCGCGAAGACCGGCCGGAACTCGACATGATTTGCGGCCACCGCAGCAAGCGTCGGGATACCGTGATCCGCCGGCTGTCTTCCCGCATCGCCAACGGCGTCCGCAGCCGTCTGCTGGGGGACGACACGCCCGACACGGGCTGTGGGCTCAAGCTGTTTCGCCGCGACATATTCATGGCGATGGCGCATTTTGACCATTTCCACCGCTTCATGCCGGCCTTGTTTCGCATGAACGGCGGTGAGATCGCCTCGGTGCCGGTCAACCACAGGCCCCGCGGCGGCGGGACATCGCACTACGGCATCTGGAACCGCCTGGGCGTCGGCATCGTCGACCTGATTGGCGTCATGTGGCTCAAACGCCGGGCAAAAACCGTCGCCGCGTCCGAGCGGGATGGGGGCTAGCTTGACGGACAGTGGGGTCAGGCAAAGACGGGATATCCGGGCGCTGCTGCGCGGCGCCGTTCTGCTTGTGTCACTCGGCGCCATCGGTTACGCCATTCAAAAAACCGGCCTGGCTTCCGCGCTTACCACGGACTGGATCGATTTGAACATCCGGGGCCGGGGACTGACCGGGGAAATTCTGTTCGTTGCCGTCGGGGCGGCCTTTACCGGGGTCGGCCTGCCGCGCCAAATCGTCTCCTTCATGGGCGGTTATGCCTTCGGTGTCGTCATCGGCGGTAGCCTGGCCTTGCTCGCGACTGTGTTCGGCTGCATTGCAGCGTTCAGCTACGCCCGCCTGCTCGGGCAGAAAGCGGTACTGGCCCGGGCCCCCAGGCGCATCCGCAAAATCGATGCCTTTCTGGCGCGCAGTCCGTTTGTCATGGCCCTCATCATTCGTCTCTTGCCCGTCGGCAGCAACTTCCTGACGTGTCTCGCCGCCGGGGTTTCCAGCATCGGCGCCGTCGGCTTCATCAGCGGGTCCGCTCTGGGCTACATTCCCCAAACGCTTATTTTCGCGCTGATCGGCAGCGGGGCCAGCGTATCGTCGGAAACCCAGATCGGCGTCAGCATCGCGCTGTTCGCGGTTTCCGCGGCCGTCGGACTTATTCTCTATCGACACTACGGACGTGAAGTCACGGTCGACGACAAAACCGATCCTCCGGCGGAAGGCTCTCAATCCTAATGGCCGGGCGGAATTGGCGGGAGTTGGGCTGGGTGCCGGTATGGGGCCTGTTGATCGCAACGGCGCTGGCCACCCGACCGCTCCTGCCGGTGGATGAAACGCGTTACGTCGCCGCCGCCTGGGAGATGTGGCTGCGCTCGGACTTCCTGGTGCCGCATCTCAACGGCGCACCCTATTCGCACAAACCGCCGTTGCTGTTTTGGAGCATCCACGCCGGCTGGAGCCTGTTCGGCGTCAACGAATGGTGGCCCCGGCTGGTGTCGCCGCTGGCCGGTCTAGCGGCCATCTTCGCCACACGTTGCGTGGCGCGTCTTTTGTGGCCCGGGCGCGCCGATATCGCGGCCATCGTTCCCTGGCTGCTGTTGGGTGGGTTTTTCTGGTCGCTCTTTACCACGGTCACGATGTTCGACATGTGGAACGCGCTGTTGGCGGCGGCCGGCGTCGGCGGCATCGTGATGGCGGTGCGGGGACGCCGTCTCGCCGGGTTCGCCGCTTTGGGGCTGGCCATTGGCTTGGGCGTGCTCGCCAAAGGACCGGTTATCCTGCTTTACACCCTGCCGGTCGCGCTGGCCGTTCATTGGTGGGCGCCGGCCGCTTATCGTCCAAACCTGCACTACTGGTTTGCCGGACTGGCGGCGGCGATCGGCCTCGGGGCGGCGATTGCGCTGGCCTGGGCGCTGCCCGCCGCCTCGGCCGGCGGCGAGGCGTACGGCAACGCCATTTTCTGGGGCCAGACGGCGGGGCGGGTGGAAGATTCCTTTGCCCACGGCCGGCCCTGGTGGTGGTACTTGCCGTTGCTGCCCGCCATGCTGCTGCCCTGGGCGGTGTGGCCGCCGCTCTGGCGTGGCGGTATCGCCTGGCCGGGCCGCTTCGACTGGCAGATACGTCTGGCCATCGTCTGGTTCCTTCCGGCCTTTGTGGCGTTTAGCCTGATCAGCGGCAAACAGCCCCATTACATGATCCCGTTGTTGCCGCCGCTGGCTTTGATGGCCGCTCATCGATTGGCGGATGTGCGCTGGATCGGCGACCACGATGGGCGCTTTCCCGGCTTGGTGTGGATCCTGCTCGGTGGCGTTTTGAGCCTGCTGCCTATCGCGGTGATCAACTCACCAGAACTCATCCGGCTGCCCAGCTGGGCCGCCGACGTGTCCCCCATCATGGGCGGCGTCCTGGCGCTGGCGGGCGCACTTGTCGCGGTAACCCGTTCCCGCGCCGTAATGCAAAGGGTCATGACGCTGGGTCTGCTGTCACCGCTGGCGGTTATCCTGATCCATGTGTTCGTCATGACCAAAGCGGCACCGGCTTACGATCTCACGGCTGTTTCCCAACACATCGCAAAGCTCCAGAAAGCCGGCCACCCCGTTGCCGTCGGCGGCAAATACCACGGCCAGTTTCATTTTCTGGGAAGGCTGACCCAACCGCTGCATGTTGTTCCGTATGGCGCTGTCCAGGAATGGTCCCGGACCCATCCGGGCGGCCGCTTCGTCGCCCTCTATAGGCCGCGGCACCCCGTTGTCGGCGCGCCCGAATTTCGCCAACCATACCGAGGCCGGACATTGGAAATTTGGAACTGGGCAGGCATCGCCGCCAACAGCATGAATTTGAAGTGACTGGCGGCATTCGGGGTCGCGGACAGGCAAATATCCACCCGATTTCTTTGCCCGCAAAAATGAGTTAAACCAAAAAGGGTTCTCGGGCGAAAAGGGTTACCCATGCACGTTGACGCGTTAAATCTACGCGAGGTGATTGTTTTCCTGGTGGCTGCTGGTGTTGTTGTGCCGTTGGTTCGTCGCGTGAACGTCAGTCCGGTGTTTGGCTTTCTGGCCGTTGGTCTGGTGATTGGACCGCATGGCTTGGCACGCTTTGCCGATACGGTACCGTGGCTAAATTATGTCATGATCACTGATCTTGACGGCGTTCGCCCCCTGGCTGAACTCGGTGTCGTATTTCTGCTTTTCATGATCGGGCTCGAACTCTCACTCGATCGATTGTGGGCCATGCGGCGCCGGGTTATCGGATTGGGAGGCATGCAGGTTGTCGTGACTGCAGCAACAATCACCCTTATCGCTTCGTTCTTCGATAATACTTTGGCAGCGGCTGTTGTTCTTGGTTGTGCATTTGCGCTGTCCTCGACGGCAATTATTATGCAGTTGCTGTCCGAGAATCGCCGTCTGGGTACGGCAACGGGCCGCACCAGCTTCGCCATCTTATTGTTCCAGGATCTGGCGGTGCTGCCGATCCTATTCCTCGTTGGGGCGCTTGCGGCGCAAGGCGATGTGCCGGTGGCGTTCACTTTTGCCTTGGCGATCGGGGAAGCGGTGATCGCGGTGGCCATCATTCTGTTTATTGGCAAACTGGTGATCCGACCGGTATTCCGCTTCGTGGGGAGGACCTCCAGTCGCGAAATGTTTCTGGCCTTCGTTCTACTGATCATCGTCGGCACAGCGCTAATCACCGAACAGGTCGGCCTGTCGATGGCGCTGGGCGCCTTCCTGGCTGGACTGTTGTTTGCGGAGACTGAGTATCGGCACGAAATTGAGGTCGACATCGAACCCTTCAAGGGCTTGTTGCTTGGCCTTTTTTTCGTCTCGGTCGGTATGAGCATCGACATCACACTAGTCGCCGTAAAACCACTCTGGCTGATCGCTTCAATTTTCGGTCTGTATCTGGTCAAGAGCCCTATCATATACGCCTTGGCGCGATGGTTCGGCGAGCCCCACCCGGTGGCGTTGGAGGCCAGCTTGCTACTAGGTCAGGGCGGCGAGTTCGCCTTTGTCATAATTGGCATGGCCCTTGGTCTTGGCTTGATGCCCGCCGACACTGCTCAATTTATGCTGATCGTTGCCAGCTTGACGATGATTGCAACGCCGGGGGTGGCTCATTTCGCCCGCAAGTTGGCTCGTGCCGCCGAAGTTCGCGAAGCGGACCGCGGTCAACACGATACCGACCTACCGACCGATCTCTCGGGCCATGTCATTATCGCCGGTTATGGCCGTGTCGGCCAGATGCTCGGCTCGGTGCTTGACAGTCTGGAGTTGCCCCATGTCGGACTGGATGTCGATACGGACCTGGTCGCACTATTTCGTGCTGATGGCGCCAGCATCTTCTTCGGCGATGCGAGTCACCCCGACATGCTGCGCAGGGTCGGTGCCGATCAGGCAGCGGCATTGGTAATAACGATGGATAGCCCCCACGCCGCGCAACAGGTGGTCGAGACCGCGCGGCGCTACTGGCCGGATCTCCTGATTTACGCTCGTGCCCGCGACCGCGCACATTCAATGCAACTGATCGCCCACGGAGCGAACCATGTCATCCCCGAGACCATTGAGGCAAGTCTGCAACTTGGCGAAATGGTCTTAATGGGTGTTGGCGTCCCGGACCAAGCCGCTCGTCGCATCATAGAGGCGCGCCGGCAGGCTGAGCAGGCCACAGTGGATGAGAGCAAGTGAGAGAAGGAGGAGTTCCGCTATTGGTTAGAGGCGGATTCCATACGTCTTCGAAAATTGGTTTGGGTGGGAGATCCCAATTTTTCCAAATTCAATAAAGACGGGGATTGTGAATCGTCAGAATTCCGTCGGACGGAGTTTCAAAGGATCCGAGCTCCGTTTGATGAAAGCTTGAAGGTTCGTAATCCGCGAGAATTTCGAAACCACTGTCTGAAAATTCCTTCCGCACCATCTGATGTCTGGAGATTGTGTCATTCTTCATCAAGTGGGTGCCGATATGCAGGCGCCGAACTTTCTTCATAATCAAGTCCATCGCCGGCGAAAAAATGTCGATTTCTTCCCCTTGGACGTCCACGTCCATCAAGTCGACAATGTCCAAGGGCGCCAAAATATCCCGTAAAGTGATACTGCTTACCCCCACAATATCCATTTTTTCGTCTGCATCGCCGGTCAAGGGAATGCCGACGCGCATTTGAGCACACAAGTTTCGAAGCGCTGTTTCAGTTGCATTTGAAGACACAATCATTTCGGCTACCGCGGCGCCGTGTTTTCCGACGATCCGGGTGGATGTCACGCGGCCTTTGCCCGTAAAAATCAGTCCTGGCCGGCCATCAGAGGAAACGGAAGAGTTCAGGAGCCAGTGATCGTCGGGATCAAGACCGTTATTTCGAAAGTTTTTTCGTGCATTCAAATGGAGCAGAGGCTCCGGTTCGACGGCGACAAACTTCCGCGGAATCGGATTAAGGCTTTCAAGCGCGCGGTGGGCATCGACGCAACGCGGCGCCCACCCGCCACCTAGTTCAATCATCGTGTATTTTTCGCGGGCAGATCGAACCGTTTGCACGATGTCGGCGATCTCAAAAAATTTTTCTCCGGACTCGACCGTCAGTAATTCCGTTTCAACGTGTCGAGCGGGTTGTGCCTCGGGAAAGTCCCCACCGCCGGGTGGATCGACATGTAGCGAAATATCGAACAGTTGTCCGAGGCAATTTACCTCATATCCCTCGGGTACATTGCCTTCCCAAGGCTCCATGCCGGCGAACACGTTCTCATAGTTGCCTATTGCATCCACCATTGCTTCCCCGATAGTCGATATCCTCGACACGAAGATTGAATCACTCGTTTAGATTCACCTAGGTGCTCGGATTTTGGCTCATCGTAGTCAATACACAGTATCACAGGAAGGCCGGAATAGCCTGGTGAGCAGTCGCCGCGAATTGTTCATGGGCTCATAAATTAGTCGCGCACCAACCCCGCTTGGATTGGGTTGAAGTCCTTGGCGGCCGATACGGCCTCAGCAATTTCGTCCGGTGTCATCAGCAGGGCGGCATCTTTGCGCAGGGCCAAGGCTTTTTGGGAGATATCGCCGACGCCCCTTTCCGCCGCCAGCGTCAGCCACTTGTAGGCCTCGGACAAATCTTGATAGACGCCGATACCTCTGATGTGAATGGAGCCGAGCGCCAGTTGCGCCCCGGCGTGGCCTTTCAGCGCCGATTTGTAAAACCAGACGCCTGCAATGGATTGATCGCGGTTGAGGCCCTGGCCCTGAAAATACATCACGCCCAACATGAATTCCGCGCCGGCATGGCCCCGCGCGGCAAGGCGGCGGAATTCCTGCATCGCATCCTCAAAGCGAGTCGCCTCATACGCCTGCATACCCTCGGTGTATCCCGCCCGAGCTTCCAGACCGATAAGCGCTACGGTCAACAGAACAAGGGTGCAGATCACGCGCCCCAAGGCACGGGAGGGGGCAGAGCCGCGAGAATATCGGGTGCAATTCATTCGGAGGAACCTACCGTACGGCGCGGCGGTATGCTAGGGCAGGAGACGGCGCAATAACCAATTTAGGATATGGGTATGTTTGACGGTTTCGAGAACAGAATGATCGCCGCCAACGGCATTGATATTCGTACCGCAGTCGGCGGCAGTGGGCCGCCATTGCTGTTGTTGCACGGTTATCCCCAAACCCACGCCATGTGGCATCGGGTGGCAGTTCGCCTGGCGCAGGATTTCACGGTCGTTTGCACCGATCTCAGAGGTTATGGCGACAGCGCGAAGCCGCCTGGCGGAGATGGCCACGGCGCTTATGCCAAGCGGGAAATGGCGCGCGATCAGGTCGAGGTCATGGACGAGCTTGGCTTCGAGCGTTTCCGTGTGGCCGGCCACGACCGGGGCGGACGTGTGACGCACCGCATGGTCCTGGACAATCCGGAGCGGATTGAGCAAGCCGCGGTGCTCGACATCGTGCCGACCCACACGGTGTTCAAGACGACCGACCAGGCCCTGGCCACAGCGTATTTCCACTGGTTCTTCCTGATCCAGCGTTATGATCTGCCGGAACGCATGATCGGGGCCGATCCCGATTACTGGCTCGACCGGCTGTTTGCGCGTTGGGGCGAAGGGCCCCAGAACATGGAAGCCGAAGCCATAGCCGAATACCGCCGTTGCTTCTCCGATCCGGCGACCATACATGCCAGTTGCGAAGATTACCGCGCGGCGGCCGGTATCGACCTCGAACACGACGAGGCGGACAGCGCCAAACGCCTGGACTGTCCTCTGCTGGTGCTGTGGGGTTTGAACGGCGCCATGGAGCGGCTATACGACGTAATGGGCGAGTGGCGGAAAAAGGCCGTCGACGTCTCGGGGCAGGCGCTCCCCTGCGGCCACTATCTGCCGGAGGAATTGCCTGATGAAACTTATGAAGCACTACACGGGTTTTTTACGAAATGAAGAAGTTCGCCTCGACGATCTTAGGGCTATCGCTTTGCTTGGCGGCAACCGTCGCCGCTGCTGAGGAACCGCAGAAAACGCACCATTATTTCGATTCCCTCGGCAATTCGCTCGAGAAACTAGATCCGGTTTGGGCTTCGCTCAACAAAGTCTTCGGCAACCGTACTCCGGTCCGCATCAGAGTTTTGTTTACTGACGGACCGCACTCCAGATTCAGTCCGGACGGAGACGCCATACTGATTAAGGCCTCGCACTACAACAACCAGCCGATCCGCATGGTGGCCCACGAATCGGCACATTTGGCCATGGCTAAACTCACGCGGGGCGCCAGCCGCCAGGACCGCTACCGTTTCATAGACGAAGGATTTGCCTCGCTTTTCGGCAGCAGTCTGGCAGGCGATGAAAAGAACTTCAGAAAAGAAGCACTGATCATCGCGGCGCATCAGCACCGCACCGGAAACGTCGATTTCGCTCTCGTTCAGGATTGGCGGGCTTACAAGGAAATTCCTCCAGAACAGATCGCTTACACCGGCGGCCGCATCAACCGCTATGCCTACCCGGTCGGCGCCAGTTTCGTGTTCTACCTGCTGGACACGCACGGTCTGCCGCCGGTGATGAAGTTCTTTGAGGAACTTGGCGTTGCCGACAACATGGATGCCGCCGCCCGCCAGGTATTCGGTAAATCGAAACTGGATCTTGAAACCGCTTGGCTGGCCTATCTTGGTAGCGTCGGAATTCCGGACGATGTACCGGTCGAAATCGTCCGCATGACGCCGGAAAACGGCGCTCGGGATATCCCGGTCGATCTGGCGGAATTGGAAGTCGAATTCAACACGCCGATGCGCACGCGAAATGCCTGCGTCGGTACCGAGACCTGCCCGGAAATTTGTTACAGGAACGCCTACTGGAAAAGCCCGACAACGCTCGCCATTAAGGTGGACGGCAGGTTGAAACCGCACCAAAACTACGGTCTGACCCTCGGCCTGGAAAATCGTTGCCGCTTGCTCAGCTTAATCCAAAGAGCGTTGCCGGTGACCGGGTGGTCGTTCAAGACGGGAAACTAGGACGGGCGGGATCGCCTTCTTCATCCGTCACCCCGACCTGAGATAAGCCACGGCGGCATCGCGTTCGAAGAGGTATAGCAGCGCGCGGATGGCTTCGCCGCGTTTGCCGTCAAGCTCCGGTTCCATTTCCAGTATTAGCTTGGCGTCGTCCCGGGCGGCGGCGAGCAGATCGGCGTGGACGGCGATATCGGCCAGGCGAAATTCGGGAAATCCCGACTGGCGGGTGCCGAGCATCTCGCCGGCGCCGCGCAGTTTCAGGTCCTCCTCGGCGATACGGAAGCCGTCCTCGGTCTCCCGCATGATCTGGATGCGCGCCTTGGCCACTTCACCCAAGGGGTTGTGGTAGAGCATCAGGCAGGAGCCGGTACGCTGGCCCCGGCCGATGCGGCCGCGCAGCTGGTGAAGTTGGGCCAGGCCGAAACGTTCGGCATGTTCGATCACCATGACCGTGGCTTCCGCCACGTCGACGCCGACCTCGATGACCGTGGTGGCGACGAGGACATCGAGGCTGCCAGCCGCAAAATCCGCCATCACGGCGTCTTTCTGTGCGCCCTTCAGGCGGCCGTGCACCAGCCCGACACGGTCGCCGAAGACGCCCTTCAGGTGCGCATAACGATCCTCCGCCGCCGCCAGGTCAACGACATCGGATTCCTCCACCAGCGGACAAACCCAGTAGACCCGCGCCCCATCGGCCACCGCTCGCTGCACGCCGGCGACGACTTCCTCCAGTCGTTCGAGGGGCAGGGCGCGGGTGTCGACCGGCGCCCGACCGGGCGGTTTTTCGTCAAGACGCGAAACCTCCATGTCGCCATAGGCGGTCAAGGTCAGCGTGCGCGGGATCGGCGTCGCGGTCATGACCAGCAGATCGGGTGAAGCCTGCGTTGCCTTGCCGGCGATGGCGAGGCGCTGGTGGACGCCGAAGCGGTGCTGTTCATCGATTACCGCGAACGCCAGGTCCTTGAAATCGACGCCCTGCTGAAAGACGGCGTGGGTGCCGAGCAGGATATCGATGTCGCCGGACAGCAATTCTTCCAACAAGGCGTCACGCGCTTTTCCCTTACCGCGGCCCGTCAGCAGGGCCAGCCGGATACCGGCCGCCTCGGCCAGCGGCTCGATGGTGGCGAAGTGCTGATGCGCCAGGATTTCCGTCGGCGCCATCATGACGGCCTGGCGGCCGGTCTCGACGGCATTCAGCATAGCCATCAACGCGACGATGGTCTTGCCGCTGCCGACGTCGCCCTGCAGCAGCCGCAGCATGCGGTGGGGGGCGGCCATATCGTCGGCAATTTCTGCGAGACTGCGCACCTGGGCGCCTGTTAGCTCGTAGGGCAGGGCGGCCTTGACCTTCTCCCTCAAACGGCCGTCGCCGCTGGTTTCCCGCCCCGGACGGCGGCGCAGGCTGGCGCGCACCAGGGCCAGGGCAAGCTGGTTGGCCAGCAGTTCGTCATAAGCCAGCCGCTGCCGCGCTGGCGCGGTGGGTTCGAGTTCCCAGTCCTGCTGCGGCGCATGCGCGCTCAAAAGCGATTGCCGCCAGGATTTCCATTTCTGTTTTTCGAGATAGGCGGCATCCAGCCACTCGGGCAGCTGGGGTGCTTCATCCAAGGCGCCGCGGATTGCTTTGCCGATGGTTTTCAGCGTCAAACCGGCCGTCAGGGGATATACCGGCTCGATGGTTTTGACCGACTGGGCTTCGTCGGCCTCGACGATGTGATCGGGATGCGCCATCTGCAGGTCCTGGCCGAAATGCTCCACCTTGCCGCTGATGACGCGGACTTCGCCAACCGGCAGGGTTTTTTCCAGGTAATCGGCATGGGCGTGGAAGAACACCAGGGTAATCTCGCCGCTGTCGTCGGTGCAGACGACCTTGTAGGGCTGGCGTTTGTTGTGCGGCGGCAGGTGGTGATCGACGGTGACGGTCATGGTGGCGATGCGGCCGTCCGGGGCTTCACCGATGCGCGGCGAAAAGCGCCGGTCGATAACGCCTGACGGCAGATGCCAGAACAGATCCACGACGCGTGCGCCGGCGGCTTTTTCGATCAGTTTGGCGATGCGCGGCCCGACGCCGGCCAGTTTGGTGACCGGGGCAAACACGGGAAAGAGGATTTCGGGACGCATGACAACGCGAGATTAGCTTATGGCCATGACCGCCGCCACCGGGCGCCGAAGGTTAATTTCAGCTAGGGGCTGACAGGCGCCGTCAATCGCATTATATCCTCTTTGCACCCCGCCCCGATTTTCGTGGCGGGCCGTTTGCGTTGGAGAAGCGACGATGAATGAAGGCCGCGCCGAAGATATCGAGATCCGCCGCAAACGGCTGCGTTTCCGCAGCTGGCACCGGGGTTTGAAGGAAACCGACCTTCTCCTCGGCACCTTCGCGGATCGTCATCTCTCCCAGTTTGGTGAAGCGGAACTGGATGCCTACGAGGCCTTGCTGGAGGAAAACGACCCGGACGTTTTCGCCTGGGTGACCGGCAAGGAAACCCCGCCCGGTAACCACGACACGGCGGTCATGAAGCTTTTGCAAAACTTTAAGTATGCCGGGTCAAAAGATTGAATTTATTCGATAAAATTGATCCGAACATTGGACGCATTGAGGTCGGCGGCGCGCCGGAAGGGTTCGATGCGCTGATCCTGGCGCAATCGGCGGCGCGACTCGGGGGGATCCTGCACATCACGCGTGACGATGCCCGCATGGCGCAGCTGGCCGGAGCCCTGGAATTCTTCAGTCCGGAAACCGAGGTCATCGAGTTTCCTGCCTGGGATTGCCTGCCCTATGATCGTGTATCGCCCAATCCGGTGATCGCCGGCCGCCGCATGGACGCGCTCTGGCGTTTGGCTGCCGTACCGGAACCGAACCATCCCCGCATCGTCCTGACCACCGTGAACGCCGCGCTGCAGCGCGTCCCGTCACGCGACATCGTGAGTTCGGCGAGCTTTCGCGGCGAAGTCGGCGGCACGGTCGACCTTGAAGCCCTGCAGGCCTATCTGTCGCGCGACGGTTATTCCCGCACCGGGACGGTTCGGGAGCCCGGGGAATACGCGGTGCGCGGCGGTATCGTCGACATCTACCCGCCCGGTGACGATATGCCGCTGCGCGTCGACTTGTTCGGCGACAATCTCGAATCGGTGCGCCGCTTCGACCCCCTGTCGCAGCTGACGGTGGGGCGGGAGGATGGCTTTTCGCTGGAGCCGGTCAGCGAGATCTTCCTTGATGCCGATTCCATTGCGCGTTTCCGGCTCGGTTACGGCCAGCGCTTTGGCGCGGCAACGGGGGAGGGCGATCCCTTGTACGAAGCCGTCTCGGCCGGCCGCAAGCACATGGGTATGGAGCACTGGCTGCCGTTGTTCCATGAAGACCTGGAAACCCTGTTCGATTACGCGCCCGGCGCCGCCATTTCGCTCGATCACCACGACGACGAGGCGCGGAGCACCAGGCTGGAGGCGGTCAACGACTACTACCAGGCGCGGGTAACCGGATTGCGCGCCGGGGAGGGGGAGGCGCTCGGCGGCGGCGCTGTTTATCGTCCCCTGGAACCGGAGGAGCTGTACCTGTCGACAGAGGAATGGGAAACGGTCGCCGCGGACCGCCTCGTCGTGGCGTTTTCGCCATTTTCCGCACCCGTCAGCCTGACCACTGAAAGCAAGCAGATCCGCGATGTCGGCGGCAAACCCGGCCGGGATTTCTCACCCGAGCGGGCCCAGCCCGACACCAACATCTTCGACGCCGTCGCCGGCCACATCGCCGATCTCCGCCAACGCGGCACCCGCGTCATCATCGCCGGTTATACCGAGGGCGCGCGCGACCGCTTGAGCGTCGTGCTGGCCGATCACGGCATCGAAGGACTGAAACCCATATCGAACTGGCATTCGGCGCAATCGCTGCCTGAAGGCGACATCGGGCTGGCCATCCTCGGCCTGGAGCACGGCTTTGAGGCTGCCGGGGTGGCCGTGATCGGCGAACAGGACATACTCGGCGATCGGCTGATCCGGCCACCCAAGCGCAACCGCCAGGCCGAAAACTTCATCGCCGAAGCGTCCTCGCTGACGCCGGGCGATTATGTCGTGCACGTCGAACACGGTATCGGGCGGTTTCAGGACCTGGAAGTCCTCGACGTCACGGGCGCCCCCCACGACTGCGTGCTGCTGATCTACGACGGCGGCGACAAACTCTATATCCCGGTCGAAAACATCGAGGTGATCTCGCGCTACGGCTCCGAAGATGCCGAGGTGCAACTCGACAAGCTGGGCGGCAGCGGCTGGCAGGCGCGGAAATCCCGGGCCAAGAAACGCATCAAGGACATGGCGGATCAGCTCATCCGGATCGCCGCGGAGCGCGAACTGAGATCCGGCGAAACCATGACGCCGCCCGGCGGCATGTATGACGAATTTTGCGCCCGTTTTCCTTTCCACGAGACCGAGGATCAGCAGCGCGCCATCGACGACGTGATCGGCGATCTCTCGTCCGGCCGGCCCATGGACCGGCTGGTCTGCGGCGATGTCGGCTTCGGCAAAACCGAAGTCGCCTTGCGCAGCGCCTTTGTCGCCGTCATGGCGGGGCGGCAGGTTGCGCTGATCGCCCCCACGACGTTGCTGGCGCGCCAGCACTTCAAGACCTTCAGCGAACGGTTCGCGGGCTGGCCCGTCCACATCGGCCAGCTCTCGCGTTTCGTCACGGCCAAGCAGGCGGCGGAAACCAAGGAAGGGCTGGCCGCCGGGCAGGTCGATATCGTGATCGGCACCCATGCGCTGCTGGCAAAGAGTATCGAGTTCGACAACCTGGGCCTGGTCTTGGTCGACGAGGAACAACACTTCGGCGTGGCCCACAAGGAGCGCCTGAAAAATCTCCGCTCTGACGTTCATGTCCTGACGCTGACTGCGACGCCCATTCCGCGTACCCTGCAACTGGCGTTCTCGGGCGTGCGGGAATTGAGCCTGATCGCCACGCCGCCGGTCGACCGCCTGGCTATTCGCACGTTCATTCTGCCGTTCGATCCCGTTGTCGCCCGCGAGGCGATCCTGCGCGAGCACTACCGCGGCGGCCAGACCTTCTACGTCTGCCCCCGTATCTCCGACATCGACGAGATCATGAAGTTCATCCGGGAGCAAATCCCCGAGGTAAAGACCGCCATCGCCCACGGCCGCATGGCGTCCAATGACCTCGACCGCGTGATGAACGCCTTCTACGAGGGCACGATCGACGTGTTGATTTCCACCAATATCGTCGAATCCGGTCTCGATATCCCCACCGCCAATACCCTGCTGATCCACCGTGCCGACATGTTCGGCCTGTCGCAGCTCTATCAGTTGCGCGGGCGCATCGGGCGCTCGAAGATCCGGGGCTACGCCTATTTCACGCTGCCGCCCAAACGCATCCCCACCGAGGCGGCGGAAAAGCGCCTCAAGGTCATGCAGTCTCTGGAAGGATTGGGTGCCGGCTTCAGCCTGGCGAGCCACGACCTCGACATCCGGGGGGCGGGCAATCTCCTGGGCGAGGAGCAATCCGGCCACATCCGCGAGGTCGGCATCGAGCTTTACCAGCAGATGCTGGAGGAAGCCGTGGCGGCGGCGCGCGGCGGTGGCGAGGCGGCGGAAGCGCCGGAGCAATGGACGCCGCAGCTCAATCTCGGCACCTCCGTGCTGATTCCGGAAAACTACATCACCGATCTGGATGTCCGGCTAGGGCTCTATCGCCGGCTTTCGAAACTCGAGGGGCGGGCCGAGATCGATGCCTTCGCCGCCGAACTGATCGATCGCTTCGGGCCATTGCCCGACGACGTCGAACATCTCCTCGGTATCGTCACAGTCAAGCAGCTCTGCCGCCGGGCCGGGGTGGTAAAGCTCGATGCCGGCCCCAAAGGCGCCACCGTCACCTTCCGCGAAAACGCGGTGACCAATCCGGCTGGCCTGGTGGAATTCATTTCCAAGCAGGCCGGAACGGCCAAACTGCGGCCCGACCAGAAACTCGTCTACCGCCGCGACTGGACCGACGGCGACGCCCGCATCAAGGGCGTCAATCACCTGTTGGGGCGGCTGGCGGAGATCAATTCGGCAGGGGGGTGAGCGTGGCCGATTAGCGGAAGCGCTTTCGTTCCTCGGTCTGGTAGCGCCACACGGCAAACGCCAGAAATGCCCCACCATACGCGGCCAGACCCGCAATATCGGTTAGGGGGAGGGGTCTATTACCGGTGACGGCCCAGACGATTTCACCAAACATGCGGGTCGGGATGTAGGGGGAAATGTCGTTAATCGCATCGGGCAGCATCCGGGGCGGTAGCCACAAACCGCCGGCAAAAGTCATCGGCAGATAGAGCAGATTGGCGACCGGGACGGCGGTCTTGGCGCTGACGGTGAAGCCAATCGCCATGCCGAGCGCGGCAAAGGGGAGGGCGCCAAGGGCCAGGGCCGGCAGCAAAGCCATAACCTGGTCGCCTGTCAGACGCACCGGCGTCGTCGCGAAGGCCAGCAGCCAGAGGACGCCGACGGCGGCCACGGCGAAGATCGCGGCGACCACCAATTGTGCGATCAGCCTAGGTGCGGCCCCTGACGGCAGCGTGCGGAGATATGACGTCCAATGCATTTCGCGTTCCTGGGCGAAACCGACGCCGAACTGGTAGAAGGCGACGCCCAAAACCGCGTAGACGCTCCAGGACGCCAGGATGGCGCCGGCGGCGTACGGATTGTCCCGCGCCGCACCCAGGCCGAAAAAGGAAAACAGCATGGCCGGGAAAACGATTGTCGGCACGAGGTAGCCCGGTGCGCGCAGCAGCTGCATCAGTTCCGCTCTGCCGTGGGCAAGGATAAGCCTAAACGTCGTCATGAGCCGCCCGCCCCGACAGGCTGGTCGCGCAACGCGCTGACCACGGCTTCCTCGAGGCTGACGGGCTCGATTTCAAGCTCTCGAAATTCGACGCCTGATTGGATCATCGACCGGACCAGTTCGTCGGTATCCGGGGTTGAAAGCGTGACCCAGCCGTCATTCATCACGGCGTCGGCAAAGGCCGGCAGGTTTGGAATCTCGGCGGCACGGAAACGCAGGCGCTTGAAATCCACCCGCGCCTTGATATCGGCCACGCGGCCCTGCTGGACGATTCGGCCCTGGTTGATCAGGATCACCCGCTCGGCCAGCGCCTCGGCCTCTTCCATGTGATGGGTGGTGAGAAAGATCGTCCCGCCATTACCGTGGTACCGGGATACGGCCTGCCAGAACATCTGCCGGGTTTCGACATCCAGCCCCGACGTCGGTTCATCGAGAAATACCGCCTCGGGATTGCCGGCGAAGGCCATCGCGAGGGCGAGCCGTCGGCGTTCGCCGCCGCTCAACCTGACCGCCGCGCGATCCTGCAAAGGTGCCAGGCCGAAATCATCCAAAAGATCGGCAATACCGGCTGGTTGGTCGAAGTGGCTGGCGACCAGAGCCAACAACTCGGTCACCTTCAGGTTCGGCGGAAAATCCGTCTCCTGGGGGGTCGCACCGATGGTCCGGCGGGCTTCAGAGTGCCAGGGAGGCTTGCCGTAAAGCGATACCCTTCCCGTGCCCGGGCGCAGCAGGCCGAGCAACAAACCGATGGTGGTGGACTTACCGGCGCCGTTGGGGCCAAGGAAGGCGACCGCCTCTCCCGCTTTGACCTCCAAACTGATGCCGTTCAGGGCGACTACGGATCCGAACGATTTGCCGACGTTTTCGAGTTGCGCGACGGGTGCGGGACGTCCGGCTGCTGGCATGCGCTTGTTCGGATAATAAGCGGGGCTTATTCCGCCTCGGCCGAATTTTCGTCCGCATTATCGTCTTCCGCGGCGGCGGCATCGTTTTCCATGGATTCGAAGAGCTGCAGGAAGGTCTCCGGTTCCTGGGCCCCCATGACGACATATTTGCTGTCGACGATGAAGCAGGGCACGGCGGAGACGCCCATTTCGCGGAGTTGCTGATTTTCCGCCTGGACTTCTTCGCGGTCGTCGCCGCGCTCCAGCAGGTCGCCGACCAGGTCGCCGTCCATGCCGACTTCCTCGGCGATTTCCATGAGGACTTCGGCGTCACCGATGTCCGCGCCTTCTAGGAAGTAGCGCTGAAAGAGCTTTTCCACCACGGCATCCTGAACCCCGGCGCCCCCGGCCCAACGGATCAGGCGGTGGCTGTCGACCGTATTGGGCGTGCGCTGTACTAGGTCGAAGGCGAACGGAATATCCTCGCCTTCGCCCACCAGACGGACCCGTTCGTATGTCTCCCGCGCGTTTTCTTCGCCACCGAACTTGGTCGTGACGTATTCGTGGCGGTCCATGCCTTCCTCGGGCATATCGGGATTAAGCTGGTAGGGCCGCCAGGAGACCGTCACATCCATCTCCGGACGTTCGGCGGCGGCACGTTCGAAGCGCCGTTTGCCGATGTAGCACCACGGGCAGACGGTGTCGGAAATAATGTCGATATGCATGCTTGAAGCCTACTTTAGATCGGCCTTGGCCCGCTCGATCAGGACTTCGGCCGTATCGCCTTCTTGAACGCTGGCGACGCCCACTTGCAGGTAAACCGGAACGGCTTCGGTCATGTCCGCCACGGCGAATTCGGTGGCGCCGATGACCGATGCGATCCGCCGCAGGGCTACCTCCGCCACTTCGGGCGGCGTTTCCGGCAAGGCCACGATGAACTCATCGCCGCCATAGCGGGCGGACAGGTCCTCGCCGCGAAGCAGGCCGGTAATCATGGTCGCGATTTGGCGGATCAGCAGATCACCGGCGACGTAACCGTAATCCACATTGAACTGCGCGATGTTCTTCACGTCGAACAGCGCGATCGTGAGGTTTTTGTGCCACTTCAGGGCATCGGCGACCTGATGGGCAAGATTTTCGTGGAAGTAGCCATGGCAGAACAGGCCGGTCAATCCGTCCGTCGTCATCGGCCGCATGGTGTCGGCGAATACCTTGCGCATGGCGTAGCGGTAGCGCTGCTGCGTCACCAGGGAATCAATGCGGTTTCTCAGTTCTTCGCCGTCGACGGGACGATGAATGACGTCGCTCACTCCGGCCTCGTAGGGCTGATCGGGATCCTCGAAACTATCGGCGTCGGCCACGACCAGAATGGGCAGGTTGAACAGCCGCGAATTGTTCCGTACGTCCTGGCACAGCAGCATGAAATCGCGGCCGCTTGAATCATAGGAGATGACCAAGGCGTCGTGATTGGTGGTCGTCAGCGCCGACATAACTTCATGGTCGACTGTGGTGGTCAGCGCCACCCGGTCCTCGCCGATCATCCCAGCCAGCTCGGCGTTCGAGGCCTCGTTGTCGCCGATCACGACAAGCTTCTCATCGTCGATTTCAACATCGGGAGAGGCGGCGACTGTATCCTTGATGCCATACTGTTCAGCCGTGACGATGCGCCGGTCGAGTTCCTCCTGCATGGTGTTGAGCCGCACCAGGGTGCGCAGCCTGGCGAAAAGTTCCACGTCGCGATAATCGTGCGGCAGGTAATCGGCGATGCCCTCATTAAGCGCCCGCGCCCGGCGTTCGACGTCGGCGTGATCGCCGATCAGGATCACGGGCGCCGCCCTGTCGCGCCAAACGTTCTTGAGGGCCAGCGTAATCGTTTCCTCGCCATCGCCCGGGTTGGTGTTGATGATCACCACATCTGGATGTTCTGATTGGGCCAAGTTCAACAATTCGTCCGCATTTTCCGCGGTCATGCAATGATATCCGCGGGCCAGCAACTTGACGTTGGCGTCCAGCGGTCTTCCCGGATTGGCATCGTAGAGCAGTACGCGGGCGGTAAAAGCGGCCATGAAAAAATCCATCAGGCGAACAACAACGAAGGATAATATCCTTCACGAACAATAATGTATGAGGGCCTGCTCGCGCTGACAAGCAAAGCGATAATATAAATTCCCTGGCGGTTGCCGCCGGGCCGCGCTCACCCTATCCTCAACGCGAAATCGAACGGCGGAACGCGACGGGCGCATGTCCGCAGTATCGCCCGTATTTATCGGAGTAATGACGTGACAAATCCTTTTTCAATGACCGGGCAGACCGTGCTGGTAACAGGCGCTTCAAGCGGTCTTGGGCATCATTTCGCGCTGACGCTGGCCCGTGCCGGCGCCCGTGTCGCCGTTGCTGCCCGCCGGGCCGACCGGTTGGCCGATCTGGTCGACGAAATAGCCGCCTTCGACGGCCGCGCCATGGCCTTTTCGATGGACGTAACCGACAGCGCCAGCATCGCCGAAGCCGTCGACGCCGCCGAAACGGAGTTGGGTGCGCTTTCCGTGCTGATCAACAACGCCGGGATTGCCGTGCAAAAACATGCCGTCGACATGACAGAGGAAGACTACGACAACGTCATGGATACCAATGCCAAGGGCGTTTTCATGGTGGCCCAGCAGGTGGGCAAGCGCATGATTTCCCACGGCCACGGCGGCTCCATCGTCAACATCGCGTCGCTGGCCGCCGTCCGCGCCATGAGCCAGCTCTCGGTCTATTGCATGTCGAAGGCCGCCGTCGCGCAATTGACCAAGGCATTGGCACTGGAATGGGCGCGCTATGAAATCAGGGTCAACGCTATCGCGCCGGGCTACATCGAAACCGAAATGAACCGCGATTATTTCGCCAGCGACGGCGGACAGGCCTTCGTCAAACGCTTCCTGCGCCGCCGCGTCGGCGTACCGGAGAACCTCGACGGCGCACTCATGATGCTGGCCTCGAGAGCCGGCGATTTCATGACCGGCGAGATGATCGTCGTCGACGACGGCCTCAACCTCGCCATGTGACCGGCTGGAGCGGGCTTCAGCGCGAAAGTCCGCCGTCCGCGGGCCTGATTCCACCGCCAAAAAACCACCAATTCGGCCTCAATTAGGTGTACTCTTGAATGTCGGAATGAGGGGATAAATATATATTTTATGGAAGCGTATTGTGCCGAACTTTTGGGGAGACGGCTCATGCCAGAATTTGAAATTTCAATTTACAACATGGAAGTCGTGGAGGCCTTGGAAAGCGGTAAACGCCACAAGGATCTCGACGACCAATGGGCGGAAACCCACGTCATCGAATTCAACGCCAAAGACGAGGCCGGCGCCCGGCGCAAAGCGGAATCGCGGTATCCGCCGGCGCGCGGCTATGTCATCACGGACGTGTCCGAGATTTAGCCCATATTGACGTAGATCCCGAACAAGCCAGCCACGAGGACCGCCAAGACAATAACTCCGGCCACTTGGGCCACGTGCCTATTTTGGAAATCGTCCGACATTACTCCCCCCTTACAAATAGAGTTTGCCAGTAAACAACCGCTCACGTCCAACCTAGGGCGCGAGCGGCGCAAATCCAGGACACCCTAGAACATTAACCGTTCCGGTTCAGCTTTTGTTTGAGCCGGGATGGAGGCCCGGCAGGTCGCGGCGGCGGACCTTGCCGTTGGGGGTGCGGGGCAGGGCGTCGATGAAGACGACCTCGCGCGGGCACTTGTAGCGGGCCAGATGTTCGGCGGCGAAGGCGAGGAGGGAGGCAGCATCGGTCAGGTCGGGGTCGCGGCTGACGACGAAAGCGCATATGACGGAGACCTGGTCGGATACAGGCACTTCCGCCACGGCGAGATCGGCCACGTTGTCGTGCTTGGAGAGCGCCGCTTCGACCTCCAGAGGCGAAACCCGATAGCCCATGGCGTTCATCATGTCGTCGTTGCGCCCGTGGAACCAGAGGTAGCCGTCTGCGTCGAGGGCCGCCAGGTCGCCGCCGCAGAACCACTCCCCCCGGTAGACGATTTCATCCTCCTCGGGACGGTTCCAGTAGCCCAGCATGAGGCCCGGTTCGGTCCGGTGGACGGCGAGTAAGCCGACGGTATCGCTGGGTAGGGGGTCGTTCCCCGCCGCCTTGTCGGCCGGCAGGATGGCGAGCCTGCGGCCGGCTTGCGGCTTGCCGGGACTGCCCACGCGAACCGGCACATTTGGGCCGGAACTGACGAAGGTGGAGTATTCGCTCATGCCCAGGGCCTCGTACATCTCGAGCCCAGTGGTCTCGCGCCATTGATCGCGCAGGCCCGGCGGCATTGCCTCGCCGGAAACCAGGGCATGGCGGAGGCTCGATATGTCGTAATTTTTCATGTCGCAGTACTTTAGTATTTGACGATAAACTCCTGGAACTGCAGCAAATAATGTTGTTTTGAATTCCTGTATGAGGCGCGGCCAGACGCATTTGTCGTCCGGACCGTCATAGAATACGGCGCCGGCGCCCCGCGACCAGGGATCAACCAGGCCGACGCCGATCGTGTAGGTCCAGTTGAAGCGGCCGGCGTGCAGCATGACGTCACTTTCGCGCAATCCCTGCCAGCCGTCGTGCATGGGCCGGCGGCCCCAGGCCGAGCGGTGGCCGTGCAGGACTCCTTTGGGCCGGGCCGTCGTGCCTGAGGTGTAGATGAGAAAGGCGGGATCGTC
>CAZGTM010000032.1:37341-42210 GCA_964528595.1 uncultured Rhodospirillaceae bacterium
CTCCTTTGGGCCGGGCCGTCGTGCCTGAGGTGTAGATGAGAAAGGCGGGATCGTCAGCCTGCGTGTCGGCATAGCCCGGCGACGGGTCGTACTTCTTCAGGTCGCCGACATCCGACGGCGTGAGCACAATGACCCCGTCCGGTATGTCGTCGAACGCCAGGCCGTCCGCCATGGCGATTGCCGCAGCGCCTGAATCCGCCAGCAGGAAGCCTGCCTCCTCCGGCGTCAGCTGCGACGACGAGGGCAGGGGCACGAACCCGGCGGCGATGCAGGCGAAGAAAAGCAGGGCGTAGTCGCTGCCGTTTTCCAGCCGCAGCATGACGCGGTCGCCGGGTTTCAGTTTCGTGGTTGCCGTCAGTCCCGCCGACATGCGCCGGACGGCCTCGTCAAATTCGGCGAAAGTCCAGTGCTCCGGAGCGAAAGCGTCGCCATCGGGCCGGGCCAGGATCATGGCCGTCTTGTCCCTGCGCTCGGCTGCGTTGGCCTCCAGGCAGTAGCGCGCCAGGTTGAAGCGCGCCGGCGGGATCAAGCTTTCGTCCGTCACCGAGCTACCAGCCCGACGCCCGCGGCCATTCGGCCACGACCTCTTCGCCGCCGTCCTCGACGACGTGATAGCCCGCGTACATGGCGGCAGTCATGCAGGCATGTACCGGCAGGACGCGGACGCGGCTGCCAATGGGCATGTCGTCGAAGGGCAGCGTGCCGCCCGTCCGCGCTCTCAGGATGCCGTGTTCCTGATGGGCGTCGGGGATGGAGACGCCGTCGAACAGTTTCGTTCCCGTGCTGTCACAGACCAAGCCATAGCCGATCTCCGAATCGAAGGCGTCCATGCTGCGGTCCTTGCTGAGCGCCAGACCGCCGGCGTCGATGAGGATCTGCCCGATGTCGCGGCGCTGTCCGATCACCGTCGCCAGGACGCTGACGGCGATGTTTTCGTGCCCGCCCCAGAACAGTTCGGTCTGCGTCAGGTCGGAGAACATGTAGACCCCGGGCCGCGCTTCGGTCACGCCGTCTAGGTGGGCGGCGTGCGCGGCCGTCGGCGTCGATCCGACGCTGATCTCGGGGCAGGGCAGGCCGGCTTGTTTCAGCGCCTCCGCCGCCTGTACGGCCATGGCCCGTTCGGTTTCGGCGACGGTCCGGATTTCCTCGACCGTGCGGCAGCCGTAGGACTGCCCGGCATGGGTCATAATGCCGTCCAGCGCGGTATGTGAAGCAGCGTCGAGAATGCCGGCGGTTTCCACCAGCCGCGGATCGTCGGGCCAAATCCCGGCCCGGCCGCCGCCGCAATCCGCTTCGATCCGGACCGGTAGGACAATTTTCAGGCTGGCGGCCCGTTCAGCGATAGCGCCCGCGGCGTCGGGATCGTCGGTGATCGTGATGAGACGAGCGCCGGTTTGCGCCTGGATCGCCGCCAACGCCTCGATCTTGTCCGGCGTAAGACCCACAGCGTAAAGGATGTCGGAGAAACCGTTACCGGCGAAATAGCGGGCTTCGGCAACCGTCGACACCGTGACGCCGCCGGTGTGACCGGTGGTCGCAAGGTGCGCCACATCTGCCGACTTCGCCGTTTTCATGTGGGGCCGCAGATTGACGCCAAGCTCGCTCATGCGTCCGGCCATGCGTCGGGCATTTTCCTCCAGCCGCGTCCGATCCAGGATCAGGCAGGGCGTCGGTAATTCATCGAGGGTCACGATTGGCCTCCCAGTTCTTCGAATTCGGCTTTCCAGCCGAAGCTTTCCTCGGTCCGGCCGCTCGGGATGTACTCGGCGCCGACCCAGCCCTGATATTGCAGATCCCGCAGCGCCGTTATCGCGGCGGTAAAATCGATCTCGCCGGTGCCGGGTTCGTGGCGTCCGGGTGCGTCGGCGAACTGGACGTGGCCGATGTGCTCGATCCAGCGGGCAATTTCCTTGGCCGGGTCGGTGCCCATGACCTGGGCGTGGTAGATGTCGAACTGCAGACCGAGATTGGGGTGGCCGACGGTTCGGATCACGTCAACGCATTGTTCGCTGGTCGGCATGAAGAACCTCGGATTGTCCTGATTGTTGAGCGGCTCGAGCAGCGCTCTGGCGCCGACCTTTTGCAGTTCCGACGCCGCATAGGCTGCGTTTGCCTCCACAGCCTGGCGGCAGGCGACGGGATCGGCATCGGCCGGCGGACAACCGCCCATGACGTGAACGCGCGGGACACCGGTGGCCGCGACATAGTCGCTGGTCCGTTGGATATCGGCCCGGAAATCCGCCTCGCGGCCGGGCAGGGAGGTAAATCCGCGCTCACCCGCGGCCATATCACCCGGCGGCGTGTTGATCAGCACGAGGTCCACGCCTGCATCGGCTGCGGCTTTGGAAATATCGCTGGGTTCGAAGTCATAGGGAAATTGGATTTCGACGCCCTTGAACCCGGCGTGCCGCGCCGCGTCAAAGCGGTCGAGCACGTCATACTCGTGGAACATTGTCGATAGATTGGCGGAAAATTTCATGATTTGCGGATTCTACTGAAGCGGTTGGGCGGAAGCTTACGCACTGCCATCCACGACCGTCAGATTTGGCCGGGAAGTTTGCCGGACCCGGTCGGCGGGGAAGGTTACGAGGATCGTCGTTCCCGTTCCGGGTTTGCTGTCGATGTCCAGAAGGGCACCGTGTAGGCGTACGAGTTCGGCGGTCAGGGGCATGCCCAGGCCCGGTCCCATTCGGTCGTCCGGCCGTGCGTCGTCCGGATATTCGAAAGGGGCCAGGGCGTTATCGATATCCCCCGGCGTCATGCCCAGGCCGTTGTCGGTGACCTTTAGCTGCAACCGGCCCAATTCGTCGACCAAAGCGTTGACGACGATTTCGCCGCCCGGCTGGGTGAAGTGTATGGCGTTGGTGATCAGATTGGTGCAGATCTGCACTAACATCCTGGGATCGGCGCGCAGGCTCGGCAAACCCTGGGATACGTCCTTCGAAAGGGCGATATCGGCATCCTTGGCCTGTTGTTCCAGCAGCCGGACCGAATCTTCCACGGCGGATGCGACGTTGACCGCGCTGTCTCGGACAATGGTTTTGCCTGATTCGATGCGGGCGAGGTCAAGGATGTCGTTTATCATATCGAGCAGATATTTGCCGCTGTCGTGAATATCGGCGGCGTAGTCGGCGTAGCGTTTCGGCGAGGTCGGCCCCAGTGCGCCAGTCCGGATGATTTCGGAGAATCCGATAATCGCCTGCAACGGCGTGCGAAGTTCGTGGCTCATGTTCGTCAGGAACTTGCTCTTGGCGCGGTTTGCCGCAACAGCCTCGTTTCTGGCCTCAACGAGCGCCGTTTCCTGCTTCTTCAGGGTATCGACGAAGGACGAGAGAGACTGCTCCATCTCGCCGATTTCATCACCATGGCCTTGCGATTCCGGCGCCGTGCGGGAGCCGGCGGCAATATTTCTCATGGCTTGCTGCAGCCGCTGCAATCGCCCGGCGATGTTCTGGTCGAAATTCCAGGCCGCCGCTACGACAGCGGTTATGCTCAGCAATGCCAGAATGGCGAGAATAGTGCCGCTGTATGCAAGTGTTTCGTCATCTGCCGCCGCGGTTTTGTCGATCCGTTGGCGATGAACCCGCACAAGGTCGGCAACCGCCACGTTAAGCCGGTCGGAGAGGTAGCGGTGACCGTCCACGAAATTGTTTGCCGCAAAGGTCAGGCGTTTTTCTTCCGCTCTGCCTTCGAGATACTGCTTGGCCTGGAGGGCAAAATCGTTCACCCCCCGGCTAAGACGTACCAGTTCAGCGGCATCGTATGTCGTTGACAGGGCGGACAAGCGGTCCTGCAATTTTTCGAAAGATTTCTTGCCCGATACGAGGCCCGAACTATCCGGCGCAACGAGCGCTTCGGCGAGGTGGAGCGCCGCCGCCCGGTCGATGACCTGAAGCTCCGCGATTGCGGTTTTACCGCCGTTGCCGATAACACCGGCTTCCGCCCGTTGGCGAATGAGTTTCGAAAACTCGGCACGTTGCTTGTTGTTCTTGTCCCGGACGTAGATCAGGGTTTTAACCGCGGCCTCAAGCGCAAGGTAGTTTTCGGTCACCTTGATGCGTTCGTCCTGGAGCTGTTTGAGGCGATCGGGATCGGCCCCCCGATGTTTGAGATCGGCAACCAGGGAGTCCATCCAGGCGAAACGGTCAAGAACCTGCTCGCTGACCGCCTGAACGTCCAGGAGATTGATTGCGTTAACCACGGGAGAGGCGCTGGATGCGATGGTTTCGCTCACCCGGGACATCTCTGAAGCAATCAGCAGCGTTGGAATTTCGGTTTCGATGACCCGGTTGAGTTTTTCACGGTGACTAAGAAACGTGTAAGTCGCCACCAACGCTGCCGACAGCGTGAACATGGCGATCACCGATAAGGCCAGAACCAGCCGGCGGCGAACGGACAATTTCGATAGCGGAAACACGGTTTAGCTCATCCCGGGCACGGACAGCACAATGCTAATCCTGCTCTACATAAGGTAGCTTGAGTTTCACGTTGATCCACTCCACCTGCGATCTCAGGATCAATATAAGAATTTTCTAAAAATAAGAGAAATATCTGTTTCATAAACAATTATGCAGTTTATATTCTGTTCATCCGATAAAGATAAATCCAAGCTAGTGAGAAATATTCAACTATTACCTTTTTCTATCATCAATTGATGACTAGAATTTGCCCAACACTCTCTCCATGCGAAATTTACTATTGCAATCAAGTCCATTCAGAACATTACGGTAATCACATGAAGACGAAGTACTTAATTCCATTCTTGACCGGCTTGTCAATCGTCGCGGGAATTGTGGGTCCGTCGGATGCAGGCCCGACGCTGGACGCCATCAAAGCGCGCGGCGTGATCAAATGCGGGGTTTCGCCGGT
>CAZGTM010000033.1:0-41635 GCA_964528595.1 uncultured Rhodospirillaceae bacterium
ATGAACGGCGTCATCGGCATGGTCGATCTGCTGGTGCAGACCAAACTCGCCGAAGATCAGCGTCAGATGCTGACGACGGTGCGCGATTCCGCTTATTCCCTACTCACCATCATCAATGACATTCTCGATTTTTCGAAAATCGAGGCCGGCAAACTCGGCCTCGAGGAAATACCTTTCTCGGTGCGCGATGCTGTCGAGGGGGTATCCGAAACTCTGGCGTCCAATGCCCGCGCCAAGGGCATCGCGATCAGCATCCACGTCGATCCCGATATCCCCGACGCCGTCATGGGCGACCAGGTGCGGATACGTCAAATCCTCTTCAACATCGGCGGCAACGCCATCAAGTTCACCGAAGAGGGCCGCGTCCTGATCACGGCCCTCTTGTTGCCGTCGGAAGATGTCGGGAACGCCACGGTGCGGTTCGAAATTCAGGATTCCGGCATCGGCATATCCGAAGCCGGCCAGGCCGACCTGTTCAAGGAGTTTTCCCAGGCCGAAAGTTCAACAACCCGCCGCTTCGGCGGCACCGGTCTGGGCCTGTCGATCGTTCAGCGGCTGATCGACATGATGGGCGGAAAAATCGAGGTGGAAAGCGTCCTCGACGAAGGATCCACCTTTATCGTCACGCTGACGTTCCCGATCGCCGAACAGCATGAAATCAAGTCCGACGGCTATGACCTGTCCGGTCTCAACATCCTGTTTGTCGGGGATATCGAGGAGGAGACGGAACTCGACGCCAAGTATCTTCGGCACTGGAAGGCCAGGGTCACGGTATCGGGTGATTTTGAAAATCTGACAGGTAAGTTACTCGATACGGCTTCCTCCGAAACGCCATACGACGTCGTGGTGCTCGGCTCCGCCTGGCCGATGGAGGCGCAGGCTGCCAAGATAACCGAACTCTCCGCTCAGGAAGCACTAGCCGATCTCCGCTTCGTCGTGATGACCAAGACCCGCACCCGGGCAGCGCGCACCGAGCTGGCCAATACCGTCTATGTCGAGGCAGAGCCGTTGAAACGCGCGCCATTCATCCAAGGGGTTGCCGTTGCAGTGGGGCGGGCCAGTCCTGAAGTTATTTACGACGACGAAGAGATACCAACCGACGCAAACGAGTTGATGAGCATCGATGAGGCTGAGGCGGCAGGATCCCTGATCCTGGTGGCCGAGGACAATCCAACAAATCGGGATGTTATCGGCCGGCAACTGCGGCTGCTCGGGCACGTGGCCGAGTTTTGCGAGGACGGCAAGCTGGCGCTTGAGGCGTGGCGTTCGAAATCGTATGCCATCCTGCTTACCGACTGCCACATGCCGGTGATGGACGGCTTCCAGTTGACTCAGGCGATCCGACAGGAGGAACGGGATTCAGATCAGCGTTTTCCGATCGTGGCCATTACGGCGAGCGCCTTGGAAGCGGAAGTCGAGCGCTGCTATGAAGCGGGCATGAACGATTTCCTGGCAAAACCGCTTGAGATGCCGAAACTCAAATCCGCTTTGAGGAAATGGATGCCGGTGGTCCGTGGGATGCCGGAAACGGCGGCGGAAGAAGACGTAACCACCCCACCCGCCACCGCCCCCGTGGATACAGGCGATGAAGAGGCGGCGATTGATCCGGCGGCGTTGAAGAGCGTTTTCGGGGACGACGAGGAAACGTTCAAGGAAATCCTGGCCGATTTTGTGCAGCCCGCCCATTCCAATGTGGCGGAAATACTGAACGCCTACGAGGCGAGTTCCGCCGATGACGTCGCCAAAGCCGCCCACAAATTGAAATCTTCCTCCCGTGCGGTCGGCGCGACCGACCTAAGCGAAATTTGCGCAGCCCTTGAATCCGCCGGCAAGGAGGGAGACTGGGAGAGCATCAAAGCCGCCGCCGCCAATATCGAGGGCGCTTTTTCCAGGGTCGTCAAATACATCGATCAGATATAGGCAGGAATTTGCCGCTGTTGCGGTCGCGCACGACGGTGCGCGGGCTAGTTCCGGGAAATACCGTATTTCGCCTTGAGTTCCTTCAACCGCCCTTTTTCGACTAGCATTCGGACGTTCTGGGTAAAACGGCGGGTGTCTTCGGTATATTTGAAGGACTTGCCTCCGACAAGCCAGACAGACTCGGTGTTGACGACGTCTCCGGCAACCAATTCCACGGGTTTGCCATCGACGGAAAACGTCGCGCTCTCTTCGGGCCGCACGGTGAACCAGGCGTCGGCACGCCCGTTTATCAACATACGCAGGATCGATTGGGCTTTGGCGACGCGCAACAAATTGGAAAACCCGTTCTGAGTGAGAAAAATCTCCATGCTGGAGCCTTCCCACACCAGGATCCTCCTTAACCTTTTCGCCTCATCCAAATTGTTGATCGGCGCGCCGGTTGTCAGGAAAACGATCTCGTCCCGGTCCAATGACACCAGCCAGCGATAGCGGGGTTCGCGTTCGGGCAGCCGGGTCAGCGGGAAGGTCAACAGATTGGTCGACCGCTCAACCTTCCGAAATGCCCTTCCCCAGGGGACATAGCGGAAATTTATTTCGGTATTGGAGGCGGCCGCGGCTTCATAGAATAAATCCGGATAAACGCCGACTCCCTTGATGCCCTCGATTTTCAGGAAACCGCCGGGAATTTCTTCCCCGAGAAGCGTGATGCCGTCATCGACCGGCTTTTTTTCCTCGGCGGAAACGATGACGCTCGCACTGAAACCCAACAGGGCCAGGCAAAGCGACGGCACAAAAAAACGCCTGCTAATTCCCACAGCAACTCTCCCCGTTGCGAACGCTGCGCCCAGTTCGGTCAGCTGGCGCGGGTACGCTCGAAAGTCAGCATCGAACACAATTTATCCCGCCTGGCCGGCTGGGCCAACTTCCGAAACCGATCACCCCGATCTGGAACCCACGCCAAACTTCACCACATCGTGTGTATGCCCGGTATTGCTTTGGCTTAATGTTCCCGGACCAACTTGGGTATTTTCAACGGGAAGTCCGCCAATGGCGAAGCAAATCCTCTATTTCGCCGACCCGATGTGTTCCTGGTGCTGGGGATTCTCGCCGGTCGTTGACGCCATCCGGGAAAAGTTCGGCGACGACCTGCCCGTGCGGTTGTTGCTCGGCGGTTTGCGGCCCGGCACCACCGAGCCGCTGGACCGGAAATCCAAAGACTCCATCCGGGAGCATTGGGACCATGTTCACGACGCGACCGGACAGCCGTTCGACCATGCTTTTTTCGACCGCGAGGACTTCGTTTACGATACCGAACCGCCGTCACGCGCGATCGTCGCCATGTACAGCCTGGCGGATGGTGCATCGTTGCCGGCGCTGAAGAGGCTCCATCACGCATTTTACGCCGAAAACAGGGATATCACCGACGCGGAGGTGCTGGCCGACCTCGCCGTCGAGCTTGGCCACGACCGGCAATCGTTCGAAGAAGCCTTCGGCGCGGCCGATATCATCAAGGCCACGCAGAGCGGTTTCGAGTTTTCCCGCAATGCCGGGATCGGCGGCTTTCCCACCATGATCGCCGGATCGGAGGAGACCGGCTACCGTCTCCTCACCACGGGATACCGCCCCTGGTCCGATATCGAATCCCTGCTCGAACCGCAGCCGGTCGAGAGCTAAAGCCCCAGTTCCGCGATCCAGACGCGCGGCACCAGGAACGCACCGCCCACGGTTTTGAAGCGTTTGTCCTCGCTCACCAGGGCGGCGGCGCGCAGCGCGATCAGGATCTTGCCCGCTACTGTTTCGCGCCAAAACCAGTTGCCCAGTTGCATTGATGAGGGCCGGCCGGGTCCCGCAGCCGCCGCCTCCATATAGCCGGCCTTAAGATCGTCGGCGGCGAAGCGCAGCAGCATCGCAGGCGACATGTCTGCGCGCGGGCTTTCCGCGGGATTGCTGCCCAGGAACGATGTCACGTGTGCAGCGATTTCGTCAAAGCCCAGGCCGCTGACACCCGCCGTCGTTCGCCCGCGTTTCTCCTGGGCGAGTTTGTAATAAGGCGCAACCGCCGCAAGTTCCGCCACCAGTTTTACCCGCGCGTTCTCCGCGTCTGCTAGATCGATATCCGGGTCCGGAACCTGCACCGGATTGGTCCAGGCGTCGTCGGCGGCGGTACCGGCGTCGTCATGATCGAAGTCGAGGATCAGAGAAGGTCCGTCCTCGGATTCAAGCAATTCGAGCGCCGCCGTGAGGACGCGGCGCTGCATGCCGGGATCGTTGGGCGGGCCTAGGGGCCGGCCCAGTTCGAACTTGACCCAGAGGCTGCGCGGCGGCGCGGTCTTTTCACTGTGCAGGCGCACCAGACTGATGATCGTTGTCGCCAGGCCCTCGTCTTCCAGAAAGTGTCCCAGCGCGCTCACGGCGCGCGTGCAGAACGGTCAAACGGGAAGCAGGACGACGCTGTCGACGTTATCGGCCTTGAGGATGCCGGCCAGTTCGCGCGCACCTTCCTCCATCTCCAGGGGGTTGGTCGCCCCCATGAACGAATAGTGCGTCGCGGCCACCGAACCGATAACGCCGTCCTCCGCCAGTTCGGCCATGCGGTCAAGCGGCAGGACGGCATTGAGGTCCTGGTGAAAGGCGGTGCGGTCGAAGTTGACCGAGACGTGGCTCATGACGACATCGTTGGCGTCAACGCTATCGGGAATGGCGCGGTAGTCGCTGTCGCCGCCGCGAAACGGCGCATCGGCGCGGGGATGAATACCGGCTGACGACACCATGGCGATGCGCCGCTGGTTCAATGGTTTACCGGTCACCCAGGGCTCGGCTTCGAAAACCGGGCATTCCAGGCCTTCGAGCGTGTCCTCCAAACCCTTGGGCAGCGTACTCAAAACAACCATATCGTTCCCCTGACAGATGAAAGATTTGCGATATGCTAGAGCATGTATGGGCAAACTTGAACCGATGAACAAATCCCCGGCAAACAAATCTGCGCGAGCAGCTCTGCCGTCCGTGCACAGCGTCCTCGACCTGGCGCCGGTCCGTGCCCTGGCGGCGGACCATGGCCAGCCCCTGGTGACGGAGGCGGTGCAATCGGTCCTGGCAGACGCGCGGCTGGCGCTGTCGGAGGAAGCGGCGGATGCGCGAACCGAGCTGAAACGCGATGCAATCGTGCAGCAGGTCGGAGATTACCTCGAAGGCCTTTCCGCTCATTCCCTTAGACCCGTTTTCAATCTCAGCGGCACGGTGCTTCACACCAATCTGGGCCGCGCGGCGCTGCCACAGGAAGCGGTCGAAGCTGTGTCGGCCGTGGCCGCCGGTGCATCGAACCTGGAATACGACCTGGCGGCCGGGCGGCGGGGCGACCGGGACGATCACCTTGAGGCTTGGATTTGCCGTTTGACCGGCGCCGAAGCCGCCACTGTCGTCAACAACAATGCCGCCGCCGTGCTGCTGGTCCTGAATTCCCTGGCGCTGCGCCGCGAAGTGCCGGTCTCGCGGGGCGAATTGATCGAAATCGGCGGCGCCTTCCGGCTGCCCGACATCATGAAGCGGGCGGGCTGCAAACTGCATGAAGTCGGCACCACCAACCGGACGCACCTGGCCGACTTCGCAGACGCCATGGGCGCCCGGACCGCCATGCTGTTGAAAGTACACCCCAGTAACTATGCCATCGAAGGCTTCAGCGCCGTGGTGCCGGATGCCGAATTAGCGGCACTGGCGCGCGGCCACGACGTGCCTTACGTCATCGACCTCGGCAGCGGCAGCCTGATCGATCTCGCCAACTTCGGTCTGCCTCCGGAGCCGACGCCGCGCGAGGCCTTTGCGGCCGGGACGGATCTGGTCACTTTCAGCGGCGACAAGCTCCTGGGCGGACCGCAATGCGGCATCATCGCCGGCCGGGCCGATCTGGTCGCCAGGATCAAAAAGAACCCCATGAAGCGGGCGCTGAGGGTCGACAAAATGACGATCGCCGCACTGGAAGCCGTATTGCGGCTCTATGCCGATCCCGACCGGCTGGCCGAACGTCTGCCGACGCTCAGGCTGCTGACCCGGGAAGCGGCGGATATGAGACGGACGGCGGAGAAGCTACAGCCTGCTCTGGCCGCCCGCCTCGGCGAGAAGCTGGTCGTCGAGGTAATCGATTGCGAAAGCCAGATCGGCAGCGGCGCCCTTCCCGTTGACGCCTTGCCGAGCGCCGGGCTGGCCATCCGGCCGGTCGGCGGCAAGCGCGGCGGCGGCGCGGCTCTCAAACGTTTGGCGGCGGCATTGCGCGCTCTTCCGATACCGGTCATCGGCCGCATTCGCGACGGCGCCCTGGTGCTCGATATTCGCTGCCTGGAAGATGACGCTGCGTTCGCCGCGCAACTGCCCAATCTGAAGACCGGCTAAATGATCGTTGCGACGGCCGGCCATGTCGATCACGGCAAGACGCTTCTGGTCGAGGCGCTGACCGGCGTCGACACCGACCGGCTGCCGGAAGAGAAAGCGCGCGGCCTCACCATCGACCTCGGTTTTGCCTATCAGGATCTCGCGGACGGCGTATCCTTGGGTTTCGTCGACGTTCCCGGCCACGAGCGCTTTGTCCGCAACATGCTGGCCGGCGTGGCCGGGATCGATTTTGCCTTGCTTGTCGTCGCAGCCGACGACGGAGCCATGCCGCAGACGCGGGAGCACCTGGCAATTCTCGATTTTTTGGCGATCCGGCGCGGCGCCGTCGCCATCAGCAAGATCGATAGGGCGGATAGCGGCCGGGTTGCCGAGGTCGGCCGGGAGATATCGGACCTCCTCGCGCCGACGGTGCTCAGGGACGCCCCCCAATTTCCGGTCTCCGCGCAAAGCGGTGAAGGCATTGCCGACCTGAAATCGCACCTCGAGACGGCCGCCCGCGACATGGCGGCGCGCACAGCGGCGGGAAATTTCCGCCTTGCCGTCGACCGCGTTTTCAATGTCACCGGGGCGGGCGTCGTGGCGACCGGTTCGGTGTTCAGCGGCGGCATCAAATCGGGCGACCACCTCGTCATATCACCCCAGGGCACGCGTGTCCGGGTGCGAGGTATTCACGCCCAGAATTCGGCGAGCGAAACAGGCGTGGCGGGCCAGCGCTGCGCCCTGAACATTGCCGGACCCGAGTTGCGCAAGTCGGATCTCGGACGCGGTGACTGGCTGGTCGCGCCGGACGCCCACGCCCCGACGGACAGGTTGGACGCCCGCTTGCGCGTCGCCGCCGGTGAGACCAGGTCGTTGAAGCACTGGACGCCGGTTCACCTTCATCTTGGCGCCGCCGATATCGGTTGTCGGGTTGCCGTGCTTGAGAACCGCGACATTCCGCCGGGTGAAACCGGCCTCGTGCAGCTCGTATTGGAGCGAAACATTTCCGCCGTGCGGGGGGACCGCTTCGTGTTGCGCGATCAATCGTCGCGCCGGACCGTCGCCGGCGGTGAAATCATCGATCCGTTCTCACCGGCGCGGGGACGGGCCAAACCACAGCGCCTGGCCTGGATCGCCGGCATGGATACGGAAGACCCTGGCAACGCCCTCGACAATTTGCTCGACCAGTCGGCGGGCGGTTTGAACCTCGATCAATTCACTAGGGCCTGGAATTTGACACCGCAGGAAAGCGCCGGGCTTTGGCTGGATCATGAGGTTACGACGATCAAGAGCGCCGCGGCGCTCTGGGGCCTGACACCATCAAACTGGCAGAGGGTGCTCGATGAGGTTACCGAGGGGATCGCCAAGTGGCACGGCGACAATCCGGAAACCCTGGGCCCCTCGGAACAGCAATTGGGGCGGATACTAGCCGTCCCAGCGATGGCGGGCATTGTCCACGCGGCGGCCAACCACCAGGCGGCCGGCGGCCTGATCAAGAGGCGGGGAACATTGCTGCACATGCCGGGACACCGCCCGTCGGCCTCCGCCGCCGACGAAAAATTGTGGGCAGCCGTCGAACCGCTGCTGTTGGCCGGCGGATTGCGTCCCCCCCGGGTTCGGGAACTGGCGGAAACGCTGGATCTCAAGCTGAGGCTGCTGGAAAAATTTCTCACCCGGGCAGAGCATCTCGGATGGGTTCACCGTGTCGCCGCCAACCGTTATTTCCCGCCGGCTGCCGTCCTTGAACTAGCTGAATCAGCCGAACGGCTGTGCGCCGGCGCCGATGGCCGGCTTTCTGTCGCGGCGTTTCGCGACCTGACGGGGATCGGGCGCAACGTAACCATCGACTTGCTCGAATTTTTCGATAAGGTCGGCTTCAGCCGGCGCGATGGCGAGCATCGCCAGATTTTAGCGTCGGCACGGCAGGTTTTCACCGATGAAACGGATGGTGATGCTTGATAGGGAAGGGAATCGCACCCCGGTGGGGCGCCCGGACTTCAAATCCGGTGAGGGGCGTTAGACGTGCCTGGTGGGTTCGACTCCCACTCTCTTCCGCCAATTTCCTGCTTTCGGGACTATATGAAGCCGTACCCCAAAGCGACGGCATAGGCCAGCGCGCCCGTCAGCAGCACGACGAATGTCCAAGTAAATCCGACCAGCATATCCATTTCCACTCAACACCCAGCGGTCAAGCCGCTCCAAAATTGTTCAACAACGATGACGCGCATAATTGAAATTTTGCCGCGCGCGGTCAATCAGGTGGAGACCTTAGTTGAGCGGATTTGAGTTCAAAAATAGGATTTTTCGCGAAGATTATTTGGTCATACCGTGACGGTGGGCGAACGCCGTCACGTCGGCGGCGCTATGGAGACCCAGCTTCTTCATCAGGTTCAGGCGATGGGTTTCCACGGTTTTTATGCTGATCTCCAGCATTTCCGCGATCTCGCGGTTCTTGTGTCCGGCGGCAATGAACTTGAGGATCTGGATTTCCCGCCGGGTCAATAAATCTAGCGCCTCCGCCCCCATGTGATCGGGTGTCACCGTTATTCCGGCGACCGGCTCCGCAACGGTATCGTCGAAGTATTCGGCGCCGCGCACGACGGCACGGATGGCCTGTACCAGCTCGTCCCGGGTGGCCGATTTTCGGACGTATCCGCTGGCCCCGGCATCGCGGCAGAGCGTCAGATAGTGCTCCGCCTCTGTCGCCGTGAGAACCAAAATTCTGGTTTTCAGGGCCCGGCGTTTGATCTCCCGTGTCGCCTCGATGCCGTTGAGGCCGGGCATGCCCAAATCCATCAGCACGATATCCGGCTCGTGGGCCGCGACTTCGCGCACCGCCGCTTGGCCGTCGGCGACATCGATGCCGAGTACGTCGAATCCCGCTACACCGCTTAGAAGCGCACGGTAACCCTCACGCTGCAACGCCTGGTCTTCGGCAATCAGAATGCGGATTTCGGAAGTCATTAACCGTCGGTTGTTTGCAGGGGTGTGATCACTGTTGTCAGGCGTTCACCTTATGGACGTTCATGTTTAATTGCCCATAAACTGCCAGCATGCAAGCGTTTCCGGAAAAGTTAAGAAGCGCTGCAGCGAAATTTTTCGGATGGTGCGAGCCCTCCGCCACGGCGCGACAACTCAATGACAGGTATATCCAAACTCTTCAGAGCAAAAATAGCCAGCGCTTTCGCGTTCATCCTTTGCGCCGCGATTTTGTCTGTCGGCCCCGCGGTAAATGCCGACCATGCGCCGGCGGGAGCGATTGATCTCACCAAATCCGGACTCGATGACGGCAACCGGGTCACGCTGAACGGCAAGTGGAATTTCTACTGGCGCCGCTTTGTACCGGCCACCGAATTCGTCGCCGACCCCATTCCCGCACCCGATCACGTGCTGCCCAGGCTGCGGATGTGGAACGGCTTGGTGGTGGGCCAGGAATTACTGGGCGCCGAAGGCTTCGCGACCTTTCACCTGCGCTTTGTGACGCCCGACACCGAAGCTCCGTTGGCCTTGCGCATCCCGGAACAGAACATGGCGCTGGCGGTTTTCGCCAACGGCAAGCTGATCGGCGGCAGCGGCACGGTCGGACGCAGCGCTGCCGAGGAAACAGCGCGTTCGATGCCCCTGGTGCTTGAACTTCCCACCGAGGGGCATACCATCGATCTCGTTCTGCATGTTTCCAACCACTACCATATGGAAGGCGGCGCCCGGCATCCCATCGTCGTCGGTAGTTCAAGCGATCTCAAGGCCGACCGCATCGCATCCGCCATGGTGCGGTGGGGCGTGTCCGGCGCGCTTTTGATGATCGGCTTTATCGCGCTGAGCGTTGCGTTGATCATGGGCCGCGAAGGCTATATGGCGGCCATCGGCGGTTTGGCGGTCGTCCTCGGTCTGCGGTTCATAACCACCGCAAAACTGCAGTACTTCCTTTGGCCCGATGCGCCGGCGCTCTGGTCGACGCGATCCGAATATATCGGCCTGTTCCTCATGGGGCCTCTCTATATCGCGTTTGTGCACAACCTGTTTCCCGGCGCGTCCTGGAAATGGCCGCCGCGCATCATCGCGATTCTCGGTGTGGCATGTTGCGTCTTTACGTTATACGCCCACCCGCTGTGGTTCACCTCGCTGAGGGATTACGGCATCATCACCGGCCTTGGGGGACTCGTCTTCGCGCTCTTCCTCGCCATGCGGGCCAAATTCCAGAACCGGACCGGCGCGGGCCTGGTGGCCCTGAGCATCACGCTGGCCCTGGCAACGGCGCTGAACGATTCCCTGCATTACATGCATATCATCTACACAGGCGACGTGACGCCCGTCGGCATGATGGTTGTGGTGCTGATACTCGGGCTGGTCGCCGGCGTCCGTATCACGGGCTCCTATGATCGTGAAAACCGCCTGAACCAGGTGTTCGACAGCGCGCCGGTGCCGATTTACCTCGTCGACCCCGAGGACGGCGAGGTCATTTTCGCCAGCAAAAGAGCGACGACCAGCGGCGCGAACTGGATGGTCGAGGGAGGCCGGCCGCAACTGTCGTTCTGGCCCCAACTGCGGGATTATCTGGAAAGCCACGGTGAGGCGTTCAGGAACGACGGCATCGCGGAGATCGAAATTGACGCCAAGGACACGTCTGAGGTGCCGGCGGCGCTTCACGTCGTCGCCAGCAGCCTGCTCTACGGCGAGGCGAAAGCCTGGTGTATCACGGTCACCGACGTCACCCGCCGGCGCGAAGCGGAGGCGGCGCTGCAGGAGGCCAAGGAGACGGCCGAGGCGGCGACCCGGGCCAAGTCGGAATTCCTGGCGGTCATGAGCCACGAGATCAGAACCCCGATGAACGGCGTGCTGGGATTGATCGAATTGTTGAACGAAACGGAGCTGCCGGCCAAAGCGAAAGGGTTCGTCGGCCATCTCGTGAGCGCCAGCCAGCACATGTCCGACTTGCTGAACAATATTCTCGATCTTTCGAAAATCGACCTTCAGGCCCAGCACCCGGCTTCCGTTAAATTCCGCATCGAAGATACGATGCGCGACGTGATCGAGATGTTTCAGGCACAAGCCAGTGCCAAAGGTCTCGTGCTGCGCTCAGAGGTCGATTTGCCGCCGGGTCAGTACCGTTTGGGCGACGCCCAGACACTGCGGCAGATCCTTGCAAATCTGGTCGGCAATGCGGTGAAATTCACCGAGGCGGGCGAGATCGTCCTGAGCGTGTCCGGCGGCAGCGGCAAGTTTTCCGGATCCAACCTATCGGGCAATCAGTTTATCTTCCGGGTCCGCGACAGCGGTATCGGCATACCCAGGGACAAGCTGAAGCACATTTTTGAACCCTTTGCGCAGGCGGACGGCCATCTGGATAGCGACGTTGTCGGCTCCGGCCTGGGCTTGGCCATCACGAAACAATTGGTTGAACGATTGGGCGGCGAAATTTCGGTTGTCAGCGATTTGGGCCACGGTTCGATTTTCGATTTCCGCATCATGCTGCCAACGGCCGAGGCGACACCGCCCAGCTTGCCGCGAATCACCGCCAACCCGGCCCGGCTTCAGGGCGCCAGGATAATGATCGCCGATGATTCCGAACTTGGCCGGCTGGTCATCAGCGAATACCTGCACGCCTTCGAATGTGACATCGACGAAGCCGTCGACGGACAGCAGGCGGTCGACATGTTTTCCGCCGGCGGCGGCACCTACGACGCCGTCCTGATGGACATGCGGATGCCCGAATTGGACGGCACCAAGGCAATCCGTGAAATTCGCCGGATCGAGACCGATCGGGCATGGGAGCCGGTACCCATTATCGTCCAGTCGGCCAATGCCTTCGAGGAAGACCGCGAAGCGGCGTTGGAAGCCGGTAGCAACACGTTCCTCGCCAAGCCGGTTCGCAAAAAGGCCTTGCTGGAAGCGCTGCTCGAATCGCTGGGCAAACCGCAAATCCTGACCGAAGACGAGTTGAACGACGGTCCGGGTCGGGAAATCGACCATTTGCTGCCGCTGTTCTTCGAAGCCACGCACGAGAGCATCAGGGATTTATCGGCCGCCGTCGAAGCCAAGGAATTCGATCAGTTTCCCGATATCCTTCACACCGCCCGCGGGCGCGCCGGCATGTTCCAGTTCAACGAGTTGGACAAGATCTTTCTGACCATCGACAAGGCGTACACCGGTGGAGAGTTCGACCGCATAACCGACCTTGTCAGCGAAGCCCGCGTGATGCTGGATAACCTGGAAAACGCCAGGTAGGCCGACAGCAACCCTGCACCAACAACGAGCCACGAACATCCGAATTATGGCCAGTCATGAAAATCGGCTTGTTTTATCTTAATAAAATGTCTAACGTTTGTTAGATTTCTTAAGAAGCAAAAGACCCACATATGGCCAAAGCCGAAAAAACCCGCTCCCGCATACTGGATGCCGCCGCCCGTCAATTCCGGCAAAGGGGATATGCCGCGGTCTCGTTGCGCAGCATCGCGGCGGCGGAAAAAATGAAGGGTGGCAGTCTTTACTACCATTTCAGTTCCAAGGACGAGATCGTCTCGGAGGTTCTCAACATCGGCATCGAAATGGTGCAGAAGGCCGTCGAGACGGCAGTTGCCGATCTGCCGGGCGACGCCACGCACGATCAGGTCATCCGGACAGCCATCAAAGCCCACCTCAGGGCGTTTCTGGAGCACAGCGATTACACCTCGGCCAACGTGCGTATCTTCGCCCAACTGCCGAAGCCCGTGCAGAAATCAAACCTGGCCGCACGCGCCGAATACGAAGACTGCTGGCGCGGCATACTGGGAAACGCCGAACGCGACGGCGCCCTCAATCCGGGAACAGACCTCAACATTGTCCGTCTGATGCTGATCGGCGCTATGAACGCCACGCTGGAGTGGTTCGATCCCAAGAGAGGTTCGGTCGACAAACTCGCCGACCGCTTTGCCGAGATGGTGCTGACGGGCATATCCCGCGGCGGCGATGAAACCCAAATGGAGGTGCCGATATGACCCTCTTACAAAGCGCCGTCGATGTCCGCACCGATGCCTTCCGGGAGAACAGCGGGCATGTGGCCGATCTCAACGCCCTCTTGCGCCAGCGTCTCGCCGTCGTTGCTGGCGGCGGCCGCGAAGCCCTCATCGAGCGCCACCATGCGCGCGGCAAGCTGTTGGCCCGGGAACGCATCGACCGCCTGATCGATCCCGGCACGGCGTTCCTCGAATTCTCCACGCTGGCTGCCTGGGGCCAGTACGGCAACGAGGTGCCCGGCGCCGGCATCGTCACCGGCATCGGCGCCGTTAGCGGTACGCTCTGCGTCATGATCGCCAACGACGCCACGGTGAAAGGCGGCTCGTTCTTCCACGAAACCGTGAAAAAGCACCTGCGCGCCCAGGAAATTGCCGCCGAGAACCGCTTGCCCTGCATTTATCTGGTGGACTGCGGCGGCGCCTATCTTCCGGAACAGGACCGCGTATTTCCCGACCGCGACCACTTCGGCAACGGCTTCCACCGCCAATGCAACATGTCGGCCACCGGCCTGCCGCAAATATCGGCGGTGTTCGGCGGCTGCACGGCCGGCGGCGCTTACATACCCGCGCTTTCCGACGAAGTCGTCATGGTCAAGGGCAACGCCCGCATTCACCTGGGCGGCCCCTCCATCGTCAAGGCGGCGATCAACGAGGACGTCGACGGCGAAACCCTGGGCGGGGCGGAAATGCACACCAGCATCTCCGGCGTGTCAGATTACCTGGCGGAGGACGAGCCGGAAGCGTTGGCGAGGGTGCGGGATATCGTGGCCGGCCTCAATTTCCACCGGTCCGAGGCGGCAGACGCCGTGCCTGTCCGGCCCCCGTTATATGACGTAAATGAAATCGACGGCATCGTCAGCCGGAACCGCAAAATTCCCTACGACGTGCGCGAGATCATCGCCCGCCTGGTCGACGGCAGCGAATTCCGCGAATTCAAACCCGACTGGGGCGAAGCCATGGTCTGCGGCACCGCCCGCATCCACGGGCACCCGGTCGGCATCCTGGGCAACAACGGCGCACTGCTGTCCCAATCGTCGCTCAAGGCGGCGCACTACATCGAACTTTGCAATCAGCGCCAGATCCCCTTGCTGTTCCTGCACAACATCACGGGCTTCATGGTCGGCGCGGATGCCGAGCGCGGCGGCATCGCCAAGGACAGCGCCAAAATGGTCCATGCCGTGGCGACGGCCCGCGTACCCCGCATCTCGGTCATCATCGGCGGCTCCTACGGCGCCGGCAATTACGGCATGTGCGGACGCGGCTTCAGGCCCCGGTTCCTGTTCGCCTGGCCGACCGCTGAGGTTGCCACCATGAGCGCCGACATCGCCACCAACGTCATGCAGACGCTAAGACGCGCCAGCCTTAAGGGCGACGAGGCGAGCCAGGATGAACTCGATGAAATCGAAGCCGGTATCCGGGCCCAGTACGGCGAACAAAGCGATCCCTACTATGCCACCTCGCGGCTGTGGGACGACGGCCTGATCGAACCGGCCCAGACCCGCGATGTGCTGGGACTGTGCCTGGCGGTGACACAAACGACGCCCGAGCCCGGCGAATATTCGCCCGTCTACCGGATGTAGGCGGCGGCGATGTTCCAAAGAATTCTAATTGCCAACCGGGGAGAGATCGCCTGCCGTGTGATCCGCACCTGCCGGGAAATGGGCATCGCCACCACCGCCGTATTTTCCGAAGCCGACCGTGGCGCGCGTCATGCCGATGCCGCCGACGACGCCGTTTGTATCGGCCCGCCCGAGGCCGCCGCCAGCTATCTCAACGCGGATGCCGTCATCGCGGCGGCCAAGAGCGTTAACGCCGACGCCGTTCACCCTGGGTATGGTTTTTTGTCGGAAAACGCGGATTTCGCGGCCGGTTGCGCGGACGCGGGCCTGACCTTCATCGGTCCCTCGGCGGATGTTATCCGGTGCATGGGATCCAAGATCGAAGCCAAGGCGGCCGCCGAGCAGGCCGGCCTGCCGGTCGTGCCGGGTTATTACGGCACTGATCAGGATGACGGACTTCTATCCGCCGAAGCCCGGCGCATCGGCGCGCCGGTCCTGATCAAGGCCAGCGCCGGTGGCGGCGGCCGGGGCATGCGCCTGGTCGAGGACTTATCCGGTTTCGACGAAGCCCTCGCCGCCGCCCGCGCCGAAGCCCTGAGCGCCTTCGGCGATGGATCGGTATTGCTGGAGCGCTACGTCGCCCAGGCGCGGCACATCGAGGTGCAAATCCTGGCGGACCGCAACGGCGCGGTCCTGCATCTCGGTGAACGCGATTGTTCCATCCAGCGCAATCATCAGAAAATCATCGAGGAAACGCCGGCGCAGGACCTACCGCCCGAGGTCCGGGAGCGCATGACCGCGGACGCCGTCAAACTTGCCGCCGGTATCGGATACGATTCCGCCGGCACCGTCGAGTTCATCCTCGACGGTGAGGGCGGCGACTATTATTTCCTGGAAATGAACACCCGGCTGCAGGTCGAACACCCGGTCACGGAGATGGTCACGGGCCTCGATCTGGTAGCCTGGCAAATCCGCACCGCCGCCGGAGAGCCCCTGACATTGGGCCAAAAAGATATCGCTTTTACGGGCACGGCCATCGAAGCCCGCGTTGCCGCCGAGGATCCGGCGCAAGCTTACCTGCCGCAATCAGGTACGGTGACGGGGTATGCTGAACCGACCGGCGACGGCGTCCGCGTCGATAGCGGCCTAACCGAAGGTACGGTGGCTTCTCCTTACTACGATTCCATGCTGGCCAAGGTCATCGCCACGGGACCCGACCGCCCGACGGCGGTCCGCCGCTTGCGTCAGGCGCTGGAGCGGACCCGCATCGCCGGCGTCGGCACGAATATTTCGTTTCTGGGCGACGTCCTGGGGCAGGAGAGTTTTGCCGCAGGCCGGGTCCATACGGCATTTCTCGATCAACATTATCCGGCCGGCTGGCAGGCTCCCGCAGCCGGTGACCGTGATTTCGCCACTGCCGCCCTCGCCTATTCGCTGTCGCAACCGTCCGATCCCAATACACCCTGGCAATCGCTTGGCGCCTGGCGCATCACCGAGCCGGCCGGTGTGACGGGCACCGCCGTTCTGCACGTTCGACAGGCCAATGATTCCACAGTCGAAGTCAGGCTCGCGGGGCGGGCGGGGTGCTATTTGGTTGACGTCGGCGGTTTACCGGCTGCCGAACTGGCGGAAGTCGAATTTGAGGACGGTGTCCTGAGATTTACCGAAGCAGGCCGTCAACGCGACATCCCCTTTCATCTCGACGGCAACCATCTGACCTTGTTTTCGGCTGAAGCCACTCACGTGTTCAGCGTCCATCCGCCGGAGCACGTGCTGTTGGGCGGCAACGCCAAGGCAGACGCAGAAACCGACGGGCAGATCCGCGCGCCGATGCCGGGTTTGATAACGGAAGTTCGCGTCGAGACCGGTGATACCGTGACGGCGGGCGGCATTGTCGTCATCATGGAGGCCATGAAACTGCAGCAGAGCCTTCGCAGCGAGGACGGCGGCGTAGTCGGCCAAGTCCACTGTGCCCCGGGGGAAAACGTGGTCGGCGGCGCCCTGCTCGTCGAACTTTCCCCCGAATAGACCCCTGGACCGAGAGATTTGACATGACAACCAGCATCTACGACACCGAAGACACCAAGCTCTTTCGCGAACAGTTGCGGCGCTACGTCGAAAACGAAATCGTACCCAACGGCGAGGAATGGGAAGCGGCAGGCATGGTGCCGCGCGAGGTGTTCCGCGACATGGGCAAGCTGGGTTTCCTCGGCGTGCGCTATCCAGAGGAATTCGGCGGCTCCGATCTCGACACCCTGACCACGGCCGTGCTGGCGGAGGAACTGGGGCGCTCGACCTTTGGCGGCTTCGCGGTATCGGTGCTGGTCCACACCGACATGGCCTCACCGCACCTGTTCCGGGCGGGCAGCGACGAACAGCGCAAGGCCTACATGCCCGGCATCGTCAGCGGTGATCTGGTCACGGCGGTCGCGGTCACCGAACCCGACGCCGGCTCGGACGTGGCTGGGATCAAGACCCGCGCCGTGCAGGATGGCGGCGACTGGGTGCTGAACGGCGCCAAGATGTTCATCACCAACGGCGTTCATGCCGATCTCTATTTCGTCGCCGCCAAGACCAACCCCGACGTTAAGGGCTCACGCGGTATCACCATGTTCATCGTAGAAAAGGGCACGCCGGGTTTTTCCGTCGGCCGGGCCTTGAACAAGATGGGCTGGCACTGCTCGGACACGGCGGAACTGGTGTTCGACAACTGCCGCATCCCGGCGGCCAATATGCTGGGCGAGGAAAACCGGGGATTTTACGCCGTCATGCAGAATTTCCAGAACGAGCGTACGGTGATCGGCGCCCAGTCGATGGGCGAGGCCCAGAAGGCCATCGAGATCACGGCGGAGTACGTGCGCGAACGCAAGGCCTTCGGCGGCGTCTTGTGGGACAAACAGGGTATCCGCCAGCGCCTGTCCCAGCGCTCGGCGGAGGTTGCGGCGGGACGCCAGCTGGTCTACCACGCCGCCTGGCTCGATGCTCAGGGCATCGCCTGCGAGAAGGAGGTCTCGATGGTGAAGGCCTATTGCGGCGAACTGGTCAACCGCGTGGTCTACGACTGCCAGCAGTTCCACGGCGGCTTCGGCTGCATCCGCGAAAGCGCCATCGAACGCATGGCGCGCGACGCCCGCGTCCAAAGCATCGGCGGCGGCGCCACCGAGGTGATGCTGGAGGAAATCGCCAAGCGTATGTAAGTTTGCCGCGAACAAACTCCGCCGCTATTGTCGCATACGGTAATCAGCAAAGGAGTTTGAGTTGGCGGAACAAACGGGGCATTCGAGACGACGGCGTATTCGTGCGCGGACGGAACAGACGCCAACCAACCCCAACGCATTTTTGCTCGGCAAGCCGGGAAACGATCGGCCGGGTTTTGGCATGCTCGGCGAAGAGGCGCTGGAGCAATTGAAAGACCGCACGCTCGAATTGTTATCCGGGCACGGGATTGCGGTCGTTCACCCCGACGGTATCGAAGCCCTGCTGAAAGCGGGCGCAAAACCGGCGGCGCGGGCCGATTGTCTGCGTCTGCCAAGGGAACTGGTTGCCGAGGCGCTGGCCGCCCTGCCTACGGAGATCGAGCTTTGCGGCAAGTCACCGGCCCGCGACTTGTCTCTACCGCGCGCCGACGGCGCCTTCGTCATGCGCACCGGGACCGGCGCGCATGGTTACGTCGATCCCGAGGACCGGAGCTACCGCAACCTCGACCTCAAGGCGGTGGCGGAGATGGCGGCGGTCGCGAACGGCCTCGACGAGATCGGTTTTATCGCCCACCCCTTCGTGCACGGCGTGCCGGAAATCACCGCCGACATCCACAGCTTGGCAGCCTTGATCCAGCGCACGGACAAGCATGTCTGGATACAACCTTACGAAAAGCTCAACGTCGAATACCTGATGCGATTGGCGAGCATCGCCGCCGGCGGGGAGGACGAGTTGAAGGCCCGCCCGCTGGCCAGCTGTATTACCTGTTCGTTCACGCCGCTAGAGTTCAAGGAAATGGATACCGAAGCCATCATCCAAGCCAGACGCTTCGGTCTGCCGCTGCACGCCTGCAGCCTGCCGACCGCGGGCGGCACGGCGCCGCTTTCGACGGGCGGTTCGGTCGTCATGGCGGCGGCCGAAATCCTCGCCATGGCTTGCCTCGCCCATGTTCTGGCGCCCGGCACGCCCGTCATCGCCACGCCCCTGATGTTCAGCCTCGACATGCGCACCGGCAGCGCCCTGCAATCGAGCGCCGAATCCATCCAGGCGGCGGCGACCGCCGTGCAGCTCATGAAGCGGGGCTTCGGCATGGTGACGCACACCTACGGGGCGGGCTCGGACACGCCCGACGTGGATGTCCAGTCCATGGCGGAACGCACGCTGCTGGGCCAGGCGGTAGCGCTGTCGGGCGGCGACATTCTGGGCGGCGTCGGCCAGTTGGAATGCGCCACAGTGTTCAGCCCCGTCCAGGCGGTGCTCGACAACGAGGCGGGCGCGATGATCCGCCGCTTCATGCAGCCGCCGGAGGTTGACGACGCGGCGCTCAACTGGGAGGGACTGACCGGCATCCGGACCGGCGGACACTTCCTCGATGCGCCGCACACGCTGGAGCACTGCCGCGAACAATTGCCGCCCAAGTCCTATCTGCGTCAGGGCCGCGACGACTACGAAGCATCGGACCGGCGAACCGCCTTCGACGCGGCCCGCGAAACCGCGTTAGCGCTGATCCACGAGAGTGCGGACAAGGAACACCTCGGCGACGACGCCAAACGGGAAATCGCCGACGTCGTCGCGGCGGCTGACCGTCACATCGTCAACGCCGCCTAAAAGCTAACGCACCACCAGCACCGAACAATCGGCGTGGCGCACGATGCGCGCGGCGTTGGGACCCAACAGGTAGTCCTTCAGGTCGGGCCGGTGCGCCGCCACGATAATAAGGTCGACCCCGGTTTTGCCGGCAATGTTGAGGATCGCTTCATAAACGGTACCTTCGCCGACGATGTGCTGGACGTTGATGTCGTCCGGCACGTTGTCTTTGACGAAAGCCTTTAGAGCCTCCAGCGCCTTGGCGGCGGCTTCTTGCTCGTAGCCCTCGGGGAAGAACTGGCCGACGATGCTCATGCCGAAATCCGGCAGCACGGTGGCAACGTGGAGGTTGCCGCCGCCCACGCGGCAGATTTCGATGGCCTTGGGCAGGGCTGATTTCCAGGAACTTTCGTCCCCCAGATCGACGGCGAGAAGAATGTCTTTGTACATGGTCATATCCTCCTATGCCGCCGCCATCGCCGCGGCATCGCTATCCCGCCGTCGCCGTTGCAGCAAAACGATCAGAGCCAGCAACAGTATCGCCGGCAGATAGAACAGCTGTTTGGCGGGCCGGTCGGATTCGATCAGGACGCCGGCGATCTCGTAATCGAAGTCGATCTTCTGGCGTTCCGCCGTGCTGCCGAAGACGATGCTGTCGACGAACGCCTTGCCGTCCTCGAAGCGAAGCTCCAATCCGGCCTCCTTCAGGCGTTCCTTGCCGTCGGCAACGGCGCCCATGGGCAGCATCACCGATTTGTCGACGGCGCGGCCCTCCAGATCCTCGCCCGTGACGTGGATGCGGATTTGCGAGTCCGCCGGCATCTTCGCGGCGATTTCATGAATGCCGACGCCCGGCACCTCGTTGAGGGGCGGATAAAGCTGATCCATCCAGAACCCCGGCCGGAACAGCGTAAAGGCCACCAGGATAAGGGCAAACGACTCCCACAACCGACTTTTCGAGATGAAGTAGCCTTGTGTTCCCGCCGCGAACAACAGCATAGCGGCGACAGCCGTCGCAATCGTGACCAGCAGGTGATACCAGGTTTCGATGCCGATCATCAGCAATTCGGTATTGAAGATGAACAGGAACGGCAGGATGGCGGTCCGGATATCGTAGGTGAAGCCCTGAATACCCGTGCGGATGGGATCGCCACCCGATATGGCGGCTGCGGCGAAGGCGGCCATCGCCACCGGTGGCGTGTCGTCCGCCAGAATGCCGAAGTAGAAGACGAACATGTGTACGGCGATCAACGGCACGATCAGCCCGTTCTGTGCGCCGACGATAACGATAACCGGCGCCATCAGGGACGAGACGACGATGTAGTTGGCCGTCGTCGGCAGCCCCATGCCGAGAATGAGGCTGAGAACGGCGGTGAAGATCAACATCAACAGGACGTAGCCGCCTGAGATGAACTCGACGAATTCCGCCATGACCAGCCCGACGCCGGTGAGGGTAATGGTACCGACGATAATGCCGGCGGCGGCGGTTGCGACGCCGATGCCGATCATGTTGCGGGCGCCGGCGATCATGCCTTCGCAGACGTCGTTCACGCCCGCCTTAAGGCCGGCAACAAAATCCTCACCCGTTTCGTGCATCAGATCTTTCAGGGGTTTTTGCGTCACCAGCACGAGCAGCATGAACATGGTGGCCCAAAAAGCAGACAGGCCGGGCGACAGGCGCTCCACGACGAGGCACCAGACCAGGACGGCGACAGGTAACAAAAAGTACAAGCCGGCCTTTATCGTCGGTCCCGCTTCGGGCAATTCCGTGATCTCGATATCATGGGCGAGTTCCGGAAACTTGGTGGCGTATTTGATGAGCGCGACATAGGCGATCGTCAGAATGACGGAGGCAATCCAGGGCGTGGCGTCGCCGAACGCACCCTTCATCCAACCCAACGCGTAGTAAGCCACCGTGCAGAGCACGGCCAGCCCGACGAAGGAGCCCATGAACATCACGAAACTGGTGAGGAACTTGGGCGGATTCTTTCTCGGTATGCCCTTCATGTCGGCCTTCACGGCCTCCAGATGGACGATGTAAACCAGCGCCATGTAGGAGATCAGCGCCGGCAGGGCGGCGTGTTTGATCACCTCGGTGTAGGTGATGCCGACGAATTCGACCATCAGGAAGGCCACGGCTCCCATGATCGGCGGCGTCAACTGGCCATTGGTCGAGGACGCCACTTCGACGGCGCCCGCCTTTTCAGCGGAAAAACCCACCTTGCGCATCAGAGGAATGGTGAAGGTGCCGGTGGTCACCACGTTGGCGATGGCCGAACCCGATACCAAACCTGTCATGCCCGAGGACACGACAGCGGCCTTGGCGGGACCGCCCCGCATGTGGCCCATCAGGGCGAAGGCGACGCGGATGAAATAGTTGCCCGCCCCCGCTTTCTCGAGGAGCGATCCAAAGAGCACGAACAGGAACACCATCGAGGTCGAGACGCCGAGCGCAATACCGAACACGCCTTCGGTCGTCAGATAATAATGCGACATGCCTTTGGCCAGGCTGGCGCCTTGATGGGCGATCATCTCGGGCATCCAAGGGCCGCCAAAGGTATAGGTCAGGAAAATTACCGCCACGACCATCAAGGGCGGACCTAGGGCGCGGCGCGTCGCTTCCAGGATCAGGATCAGGCCGATGACGGAAACCACGATATCAGTCGTCGTGGGCAGGCCCGGCCGGTCCGAAAGTTCGAGGTAGAAAATAAAGCCATAGGCCGCAGCTAACGCCGCCACGATGGCAATGATCCAGTCCTGCACGGGAATGAAGTGGCGTGGGGATCTCTTCAGTGCCGGAAACGCCAAATAGGCCAAAAATATGGCGAAGGCTAAATGGATGGCGCGGGCCTCCGTGCTGTTGAATATGCCAAAGCGCACCATGAAGGGAATGGGCGAGGTGATCCAAAGCTGGAAGCAGGACCAGATCAGCGGCACCCACCAGAGGATTTTTGCCGGTATGCCGGTCGGCGACCTTGCACCCGTATCCGATTCGGCGATCAGGTCTTCAAGTTCGTCCTGGCTCGCCGCAACGCCGCCGTTTTCTTCACTCATTGCCGTCCCCTGTCAGGAAAATTTCTAATTTGGTTCTGTTATCCGGTCGAATTTCAAATCATCAAAAAAAATGGCGGACGGGAATGGCTCCCGTCCGCCAGGGGGCCTTACATCAGGCCAGCTTCCTTGTAGTACTTGGCGGCGCCGTCATGCAGCGGTGCCGACAACGCGTCCTTGACCATTTCGTTCTTCTTGAGAACGCCGAAGGCCGGGTGAAGTTTCTTGAAGGCATCGAAGTTCTCGAAAACGGCCTTCACGACCTCATAGACGGTCTTTTCGGACGTGCGGGTCGAGCTCACGAACGTGGCGCCGACGCCGAACGTCTTGACGTCGTTCGGGTTACCTTTGTACATGCCGCCGGGAATGGTGGCATAGCGGTAGAACGAGTTGTCCTTGACCAGCTTGTCGATAGCCGGACCGGCAACCTCGACGATAACGGCGTCACAGGTCGTGGTCGCTTCCTTGTTCAAGGCGCTGGGGTTGCCGACGAGCCAGAAGAAGGCGTCGATCTTGTTGTCGCAAAGCGCACCCGGCGTTTCCGCGGACTTCATTTGCGAGGCCAGTTTGAGATCGGCGTTGGTGTGGCCCATGGCGCCCCACATCACGTTCCAGGTCGCTTCGGTACCGGAACCGGGGTTGCCGATGTTGACGCGTTTGCCAACCAGATCCGCAACCGATTTGATGCCGGAATCACGCCGCGCAATGATGCTGACGGGCTCGGGGTGAACCGAGAAGACAGCCCGAAGTTCCTTGAACGGGCCGGCATCCTTGAAGCTTTTCTTACCTGAGCCGTTGTAGGCGTGGTACTGCCAGTCCGACTGGGCGACGCCCATGTCCAGTTCGCCGGCCCGGATGGTGTTGATGTTGTAGACCGAGCCGCCGGTCGATTCGACCGAGCAGCGGACGCCGTGAGTCTTCCGGCCCTTGTTGACGAGACGGCAAATCGAACCGCCCGTCGGGTAGTAGACGCCCGTGACGCCGCCGGTGCCGATGGTGATGAATTCGGCCGCGTTTGCGGCGCCGAACATCCCGGCGGTTAACGTCAGACCGGCTACCGCCGCGCCCGCGATAAGGGTTTTTTTCATCTGCATTTGATTTCCTCCCTGGGGTTTATTGCCAAATGCCTTGCTTCGGAAAACCGGCAGACAGCGAGCCCGATTCCATACCGGGCGCGCCCTTTGCCGGAGCGGATAATCGAGGGGCCAGGCCCTTCGATCTTGAGGCCCGGCGGGACTATTCCCGTCGGGTTTGACCGGCGTTGCAGCAGCTTCGGCATCGAGCCAAACCTGCCGCCGGTAATTGACCGGTCCGTGAACTTTTCCCCGGCCCTTGCCGCCGGGCCGAAGTTTGTGCAATGTCCGCCAGACAACCGGCGGAGATATTGATGGCGGAGAACACCGAATTCGAGGCTATCGGCGCACTGGACGATGTGCCGCGTGCGGCGCTCTGGCGTCCGCCCTCGCCGCTTAGCCGCATGCCCAACGTGGAAGCCCGCTTCGACGGACTTTCGGCCTACGTCAAACGGGACGACTGCACGGAACTCGCGTTCGGCGGCAACAAGGTGCGCCAACTTGAATTCTATTTCGGCGAGGCGCTGGCGTACGGCGCCGATACGGTTTTGATTACCGGCGCCGTGCAATCCAACTTCGTTCGATTGGCCGCCGCAGCCGCCAACAAGCTTGGCATGCATTGCCATATCCAGTTGGAGGAGCGGGTGGCGAAGCAAGACCCGCTTTACCGCAATTCCGGCAACGTGCTGTTGGACCGCCTGCTGGGCGCGACCATGCACTCCTACCCGCATGGGGAGGACGAGGAAGGCGCCGACGCGCGTTTGCGCGAAATCGCCGCCGGTCTTGAGGCGGACGGAAAACGCGCCTACGTCATTCCGCTGGGTCCGGGGCACAAACCGATCGGCGCCCTCGGTTACGTGGTCGCCGCCCGTGAGATCCTGGCCCAGGCCGGCGAAATGGGCCTCGACTTTGACGAGGTCGTCGTCCCTTCCGGCAGTGGCAACACCCACGCCGGCACCCTGTTCGGATTGCGGGCGCTGGGCTGCACGGCGCGCGTCAGTGGCATTTGCGTTCGCCGCGACGCCGAGGCGCAGCGACCGCGCATCGTCAAGCGATGTGCGGAGATCGCCGAGTTGCTGGGGCTGGACCCCGTCGTCGCGGAGGACGACGTCGTACTGAACGATGACTTCCTGGCCCCGGGGTACGGGCAGCTTAACGACGCCACACGCGACGCCATCGAACTGGCGGCGCACGGCGAGGGACTGATTCTCGATCCCGTCTATTCGGGCAAGGCGATGGCCGGATTTGTCGACCGTGCGCGGCAGGCCGCCGCCGGCGACACGATGCTGTTCCTGCATACCGGCGGTACGCCTTCGATCTTCGCCTATGGCGATAGCCTGACGGAATAGAGCCGTCATGACCCGCCCTCCCCGTTCGGCCAGCCGGGCGCGGCATCGGCGGCCCCGAGAGCGCCGACGACGTTGTCGACGGCGTCACCCAGACGCTCGACGATAACGCCGATGTCTTCGGCCTCGACGATGAAGGGCGGCGCTAGCAGAACATGGTCGCCCAAGACGCCGTCGATCGTGCCGCCCATCGGGTAGCACATCAGACCGGCCTCCATGGCCGCCGCCTTGATCCGGGCGTGTACTTTCAAGGCCGGGTCAAAGGGCGCCTTAGAGGACCGGTCGGCCACCAGTTCGATGGCCTGGAACAAGCCGCGCCCGCGAATGTCGCCGACATGATTGTGATTGCCGAACCGCTCGTGCAGCGCTGCGTTCAATTCAAGCCCGCGCGTGCGAACGGAGCTGAGCAGATCCCGGCTTTCGATGGCTTCTTGCACCGCCAAAGCCGCGGCGCAGGCGGTGACATGGCCCATGTAGGTGTGGCCGTGCTGGAAAGCGCCTGAGCCCTCGCGCACGGCGGCGAATATGGCGTCGGACACCATCAGCGCCCCAATGGGCTGATATCCGGCGCCCAGGCCCTTTGCCGCGATCAGCAGGTCTGGCGCGACACCCTCCTGCTCGCAAGCATAAAGCGTACCGGTCCGCCCCATGCCGCACATCACTTCATCGAGGATCAACAAAACGCCGTACTTGTCGCAGATCTCGCGGATGCGGGTGAAATATCCCGGCACAGGCGCGGCGGCCCCGATCGTGGCGCCCACCACGGTCTCGGCGACAAACGCCGCCACCGTTTCCGAACCGGCATCGAGGATCGCTGTTTCCAGCTCATCGGCCACCCGCAGGCCGTAGGCTTCGTCGCTTTCATCGTCGTGCCGGCCCCGGTAGGCATGGCAAGGTGAAATATGGCTGACGGACATCAGCATCGGCTCGTAAGGTTCGCGCCGCCACTGATTGCCGCCCACCGCCAGGGCGCCAAGGGTGTTGCCGTGGTAGCTCTGGCGCCGGGCGATGAAGTGGCGCCGTTCCGGCTGGCCGATCTCGAGGAAGTACTGGCGCGTCAGCTTGAGCGCCGCTTCCATGGCCTCGGAACCGCCGGAAAGGTAATAGACGTGGTCCAGATCGCCGGGCGCCGCCGCCGTCAGCTTGTCGGCCAGCACCTCCATGGCTTCGGTGGTGAAAAAAGAAGAATGGGCGTAGGCCAAATTATCGAGTTGTCCGGCAATGGCGCGCCGAACGTCCTCGTCCGAATGGCCCAGCGCCGATACCGCCGCACCGCCGGACGCGTCGAGATAACGCTTGCCTTCCGAATCAACGATCCAAATGCCCTCGCCCCGAACCGCAACGGGCAGATCCGACGTAGTCTGGCGATGGAAGACGTGCGTCATGCCGCACCCGCCTTGCGTTGGGGATCATCCTGGTCCGCCGATGACTCCGGGGTCCAATAAGCGTCAAAGTTTTCGAGGTGCATTTCCGTCCGCGTCAGGCGTTCGATCGCGGCGCTGCCGCCATGGGCCACCAGGAATGCAACAAACGCTTCCGCCAGCGCCATGGCTGCTACCACCGAACGGAAAAACGACGGGCTGTCGTTGGCCACAACGAAGGATTTGGCGGCGCCCTCGGCCAGAGGCGACACCGTGCTGTCGGTAATCGCCACGAGTTTGGCCCCCGACGACAGGGCATGGCGCGCCGCGCGTACCGTCTCGCGTGTGTACGGTTCGAAACTGACCGCGATCAGCACATCACCGTCGCGCATGTCGCGCAGTTCGTCCGCCATGGTCGAGGCAATGCCGTTGGCCAACACGACATTGTCATGGAACATACGGCAGGCGTAGTGCAGGTAATAGGCCACCGGATGGCACTTGCGCATGCCCACCACGAAGATGCGCCGGGCATCCTCCAGCATTTCCGCGAGTTCGGCCAGATCGGCCGCCGAGGTTGCGGCAAAGGTCCGGCTGAGATTGTCCTGGCCGGCGGCCTGGATCTCCACCAACAGATCGTCGCGTTCGTGGCTGGTCCGGTCCGCCTCGCGGGCCTGCAGGTGGCGTGCCCGGTCGGCGTAGCGGTCGGTATGGGTGCGCAGACGCTGGCGGAACGGCTCGCGGAATTTGGCGTAGCCGGAAAAATCCAACTCTTTGGCCAGCCGCACCATGGTGGAAGGATGCACCCCGGCGTGAGAGGCCACGGTGCGCATCGAATTGAGCGCGACGTCATCCGGCGCATCGAGAACATAGCGCGCCGCCCGCTTGAGCTGCGGGCTCAAGGCGGGAAACGCGTTCTCAATGCGGGCTTTTACCGCACCTGTATCGATCACGAGACCGGACCGTTCATTGTCAGGATAGCTCCCCCCCGGAACAGATCAGTGCCGGCCCCAACGCTTTTGCCAAGTGACCAGGCATCGTTGTCGTCAGTCGCTGGGGGCGAAATCGCGGCCGGTCCCTCCTGCTGCCGGGTAATCGGCGCTGGAGGGACCTTGGTTGCCGCTGACCGGCGCCCCCTCAGAAATTTCCGGTCTGGCAAAAGCCTACAAAGATGCCCGTCCGCTTGCAACAAATGATTCATTGTCCAAAAAAATGAATCGATTGGTTCATATGTCAGGGTTGTTGTCCTAAATCGGACCGGTATGGCTTATCCTTGATTGTTCGGGCCGGAGCCTATCTATTTCAAGGGATGGCAAATGATCCTCAAAGGCAACGCACCTGACCGGAGGCCAGATTGTTTATAGAGCGCATCGGATGACAACCAGGGCCGTCGCCATTCATCTCGACGCCGTCGGCGGTATCGCCGGCGATATGTTCGCGGCAGCCCTCCTGGACACCCGCCCCGACCTCTGGCCGGCGTGTGAGCGCGCCATCGCCGCCCTGGGGTTGGACCCGGCAGCCTCGGCGGCTCCGACTGCCCACGGGGACGGTCTGCTGCACGGCTCGCGGTTCGTTGTCCAGGCACCGGACACGGCGGAGCACACGTCCTGGCGCAATATCAGATCGCGATTGGCGGCTGCCGGTCTGGATGGGGATGTCCGGGAGGCAGCGCTGGCGATATTCGCCGGCCTCGCCCAAGCGGAAGCGACGATCCACAATTGCGCCGTCGACGAGGTGACCTTCCACGAGGTCGGCGCCCAGGATTCTCTGATCGACATCGTCACGGCGGCGGTTCTCATCGCGGCATTGCAGCCCTGCCGCTGGTCCATCGGACCGATCCCGCGGGGCCGCGGCCAGGTCGAAACCGCTCACGGTGTCCTGCCGCTGCCCGCGCCCGCGACGGTCGAACTGCTTAAGGACTTCGTGCTGGTGGACGACGGCGAAGCGGGCGAACGCGTCACTCCAACCGGCGCCGCCATTATCAAATACCTGGATCCGAGCCAGTCGGCGGATCCCGTTCCCCGCCGCCTGATCGGTGCCGGGCTGGGTTTCGGCACAAAGACGCTGCAATCGCGCAGCAACGTCCTGCGCGCCACACTCTTCGCCGCTGCCGACGACGGCATCCTGGGCGATCAGGTTGCCGTATTCCGCTGTGAGATCGACGACCAGACGGCCGAGGACCTGGCCATTGCGGTCGGTCACATCAGGGCGGCGGACGGCGTGCTCGATGTCTGCCAATGGCCCGTGTTCGCCAAAAAAGGCCGGCTGGCCACGGCGCTGCAGGTTCTGGCCGAGCCGGACGCGACGGACATCGTCATCCGGGAAATCTTCCGCGAAACCACGACGCTGGGCATCCGCCACGGCGTCCAGTCGCGCAGCGTGCTGACCCGCCAGGCCGATGAAATCGACGGCATCGGCGTTAAACTCGTCATGCGGCCGGAGGAGGCGACGGCAAAGGCGGAAGCCGAGGACCTGGCGAATATCAAAAGCCACGCGGCCCGGCAGGACATCCGACGATCCACCGAGGCCGCCGCGCTGGAAAAACGCGATGCAGCAAAAAGCTGAGCCCGAATTCAGCGCCAAGACGGGCAAACTGGCCGCCGTCATCGAAGGCTATGGCGACATCACGATCGCGCTATCCGGCGGGGTTGATTCGATGACGCTCTCCAGCTTCGCCCATCGCCGGTTCGGACCCGGCCGCGTCACGATGGTCCACGCCGTTTCCCCGGCGGTGCCGGCGGAAGCCACGGCGCGGGTCAGGGCGCAGGCGGCGGGCGAAAACTGGCGGCTTGAGTTGGTCGACGCCGGTGAATTCGGCGATGAACGCTACCGCGCCAATCCGCTGAACCGTTGTTTCTTCTGCAAGTCGAACCTCTATCAAACCCTGGCGGCGCTGACCGAAGGCGTTCTGGTTTCGGGCACCAACTCGGATGATCTCGGGGATTTCCGCCCCGGCCTCGAAGCGGCGGCGGACCACGCGGTCAAGCATCCCTATGTGGAGGCCGGTCTGGCCAAGTCCGACGTGCGGCGACTGGCGCTTGAACTGGATTTACCCAAGCTGGCGGCCCTGCCGGCCTCGCCTTGCCTGGCCAGCCGGGTCGAAACGGGCATTCGCATCGATGCCGGCGACATGGCGGCCATCGACAAGGTCGAGACCCGGTTGCGGCGGCAGCTGGCACCCGAAACCGTGCGCTGCCGGGTGCGGCCCAACGGAATCGTGATCGAGCTCGACGACGCGGCATTGCACGCCCTGACGCCGGACGGCCGGGCGGATGCCGTCGACTTGGTCATCCGTGAATTCGACCTAACGCCCAACCTTCAAGTCCAAATCGTGCCCTACCGCCAGGGCAGCGCTTTTGTCGGCAACCCCCGCATGGCCGTCTGATGGACACCGGCGACATCAAACTCGACCTCAACCGGGCCGACCGCATCGGCTTCGGGGAGGCCGTGTTCTGCGCCCAGAAAACGGTGGCGCAAATCGAAGCCATCCTGTCCGAGGCCGCTTTGGGTCAGGCAGCCCTGCTCCTCACCCGCTTGTCCGAGACCAAATTCGCAGCCCTGCCGGATGCCTGCGCCGATGATTTGGACTACGACGCGGAATCGCAAACCGCATTTTTCCGTTATTCACCGAGCCCGCTGGCGCCTGCCGATATTGCCATCGTTACGGCCGGAACCTCCGACGCCGGCGTCGCCCGTGAGGCCATGCGGACGCTGCGCTTCAACCAACTCGATGCGACAGCAATATTCGATGTCGGCGTCGCCGGCATCTGGCGTCTGATGGAACGCATCGATGAGATCAAGCGCCATCCCGTCGTCATCGCGGTGGCCGGCATGGACGCCGCCATGCCATCGGTGCTCGGCGGTCTGGTGCCGGGCCTCCTGATCGCGGTGCCGACATCGACGGGATATGGTGTGGCGCTCAACGGCGAGACGGCCTTCGCCGCATCGCTCGCGTCCTGCGCGCCGGGGGTGACGGTGTGCAACATCGACAACGGCTACGGCGCCGCCTGCGCCGCCATCCGCGCGCTGTCGGCGGCCAAAATGGTGTCCGGAGACTAGCTGCGGAACGGCACCAGGTAGGGGCCTTCGGGAATCACGGCGATCTCGGCGCTGCCGTGGCGGGCGATGCTGGCGGCGATCGCCTCGGTCATGCCGGACACGCTTTCGACGCCGGTGAGGGCCAGATCGTCGGCGCCCAGACCTGTGGTGTAGAGCTGGATATCGCCAACCCGCATGGGCTTCAGCTGCATCTCGGTCTGCCACTCGTCGATCTCGGCGAACTCCTTGCCCATCAGCGTCTCCAAAAAGGCATCCGGCCCCAGCGCCACCAGCTTGCGCTGGGCTTCGCGGAATTCATCGGAGCCGATGCCTTCCGAACAATCCGAGGCAATGATCAGGGTGCCGCCCTCCTCCAGGATATCGAGCGGCGTCACCATACCCTTGACGGTCTGATAGTAAGTCTTATCCAGCGGATAGCCGGCGGCGGACGTCACGATGGTCTTGAACTTGCGGCTCACCGGCACCTCGACGTTGCCGCGCACGAACGCGACGGCCGCGAGATGGCTTTCAATGATTTCGCCGAAGGTGACGTGGGCCAGGTTGCGCTCCTCGTCGATCACGGTATTGAGCCCCAAAACAGGCCCGTCGAGCATGGCGATGATGTCGAGCTGTTCCTCGTGCAACGGATTGCGCTCAAGATTGCAGGAGCTGGCGTAAGGGTCTTCCATGAAACGTGCGCTGTGAAAGGTGCGGATGGTCTCGTGGTGGGCGACGCCGGGAGCGACCACCTTGCGCCCGCCGGAATAACCGGCCATGAAATGGGGCTCGACCAGACCGGTGGCGATCTTGATATCCGCCTCGACGAAGCGCCGGTCGAGGCCCACAGGGGTGCCGCGTTTCGGGGTGCGGCCCATCATGACGTGATCGTCGTCGTTGCGGGCATCGTGGTTGACGACCCGGACATTCTCCAACACCCAGGGATCGCCGACCAGTTCCGCCAACTCGTCGCCCAGGTTGGGCCGATGCAGCCCGGTCGCCACCAGAACGGTGATCGAAGAGAGGGGAACGCCCGCGTCATGCAGGCGGTCGATCAGCGGTTTGAGGAAGAGACCGTTGGGAACGGGCCGGGTGATATCGCAGATCAGAATGCAGGCCGAGGCGGAGCCGGTGGCGAATTCACGTAAAGGAGCGGCGCCCATGGGGTTGTCCAGTGCGCCGGCGATCAAAGCCGCAGAATCGGGCGGGATTTCCAGGGGCGGTTTGCGGATCACCGTCGGTTTGGCCTCGGGCGGGAGTTCCACCTTCAGCCCGGTTCTCCCGTATGCCAGCTCAATTTCCATAGCCATCTTCCTCGGACCCTCAAGGTAGTCGTTTATACCTCAATCGGCTGGCGGAGTCCGGGAATCGACAGCTTCCCGGACCGATGATAGCCTCACCTCGACAAAATTCGGCAGAGACCGGAAAGACCCGGGGGAAACTAGTGGACCAGAGATCAGCGGCCTTCCTGGAAATCATGATCGCCATCGCCGTCATCGGCATCCTGGCGTTTCTGATATTTCTGATATCTCGCTATGCCCGACGTCCGGCAGGCGGCGGTGCGGAAGGTTCCCCGGCGACGACGTATACCCCGCAGTGGTACGAATTCGTCCTGGCGGGCGCGGTCGTCATTGTCGCCGTGCTGTTGTTGTTCTGGCAGTTTCCTCCCGGCACGATCCCCGGAACCGCGCCGACCGAGTGGCAGACCGATACCCGGTCACTGACCTTCTTCATCGTCATGGCAGTGATCGCCGCAGCCTTGTTGATCGTCTTTTTGATCGTCGTGTTCTGGCGCCTTGCCCAACATCGGCGTTCGGCCCAAACAAACACAGCAGCGACACCGGTCGGAGCCGCCTCAGCGGCGCCCTCTCCGGTCGAGGGCGCGCCCGCGGCAGCGCCGACAGCCAGCTTCGAAACGCCTTCGGCCGCCCGGCTGATTGGATTGTTGGCGCTGGGCGCGGCTTTCCTGATCCTGAATTGGTCATGGATCCCCAAAGCCGATCAGTACGCCCTGATGGTCAATCTGATCTATCCGGCCGGACTGGTGGTTGCTTTGGTGATGCTGTTCGACAAGGCCAGCCGGGCCTGGAATGTCAAGGGACCGGGCGAGACGATCCGCGAATGGATTTACTGCGACGCCCTGGTTTTCCTGTTCATTCTCAGCTACCTCAACCTCATTCAATCTGGGGCGGGCGAAAAATACGAGGCGATGTTTTGGGATTTCCTCAACGTCTTCGCCTTCCTGTTCGTTTTTTGGATATTGGACCGCAAGGTCACCCGTTACCGTTTCCTGGTCCTCCACCTCTATCTGATCGCGCTGCCGATCCTGTTGTTGATTTGGCGGTTCGTGCAATCGGTGGAGGTTTCCGCTGACATCTCCTGGTGGAGCACGATCTGGCCCTTCTTCGGCCTGGCCATTATCTTCTGCGTCCTCGAAATCATTGTCCTGCTGGCCAGCCGCGACAGCCCGAGCCAGGCTGCGGCCACGGCCAAGGACGTCATATTCATGATCCTCTACGCGATCCTGTTGATCGCAGCGATCCCCGAGGCCGCCGCATGACGGCGACATCGCTTGCCGACCTCGGCATCGCCGAGCTGGCGGCGGCAATCGCCGGCCGTGAGGCGTCGCCCGTCGACGCGGTTGAGGCATCGCTCGAGCGCATCGACCGGCTCAACGGAACACTCAACGCATTTCTCTCGGTCTACCCGGACCTGGCGCTGGCGGCCGCCAGGGAGGCCGAAGCGGAAATCATGGCAGGCCAGCACCGTGGCCCGCTGCACGGCATACCCCTGGGCATCAAGGACCTGTTTCAGGTCGAAGGCATGCAGCGGACCTGCGGTTCCAAAATATTTAACGAACAACCCGGCGTGTCCGACGCTACCAGCGTCGCCCGGCTCAAGGCTGCGGGCGCGGTCATCGTCGGCCTGCTCAATCTCAACGAATTCGCCTACGGTCCGACCGGTATAAACCCCCATCATGGCTCGGCCCGCAATCCATGGGATCAAAACTCGGGCTGCGGCGGGTCAAGCGCCGGCGCGGGTTGTGCGGTGGCGGCGTCGTTGGTGCCGGGCGCCATGGGCAGCGACACCGGCGGCTCCGTCCGGCTGCCCGCCGGCCTCTGCGGCGTCGTCGGCCTCAAGCAAACCTTCGGCCTGGCCAGCAATCACGGCATCTACCCCTTGTGCAAGAGCTTCGACCATGGCGGTCCGTTGACGCGCAGCGTGCGCGATGCCGCAACCATGTTGCAGGCGATCGCCGGCACGGATGCCAACGATCCCAAGACGGCGGCGGCGCGGGTTGAGGATTACGGCGCCGGCCTGGCAGGCGACATCAACGGCCTGCGTATTGGCGTGCCCTCGAACTTCTTCTTCGACGACCTGCACCCCGACATCGAATCCTGCGTGCGCGACGCCATTGAGGTGTTCACCGGCCTGGGCGCCGTGGTCCGTGAGGTGCCGGTACCGTTTGCGGCCGATGCGGTGAAGAGTTGGACGACGATGGCTCTGGCCGAGGCCTACGCGGTGCATGAAGATCATGTGCGGGATCATCCGGGCGAGATGGGCCCCGAGGTGGAAGCCCGGCTGCTTTTGGGCCGCGATATCACGGCCCAGGATTACCTCAAGGCGCGGGATCATCAGGACGAAGTGCGCAATCTGATGGCCGGGCTGCTGACCGAGGTCGACGCCCTCGTCATGCCGACATCGCCCATCCCGGCTGTCTCGATCGAAACAGGTACGGTGGAATCACGCGGCCGCGAGGTCGACGGCGCGGCGGAGCTGGCCCGGCTTACCCGGCTGGCGGTCTTCACGGGGCAGCCCGCCATCAGCGTCCCCTGCGGCTTCACCGCCAGCGGCCTGCCGGTCGGCCTGCAACTGGCAGGGAAGTGGCACGAGGACGCGGAATTGCTCAAAATCGCCGACGCTTACGAACGGGCCACGGCTTGGCATGAGCGGCGGCCCGTGCTGGAATGATTCAAATTGGTGAGGTAAAGTCGTGACAACAACAGGCACGCGAATCGCGGGCGGCATTAATCAGGGGACGCGGAGAACATGAGCGGGTGGCAGTGGTTCTGGACCCTGGTCGGGTTTATCATCTACATAATCGTCCTGATTTTTATTTACTTCTACAAACCGTTCGAGGACCTGTTCAATCTGGTCGTCTACGGCTTGAGTTACGATAACGCCATTTTCTGGGCGGGACTGATTATCGGTATTATCGGCTTCTGTACCTTCCACTGGCGCGCCTACCGCCTGCACATCGTCCAGCAGCAAAGCGTCGAATCGATGGTGCTGAGTTCCCTCAGGGGGTCAACCTTCGTTGCCATTCTGTTGAGTGCCGCGGCCTCCCTGCAGGCTGTGCAGATGCTCTGCGTGCATCTCCTGCAGCCCGGTTACGCGCTGGATGCGGCGTTCGGCAAACGCCTCGCAGCGGTGATCGCGCTGATTATTCTGACCGGGCTATTCTGCGTGATATTCTGGCTGCTGAAGGTGATCCGACAGCCGCAAAAACAAGCCGCCACATAAGGGTTTCCCAACTCACTCGCGATAGAAATCCAGGACCTTGTTCAGCAGTCCTTTTCTCTCCGGTTTCTTGGTTTTTTTCGATTTCTTTTTCCTGGGCGCCTCCCCTGCGTTTTGCGGGGCGGCCTCGGCGTTCGGATTGGTGAACGAAAAATAAGGTTTGAAATCGCCGTTTTCGCTGATGGCGTAGTAGGCGATGCGGGCAATGCCCGGATTGCCGCTGTAACGGTCTTCGGCGTCCGCCCGGGCAGCGTCGCGGCTGTCAATGTCGTTCGACACAACCAACTGGCCCTGCTTGAGTTCCTGGCCGGGTTTGCAGATGTAAATTTCGACGACGTCTGGCATGCGGCGGTATTTTAGCGCACGGGCGTCCCCGTAATGCCAGCCAAATCAGCGCCCGTCAGCTGGGCGTTCCGGATAACCGTTCCTTCCAGATTGGCCGAGCGCATGTTGGCCTTGCCCAATTTCGCGTTGCTCAGATCCGCACCACTGAGATCCGCCCCCTCGAGATTGGCTTCCCGGAGGTCGGCGCCGGCCAGGTTGGCGCCGGCGAGCTTTGCCTTTGTCAGACTTGTCGCAAACGCGACCTTGGCGACCGGGTCGATGATCAGCGGACTGAGCGACGCCCCCTGCAAGTCCGCGCCGATCAGAACCGTGCGGTCCAACTTGGCCCCTCGTAGATCAGCGCCTTTGAAATTGACGCCGGCGCAGTTCGCCGTCACCAGATCAGCCATCGACATCAAAGCGCCGCTCAAGTCGTTGCCTGCCAGAACGGCGTTGGTGAGGCTGGCCGTGGCGAGGTTGGCGCCGGCCAGATCGGCTTCGCTGAGGTCAAGCTTGGTGAAATCGGCCTTTTCACCGCGATTGCCCATGCTCTCCACCCAGTCACGGTGGGCCAAAAGAACGTCCGCCACCGGTTTTCCGAGCTTGCTCAGCGGCTCGGCCTTGCGCGCCCGGAAGAAGGGACCCTTCTTCATGACGTCGGCCTCGATCGCGGCCCCGGTTAGATCTGTATCCTTCAGCTTGACACCGGACCAGTCGACATCCAGGGCGACAGTGCCGTGCAGGACAGCCTCCGAAAGATCCGCATCATTGAGCTGAGCGCCGGAAAGGTCCGCCCCCGTCAGATTGCATTTGCGCAGGTCGGCGCGCTGGAACTGGACATTTTTCAAGATTGCGTCGGTAAAATCCGCTTCGACCACCAGCGAACTGGAAAGCTTGGCGCCGCTTAAGTTTGCGCGTTGGGCCCTGACGCTGTCCAGTTCAGCGATGCCCTCGCCGAACTTGACGATGCTGAAGTCGGCGGACTTGCCCGAGGTCGCCAGAACGCCCCCCCGGGCGTCGGCTTCAATCAGGATTGCGTCGTTGAGGACCGCCGACCGAAAACAGGCGCCGCGCAGGTCGGCGCCGGTCAGGTCGGCCCGTGTTAAATCGACTTCGGTGAGGTCACAGGCAAACAGGTTGGCGCCTTTTAAATTTGCACCGCGCAAATTGGCGTTGCGTAGGCGCGCACCCGAAAGATCGGCCTCCGACAGATCGCGGCTAACCAGTTCGAACCCGGAAATGTCGCAAAATGATAGATCAGCGCGCCGCCCCTTGCTGGGGTCGGTGAGATAATCGTCATGGCCTTGCAGGGCTTCTGCCAACTCGTCGGCGGATAACTTGCGCCACCTTGAGTCGCTGTCATGGCCCCCCGTGCCTGCAGCCGCCATGTCGGATTTGTTGTTCATCGTCATCAAATCAACGTTCTAGCTGGCTGTACACGTAACCCGCACAAGGTACCCGGATCACACCGGCATGTTCAATGCTTCTTCAATCCCTAGTTAGTGATCTGCGTCACAAAAACAGCTTTATTCGCCTATTTTTCACGTTCACACGGCTTTGATTTGCCAAATATCAGCCCCGGTGGAAGCATTCAGTGGGGGTCCGGCGAGCAGCAACACGATGGAGGTTGCCGATGTTCCTCAGACTGATATTACCCGTCACTCTTTGCTTTTCGTTGCAGATTTCAGCGGCCTTGGCTGATCCCTCGGACGATCGGCCGACCTACAGCGGTGATCCGAATTACGCCGCTGCCGTGCAATTGGTGAAGAAAGAGAATTTTACCCGGGCCATTCCCTTGTTGCAGAAAGTCGTCGGTGCGAGGCCGAACGACGCCAACGCCTGGAACTATCTGGGCTTCAGCAACCGCAAGCTCGGTAACACCCAACTCGCCATAAAGCAGTATAAGAGAGCCCTGGCGATCGATCCCGATCACCTCGGCGCCAACGAATACCTGGGCGAGCTTTATGTTGAAAACGGCAATATGGCGCTCGCGCGGGAGCGCCTGGCGGTGCTCGACAAAGCCTGTTTCTGGGGTTGCGACGAATATGACGACCTCAAAGCCATGATCGAGGCCAAGGGCGGCTGAACGCTAATCGCCATCGCCACGCGCCCATTTTTTGTCGAAGGCCCAGACGTCCTCGAAACCGATCAGGCTGCAGAACTCCTTGAAATCGTAAAGCGGCACGTCCGGATTGGTGGTCGTGCCGGTATCCTTCAGATTGCGCAATGCCTTCTCGATAGCAAAATTGGCGGAGAGCGCCGTCGTGGCGGGAAAGATGGCGCAAGCGTAGCCGATATCGGCCAGCTCCTCGGCCGAGCGGATCGGCGTATCTCCACCGTCGGCCATGTTGGCGATCATCGGTGCGTCGATCTCGTCACAGGCCCGGCGCATCTCGTCTTCGCTGACCAGCGCTTCGACGAAGACGATGTCGGCGCCGGCCTCGGCGAATGCGGCGCCGCGGTTGACCGCGGCATCGAACCCTTCGGCCTGGCGGATGTCGGTGCGGGCGATGATCAGCGTGTTGCGGGGATCGCGCCGAGCCTCGCAGGCGACACCGATCTTGTCGACCATCTCTTCCAGCGCCACGCATTTCTTACCGGGCGTGTGGCCGCACTTCTTGGGAAATTCCTGATCCTCGATTTGAATGCCAGTAATCCCGGCGTCCTCGTAACCCCGCACCGTATGGTGGACGTTCAATAATCCGCCGTAGCCGGTATCGGCATCGGCGATGACGGCAGCGTCGCTGGTGCGGGCCAGGGTCGAAACCCGGTCGAGCATCTGGGTGTAGGTGGCGATGCCGGCATCGGGCAATCCGTAGGCCGACGCCGTCAACCAGTAGCCCGTGCCGTAGACCACGTCGAAGCCCACCTTGTTGGCCAGCACCGCGGCCATCATGTCGTGGATACCGGGGGCGAAAAAGAACTCGCCGCCGTCAAGCTTGTCGCGGATGATCGGATTGCTCATGCCGGTGCCTCCAGATTGGCGAGATAGCCGATGGCCTCTTCCTCGGCGACGACATCACCGTACTTGGCGTGCATGTCGAAAAGGTTGGCCTGGTGCGGTGCATCGTGCCGGTCGCCGACCGCCTCGGCCACGATAATGGGGATGTAGCCGTAGGAACTGGCGTCGACGCAAGTCGCCCGGATGCAGCCGCTTGTGGTGACGCCGGTGATGATCAGCGTATCGATGCGCTGCGAGGCCAGCGTCGCGGCCAGGGAGGTGCCGAAGAAGGCGCTGGGATACTGCTTGGAGATGACGAGTTCAGATGGATCGGGCTCCAGCCCTTTGGGCCAGGCGCCCATGGGGCTGCCCTGGATAAAATTGTGCAACGGCATGGCTTTTTGGAAGAAGCGCCCGCCGTTGACCCCGGAGGCGTGGTAGACGACGTTGGTATAGATCACCGGCACGCCGGCCGCGCGCGCCGCCGCCCGCACCCTAAGCGCCGCGTCCAGCGTCTCCTGCACGTCGGCATAGAGTTCACAGGCCGGATCGAAGTAGGCCTCGACGAAATCGACCAGGATCAGCGCCGGACTGACGCCGTAGCCGATGCGGTTGTCATAGGCTTTCTTGTAGTTTTCCAGCAGGTCTTCCGGCATGGCGATCCCCTCCCGCCCTTGGCGCCGCGACGCGGTCAACCGGCGACGATGAGATCACATGATAGCGCGTATGCCGGTGCGGCCAACTCGTAAATGGCGCGAAGGCCACGGGCGCCAGCCGTCTAGTAGCCGCTTCGAACGGGCGCGCTCAGCTCAGCGTCCTCCTCGAGGAACTGACGTGCCCCCAATGTTTGTACCACGTCCTATGTTAGTCTGTTTGCCATCCGTTCTGAGGCCCGTTTCGGCTGTGACCGCCGGAAACCCAATTCATGCTGGAGACACCACGATAGTAAGGTACAAATCCGTGATGGAGATTCAGGTAGGTTTTAACTTCTCCCAATATATGTGGGAGGACGATTTTTGTGCCCGATATGCAAATAACGTCTATTGAAGGTCGTAGTACGCGACGGTATAGACGATGTCAGAGCCTTTGACAGCCTTCGGGCAACCGACAAATGGCAATCATTTCATTGGCTGGTCCAGGGACGAAAAGTCCAAACATTTCAAAAAGTTTCCAAGTTTCGCGCCAAGCGAAATTTGGCGTGTTTTCTGCCGGGACAGAATTTGATCAAGTCACGAATCAAAGCTATTACTCACTTTGTCAGTGTTCTTAGCCATCTGAGTGGCATATAAATTTAATCCGAGGTCACTTAGCGAGAAACCTTGCGTATTGAGGATCTTTGAGATCGTCATTCCCTCGCTTTGAGTAAGAACCGCTTTTATTTTCTCACGAGCGCTCTCTGGCTTAAGTGAGATCCGTATAGAGTGTTCAGCTTCAAGTGTCTGGTGTAGGTCGAAGTACCCGACGACATCAAGTGCGACGATGAAGTCAGACTCATCTGGTGTTGCGTGCAAAGGCGGAAAGCGAGCGAAAGTCACGCTGGCAAAGTCCCGACAATTCTCATCGTTATTGCTGACCGAACGCTCAAAAATCCAGCGAAAAACGGCATCGAATTGGGGCTTGAAGTCACGAATAGCAATAATACCATACAGAATATTTATTTTCTCGAAATCACCGCCTGTTAATTTTTTGAAATTTGCTGGATCTGAGAAGTAAGTTTCAATGCTTTCACGACTGTCGAACCATTCGCATTGCGAAAACTCGTCAAAACTCTTCCAAAATGATGCCAAATCGTTGGCCTTGTGTCCTTCAAGATTACCGCACAGCTCTATGAACACATCGACTGGGGAGATGCCACACTGCGAGCGAAGATATTTCAAGATCGGTTTGTAGACGCCTCCATTCCAACAAAAATCAACAAGAAAATGGACCTTGCGGAGAAAGAACAATTCCGCCTCACTCATCGTCGCTGTTTCTCGCAAGCTTTCCTCATATTCGAAGCATTCGATGGTTTCGTTGGGGCCTGCTTTATAACTTCCCGCGTCTCCATGAATTAGGCGATAGCGGGTACGAAACCCCCAACGCTCGCGGCTTTCCAATGAATTCAGTTCACACCCTGCTAGCATTCGGCAATTATGGTTTTGGATAATGTCCACATCGAAATCAAATAACTTGCGGAGCCCATCGAGGTGAGTCTCAAGGGTCTCTCCAGGAAGTGGCACGATAACATCCGAATAGGTCGTGCTGCCAATTGCGTGGAACTTTTCCTGATACGACTGATAGGTGTCGAGAGAAATATTGTCACGTTTTATGGCTTTGAGAACGTCTTCGTCCATGCTTTGAACTGCCATCACGGACACCACCATATCACCCAGGATTTCCGCAATTTCTAGGTTTCGTGCGGTTACGTTCTTGGCCAGCCAAGTATGGCATTGCTCCGGCGTTCCAGTATTGTCTTTGACGTCGCGAATTGCTTGAGCGATTTTGACATCGCGCTTGAGAATCCCGAAATTGGCATCGCAGACGACCCAGTTGCGGGCTGACGAGCGTTCACCAACATAGGCTATTTCAGCAAGCGCGGTTTCCAACGAGAAACGGCGGACTAAATTGCGAGAAGCCATGCCCCACGCGCAAAAAGTACATTGGAAAGGACAACCACGATTGGTCTCGAAAAGAGGCATCATCCCAGCATCGATAAATTCATCGAGGAATCCATCCAGATACGGCGACGGTACTTTTTCGATCGTTTTTTTCAGTGATCGGGTTTCGGTCTTGTGGAGCCTACCATCTTCAATCCAAATCGTATTTTGCGGCAGAGAGCTAACTTTTCGTTCGGAGGCTAGCCACCAGTCCACTAATTCAGCAAACGGCTCTTCTCCTCCCTCAAGAATGTAATAATCAAGGTAGTCGTGGCTTTCAAGATGAGAGGCCGCCAGTACGTCGTCATGATCAATATCGGGGCCGCCACCAACGATCAGAGCATCGGGCAAGAGCGAACGCAACCGCCGCCCGACCGATTGGTTGAGGCGGTCGCTCCAGCCGTAGTGAGCCATACCAACAACCGTTGGTGGGTTCTCAAGGACCGCAGCCATAAGACGTTCAGGATGCTTGAACAGTTTAATCTCCACAGCCTCACCGAAATAGGCATGAAGATACGCAGCAACATAGCCAATACCCAAAGGAATCGGTATCGACGCGTCAGATACCGAAGCCGTATGAGCCAAATCTGCGAGGTAAACGATTGTCGTCTTTTTCACATTCCCAATTTCCTGCTGGCAAGCAATCTGTCGCCGACACTCTAACGCAAATACCTTCATACACAACTCCGGCATGCTCCGAAATGACCAGAGCCAGCCTTGCACGACCCTCTA
>CAZGTM010000034.1:0-41558 GCA_964528595.1 uncultured Rhodospirillaceae bacterium
CGTCCTTGACGTCGCCCTGCAGCACGCCGGCCTGGATGGCGGCGCCGATGGCGACGACTTCGTCCGGGTTGACGCCCTGGTGGGGATCGCGGCCGAAGAATTCCTTCACCTTTTCGACGACCTTGGGCATGCGCGTCATGCCGCCCACGAGGATGACGTCCTCAATCTCGCCGGCTGACAGCTCGGCATCCTTCAGGGCCTTGCGGCAGGGTTCGATGGTGCGTTCGATGAGGTCCTCGACCAGGGCTTCGAGCTTGGCCCGGGTGAGTTTCATCGTCAGGTGCTTCGGCCCGCTGGCATCGGCGGTGATGAAGGGCAGGTTAATCTCGGTCTGGGTCGCGCTGGAAAGCTCGATCTTGGCTTTTTCGGCGGCCTCCTTGAGGCGCTGCAGAGCCAGTTTGTCCGAACGCAGGTCGATGCCCTGCTCCTTCTCGAATTCCTCGGCCAGGTAGTTCAGCAGCTTGACGTCGAAATCCTCGCCGCCCAGGAAGGTGTCGCCGTTGGTCGACTTCACTTCGAAGACGCCGTCGCCAAGCTCGAGGATGGAGACGTCGAAGGTGCCGCCACCGAGGTCATAGACCGCGATGGTGCGGGCGTCGCCCCGGTCGAGGCCGTAGGCCAGCGCCGCGGCGGTCGGCTCGTTGATGATGCGCTTGACGTCGAGGCCGGCGATCTTGCCGGCGTCCTTGGTCGCCTGGCGCTGGGAATCGTTGAAGTAGGCGGGGACGGTGATGACGGCTTCGGTGACGTCTTCGCCGAGGAAGGTTTCGGCGGTTTCCTTCATCTTCTGCAGGATGAAGGCGCTGACCTGGCTGGGCGCGTACTTGTCGCCGTGGGCCTCGACCCAGGCGTCGCCGTTTTCGGCGGCGACGATGTTGTAGGGCACCATGTCGATGTCTTTTTTCGTCATGGGATCGTCAAAGGGGCGGCCGATCAGGCGCTTGATGGCAAACAGCGTGTTTTCCGGATTGGTCACGCCCTGGCGCTTGGCGGGCTGGCCGACCAGGCGTTCGCCGTCTTCCGTGAAGGCCACCATCGACGGTGTGGTGCGCGTGCCCTCGGCGTTCTCGACAACCTTGGGATCGGAGCCGTCCATAATCGCGATACACGAATTCGTGGTGCCCAGATCGATACCGATAATCTTACCCATGACTTCCTCATTCTTTGCGGCAGGATCGACCGGCCTCTGACGGCACCGCGCGATCCCCCTGAAATTCAAGCTAAATTTCCGCGTAATGCAGCATCCAAGCGCGATCACGACGGAATGAACGCCCGTTATATAGGGAGGGAGTCGATTTGGTGCAAGAGAATGAATCTCATTCCGGCTCTGGCGTCCGGCCGACTTGCTCCCTACGTTCATAGATGAAAGCGAATTCCGCGGGCCAGCCGGCCGGGCGGCGAGCAGGCGCAAGGACCACGATGATCATATCGGCGAGCTACAAAACCGATATTCCGGCACTTTACGGCGAGTGGTTCATGAACCGCCTGCGCATCGGTTTTTGCCGCATGACCAATCCCTACAACGGCAAGTCCTTCGACGTGCCGCTGGACAACGATTCGGTCGACGGTTTCGTCTTCTGGACGCGCAATATCGGCCCCTTTCTGCCCCACCTTGATGAAATCCACCGCCTGGGACATCCCTTCTACGTGCAGTACACCATCACGGGCTATCCGGGCCAAATCGACCGCGCCGTGCCCGACGCCGACAGGATGACCCGCCAGTTCCGGCGCCTGGCGGCGGATTTCGGCCGCCACGCCGTGGTCTGGCGCTACGATCCCATCCCCATCACCAGCCTGACGGGACGCGAGTTTCACCTGAGGAATTTCAGAAAGCTGGCGGAAAGGCTGGAGGGGGCCACCGACGAAGCCGTCGTGTCGTTTCCCACGCTCTACCGCAAGACGCGGCGCAACCTCGACCGGGCGGCCAAGGAGTTCGACTACCAGTGGCGGGACATCGCGCCGCAGGAAAAGCGCTCGCTGATCGCCGAACTGGCCGACATTGCCGAGGCCTACAACATGCGGCTCACCATCTGTTCCCAGACCGCGCTGTTGACATCCGGCGTCAGCGGCGCCCGCTGCGTCGATGCCGGCAGGCTGTCGAAGGTCGCCGGCGGCGTCATCTCGGCCAAGGAGATGGGAAACCGGCCCGGCTGTCTTTGCCATCAGTCACGCGATATCGGGGCCTACGACACCTGTCCCCACGGCTGTGTCTACTGTTATGCCGTGGACGACCAGGCCGAGGCCTCGGAGCGCTACCACGGCCACGACCCGGACGGCGCTTTCCTCTTTCCGCCGGGCAAATCGAAATCCAAGGTCCGGGCGGGGCGGCGCACCTCCGCCTGAAAGCTTCCGAAATACTTCCATTCATAAGCTGTGCGACCCTTTGCCACAGCGCGTTTGCGGCTCTTGGGCGTTACATTTGTGCTCAATGGCGGAAAGCTAATTCCGTCGACAGCGGACAACCGCCGGGCCGGCCTTGCAAGGCGGCAGTGGCGGTTCTTCGTGGGGAGACGGTATCGAGGGGAACCGCGTCAGTCACCCAAGAGGACGGCGCGGCGGGCCGAGGAATTTGCGTGGTCGCTGGCGGGATCGCGGTTGGAGTAGGAAAGAAAGGATATGGCGCTTAAGAAACCACCGTTCAGGCCGATCATACTCGCGCCCGCGCTGGCTATCTTAGTGGTTTTGGTGATCTGGCTCCTGGGGATAATCGACTTCGTTGGCGCCGGCTAGGGAGGGACTGGTCAGGCCGACGTATCGATCTTGCCGCCGCTATCCTCGCCGTTCGAACCCTGCTCCTCATCCCCTGAATTTTCCGCCGCCGCCGGAGCCGCCTTGGCGACGCCGACCATGGCCGGGCGCAACAGACGCTCGCCGATGACGTAACCCGCCTGGACAACCTGTACCACGGTACCCGGTTCGGCATCCGCGCCGGGCACTTCGAACATGGCTTGATGCAGGTTGTGGTCGAATTTTTCGCCGACCGGGTCGAGGCGTTTGATGCCGTGGCGTTCCAGCGCCGCCAGCAGTTCGCGCTCCGTCATCTCGACGCCCTGCCAGAGCGACCCCATGGCGTCGTCGCCGCCCCGGGCATCCTCGGGCACGGCGTCCAGGGCGCGGTGCATGTTGTCGCTGACGCCCAGCATGTCGCGGGCGAAATTCGCCATGGCGTAGCGCGAGGCGTCTTCCTTCTCCCGCGCCGCCCGGCGCCGGACGTTTTCGGTTTCGGCCCGGGCGCGCAGCACCTGGTCCTTCAACTCGGCGATCTGCTCTGCCGGCGTTGGCTCGGCGACTTCGTCGGCCTCTTCTTCTTCGTCCTCGTCGGCGGCCTCATCGGCCTCGTCGACGGCGCCGGCATCCTCTTCGCCGAGGGCCGCCCGCTCGGCGTCCGCTTGCGCTTTCGCGGCGTCATCGGCCTCCAACTCGCTGCCATTTTCAAGCGCGGGCTCAGCGTTTTCGTCGCGCGGGCTTTCGCCACCCGTATCACTCATTTGGTCTTCCTTCAGGCTTGTTAACTGGTCTTACAAATTGTCGCCTCAGCCCAGCAGCCGTCCCACCACCTTGGCGGTGTAGTCGACCATGGGAATGATGCGGGCGTAGTTCAGCCGGGTCGGTCCGATGACCCCGATGGCGCCGACGATCGAGCCGCGTCCGTCGGAATACGGCGCGACGATAAGCGAACTGCCCGACATATTGAAGAGGTGATTCTCGGATCCGATGTAAATTCGCACGCCCTCGCCGCCTTCCGCCAACTCCAGCACGCGGACCAGTTCGCTGCGGGTTTCCAGGATATCGAACAATTCGCGGATGCGTTCGAGGTCCTCGGCGGCGCTGACCTCATCCAGCAGTTTGGACTGGCCGCGCACGATCAGCGTGCCGCGACCGCCGCCGTCGGACCAGGTGGCGAGGCCGTCCTCGATGACCTTGGCGGTCAATTCGTCCAGTTCGGCGCGGCGGGAGTCCAGTTCGGCCAGGATTTCCTTACGGGCATCGGCGATGGTGCGTCCGGCCAACCGGGTGCTGAGATAGTTGGTCGCCTGGGTCAGGGCCGACAACGGCAGGTCCGCCGGCGTATCGATAACGCGGTTTTCCACCGTGCCGTCGGCGGCCACCAGGATCACCAGGGCGCGGCCCGGCGCGAGACTGACGAACTCGGCGTGGCGCAGCGGGGCGTCGCGCTTCGGCGCCACCACAAGGCCGGTGCATTGCGACAGGCCGGCCAGGGTGTCGGTGGCCTGACGCAAGGCTTCCTCCGGACTGAGGCCGGTGGCGGCGCAACGGGCCTTGATGTCGGCCCGCTCGCCCTCCGTCAGGTTGCCGATTTCCAGCAAACCGTCGACGAAGAAGCGCAGGCCCGCCTCGGTTGGCAGGCGTCCGGCGGAGGTATGGGGCGAATACAGCAGGCCGGCGTTTTCAAGTTCCGACATGACGTTGCGGATGGAGGCGGGCGAGAGCTGCTCGCTCAGGCGGTCCGACAGCGTGCGCGAACCGATGGCGGAGCCGGTTTCGACGTAGGCATCGATGATGTGGCGGAAGATTTCCCGCGAGCGCTCGTTCAGTTCGTTGATCATGTCGCGTTGCCGCTGAAAATTCAGTCTCTGAATGTAGTAACGCCTCCGCGGGGCGTCAACGCGGAGGCTCGATTATGTAATCGGGCTGGACCGCCGCGCCGGTTCCCGATAGAAGACGCGCCAGTTGTTTATTCGAATTTCTAGGGAGAATGCCATGCGGCCGTCCGGACGCGCCCTCGACCAAATGCGCGATGTATCGCTGGAACCGGGTTTCGCCAAATACGCCGAGGGCTCGTGCCTGGCGCGCTTCGGCGACACCCACGTGCTGTGCGCCGCCAGCGTCGACGAACGGGTGCCGCCGTGGATGCGCAATTCAGGCCGCGGCTGGGTGACGGCGGAATACGGCATGCTGCCACGCTCGACCCACGAACGCACCAACCGGGAAGCCGCCCGCGGCAAGCAATCGGGCCGCACCCAGGAAATCCAGCGCCTGATCGGCCGCAGCCTGCGCTCGGTGACCAAGCTGGAGGAGTTGGGCGAACGCCAGATCAAGATCGACTGCGACGTGCTGCAGGCCGACGGCGGCACGCGGACCGCCTCGATCACCGGCGCCTACGTGGCGCTGCACATCGCCCTGGCCAAGCTGGTCGATGACGGCGTCATCCCGTCGTTGCCGCTGATGGATCAAGTCGTCGCGGTCAGTTGCGGTCTCTATCAGGGAGAGGCCGTCCTCGACCTTGATTATCCGGAAGATTCCAACGCCCAGGCCGACGCCAACTTCGTGCTGACGGGACAGGGTGACATCATCGAGGTCCAGGGCACCGCCGAAGAGGCGCCCTTTTCCCGCGATCAATTTCTCGCTTTGCTCGATCTCGCCGAGGCCGGCGGCACGCAGCTGGCCGTCAAACAGCGCCAGGCGCTGGGTCTCGATTAACCCGCGTTGCCGGCCATGAGCGCGCGCAAGTTCAGCGGCGACAAGCTCGTCGTCGCCACCCACAACCCCGGCAAGGCCCGGGAGATCCGTGAGCTGCTCGCCCCCTTGGGCATCGAGACCTTATCGGCCGCCGATCTCGGCCTGCCGGAACCGGAGGAGACAGGGACGACATTCATCGCCAATGCCGAGCTCAAGGCCTTGGCGGCGGCCCGCGCCTCGGACCTTCCAGCCCTGGCCGACGATTCCGGTCTGGCGGTCGATGCGCTGGACGGCGCGCCCGGCATTTATTCGGCGCGCTGGGCGGAGGCGGCGAGAGCCGAGGCCGGCGGCGGCCCGCGCGACTTCATGGCGGCCATGCAGCGGGTCGAGGACGAATTGCAGGCAAAAGGTGCGACGACGCGGGAACGGCGCGGCGCCCATTTCGTCGCCGCTCTGACGCTGGCCTGGCCCGACGGGCATGCCGAATCGTTCGAAGGCCGCTGCAACGGCCATTTGATCTGGCCGCCGCGCGGCGACAACGGTTTCGGTTATGATCCCATGTTCGTGCCTGACGGCCACGCCATCACGAACGGAGAGATGGAACCGGAAGCCAAACATGCCATCAGCCACCGCGCCAACGCCTTCGCCCAACTCCTGCCGGCCTGCTTCAAGTAGCGCCGGGGCGGGCTTCGCCGTCTATGTGCACTGGCCGTTCTGCCTGTCCAAGTGTCCGTACTGCGATTTCAACAGCCACGTCCGCGAGGCCATCGATGAAGACGCCTGGACGGCTGCCCTGGTGCGTGAGCTGGTCAGCGCGGCATTACTCATCGACAAACCCGACGGCGGCGTCAGCAGTATCTTCTTCGGCGGCGGCACGCCGTCGCTGATGCCGCCGGCCACGGTGGCCGCCGTGATCGATACGGTGGCGGACCGGCTGGGCCTGGCGGCGGCGGCGGAAATCACATTGGAAGCGAACCCCACATCGGTCGAGGCCGCCCGCTTTACCGGATACGCCGCCGCCGGCATCAATCGCTTTTCCCTCGGTGTGCAGGCTCTGGACGACGAAGACCTGGCGGCGCTGGGGCGTGCCCATAGTGTGTCGGAAGCCCAAGCCGCCCTGGCCGTGGCGCGGGCAGAGGCGGACAACGTCTCCATCGATCTCATCTACGCCCGGCCCGGCCAGACCCCTGCCCAATGGCGGCAGGAGCTGACGCGGGCCCTGGAATTCGGTTTGCCGCATCTCTCGCTTTATCAGCTGACGATCGAACGGGGCACGCGGTTTCACGAGGCGCAGCGCCGGGGCGACCTGGTTGTGCCGGACGAGGATACGGGTGCTGCGCTTTTCGAGCTCACACAGGAGCTCTGCGAGACGGCGGGCCTGCCGGCTTACGAGATTTCCAACCACGCCCGCAGCGGCGCCGAAAGCCGGCACAATCTCAGCTATTGGCGCTCCGACCCCTATCTCGGGATCGGTCCGGGGGCGCATGGCAGGGTGGATACGGCGGCCGGACGCACCGCGACCAGCCGCCTGCGCAGCCCCGAAAAATGGCTTGATGCCGTCAATGCCCACGGCCAAGGTACGGAAAGCGCGGAGGGCCTGAGCCGGGCGGATCTGTCGGCGGAAATCCTGATGATGGGATTGCGTTTGCGCGAAGGGGTTTCGGCGCGGCGCTTCGAAGCGCTGACCGGCGTTACCCTGACGCAGGCGATCTCGTCCGACACGGTTTCGGACCTGACGGACGGCGGTTATTTGATTTCCGACGACGACGGTTTGCGCACGACGGACAAGGGGGCGGCGGTGCTGAACACCCTGATCGGGCGGTTGCTGGCCTAAGACCCGCCGGCGGTAAACGAATTGGGGGCGGGATCGAGCACTTTCAGGCCGCGCGGCAGAACCTCGACCACCGCCAGGCCGCGTTCGGCAATGCCGTCGCTGCGAAAGCGGAACAAACCGTCCGCGCCGGCGAAGCCGCTGGGATCGGTTAACGCCTCAGCGGTGTAGTCCGGTTTCTGGCCGCCCGACGACAGGATTGCCGCCAGCGCCACGGCGTCGTAGGCCAGGCTGGCGATCCTCGGCGGGCGATAGCCATAAATCTCTTCGAATCGTGCCCGGAACGCCTTGCCGAGGTTGGGATCCGGCCCGGCGAACCAGCCTCCCACCAATGCCGGTTCGCGCCCGATGCTGTCGTCGTCCCAAAGACCGGTGCCGAGAAAGCGGACTTTGTCGGGGTGGACGTCGTAGAAGGGCAACAGCGGGGCGACGGCCCGCAACCGCGCACCCCCCTCCGGCAGCATGACGGCTTCATAATCGACGTCGCCCAGGGTTTCGGCGTTCTCCAGCCTTTCCAATTCAGCAGCGGCGTCGGGGTCCTCGCTTTGCGTCAGTTCCTGGCGCCGCGCCGCCAGAGCGGCCCGCCGGCCTTCGTACTCCGCCAGCCTTTTGGCCGGCTCCATGACTTCCTCGTCCGCCGCGTACCGCTCAATGCGCACGATTTCGCCGCCGTGGCGGCTTGCCGCCATGGCCAGCTGGGCGATGATGTGGTCGCCGTAGCGCGTCATCGGCACCAGCGAGGCATAGCGTCTGATACCCTGGCTGCCGGCGTAGTCCATCACCCGGTCGACCTGCTGGTCCGCCATGAAGCCCATCAGATAGACGCCGTTGCCGGCGATGCTGCGGTCGGTCGAAAAGGCGACGACGTTGACCTCGCGTTTGCGGGCCGGCTCGGCCGCCGCCTGCACGGCCTGGCTGAACACCGGGCCGAGAATGATTTCGGCGCCCTCTCCCAGGACGTCCTCAGCCGACCGGGCGGCGCCCTCGGCGCTGCCGCCAGTATCGCGCGGCATCAGGGTCAGGCGTTCCGGCGCGACGTCAAACAGGGCGAGCAGAGCTGAATCCAGCAGCGCCCGCCCCAAGGCCTTTTGGGCGCCCGACAACGGCAGCAGGAGCGCGATCCGCAGCGGCTGCGGCCCGGTTATCGGCGGCCGTGTCAAGGACGGTCCCACCGGTTCGGGGATCGGCGTTACGACGAAATTGGCAGACGGCAGCTGCCGCACGGGTACGCCCTGGTCCGAGCTGGCGACGGGTTCGGGGGCGGCCGGGTCGGGAACCGCCTGGTCCAGCTTGGGCGTGGCCGGTTTGACGGCCTCGCCGTCCGGCGCGGTCGCTTCGGCCAGTGTCTTGGTTTCACTCTCGACGGGGGCAGGCGTTTTCCGTTCACCCAGCAATTCGGACAGGTTGCCCGGAAGCCCGCCGTCTGCGCAGCCGGCCAGCATCGCGGCCAACGCCAAGACCGCCAGCGCGCCGAAATTTGGCTGCCTGAGACAAAGCGTGGTTGACGAAATTCGGCTCACCTGAACAATGCCCTGGAATATCCTTGCACGGGATCAAACGTAGCGCCGGTTGTACCCCAAGTAAACGGAGCAACGCCTTGGAGCCTGGTCTTTACATCGTGGCGACGCCCATCGGCAACATGGCTGACATTTCGGCCCGCGCCCTGGAGGTGCTGGGGGCGGCGTCGATTATCGCCTGCGAGGACACCCGGGTGACAGCAAAGCTTTTGCAGCGGCACGGTCTGAAGACCCCGATGCTGCGCTACGACGAGCATAGTGCGGGGCGCGCCCGGCCCAGAATCATGGACCGCCTCGGCGCCGGTGAGGTCGTGGCGTTGGTGTCGGATGCCGGTACGCCGCTGATATCGGATCCCGGTTACAAACTGGTGGAGGCCGCGCTGGAGGCCGGCATCGAGATCATTCCCATCCCCGGCGCCAGCGCCGTATTGGCGGCTTTGGCTGGATCGGGACTGCCGACGGACCGCTTCCTATTCGCGGGCTTTCTGCCTTCCAAGCAGGGCAAACGGCGCACAGAGCTGGCCGAGTTGGCGGCCGTTCCGGCGACGTTGGTGCTGCTGGAAAGCCCCCGCCGCCTGGCCGCATCGCTGGCCGACATGGCGGATGTGCTGGGGCCGCGCCCCGCTGCGGTCGCGCGCGAACTGACCAAACGCTACGAGGAATTCCGCCGTGGCAAACTGGATGACCTGGCGGCGGCTTACGCGGCCGAGGACAGCCCCAAGGGTGAAATCGTGGTCGTCGTCGGACCGCCAGGGGGTGACGCGCCGGTGTTTGATCTGGACGCGGCCCTGACAGCCATTTTACCCGATCACAGCGTGCGTGAGGCCGCTGCGCTGGTGGCGGCGAAGTCCGGCCTGCCCAAACGGACCGTCTATGCCCGGGCGCTTGAGTTGAAGGCGGAAGCCAATGATGGCGGCCGGAACTGAGCGCAGAAAAGGCGCCGAACGTCTCGGCCGCTGGGCGGAATTCGCCGCGGCCTGGATGTTCAGGCTGAAGGGCTACCGCGTGCTGGAACGCCGCTTCCGTACGCCGTCGGGTGAAATCGACCTGATCGTGCGCCGCGGCAACCTGATCGCTGCGGTCGAGGTCAAGGCGAGATCGGATCGGGCCGCCGCCGCCGCCGCCGTGACGCCGCACCAGCAAGCGCGGATTTCCAACGCCATGGCGATATTCCTCGACCGGCGCACAGCCTATGCCGAGCTTGACGTCCGTTTCGACGCCGTTCTCATAGCGCCCTGGCGGCTGCCCCTGCACGTTCCGGCGGCCTGGTAATTTTTGTCCGGCGCACTCAATCGGTGCGCGACATTCGCGGCGGGATGTCATATTTTGCAGGCCAGAATTTTTGGGGAGCTGCGAAACATGACAATCAATACCAGGATCGCCGGATTGCCGACAAATCTCGTGGTTGGCCTTGTACTGATCGGGACCGCCCTCGTCCTGGGCGGCTGCGCCGGCGCCGTGGTCGGCGCGGGCGCGACGGCAGGCGTCGCGGTGGCCCAGGAACGCTCCGTCGGCGACGCCGTCGATGACGCCTCGATCCAGCTTGCCATCAACGAAGCTCTGCTGAAGAAGGACGAAAAACTGTTCTCCAGCGTCGGCATCGAAGTGGTCGAGGGCCGCGTGCTGCTGACCGGGTCGGTGGCCAAGCCGGAAGACCGGGTCGAGGCGGCGCGGCTTACCTGGCAGGTCGACGGCATCAGCGAGGTGCTCAACGAAATCCAGGTCAGCAACCGGGGCGGCCTCGTCAATTACCTCAAGGACGGCAAGATCACCACGCAGCTCCGCTTCCAGATGCTGCGCGACCGCGACATCCTGGATATCAACTTCTCGGTCGAAACCGTCAACGGCGTGGTTTACCTGATGGGCATCGCCCAGGATCAGCCGGAGCTCGACAAACTGATCAATCACGCCCGCAACATCGCCGGCGTCGTCAAGGTGATCAACCATGTGCGGCTGAAAACCGACCCCAGGCGGAAGACCTCCTAGGCAGCCGGCGGTTTCACCGCGCACGATTTCGGAACGCTATATGACTCTCACCGTCGCCATTCAAATGGACCCCATGGACGGCATCGATATCGATGGCGACAGCAGTTTCGTGTTGGCCCTGGAAGCCCAGACGCGGGGCTATGCCCTCCATCACTACCTGCCCCGGGATTTGAGCCTGTCGTCGGGCCGGGTGATTGCGCAGGCGCGGCCGCTGGAAGTGCGCCGGGAGAAGGGCAACCACTTTACGCTGGGGGCGCCCGAAATGATCGACCTGGCCGACGTCGACGTCGTTCTGATGCGCCAGGATCCGCCCTTCGACATGGCCTACATCACGGCCACGCACATCCTGGAGCACGTCCACCCCGAGACGCTGGTGGTCAACGATCCGATCCACGTGCGCAACGCGCCGGAGAAACTTTTCGTCACCCACTTCGACGGCATCATGCCGCCGACCCTGATCACCACCGATCCCGGTCAGATCGCTGCTTTCCGTGAGGAGCATAAGGACATCATCGTCAAGCCGCTCTACGGCAACGGCGGCGCCGGCGTTTTCCACATTACGCCGGGCGACGAAAACCTCAATTCGCTGATCGAGATGTTCACTGAGCTCTACCGCGAGCCCATCATCATCCAGCAATACCTGCCGGAGGTCCGGGCCGGCGACAAGCGCATCATCCTGATCGACGGCAAGCCGGCCGGCGCCATCAACCGCGTGCCGGCCGAAGGCGAGGCGCGCTCGAACATGCACGTCGGCGGCCGGGCCGAGCAGTCCAAACTGACCAAGCGCGAGGAGGAGATCTGCGAAGCCATCGGGCCGACCCTGAAGCAGAACGGTCTGATCTTCGTTGGCATTGACGTGATCGGAGACTATCTCACTGAGATCAACGTCACCTCGCCCACCGGCCTGCAGGAAATCGACCGTTTCGACGGCGCCTGCCTGGAAGCCGGCATCTGGGACGCCATCGAAGCGCGGCTCTGACGGGCGCATATTTCCGGGGGAAACGCCATGACCGTTTCGGCGCTCGCGCTCATCCTGCACGTTCTTTCCGCCGTCGTCTGGCTCGGCGGCATGATCTTCGCCCACCAGATGCTGCGGCCTGTCGCCGTGGAGGTGCTGGAACCGCCGCAACGATTGACCTTGTGGGCCGGCGTGTTCAGCCGCTTCTTCCCCTGGGTCTGGGGCGCCGTGGTGCTGTTGCTGGCGACGGGCAACTGGATGATCTTCGACGTCTACGGCGGATTTGCCACGACGCCCATATACATCCACATCATGTACGCCCTGGGCCTGGCCATGATGGCGATCTTCTTTCACGTCTACTTCGCCCCGTTCAAACGGCTGAAGGCGCATGTCGCGGCGGAGGCCTGGCCCGACGGCGGCGCCCAGATCAACCAGATCCGCCGTCTCGTCGGCATCAATATCCTGTTGGGGGTGGCCACGGTCATCATCGCCGCGGGTGGGCGGTTATGGCCTTAGACCGGCCTGACAACCGCTAAGTCTCGGGCAGACCCAACCAGTCCCAGGCTTCCTCCGGGCTTGAGAAAGTCTGAATACTCGACATATCCGGAATACTGCTTGCCATGGCCTGGCCCATCTTGACGAGGTATTTCTGGCCTGTTTCGGTGACGACAACGGCGCTTTTGATGCCGCCGCGGCTTAATCCGCCTCTTTTGGTGGTCAGTAATTCGAAGACCCCGCGAATACCGTCCGGTGTGAACTCTAAGGCGACGGCGGCGGAGAAATCCGTCAGCGTCGGCATATCGATCCGCCAGTCGGGATCGGCCCATAGCTCGTCGACCAGCGCAGAAAGGTCGTCGTCCGTGACGATACCCGAGGCTGTTAGTTTGGCGACGCCATTTTTCGTATCGATTTCGTAACTAAACGGCAAAGCTCTACGTCCCTTCGCCCGGTCATTGGCGCAATTCGGTTCGCCGGCCCGATCCATCGGCTGACGCCTAACATAGTATGTATCCCGGCCCTTTAGGGGGTCAAGCGGGCGGGGACCTGAGAAAACCGGCTCAAATCCATCCATACCTTAGATTGTACTAGGCGAATAACGCCCGGGCGCAGTCCGGCGGCGTTCAACGGAGTTCCGTATCGTATGGTTGCACGGGTCAACACGGTTGCCTTTCAGGGTATCGACGTCATCGCGGTGGACGTCCAGGTTCACCTCTCCGCCGGATTGCCGGCCTTCACCATCGTCGGCCTGCCCGACAAGGCGGTGGCGGAAAGCCGCGAACGCGTGCGCAGCGCCTTGGCGGCCATCGGCCTCGGGCTGCCGCCCAAGCGCATCACCATCAACCTGGCGCCCGCCGACGTCGCCAAGGAGGGCAGCCATTTCGACCTGCCCATCGCCGTCGGCCTGCTGGCCGCCATGGACGTCCTGCCGGCTGATGAAGTGACGGCCTATACGGTGTTGGGCGAGTTGGCCCTGGACGGCGCCCTGGCGCCGGTGGCGGGCGTTTTGCCGGCCGCCGTCGCCGCCGTGGCCGCCGAACAGGGTGTGATCTGTCCCGGCGCTTGTGGCGGCGAGGCCGCCTGGGCCGGGGAGCTGGAGGTTCTGGCGCCGCCGACGCTGCTGGCGCTGGTCAATCATTTCAAGGGCACGCAGGTGCTGACGCCGCCGGAGCCGGCGCTGGCCGAGGCGTCGCGGATATGCCTCGATCTGCGCGACATCAAGGGCCAGGAAACCGCCAAGCGCGCCCTGGAGGTCGCCGCGGCGGGCGGCCACAACATGCGCATGACGGGACCGCCGGGGGCCGGTAAATCGATGCTGGCGGCGCGATTGGCGGGCATCCTGCCGGCCATGACGGCGGCCGAGATGCTGGAGGTCAGCATGATCAACAGCATCGCCGGCACGCTCAGCGACGGCGGCGTCAGCAGCGTCCGGCCGTTCCGCGACCCCCACCACTCGGCCTCCCAGGCCGCCATGGTCGGCGGCGGCACGAAGGCCAAGCCGGGCGAGATTTCGCTGGCCCACCACGGCGTGCTGTTCCTCGACGAACTACCGGAATTTCCCCGCCCCGTGCTGGAAAGCCTGCGCCAGCCGCTGGAGCTCGGCCGCGTCACCGTGGCGCGCGTCAACAACCACGTCACCTACCCGGCGCGTTTCCAGCTGGTGGCGGCGATGAACCCCTGCCGCTGCGGGCATTTGTCGGACCCCGGGCTGGCCTGCACGCGCGCGCCCAAATGCGCCGCCGATTACCAGTCCAAGCTGTCGGGGCCGCTGCTCGACCGCATCGATCTGCACATCGACGTGCCGGCGGTCGAGATCGCCGACCTCGCCCTGCCGCCGCCCGCCGAGGGCTCGGCGGAGGTCGCGGCGCGCGTCGCGGCGGCCAGGCAAATCCAGACCGAGCGCTTCGCAGGTCTGGCCACGGACGGCGCCGTGCGCACAAACGCCCAGGCCGACGGCGAGCTGTTGTCCGGCATCGCCACGCCCGAGGCGGAAGGCGTGCGCCTGCTGACGGAGGCCGCGGCCGCCATGCGGCTCTCGGCCCGGGGCTACAACCGTGTCCTGCGCGTCGCCCGCACCCTGGCCGACCTCGAAGGCGAGGCGGACGTGCGTCGTATTCATGTCGCCGAGGCGCTGAGCTACCGCCGGCTGGCTTCCGCTCACGGTTAATTTCGCCCATCCGGCCATCTCCGGTTGATCCCGCGCCGTGGGTGAGTAAGCTCTCTGCATGACCATCGAACAACCGCGCATGCGCATCGGCATCCCTAAGGAAATCAAGCCTGGCGAGGGGCGCGTGGCGCTGACGCCCGAGCACGTCGAGATGCTGGTGCAGGACGGTCACGCCGTCCAGGTGGAGCGCGGGGCCGGCGCGGCATCGGGCTTCGAGGAGGGCTCCTATTCGGCGGCCGGCGCGGCCCTGGCCGAGAACGGCCCGTGGATCTTCCGCATCAGCAACCTGATCGTGAAGGTCAAGGAGATCATGCCGGCGGAGTACGGCGCGCTCAGACCCGAGCACATCCTTTTCACCAATCTCCATTCCGCCGCCAACCGCGATCAGCTCGACGCGTTGCTGAAATGCGGCCTGACCGCCATCGCGGCCGAGGAGACCCATGCCGAGGGCTCGCCCAACAGCACCCTGGCAGGCGAAGTGGGCGCGCTCGAAGGCTTGCGCCTGGCCTTCGCGCCGCACGGCGGCGCGGGCCGTCATTTCATCCCGCACTACGGCGCGCCGCCGGCCCAGGCGATTGTGCTGGGCCTGGGCGGCGTCGGCCGGGGCGCCTTGCGCACGCTGCTCGGCCTGGGTGTCTCCGTGGCGGCCTTCGACGTCAGCGCCGAGGCTCGCGAGGCCGCCCGTGCCGAATGGCCGGACGCCGATCTCGAGACCTTCGACGTTACCGACCTGAAAGCGCATCTGGCGGCGGCGGACGTCATCTACAACTGCGTGCTTTGGCCCAAGGGGCGGGATGATCACCTCATAAGCCGGGGCGATCTCGGGGCGTTGAAGCCGACCGCCGCCATCGTCGACATCTCCTGCGACCCCGCCGGCGCGGTCGAGACCAGCCGGCCCACCACCTGGGACGATCCGGTCTACGCCGAGGCGGGCATCCGCCATTTCTGCGTCGACAACATCCCGGGCGCGGTGCCGGTGACGGCCTCGGCGGGCTATTCGAGCAGCATCATCGACAACATCCTGCTGATCGGCCGGGTCGGCGTGGCCGAGGCCTGCCGCCGCAGCGAGTGGCTGGCGCGCGGGCTGACCTGCGCCGGCGGCGAACTGATGCTGCCCGAAGCGGCCAAGGTCCAGGACCGCCCCTATACCCCGGTGGAAGACTACCTGGCCCGGCAGGCCTCGTGACGCCCGCATGAACCGCTGGCTCAACGCCACGGAAGTCTATGTCGACCGCCGCATCGTCCGGCTGCTGTTCCTGGGTTTTTCCAGCGGATTGCCGCTGGCGCTGACTTTCGGCACACTCAGCATCTGGTTGACCGAAGCCGGGGTGAGCAAAAGCACGATCGGACTGTTTGCCGCGCTCGGCGTCCCCTACACCTTGAAATTCTTCTGGTCGCCGCTGATCGACCGGGCGCCGCTGCCACTGCTGACGCGCCTGTTGGGCCGCCGCCGGGGCTGGATGCTGGCGACGCAGGGCGCCCTCGTCGTCTCGATCCTTGCCCTGGGTTTGAGCGATCCGGCCCGCGACGCCGGTTGGGTCGCCCTGCTGGCGCTCATCGTCTCGTTCTGTTCGGCCAGCCAGGACATCGTGCTCGACGCCTACCGCGTCGAAACCCTGGAACAGCGCCAACTGGCGGCGGGGGCGGCGGTTTTCGTCTGGGGCTACCGCGTGGCCATGTTGACCTCCGGCGCCGGCGCGCTCTACATCGCCGACCTGGCGAACTGGTTTCCGGCCTATGCCGCCATGGCCGCCCTGATGGGCGTGGGCATCGTCACCACCTTGGTCAGCCCGGAACCCGACCGCCAGGGCAGCGCCGAGGCCGACGCCCGCGAGGCCGAAGCCGAAGCCTACATTGCGCGGCGCGGCGTTGAGCGGGACGATTGGCGCAGCCGCGCGGCGGCCTGGATTTACGTCGCCGTCATCAGTCCCTTCGTCGAGTTCCTCTCGTCGCGCGGCTGGATGGCCTTTGCCGTCCTGGCCTTTGTGATCTTTTACAAGCTCGGCGATTCCATGGCGGGCGTGATGACCAACCCGTTCCTGGTGGAGATCGGTTTCAGCAAGATCGACATCGCCAACGTCTCGAAACTCTACGGTTTCACCGCAACGATGGCGGGACTGGCGGTCGGCGGCTGGCTCCTGAATGCCTCGGGCATGGTCAAAAGCCTGTGGATCTGCGGCATCCTGCAACTGCTTTCGAACTTGATGTTCGCGGTGCAGGCCGAGGTCGGCGCGGACCTCGGTTTCCTCGCCCTGACCATCGGCTTCGAGAACCTGGCCGGCGGCATGGGCACGGCGATCTTCATCGCCTATCTCTCAAGTCTCTGCAACGTCGCCTACACGGCCACCCAGTACGCCCTGCTGTCGTCGCTTTTCGCCGTGCCGCGAACCCTGATATCATCGGGCACGGGGTTCGTGGCCGAAGCCGTGCCCTGGACGGATTTCTTCGTCTACACGGCCGTGGGCGCCATCCCCGGCCTGATCATCCTGTGGTGGATCACGCGCCCGGGCGCCGTCACGCGTCCCGCCTGACAAGGGGGTGCCGATGCAAGCCGAAATCGAGATCGTCGAGGGCGACATCACCCGTCTTGCGGTCGACGCCATCGTCAATGCGGCCAACAATTCGCTGTTGGGCGGCGGCGGCGTCGACGGCGCCATTCACCGCGCCGCCGGTCCGAAACTGCTTGAGGAATGCCGCACGTTGGGCGGCTGCGAGACCGGCGACGCCAAGCTGACCGACGGCTACGATCTAAAGGCGCGCTACGTCATCCACTCCGTCGGGCCGGTCTGGCAGGGCGGCAACGCGGGCGAGCCCCGATTGCTGGAAAGCTGTTATCGACGTTGCCTGGAGATCGCCGATGAAAAGGCGCTCCAATCGATCGCCTTTCCGGCCATCAGCACCGGGGTCTACGGCTACCCCGCCGATCTCGCCGCGTATACGGCGGCAGCGACCGTCAGACAAACGCTGAGTTCGGGATCGTCGCTGACGCGGGTTGTCTTCGCCTGCTTCGGGGCGGCCTCGGCCGAGGCGGCCCGGCAGGCGGTCGACGGGGTGTCCGGACGTTAGTTGCGCCCGCTGTGGGTGATGCCGTTGGCGACCTGAAGCTCCCGGACATAGCGGATGATGGCGGCGATCTCGGCGTCGCTCACATGGGGTTGCGGCGGCATGTTGCCAAACTTCCAGTGATGCGCCCGCACTCCGCGCTTGGCGGCCAGGACGAAAGACATGTCGGCGTGATGGCCTGGTTCGTAGATCTGGTGCACCAGCGGCGGCCCCTTGTCGCTGCCGCCGGCATTGACGCCATGGCAGGCGATACAATGGGCGTTGAAGGCCTTTTCGCCCGCCACCGCCTGGGCCGTCAGCATGGGGATCTTGATGACGGCCTGTTGCTGGGCCTGGCGCGCGCCGAAAAATTGCCAGGCCAGAATTGCGACAACAATTACCGCAAGGCCGATGAAAGCCAATTTCAATGAACTCATGCCAGGCGTCCCCTCACCAAAAACCAGCCCATATGTGGGCCTTCCCCCATTGGAAGGTCAAGCGCATTGGGCCTTGTCCGGCGCACGGGTGGGCGATCGTTAACGAAAACGTGTGCGGGTGCCGGTTTGACCGGAAAGGCGTCGGCGGGCTACACTTTCCGTCTTGTGAGTACACAGGAAAGGAGCCCGATCATGCGTATCAGCGGAATGCTGGCTCTGGTGGCGGCCGCCGTGATGTTTTCGACATCGGCGTTTGCTCAGTGCGCGGGCCATATCAAGTCGGTGCAAATCGACGACGAAACCGTAACGGTACAGTCTTCTCAGCCGGCGACGACAAAGCAGGATAAGAAGAGCTGATTTAAACCGCGACGGTTTTCAGACTAATTTTATGCCGCCGGGTGCTCACCGCGCCCGGCGGTTTATTTGTCCGGGGCTCCGCCGTCATGGAATTTTCATGTCCCCTTGGCACCCGCGTCGCAACCGCCTGATCAGATCGCCGGCATTATGAACATGGCTCTCCAAGAACTGAGGAATTCCCGGCCGGCGGCCGCAGCCGGGATATTTTCCGCCCGACCGGCGCCGTCAAGCGAATTGGTGGTCCGTCTGGCGACCGACAAAGCGGAGATCACGGCAGCCCAGGAATTGCGCTACCGCGTCTTCTATGAGGAAAAAGGTGCCGAGCCGACGCCGCAAATGGCGGCGGCGCGGCGAGATTACGACGGCTTCGATGACGTCTGCGATCATCTGCTGGTGCTGGACGAGACGCCGGGCCGCAAGGCCGAGGTGGTCGGCACCTACCGTCTGCTGCGCGGCGACGCGGCTTATCAGGCGAACGGATTTTATTCGGCCGGCGAGTTTGATTTGTCACCGCTGTCGGCAGCCGTCGACGATCCCGCGCAGCTGTTGGAATGCGGACGCAGCTGCGTGGATATGCGCTACCGCAGCAACGCCACCATCCAGCACCTCTGGCGGGGTATCGCCGATTATGTAACGGCCCATGCCAGCAGTTACCTGTTCGGCTGCGCCAGCCTGCCCGGCATCCATCCCGCGTTGCTGGCCGAACAGCTTTCCTACCTCCACCATTTCCACGCCGCGCGCCCCGAGTTGCGGGTTTCGGCGTTGGCCGGGCGCAGGATCGACATGGACCTGATGCCGGTGGAGGCGATTAATCCGAAACGCGTCTGGCGGGCCCTGCCGGCCTTGCTGAAAGGCTATCTCCGCGTCGGCGCTTTCGTCGGCGACGGGGCTTATCCCGACCGTCCGTTCGGCACCACGGACGTCTTCGTCATCCTGCCCGTGGCGAATATCGAAACCCGCTACCTCGACCACTTCACCAAGCGGCCGCAGGCCTGATTAAAGTAACCAGCGATATTCGTGCAGCACCCCTCGCAAGCGTCATAAAACTGTCATACAAGTGTCATATTGAGATGACGAATATGTTCGCCCACGAGGAACTTCATGATCCCCACAAAAACTGTCGACAAGGACCTCAAGCGCTTTTCGCGCATTGAGGCGGCAGCTGAAAAGGCCGGTCTGCGGTACGTCAAGCTGGGCGTCGGCCTGCTGTTCATCCTGGCGGTCTGGGGGTACCTCGCGCTGCAGTCCGGCAGTTCGGAAGGCGACCTTTTCGTCGTCGCCGCCGGCGTCATCGGCGCCTACATGGCGCTCAACATCGGCGCCAACGACGTCGCCAACAATGTCGGTCCGGCGGTCGGTTCCGGGGCTATCACCATGACCGGCGCGCTGATCATCGCCTCAATTTTCGAGGCCGGCGGGGCCATCCTGGCGGGCTCCGACGTCATCAGCACCATCCGCAAGGGCATCATCGATCCCGAGGGTATCGCCAATGCCGCCACGTTCACCTGGGCCATGATGGCGGCGCTGCTGTCGGCGGCCATGTGGATCAACATTGCTACCTGGATCGGCACGCCGGTATCGACCACGCACTCCATCGTGGGCGGCGTCATGGGCGCCGGCATTGCCGCGGCGGGTTTAATCGCCGTCAACTGGACGACGTTTGCCAAAATCGCCGCCAGCTGGGTCATATCACCCGTGCTCGGCGGCATCATCGCGGCCGGCTTCCTGGCCGTCATCAAATTCATGATTGTCTTCCAGGATGACAAGGTTGCGGCGGCCAAGAAGTGGGTGCCTATCCTGGTGGCTATTATGGCGGCGGCGTTTTCGGCCTACATCGTCATGAAGGGCCTCAAACATCTGTGGAAACCCGGAGCGCCGGTGGTGGCGGGCATCGCCGTCGCTTCGTTTTTCGTTAGCTGGTATCTGGTGAAAGGCTGGGTATCGCGCACCGCCGAGGGCCTGGAGAATAAACGCAAGTCCGTCAGCACCCTCTTTACGGTGCCGCTGATCTGTTCCGCCGCCTTGCTGTCGTTCGCCCACGGCGCCAACGATGTGGCCAATGCCGTGGGCCCGCTGGCGGCCATCGTGGGGTCCGTATATTCCGGCGAAATTGTCTCCAAGGTCGCGGTGCCCTACTGGGTACTGGTGATCGGCGCCATCGGCATATCGGCGGGACTGGTGCTGTTCGGGCCCAAGCTGATCAAGACCGTCGGCACCAAGATCACCAAGCTCGACCGCATGCGCGCCTTCACCGTGGCGTTGTCCGCCTCCATCACCGTGATCGTGGCCTCGGCCTTGGGTCTGCCGGTGAGTTCCACCCACATCGCGGTGGGCGCCGTGTTCGGTGTCGGTTTCTTCCGCGAATGGCTGGTCAATCGCCGGCGCGAGGCCACCCTGACCTCGGCGGCGGCCGCCGACATCTCCTCCGCCGTAGGCGGTTGGGGTCCGGAAGAGGAAATCTCACCCGAGCAAGCCGAGGCGATCGGTCTGAAACTGGCCAAGAAGGAAAAAAAGAAGCGCAAGAAGCGGAAGAAGAAAAAGCTCGTGCGCCGGTCTCACGTAATAACGATCTTCTTCGCCTGGGTGGTCACCGTACCGCTGGCCGCGCTGCTGTCGTCGATCCTCTTCTTCACCATCCGCGGCTTTATGCTGCCCTAGCAGGACGTTGCCCAATAAATCACCGTCATTCCGGCGAAGGCCGGAATCCAGGTTTTGTTTTTTCTCCAAAGGACATAAAGGAACCAACTGGATCCCGGATCAAGTCCGGGATGACGCCGGAGAAGGGCGGCGCGGGAATGACGAACTGATTGCGGGTTAATTTCTCTAGCGCATAGCCTCATGCGCCGCCAATGCGGCCATGTTGACGATGTCGCTGTCGGTGGCGCCGGTGCGCAGGATCTGCGCCGGTTTGGAAAGCCCCACCATCAGCGGCCCGATCACGGTGCCGCCGCCCAGTTCCTGCATCAGCTTGGCCGAAATGTTGGCGGCATAAAGCCCCGGCATGACCAGCACGTTGGCCGGCCCGCTGAGGCGGCTGAAGGGATAGAGCGCCAGCAATTCCTCGTTCAGCGCGACGTCGACCGACATTTCGCCCTCGTACTCGAAGGAGACGTTGCGCTGGTCCAATAGCTCGACGGCGGCGCGGATGCCGTCGACGCGGGCCCGCATGGGATTGCCGAAGTTGGAGAACGACAGCATGGCGACGCGCGGCTCGTGGCCCAGCTGGCGGGCGACGGCGGCGCTCTGCTGGGCGATGGCCGCCAATTGCTCGGCGTCGGGCCGTTCGTGCGTCGTGGTGTCGGCGATGAAGACCGTGCGGCCCTTGGCCACCATGATGGAGAGACCGAAGGTGACGCTGTCGGGTGCGGGGTCGAGGACGCGGAGGATATCCTCCAGCACCTCGTTGTAGCTTCGGGTTGAGCCCGCCACCATGGCGTCCGCGTCGCCGCGCGCCACCATGCAGGCGGCGAACACGGTGCGGTAGACGCGGATCATGCGTTCGCATTCGGGCAGCAGCACGCCGCGCCGCTGCAGGCGGTTGTAAAGAAGTTCGGTGTAGTCCTCGGCTCGTTCGTCGGAATTCGAGGCGGCGATTTCGATGCCCAGCGCTTCGGCCTGGCCGATCTCCGCCAGACCCTTGCGGATCTTGTCTTCGTCGCCGATCAGGATGGGCGTACCGTAGCCGGCGTTGCGGAAAGTGACGGCGGCGCGCATCACGCGTTCTTCCTCGCCCTCGGCGAAGGCGACGCGGGCGGGCCGGGCGCGGACTTGTTCCAGGATCAACTGCATCGGCCCGGCGATGGGATCGAGGCGGGCGCGCAGCCGGTTGCGGTAATCCTCCATGTCAAAGATCGGCCGTCCGGCGACGCCCGAATCCATCGCCGCCTTGGCCACGGCGGGCGGGATCTCGGAAATCAGGCGGGGGTCGAAGGGCACCGGAATGACATAGTTGGGCCCATAAACCAGGCGCTCGCTTTGATAGGCGGCGGCGACCTCGTCGGGCACGTCCTGGCGCGCCAGGGCGGCCAGGGCCTGGGCTGCGGCGATCTTCATTTCGTCGTTGATGGAGCTGGCGCGCACGTCCAAAGCGCCGCGGAAGATATAGGGGAAACCCAGGACATTGTTGACCTGGTTTGGGTAATCCGAGCGCCCCGTCGCCATGATGGCGTCGTCGCGGATGTCGGCGACCTCCTCGGGCGTGATTTCCGGATCGGGATTGGCCATGGCGAAGATGATCGGCTTGTCGGCCATGTCCGTGACCATCTGCGCCGTCACCGCGCCCTTGACCGACAGGCCGAAAAAGATGTCGGCGCCCTTCATGGCGTCTTCCAGGCTGCGGGCCTCGGTATCGATGGCGTGGGCCGACTTCCACTGGTTCATGCCTTCTTCGCGGCCCTGGTAAATGACCCCCTTGGAATCGCACAAAGTCACATTGTTGTGCGGCATGCCCAGCGCCTTGGCCAGTTCGACGCAGGCGATGCCCGCGGCGCCGGCGCCGTTGACCACCATGGTGGTCTCGGTGATGTCGCGGCCTGTGAGGTCCATGGCGTTGATGATGCCGGCCAGCGAGATGATCGCCGTGCCGTGCTGGTCGTCGTGGAAGACCGGAATGGGCATCAGTTCGCGCAGGCGCTGCTCGATGATGAAGCATTCCGGCGCCTTGATGTCCTCAAGGTTGATGCCGCCGAAGCTCGGCCCGAGATAGCGCACGGCGTTGATGAACTCGTCGACGTCGCGGGTGTCGACCTCAAGATCGATGCTGTCGACATCGGCGAAGCGCTTGAACAGGACGGCCTTGCCCTCCATCACGGGCTTGGAGCCCAGCGCGCCCAAATCGCCGAGACCCAGCACGGCGGTACCGTTGGAGATCACCGCCACCAGGTTGCCCTTGGCCGTGTAGTCGTAGGCCGTGTCGGGATCCTCGGCGATGGCGAGGCAGGGCACGGCGACGCCCGGCGAATAAGCCAGCGACAGGTCGCGTTGCGTGGTCAGCGGCTTGGTCGGCGCGATTTCGATCTTGCCGGGCTTGCCCTCGGCATGGAACAGCAGGGCCTCCTCATCGGAGACGCGGGTAAATTCGTCACTCATGGGTTCGGTCTTTGGGTCTCTCTATCTCGCGGGTCTAGAGCGAGTTCCAGGGTCAAACCGGCAGCCTAACGGCAAAACCCGCGCCCGCAAACCGCTTTGAGCGACAATCCCTTGATATGACGCAAAAAACCGGCGACGCGAAGCCCGCACCGCCGGTTTTCGAGTGCACGCGGTCTAGTGCGCCGGATTGACGGCGGCGGGAGGATCCGACCGCGCGGTGATGCCCTTCTGGGCCCGGACGATGCCGACGGCCTCAAGCACCGCAAACGCCAGCACGGCGAGCGCCTGGAAGATAACCAGTTCCATGCCCAGGGCCGTGAACAATCCTGAGGCGACGATCAACAGGATGAAGCTGTCGGCCACCCAGAAGGCGTCGAGCGCACAGATAATCTTGGCCCAGCGCAGATTGATGCGGGGCCGGCGGGCGGTCCAGTACACCAAAGCAGCAAACAAGACGAGCCCGAGGCCAGCCTCCAGCAGGATGTCGGCGGCGCTGAACCCGAGGATGTGAAAATTCCCGGTAAACGCCAGGGCGGCGATGGCGTCCGCTTCGGCGGCCAGCGCCAGACCGGCCAGGGCGGAGAAGAAGGCGTTGGCCTTGAGGGTCCGGCGCAGCAGCGTTTGGTTGTCCGGGTGAGCGGTGTGATGGTTTTCCATGACGGCGATCCTTTCGCTTCGACTTCACTGCCACCAGACCTAATATCATCGCCGGTATGCCTGCAATTACCTGCCGGGTAGTTGAAGGGCAGAAATTTTTCACGGCAAATGGACGGCGTCATGAACGCGATTTCGGAAGAATTCCCCCACCTCATGAAGTCCTGGCGGGCCAAGCGTGGCGTTAGCCAGTTGGAGCTGTCGCTGCGTTGCGAGGTGTCGCAAAAGCACATCAGCTTCCTCGAATCGGCGCGCAACGCGCCCAGCAAGCTCATGGTGATGCTGATCTGCGAGGCGCTCAACATCCCCTTCCGCGACCGCAACGCGCTGTTGCTCGCCGCCGGTTTCGCGCCGGGCTACCGGGAGAGCGACCTCAGCGAACCCGAACTTGCCACCGTCGACCAGGCCATCACCATGATGATGGAAGCCCAGGAGCCCTATCCCGCCATGGTGGTCGATCCGTTTTTCAACGTGATCCGCGCCAATCGGGGCGCCATGCGGCTGCAGGCCATGCTTTACGAGGTCGAACGGCCCGAGGACCTGCCGGCGCTGGCGGCCAACGTGCTGCGCGGCACGTTTTACCCCGAGGGCTTTCGCCGCCATATCAGCAACTGGGACGAAATCGCGCCCTGTCTGCTGCAGCGCCTGCAGAGCGAGCTTTACGCCCACGGCGGGTCGCCCGAGATGCAGGCGTTCATCGACGAGCTGGCGGCCTGCGAGGGCGTGCCGGACGACTGGCGCCAGCACGTCACCGGCGAATGGCAGGCGCCGATGCTCACCGTCAACATCGAGAAGGACGGCGTCGCGCTCAGGTTCTTTTCGACCATTGCCACGCTGGGCACGCCGCTCGACGTGACGCTGCAGGAAATCCGCATCGAATCGATGTTTCCCGGCGACGATGCCACGCGGCGGTTCTTCATGGACGCCTGAGTTTTGTGGTAGGTTGGCCGCCATGTCGTCCACGCCGCCCGCCGATCAAATCGAAACGCCCGAAAGCCCGCCCGCCAAGCCGGCGGAGGCCGGCGCACCGGGTAAAAAACCGGCCGCCAAATCCGCCGCGCCGACGCCCATGATGGTCCAGTATCTTGCCATCAAGGAAGCCCATCCGGACGAGTTGCTGTTCTACCGCATGGGCGATTTCTACGAGCTTTTCTTCGATGACGCGGTAAAGGCGGCCGCCGCCCTCGACATCGTGCTGACCAAACGCGGCAAGCACCTGGGCGAAGACATCCAGATGTGCGGCGTGCCCGTCCACGCCTACGACAATTACCTGCAGCGCCTAATCCGCGCCGGCTTCCGCGTCGCCGTCTGCGAACAGACCGAAGCGCCCGCCGAAGCCAAGAAACGCGGCGCCAAATCGGTGGTGGCGCGCGATGTCGTGCGGGTCGTCACGCCCGGCACGCTGGTCGAGGACACCCTGCTGGATTCGCGCAACCACAACTACCTCGTGGCGCTGGCCCGGGCCGGCGGCTCGATGGCGCTGGCCTGGCTCGACCTCTCGACCGGCGACGTCTCGGCGGCTCCCCTCGAGGCGCCGGGTCTGGCCGCCGAACTGGCGCGGCTCAATCCCAGCGAATTGTTGATCTCCGAAGCCGTTTCGCAAACGCCGCCGCTCTTTGAGGCCCTGAACGACTGGGCTCACGTCATGACCTTGCTGCCGCCGTCGCGCTTCGACAGCCAGTCGGGCGAGCGGCGGCTGAAAGCGCTCTACGGCGTGGCCTCGCTCGATGGCTTCGGGGCTTTCGGGCGCGCTGAACTGGCCGTGCTCGGCGGTCTGGTCGATTACGTTGAGCTTACGCAAAAAGGCCGCCTGCCGACGCTCAAGGCGCCCAAGCTGGATGCGGCGGGCGCGACGCTCGCCATCGACGCGGCGACAAGGCGCAACCTCGAACTGACGCGCACGCTGACGGGAGAGCGGCCGGGCAGCCTCTTGTCGGTGGTCGACCGCACCGTCACGGGCGCGGGCGCGCGGCTCTTCTCCGCCCGCCTTTCGGCGCCCCTGACGGCGGCGGAGCGCATCAATGCGCGGCTCGACGACGTCGGCTTCTTCATCGATGCCGAGGAGGCGCGCGGGACCATCCGCACGGCGCTCAAGGCGACGCCCGACATCGAACGGGCGCTGAGCCGGCTGACCCTGGGCCGGGGCGGCCCGCGGGATCTGGCCGCCATCCGCGACGGCCTCAAGGATACCGGCCCGATGCGCCAAACCCTGCTGGCGCCGGGCCTGGCGGCGGTACCGCAAGGCGTGGCCGGCATGGCGCGCGATCTCGGTCAGCATGACACGCTGGTCGAGCGCCTGACCCGCGCCCTGGCGGCGGAGCTGCCGCTGCTGGCGCGCGACGGCGGTTTCATCGCCGCCGGCTACGATGCGGCGCTGGACGAGTTCAAGGGCTTGCGCGACGAAAGCCGCCGCCATATCGCGGCCCTGCAGAAATCCTATGGCGAGGAGACCGGCGTCGCCGGCCTCAAGATCAAGCACAACAATGTGCTGGGCTATTTCATCGAGGTCACCGCGACCCACGGCGACAAGATCATGGGCCGCGACGACGGGCGCTACATCCATCGCCAGACCATGGCCAACGCCGTGCGTTTCACGACCACGGAGCTCGGCGAACTGGAGCAGAAAATCTCCTCCGCCGCCGACAGGGCGGTGGCGCTGGAGAACAAACTGTTCGAGGACCTGGTGGCCGAGACGGCGGCGCGGGCGGCCGAGATCATCCTGGCGGCCGAGGCGCTGGCCCGCATCGACGTGGCCGCAGCACTCGCCGATCTCGCCCTGGCGCGGCGCTACGTGCGGCCGGACATCGACCAAAGCCTCGATTTCGAGGTCAGCGGCGGCCGCCACCCGGTGGTCGAGGCGGCCTTGGAGAAATCGAACGAGGGTGCTTTTGTCTCCAACGACTGCGATCTGGCGGAGGCCCAGCGCCTCTGGCTGATGACCGGTCCCAACATGGCGGGCAAGAGCACGTTCCTGAGGCAGAACGCCCTGATCGCCGTGCTGGCGCAGATGGGGAGTTACGTGCCCGCCGCCGCCGCCCGCATCGGCGTCGTCGACCGCCTGTTCAGCCGCGTCGGCGCCGCCGACGACCTGGCGCGCGGTCGCTCCACCTTCATGGTCGAAATGGTCGAGGCCGCCGCAATCCTCAACCAGGCCGGCGAACGCTCCCTCGTGATCCTCGACGAAATCGGCCGCGGCACGGCCACCTTCGACGGCCTCTCCATCGCCTGGGCGGTGATCGAGCATCTGCACGAAGTCAACCGCTGCCGCGCCCTCTTCGCCACGCATTATCACGAACTGACGGCGCTCTCGGCCAAGCTGCCGGCGCTTTCCAACCACACCATGCGGGTCAAGGAGTGGCAGGGCGAAGTCGTCTTCCTGCACGAGGTGGCGCCGGGTTCCGCCGACCGTTCCTACGGCATCCAGGTTGCCAAACTGGCCGGACTGCCGGCCGCCGTCGTGGGCCGGGCCGGTGAGGTGCTGGAAATCCTGGAGCAGGGCGAACAGGCGGGAGCGGTCTCGAAACTGGCCGAGGATCTGCCGCTTTTCGCCGCCGCGCCCGAATCGCGCCCGCCGCCCCAAACTTCCGCCCAGCCCTCGGCGGTGGAGGCCGCCTTGGGCGATCTGCACCCCGATGAGATGTCGCCGCGCGAGGCGCTGGAGGCGCTCTACCGCCTGCGCGGCATTTTGAGCGAGTAACGCCCATTTTGCTTGAAAATCCCCGCCCAAAAGGGCACTTCGGTAGGGTTATGAAGGGGAAGGCCGCGTGAACAAGGTCAGCAACCGCCGCGACATTATCGACCGCCGGGACCTCGGCGGGCGGCTGGAGGCGCTCGTCCGGGACACCGATCCCCGCTCGCCCAAGCTGCGGGCGGAGTTGTTGGCGGCCCTCAAGGAAGCCTTGGCGGCGGGCCGGACGGAAATTCAGCGGCGCTTCGAGGAAGAGGGCGTCCAGGGTCTGTCGACCGCCCACGCCATCTGTTTCCTGACCGATCAGGTCCTGCGCACGGCTTTCGATTTCACCATCTCCCACGTTTTTCCGGTCAACAGCGCCACGTCCGGCGAACGGCTGGGCGTCGTGGCGGTCGGCGGTTACGGCCGGGGCGAGATGGCGCCCTTCTCCGACGTCGATCTCTTGTTCCTGCTGCCCTACAAGCAAACGCCGTGGGGCGAGCAGGTCGTCGAATACCTGCTTTATCTCCTCTGGGATCTCGGCTTCAAGGTCGGCCACGCCACCCGCAACGTCGATGAATGCGTGCGGCTCTCCAAGGAAGACATCACCATCCGCACGGCGCTGTTGGAGGCCCGTTACATCTGCGGCGACGAGGATCTCTACGCCAACCTCAAGGGCCGCTTCACCAAGGACGTGGTGGCCGACACCGGACCGGATTACGCCCGCCAGAAGCTGGCCGAACGCGACGACCGGCACAGCCGCTTCGGCGAATCAAGATACCTGGTGGAGCCCAACATCAAGGAGGGCAAGGGGGGCTTGCGCGATCTGCACACGCTCTTTTGGATCGCCAAATATTTTTATCAGGTCGAGAAGGTCTCCGAACTGGTCAAGCTCAACGTGCTGACCGCCAACGAACGCCGCCGCTTCAAAAAAGCCGAGGGCTTTCTCTGGAACGTGCGCTGCCATCTGCATTACCTGACGGGGCGGCCCGAGGAACGCCTGACCTTCGACATACAGACCGAAATCGGCCGCCGCCTGCAATATACCGACCGGGCCTCCAGCCAGGGCGTCGAACGCTTCATGAAGCATTATTATCTGATCGCCAAGGAGGTCGGCGATCTCACGCGCATCTTCTGCGCCTCGCTGGAGGAACAGCACAAACGCTCCGCCCGCTTCCGGCTGCCGCGTTTCAACCTGTCGCGCCTGCGCGGCGTGCGGCGCCACGAGGTCGACGGTTTCGTGGTCGAAGGCGGGCGCGTCGATCTCGGCGATGAGGATTTGTTCGAGCACGACCCCGCCGCCCTCATCCGCCTGTTCCGCACGGCCCAGGAGCAGGGCGTCGACATCCACCCCAGCGCGCTCAAACAGGTGACCCGTAATCTCAAGCGCATCGATAGCGATCTGCGCAACGATCCGGAAGCCAACCGTTTGTTCCTCGAAATCCTGACCTCGCGGGACGATCCGGAAACCAGCCTGCGCCGGCTCAACGAAGCGGGCGTGTTCGGACGTTTCGTGCGCGACTTCGGCCGCGTCGTGGCCCAGATGCAGCACGACATGTACCATGTCTATACGGTCGACGAGCACACCATCCGGGCGATCGGCATGCTGGCCAGCATCGAGGCCGGCGAGCTCGAGGACGACCACCCCCTGAGCCACGAAATCATCCACAAGGTGCTGTCGCGCCGGGTGCTGTATGTCGCGGTGATGCTGCACGACATAGCCAAGGGGCGCGGCGGCGATCACGCGGAGCTGGGCGCCAAGGTGGCGCAGAAGCTCTGTCCCCGCCTGGGCCTCGATCCGGAGGAAACCGAAACCGTCGCCTGGCTGATCCTGCATCATCTCGACATGAGCCGCACCGCCTTCAAGCGCGACGTGCAGGATCCCAAGACGGTCGCCGATTTCTCCGAACTGGTGCAGGACCTGGAACGCCTGCGGTTGCTGCTGGTGCTGACCGTGGCCGATATCCGCGCCGTCGGGCCGGGGCGCTGGAACGGTTGGAAGGGCCAGCTGCTGCGCGAACTTTACCACCGTACCGAGGAAGCGCTGTCGGGCGGCATGTCCGGCGCCGGCGCCCGGGCCCGGGTCGAAAGCGCCAAGCTCGCCCTGACCGAAGAGCTCTCCGACTGGCTGCCGGTTGAGGTGCAGGAGCATCTCGACCGGGGTTACGATTCCTATTGGCTCGGCGCCGACGCCGCGACCCATGCCCGCGACGCCCGCATGATGCACGAGGCGGACAAGTCCGGCGCCGATATCACCATCGACACACACGTCGATCAGTTCCAGGCGATTACCGAGGTGACGGTCTACACCGCCGACCACCCCGGCCTCTTTTCGCGCATCGCCGGCGCCATCGCGGTGGCGGGCATCAATGTCGTGCACGCCACCATCTTCACTACCACCGACGGCATGGCGCTCGATACCTTCTGGCTGCAGGACGGCGACGGCGGCGCGGTGACCGACCAGAAGCGGCTCGACCGCATGCGCAGATCGATCAAGGACACGCTGTCGGGCAAGGTGAAAATCCGCCAGGCCCTGGCCGATCAGGCCGGACTGCCCAGCCGCACCCGCGTCTTCAAGGTGGCCAGCCGCGTCCTCGTCGACAACAAGGCCTCCAACGTCTACACCGTTATCGAGGTCAGCGGCCGCGACCGCCGGGGCCTGTTGCACGACATCACCCGCGCCCTGGCCGACCTCGGCCTGTCGGTCGCCAGCGCCCGCATCGCGACCTACGGCACCCGCGCCTCGGACGTGTTCTACGTCAAGGATGTGTTCGGCCTGAAGGTCACCCACGAGGGCAAGCTCGAGGCCATCAGGGAACGTCTCATGAAGGTTTTCGAGACGCCCAAGGCCAAGAAGAAATCAAAAGCCAAGCCGAAGAGCAAAAAAGCCACCGCCGCCTAATCCAAATTCCCAGCTTACGGAGCCCTGCCATGATCGGAGACCCCATCGCCCTGCGCATCCGCCGTGACATCGAGCGCGCGCCCAAGTCGCTCGTCCGCGCCTTCGGCCGGGCGCAGACCAGCTTCATCGCCGACGCCATGCAGGGCTGGAACTGCCTCGATCATTCCATCAAGGGGCTCAACCCGAAGCAACAATTCGTCGGCACGGCGGTGACCGCCGACAACGGCCCGCGCGACAACCTGGCGGCCATGGCCATGCTCGATTTCGCCAAAAAGGGCGATGTGCTGGTGATCGCCACGGGTCGGGACGAATCGGGCGCCGTGATCGGCGACATCTGGGCCGCCGTTGCCAAGCAGAAGGGGGTCACGGGCATCGTCACCGACGGTTTGGTGCGCGACGCGGCGGGCTGCGAAAAAATGGGCCCGCCGACTTTCTGCCGCGGCCTCAGCCCCAACGCGGGCTACCGCAACGGACCGGGGGAGGTCAACGGCACCGTCAGCCTGGGCGGGATCAGCATTTCGCCGGGCGACATCATCGCCGGCGACCGCGACGGCGTCGTCGTCGTACCGCGCGAACAAGCCGCCCAAATCAAGACATCCCTCGACGCCGTCATCAAGGCTGAGACGCAAAAGGACAAACAGGTCCGGGCGGGCAAGATCAAAAGCCTGTGGACACCCGAAGATTTCGAAGGCCGCGGTATCGAATACATCGATTGAGCAGGGTTTTCGCTCTCACGTCATTCCGGCGAAAGCCGGAATCCAGGTTTCGTTTTATCCCTGATGGTTACTCCCCCGCCATGAACGTGTTCAATTCGGCAAAAGAGGCCGCGTCGTTGGCGTAAGTGAACGTGCCCGCCTCCTTGATTTCCGTGGCGGCGCGCATGAGAGCGCCGAGGGCGGTGCGGGCGAAGGAGGCGCCGACGCTGATGCGGCGCACCCCGGCGTCGCGCAATTCGTCCACTGTCATGGGACGGCCCGCCAAACCCATCACCACGTTGACGGGCTTGCTCACCGCCTCGCAAACGATTTTGACGGCGTCGATGCCGGGCAGGCCCGGCGCATAGAGCACGTCGGCCCCGGCGGCTTCGAAGGCCTGCAGGCGCTTGATGGTGTCATCGAGGTCGGGCCGGCCATAGAGGTAGTTTTCCGCCCGCGCGGTAAAGGCGAAGGGGAAGCCGAGGGCGCGGGCGGCTTCGGTGGAGGCGGCCACCCGTTCGACCGCGAGGCTAAAGTCGTAGATCGGGTTTTCGCCGTCGCCGGTGAAGTCTTCAATGGAGCCGCCGACCAGGCCGGTGCCCGCCGCCAGCGTGATCATCTCGGCGGCGGCTTCCGGCGCATGGCCGTAGCCGTTCTCCAGGTCGGCCGAGACCGGCAACGGCGTGGCGTTGACGATGGTGCGGGCGTGTTCCAGCACCTCGTCGCGCGATACCACGCCCTCCTGGCGGCCCTGCGAAAAGGCGAACCCGGCGCTGGTGGTCGCCAGGGCGTCGAAGCCGAGCCCCGTGAGGATGCGGGTGGTGCCGATGTCCCAGGGATTGGGGATCAGGAAGATGCCGTCCTGATCATGCAGCGCCTTGAAGGTTTGCGCTTTTTCCGCCTGCGTCGGGCCGCTTGTATTGTTCATGTTATGTTCTCCATATCCACGGCAACCCTACACCAGGGCTGGCCGCAAGGCGAGGCGGAATTGACCGCTCTGCGACACCAGGGTGTTTCAAGATTTGCTTGAAACACTGAGGGCCGCTAACACGTTGTGCCGCCTCGAATATATGAGACGAGGCGTTTCCGCTAAAACGGAAAACGCTTAGGACGCACAGCGGCGCCTTCCTTCCGCCCCAATAAAGCTTTAAGAACAAGGCCATGGCGGGGCAACCCAGACTCCTGAAGGCGATCACGACGGTCGGCGGCTATACCATGGCAAGCCGCATCCTGGGTTTCGTGCGCGATATCCTGATCGCTTCCATCCTGGGCGCGGGGCCCATTGCCGACGCCTTTTTCGTCGCCTTCAAGCTGCCCAACTTCTTCCGCCGCCTGTTCGCCGAGGGGGCCTTCAACGCGGGCTTCGTGCCGGTCTTTACGGGGCTGCTGGAGAGCGACGGCAAGGACGCCGCCCGGCTGTTCGCCGAACAGGCGCTGGCGGTGCTGCTGGCGGTGCTGTTCGTGTTCGTTACGGCGGCGCAGATCCTCATGCCCTGGCTGATGATGGGTCTGGCGCCGGGTTTCATGGACGATCCCGCCAAGTTCGACCTGACGGTGCATCTCACCCGGCTCACCTTCCCCTACCTCCTGTTCATCTCGCTGGTCTCCCTGATGGGCGGCGTCTTGAACAGCCTGGGCCGCTTTGCCGCCATGGCGGCGACGCCGATCCTGCTCAACCTCTGCCTGATCGGCGCCATCCTCGGGTTCGCCGAAGCGATGCCGAGCGCCGGCCACGCGCTGGCCTGGGGCGTTGCCGTGGCCGGCATGGTGCAGTTCCTCTGGGTGATGGCGGCGCTCGGGCGCGAGGGCATCAAGCTCAAGCTGCCGCGTCCCCGCTTCACGCCCCGCGTCGTCGAACTGTTGAAACTGATGGCGCCGATCGCGGTGGGCGCGGGCATCGTGCAGATCGCATTGGTCATCGATATCATACTTGCCTCGCTGCTGCCCGAGGGTTCGGTGAGCTTCCTGTTTTACGCCGATCGTTTGAACCAATTGCCTATCGGCGTCGTCGGCGTCGCCGTGGGCACGGCGTTGCTGCCGCTGCTGTCGCGCCAGATCGCGGCGGGCAACGAGGAAGACGCCCTGCACGCCCAGAACCGCGCCGTCGAATTCTCGCTGCTGCTCGCCCTGCCGGCGGGGGTGGCCCTGTTCGTCATCGCCGAGCCCTTGATCAAGGTGTTGTTCGAACGCGGCGCTTTCGATGCCCACACGACGCACCAGACGGCCATGGCGCTGCAGGCCTATGCCGTGGGCCTGCCGGCTTATGTGCTGGTCAAGGTTCTGGCGCCCGGCTTCTTCGCCCGGCGCGACACCAAAACGCCGGTGCGCATCGGGTTGATTGCGCTCGGCGTCAATCTGGTGCTCAACGTCATCCTGATGATCCCCCTGAAGCACGTCGGCCTGGCGCTGGCCACCGCCATCGCCTCGTGGCTCAACGTCGCCATGCTCTACTGGACGCTCAACAAGCAGGGCCACTTCCGCATCGACGAGCGGCTGAAATTCAGGCTCAAACGGACCTTCATGTCCACCGTCATCATGGGCGTCATCCTGCTGGCCGTCTCCACGGCCCTGGCGCCCTGGCTCGACGCCAATCCGGTCATGCGCACCTTCGCCCTGGTGATCCTGGTGGTGGGCGGTCTGGCGGTCTACGGCGGGGCGACGGAGTTCACGGGCGCGGCCCGTTTTTCCGATCTCAAGAACCAGCTACGCGGCACCGACGGTTGACCTTAGGCCCGGTGCGGGCCATAACACCGCCCGCGCGCCGCTGATTGAGGGGCTGGTGGCTTGCCCACCGGGCGGTGCGACGATCGACGCCCGTGTCCAAAGCGAGCTTATGAAGGTTTGAAGACAATGAGTGATCTGCGCGTTTCCAACCGTATCTTTTCCGGCGTCCAACCGACCGGCAACCTCCACCTCGGCAACTACCTCGGCGCCATCCGCAACTGGGTGACCTTGCAGGCCGATTACGAGTGCATCTACTGCATGGTCGACCTGCACGCCATCACGGTGTTCCAGGACCCGGACGAACTGAAGGCCTCGACCCGCGAGGTTGCCGCCAGCCTGCTGGCCGCCGGCATCGACCCCAAGGGCTCCATCGTCTTCAACCAGAGCCAGGTGCATGCCCATGCCGAGCTGGCCTGGATCTTCAACTGCGTGGCCAAGCTCGGCTGGCTCAACCGCATGACCCAGTTCAAGGAAAAGGCCGGCAAGCACCGCGAAAACGCCTCGGTCGGGCTTTACGCCTATCCCAACCTGATGGCGGCGGACATCCTGGTCTACCTCGCCACCCACGTGCCGGTGGGCGAAGACCAGAAGCAGCACCTGGAGCTCACCCGCGATATCGCCCAGTCGTTCAATTCGGCGTACGGCGTCGACTTCTTCCCGCTGACCGAACCCTTGATCTTCGGTGAGGCGACGCGGGTGATGAGCCTGCGTGACGGCTCGAAAAAGATGTCGAAGTCCGAAGCCTCCGACATGAGCCGCATCAATCTGACCGACGGCCCGGAAGACATCGCCAAGAAGATCCGCAAGGCCAAGACCGATCCGGAGGCCTTGCCCAGCGAGGGCAAGGGTCTGGAGGAGCGGCCGGAGGCGGCGAACCTTGTCGGCATTTACGCCGCCCTTTCCAACCAGTCCGTCGACGGCGTCTGCGCCCAGTTCGGCGGTTCCGAGTTTTCCCAGTTCAAGAAGGAAATGGTGGACCTGGCGGTGGCGGAGCTTTCGCCCATCACGACGGAGATGCAGCGGCTGGTGGCCGATCCCGGTTACGTCGACGGCGTGCTGCGCGACGGCGCGGAGAGGGCGGCGGCGCTGGCCGATCCGATTTTGGCCGAAGCGCAGGATTTGATCGGTTTCCTCCGGCCCTAGGCCGGAACTCTTGTGGCAGTGCGATAGCCGCCCCATGTAAATGGTTATGGAACGCATCACGGACTTCTTTTCGCGCAGGCCCAGCCTGCCAAACTTCTCCGTGCCCCGGCTCGAGGGCAAGGTGGGCAAGACACTCGGTGGAACGGCGCTCGCCCTGATCGTGTTGGCGGTGCTTTATTATCCCATCGGCATGATGATGGTGCACAGCATCAACGATGACCTGCGCTACGATCCGGCGGAAGCCAGCGTGCCCGAAGGCGCCAGTTTCGCCGTGGCCGCCACCGCCGACCTGATCGGCCGCGAGGTGAACCAGTCGCGCTGGGTGGCCAACGACCCCTGGTTCATGCCCGGCGCGGCGCTCGACAACATGCCGGCTTTCCAGCAGGGCGTGGTTTCGGCGCTGGCCCGTTTCGCCTTTGAACTGACGGACCAGATCGGCCGCACGCGGGGCTCGAGCCAGACCGACAAGGACCTCCAGGAAGCCGCCGGGCTACTGCAGTATTCCGGCACCAAATGGGTGTTCGATTTCTCCACCTCACTGGCCCCAACCGCGACGTCGGAAGCCCAGTACCGCAAAGCGCGCCGCTCGCTGTTGGCCTTCAACAAACGCCTGGCGAACGGCAATGCCGTGTTTGACCGCCGGGCCGACAACCTGCTGGCGACGCTCGACCGCATGGCGCTTGATCTCGGGTCGTCCTCAGCCGCCCTCGACGTGCACATCGCGGAACATTCCGGCGCCATCCTCGACTTCGGCGCCGACGATTTGTTCTACAGCGTCAAGGGCCAGCTCTACGGCTACACCATATTGCTGCGCCAGCTCGGCCGGGATTTCGGCAACATCATCGCCGAGCGCGAACTGAGCAAATCCTGGGCGCTGATGATGAAGAGCTTCGAACACGCCGCCGCGCTCGACCCGCTGGTCATCGTCAACGGCTCGCCCGACGGCCAGGCCCTGCCGAGCCACCTCGCCTCACAGGGTTTTTATCTCCTCCGGGCGCGCACGCAATTGCGCGAAATTACGAATATCCTATTGAAATAGTAGGTTATTTTTGCGGCGGCCAAATCCCTAACAGAGGTGTGGGCGAATTCGCCGCACCAGGGAAAGCTTGATTTTCCCGATCCAGTCAGCCACATAGGGAAGTGAACGCGCATTAATTCCTGCGGAGAGCACTCATGTTTATCCAGACCGAAGCGACACCCAACCCGGCGACCATCAAGTTTATCCCCGGCGAAGCCGTGATGGAGCATGGTACGGCCAATTTCGCCGATGCCGCCTCCGCCGGCGGTTCGCCGCTGGCCAGCCGCATCTTCGAGGTCGATGGCGTTGCCGGCGTCTTCTTCGGTACCGACTTCATCAGCGTCACCAAGGGCGGCGTCGACTGGACGGAAATCAAGCCCGCCGTGCTGGGCGCCATCATGGATCACTACACCTCCGGCGCGCCGGTCATCGAGAAGGCGGAAGAAACGGCCGACGAGCAGGATGAAGACGGCGTCGTGATGCAGATCAAGGAACTGCTCGACCAGCGCGTCCGGCCCGCCGTGGCGCAGGACGGCGGCGATATTATTTTTCATGGTTTCGAGGACGGCGTGGTGCATCTCGAGATGCACGGCGCGTGCGCCGGTTGCCCGAGTTCGACCATGACATTGAAACATGGCATCGAAAATATGCTCAGGCATTACATCCCGGAAGTGATGGAAGTCCGCGAAGTTTAAGGGTTTTCCAGAACGACAAAATTTGGCGTTTTTTGGGACAAAACGCCGCATAGACAACGCACCTCAAAATCGCTATAAGGCGCCACCAAACGGGGGCGGCGTGAGCCGTTGAGTGGGACCTCGCCCGGACGTCCGCACCTTCGGGCCGGGCTGTGCGGGGCCACCCGGTGAAGGCGCGACGACGGGCCGTGACAACGCAAGAATGTCGGTCCCAAGCCGCGAAGGATACCGGGTCAGAAGCTGAGTTGAGAAGCTTGAGTCCGACGTTTGAACAAATTCGACGAGGAAGCGCCGTGAAGTCCCATACCGTTCGACCCGGGTTTGCCGGGTTGCATGTTTCTCGCTTCGACCGCGTCTATCTTGGCATTTTAGGGCTTTGCATCGCCGTCCTTCTGACGGCGGTCGGCCTTGACGGCATCCGCGCCCTGGGCGAGCGGACCGAAAGCGTCCGCGCCGTGGCGGCGATCGCGCCGCTCAAGGCGCGGCAGCCGGACCACGACCCTCAGACACGGGAAGAAGTCGCGGCGGCGCCTCTGCCGGCGCCGACGCCGGTCAGCGCCGATCAGCCGGCGGTGGTGCCATTGGCGCTCTCCTCGGCGGTTGACGAAGGCACCGACGCACCGGTCTTCATGGCGGCGCTGCCGCACTACAATATGTTCGGACAGCCGGCCGAGCCGGCCCCCCTCGCCAAACGGATCAAGGCCGTTACCGGCGTCGTGCGGGTGGCCACCGCCGCCGACCTCGACGACAAATTCGCCCAGGCCGGCTTCCGCCTCGAAGACATCAAGGGCGGCGCCGACGTGCCCCGCCTGACGCTGGTCAGCCTGCCGCGCGATTTGTCGGGCCTGCGCTCGGTCAAGGCGCGCAAGAGCCTGTTCATCCGGGGCATGCTGCCGCTGGTGCTGCAGGCCAACGAAGCCGTGCGCAAAGACCGCCAACGTCTGCTCAAGCTGATGGCCCGCGGCGCGGCGCTGGGCGCCACCGACCAGACGTGGGTCGCCGAACTGGCGGAACGCTACGGCATCGAAAAACTTGAGGGCAAGGCGCGCCTGAAAGAGTTGAAGCGGCGCGTCGATATCGTGCCGCCGTCGATGGCGCTGGCCCAGGCGGCGGAAGAATCCGGTTGGGGCACCTCGCGCTTCGCCGTCGAAGCCAACGCGGTGTTCGGCCAGTGGACCTACAAAAAAGGTCAGGGCATCGTTCCCGCCAAGCGCGATGAGGGCAAGCGCCACGAGGTCAAGGCCTTTGAGGGTCTACGCCACTCCATCGCCGCCTACATCGGCAACCTCAACACCCATTGGGCCTATGTCGATTTCCGCATCGCCCGCGAACAGGCCCGCCGCCAAGGCGGCCGCCTCACGGGAAGCGCGCTGCTGCCGACCCTGAAGCGCTATTCGCAACGCGGCGAGGCTTATCTCAAGACCATCGGCACCATCATGCGCGTCAACGGCCTGTCGGCCTACGACCGCGCCCGCCTGCAAGAACCGGTGGGCCAGGATACCTGACCAAGCGGCCGTCCCGAGAGGGCGGCTTTATTTTTTCGGAACATAGAATTGGCGGCCGAGCCAGCGCCAGCGGCCATCCTTGGTGCGCATGGTGCAGTTGACGCGCGAGCGTCCCGGCGGGAAGGGCTTCTCGAAGCGGACCTCGAAACGGCTCGGCCCCAGGCGTTCGATGCGCACCGGATGCTCCAGGTGCGAAGCGAAGCAGTTGAGGCGGCCGATGCCCGGCACGGTCTCCGTCAGGGTAAAGCCGAACGAGGGCGGGTTTTGCCGCAACGTCATATCGGCCGGCGCGATTTCGGCCACCGCGATGGGCAGCGCATTGACCGCCAGCCGGAAACGCTCGATGCCGCCGTAGGCCTGATTGAGGGCGAAGCGCGGCAGATAGAAGAAGTCGGGCCCGGCCACGGCGACGCCGGAGTGCTGCCCGAAGGCGGCCTTGAAACCGTTGCTGATCAGGTGATCCCGAAGCGCCAAGTTGGCTTCGCCGTAGGGGTAGGCGAATATCTGGGGGATCCGGCCGAGGTGGAGGAGATACTGCTGATCGGCGCGTTCGATATCCGCCGCGTTGGCTTCTATTGAGGCCGCCGACATGTGGGCGTGGGCCGCGCCGTGATGGCCGATCTCGACGCCCGCCTCGTCAAGCTCGCGGATCTGCGCCCAGGTCATGTAGTTGGAACTGCGGCCGACCTGGTCGGTTGAGACGAAGACGGTGAAGGGAAAACCCGCCGCCTTCAGGCGCGGCCAGGCTTCGCGATGGACCGAGGCATAGGCGTCGTCGATGGTGATGGCGACGCTGCGGTCGGGCAGGGGCTGGCCGTTCATGATCGCGTCGACGACGGCGGAGAGCGGCAGGACGGAATAGCCGCCGCTCTGCAACTCCGCGATGTGGGCCTCGAACTGGTCCAGCCGGATGTTGGTCGACGGCAGCGCGGTTTCACCAAACCGGTGGTACATCAGCACCACGGCGTGCGGCGGCTCGGCCCTGGCCGGCAAGGCCCCGGCCAACAGCGCCAGCGCCAGGCCGGCCAATACTCCGAAACTTCTGATACGCGCACCCATGAGCGTCACCTTACATCATTCCCGCACCGGATTCTTGGTCGCCGAGAACGGCGTAGCGCCGGGCATCGAAAAGCTGGTAGTGCCACCACTCGTTGCGGTAAAAATCCCAGCCCGCCGCCGTCATGATGCCCAGCAGCAGCAGCCGCCCCCGCTTCGCTTCCGCCGAAACCGACCCGTCGCCGTGATGGGACCGCGCACTCAGGTCGTCGAAGGCGGTTCCCATGTCGACCGGGCCGCCGTCTTCGGTCAGCAGGGTCAGATCGACCGCGACGCCCCGGCTGTGGGGCGAGCCACGCCAGGGCGGCGCCAGGAAATCGGGGTCGGGCGTGTGACGCCACAGCGCCCACTGGGCCTCGGCGGGCCGGAAGGCATCGAATATCTTGAGGCGCAGACCGAGGTCGGCGGCCAGGACGATCGCCCGGGCCAGGGCCGCCGCCGCGTCCGCGTGGAGAAAGCAGGCGGCGCGGCGGTATACGGGCTCGCCCGTGAAATTGTCCGCTGAGGCGTAGGCGATATCGAACTCGACGTCGAACTCGGGTGGCGCTATCTCGACAAGCATGGCAAAAGCTAATCCGGTTCGTGCTACACAAGCAAGGCGGATCGTCAGACACGGGAAACGACATGCCGGGTGAGACCCCGAGGCCTCAAAAAGAGCTGGTCACGCTGGCTTTCGACACGACGCTGGAGACCTGTTCGGTGGCCGTCGTCGCCGGCGCGAAGACGCTTGCCCACCGCGCCGAACAACTGGGCCGGGGGCACGCCGAAGCCCTGCTGCCGATGATCGAGGCCGTGATGGCGGAGGCCGGAACCGGTTACGACGGGCTGGATCTGGTTGCCGTGACCACCGGTCCGGGCACCTTCACGGGCCAGCGCATCGGCTTGGCCGCCGCAAGGGGCATCGGATTGGCCCGCGGCTTGCCCGTACAGGGCGTCTCGACCTTGGAAACCTTGGCCTGGATGGCCGGTGGGAACGGTCTTGAGGCGGCGGATGGCTACATATTCGTGGCCCTGGATGCCCGCCGCGGCGAGGTTTACGGCCAATGCTTTGAGCTGCCTTTGGCGCCGGGCGGCAACAGCTCCGCACCGGCCTGCCTGCCGGCTGCTGACATCGCTGGGTTGGCGCCCCCCGGCCCCGGGGTCATCGTCGGCTCTGGCGCAGCGCTGGTATCGCCCCACTTGAAGTCGGCGCAAATCCTTCCGCGGGTACTTGATCGGTCGACGACAGCCGACGCCGTCGCGGTGGCCCAACTGGCCGTCCGGCGGGTCAGGACGGACGGCTTACCCCAGGATCCACCGGCGCCGCTTTACCTCAGGGCGCCGGACGCCAAGTTGCCGGGCGGAAAATCGCCGTGATTTCCATCGAGCCGGCCGGATTGCCTCACGCCGAGGTTTTGGCCGCCCTGCATGGCGCGGCTTTCGCCGACGCCGCCAGGGCCTGGACGGCAAGCGATTTCGCCGAATTGCTCGCCACGCCGGGGGCACAGGCCTGGATAGCTTCAACGGCGGCCGGCGGGGCCGATCCGGTCGGTTTCCTGCTGGCCCGCCTGGCCGGCGGGGAATGTGAGATCATCTCGCTGGGCACCGCGCCAGGGCACCGCCGGTCGGGCGTGGCGGGCCGATTACTTGGCCGGGCCGTCAGCTTGGCGGCGGACGCCGGTGCACCGTTGTTTCTTGAGGTCGGGGCCGACAATCTCGCGGCTCTTGCCCTCTACCGTTCCAGCCGCTTTACCGAGGTCGGGCGCCGGCCCGGCTACTACGAGCGCGGCGGCGGCCGCGTCGATGCACTGGTGCTGCGGCTGGAATGCGGCGGTTGAGGCGCTATTTTTTGCGCAATATCAGCAAATGAACACCGGGCGCGTCCGGAACGGCTTCGAGCGAAATCAGGTCGTGACCCTCTTCGATGACCGAGCGCGGCACGTTTTCCAGGGGTTCACCGTCCCCGAGACGGACCTCCGCGACCTCGCCGCTCGCCATGCGTTCGATCAAAAGCTTGGTTTTGACGAACGTAATGGGGCAAACATCGCTTGTAATGTCGAGGTAATGATCTGTAGAAGTGTTCACGCGCTCAGCTTTCGCTAGTCGAGGGGTTTTCAATAATCATTGAAATAATCATCTAAAGCCAATATAAAAAGCAAAGTCTTTAGAACATAGGGTCGAATTAAATGTCAGAACAAATAGAAACAAACGAACT
>CAZGTM010000035.1:0-41351 GCA_964528595.1 uncultured Rhodospirillaceae bacterium
GGTTTTAGCGGACCGCAATCTGTTAGGGGATCTCATTGTTTAGGCTGATCTCACGGGTGCTCAGCAGTTCCCGGAGCCTGATGGTTCTGGCGCTTGTTCTGCTGTTCGCCTTCGCGGGCGTTTTCTACGCGGACAATCTGGTCAAGAAAAGCGTCACCCGGCTTCATGACCTGGAAATCAAGGCCGAGCGCATCCTCACGGCCGATCTTCGCAGTACGACAGCCGTGCGCCTGGCGGCCAGCCTCCAATCGGACCGCTACGTCCTCAACTACCAGGACTTCCAGGATGCCAAATACACCTTGCTTCAGGAGATCGCGGGATTTCAGAAGAGTGACAAGGTGCGGGACGCTTTTTCCAAGATGGAAGACATCCAATTGGAAATCGAAGACGCAGAGGCGGAAGCCATATCCCTGATCGACGAGGAAGAGTGGGAAAGCGCCCTCGAACTTGTGACGGAGCCCTCCTTCCGCAGGCTCAAAGGCATTTACCGGGCCAATCTATCCAGCGCCCTCAGGGAAATGATCATCACCAGCGAAACCCAGGCGGTGCAGGCCGATTTCATCTCGACCGCGATGCAGTATTTCGTGCTTGGCATGTTCATTCTGCTGGCCGTCATCGGCATCCTGCATGCCCGGGAGATGCAGCAATCGCTGGCCCGCCAGTCCGAACTGGCCGAAAACCTCGAAGACGCCAACGTTAACCTGGAGCAGAAGGTCCAGGAACGCACGGCCGAGGTCGAAGAGAAGGAAGCCCAGTTGCGCACCGCCATGGATAACATGACGGACGGCATTTATATGTTCGACAAAGACCTCAACTACATGATGTTCAACGACCGCTACATCGAACTTTTCGGTTTGCCGAGGGATTTGGTCGAAATCGGCAATTCGGGCCTAGGCGCGCTGCGTTATCATGCCGAACAGGGGGACTACGGTGAGGGTGATATCGAGGATCTGGTCGAAGCGCGCCAGCAAATTCTGTTGAGCGGCGATACCCGGACCGTCGAGTTGTCATTGGCGAGCGGGCGCATCCTGGAATTGCGGCAGTCCCCTGCGGGCGATGGCGGTGCTGTTGTTGTCGCCTCCGACGTGACTGAAGCGGTTGCGAGCCAACGGGCCGCTCGGCTGCTGCAGGAAGCGCTCGATAACTTTTCCGACATGGTCATCCTCTACGACAAGGATGAACGGGTGGTCTTCACCAACGACCGCTATCACGAAATTTTTCGCCACGCTCCGGCCAAGAACGAAATCACCAACCACACGATGGAGAGCCTGCTGCGCGATTCGCTCGAGCGCGGCGTGGTGACCGATGAATTGGCCCAGTCGGACCCCGAAGCCTGGCTGCAGGAGCGACTGGACGACCGGCGCAACAATCCCGAGGGCTTGGGCGAGACCAAGCACGATAGTGGCCGCACCTATCTTTCGCGCCACCGCCACACGACCGAAGGCGGCGTGATATTCGTCCAGACCGACATCACCGACCGCATCGAGGCCGAAGCGGCAATGAAGGAAGGCGAGGAACGGCTGCAACTCGTGCTCAAAGGGGGCGATCTAGGGCTCTGGGACGTCGACCTGGAAACCCAGGAATCCATAACAAACGAGCGCTGGGCTGAAACCCTGGGATACACCTCCGACGAGATCAAGGACGGCCAAGCGCTGTGGCGGGAGACCATCCATCCCGACGATCTTGAAAATGTCCTTGATGTCGGAAGGCGATACCGCGACGGCGAGTTGGAAGAGTACGAGGTCGACTACCGCGTCATCACCAAACAAGGCGATATCAACTGGTTGCTGACCAAGGGAGCGGGCGTCGCCTTCGACGACGACGGCATGATGACCCGCATGGTCGGTACCGTCATGGATATTTCCGCTCGCAAGAAAGCAGAAGAAGAACTGCGCGAGGCGCGTGACGCGGCGGAGGAAGCGACCAAAGCCAAGGCGAGCTTCCTCGCCACCATGAGCCACGAAATCCGCACGCCCATGGGCGGCGTCATCGGCATGGTCGACATCCTGCGACAAACCAGGCTCGACGACGACCAGCGTCAGATGATCGGCACGGTGCGCGATTCGGCCTATGCCCTGCTGACGATCATCAACGACATCCTTGATTTCTCCAAGATCGAAGCCGGCAAACTCGATCTGGAGGAAATACCCATTTCGGTGCGCGACGCTGTCGAGGGCGTCGGCGAAGCCCTGGCGGTCAATGCCAGGAACAAGAACATCAGTCTATGCGTCTATGTCGATCCGGAAATTCCCGACGCCGTCATGGGCGATCAGGTCCGCTTGCGTCAGATCCTTTTCAATCTGGGCGGCAACGCCGTCAAATTTACCGAAACGGGCAAGGTCCTGGTTCGGGCCGACCGGCTGCCCTCGGCGGACGATAAGCAGGTGACCATTCGGCTGCAGGTGATCGACGACGGCATCGGCATCCCGGAGAAAGCGCAGGCAAATCTCTTTCAGGCATTTTCCCAGGTCGACGAATCAACAACCCGCCGCTTCGGTGGAACCGGGCTTGGACTTTCCATCTGCCAACGCCTGACCGAGATGATGGGCGGCACGATCGGGGTTTCCAGCGTCGACGGGGAGGGCTCCACCTTCACCTCGACGATTTCGTTCCCGGCCGCTGACGAACATGATTTCAAGAGCGACGGTCACGACCTTAGCGGGCTCAACGTCCTGCATATTGTCGAGGACGAAGATCTGCGCGAACTCATTCCGCGTTACCTGAGACACTGGGGCGCTGTTGTCCACACCGAGAAGGCGTTGGGTGAAACCCTGCCCACCGCCCTGAACGCGGCTGAGCAAGGCGAGCCCTTCGACGTCATCGTGCTGGGTTCGGCCTGGGGGCTGGAAGAAAAGATCGAACTGGTGGAGCAATTGCAGAGTGAGCCCAAGCTTGCCGCCGCCAAGTTCGTCATCAACTGCAGAAGCAGATCGCGCGTCGAACGCAAGGCACTCGACAACACGATCTATGTCGATGTGGATCCGATGCAACGGGCTGCCTTCGTTCGCAGCGTGGCCGTCGCCGCCGGCCGGGCCAGTCCCGAGGTCGAATATGATGAAAGCGATCTGGCGCGGGAGGCCGGAGAGGTTCCGACGCCGGACGAAGCCGAGGCGATGGGCCAATTGATCCTGTTGGCAGAAGACAACCTGACAAATCAGAACGTTATCGGCCGCCAACTCGCCCTGCTCGGCTATGCCGTGGAGATCGCCGACGATGGCCGGGAAGCTTTGGAACGCATGAAGACGCGGGACTATGCCATCCTGCTCACTGACTGCCACATGCCGAACATGGACGGCTTCGAACTGGTGAAGACCATCCGGAAAGCCGAAGCGGACGACGGCCCCCGCCTGCCCATTGTGGCCATTACGGCCAGCGTCATGAAGGAGGAAATCGACAACTGCTTTGCCTCCGGCATGGACGATTACCTGCCCAAACCGCTCGAGATGGACAAACTCAGGGACATGCTCCGCAAGTGGATGCCCGAACCAAAAGCGGGTAAGAAAGCTGCCCGCGCAAAGGTCGAGAGCGCCCCGGTTGCTGCGGGCGCCAAGGAAACCGAGAAGACGACCGACGGCGACAACGGCGGTGCGCCGATCGACCCGAATGCGCTGAAGAGCATCTTTGGCGACGACGATGAGGTGCTAAAGGAAATCCTCAATGATTTCGTCGGTCCCGCGACGGCCAATGCCGAGGAAATCGCAACCGCCGTCAGCAATCAATCCGCCGGCGCTGTCGGCGCCGCCGCGCACAAGCTCAAATCTTCATCGCGGTCTGTCGGCGCCAATGAACTGGCGGACATATGCGCGGCGCTTGAACTTGCGGGCAGGGAAGGAAACTGGGAGGTGATCAACGCCTCCGCCGAACGGCTGCCCGCCGTCATGCAACAGGTCTTGGAGCACATCGGCGCTCTTTAGATCCGGTTTTCCTCGAAGAACTTCTTCACCTCCGGCCAGAAATTGACGGCCAGGTCGTGGGTTATGGCGTCGGCGTCATAAATCGATTTTCCCTTCGGATGCCGCATAACGTATTCGCGGCAATGGCTGCCCCACTTCGTAAACCAGGGATCGCGGCCGGTATCGAACGTGAGCAAGGCTTCATCGTCCTTCATACCGTCGCCGGTCGTGGCGTAACAGGCGCCATTGAGGACAATTCGGCCGCGGGGTTTGACGGATCCGCTGTATCCGGCCGTCATACCGCCGCCTTGGGAATGACCCATCAGGAAGATGTTTCTCTTGTCCACCCAGGGGAGTTTGGCGACCACATTCAGGGCATAGACGGCCTCGAATTTGCGCATTTGGGTAACTTCGGAAGTGAGAGACCGGTCGACCGTATAATCGCTGAAGCAATATTCCGGCCGTTCCCTTGCGAAACTGTCGGGCGCGATAACGACGAATTCGTCGAGTTCCTTCAGCCAGCGCAAATGGCCAATACTGGCGTTGAGGATGCCGCCGCAGCCGTGAAAATAGACGATCAGCGGCAGCTTGACCCCCGCCGGCACCAATTCGGCTATCCGCTGAAAATCAGCGCCTGGGTATTTCGGCCGTTTGCGGAAACGCCATGCCTGGTCTTCCGCAGTCCGGTTCTGCGCTTCCAGTTCCTTCGCGAACTCGCCGAAAACGGCAGTCGGCAGGCTGATCCGGGCTCGTTCGAATGTGGTCTCGGTGGGCCCCGTCGTCACGCAGCCCGTGAGCAGAAAAAAGGCCAGGAATGGCAGAACGATGTAGCCGGTCTTGGACAAGTTCAAATCCTCTTCTCCGACAGCGTAGGTCGGCACGGCCGGTCGACACAACAGCTGTAAAATGATTTAGGCTGTCAACGTCGGGAAGGAAAGGAAAAGAAAGCCGGGGGGTATTCGTCCGCAATTTTCTATTCATCGTGGCCGTCAACCGCCAACTGTCGCAAATGGAACTTGGAGCAAAACTACCCATCATGTCCGGTAAATCGAACTCATCCGCGCCGTCGCAAATGAACGGCCCAGCCGGCGCGATGCCATGCTGACCAACAGCCGCACGATTTTGATCGAGTGGGGCGATTGCGATCCCGCGGGCATCGTCTATTTCCCGCAATTCTTTGCGCATTTCGACCGCTGCACGTTCGCCCTGTTCGCGCGCGCCGGCATCGACATATATGCCATGAAGCAAAGCGGAGAAATCGCCGGGATTCCCATGGCCGATACGCGTTGCCGCTTTCTGGCTTCGGCCCGCTACGGCGACAAGGTGCGGGTCCAATCGTCAGTGGCGGAATTCCGCCGTGCCAGCTTCGACGTCGAGCACCGCCTGATCATCGACGGCGAGCTCTGCGTTGAAGGTTTCGAAACCCGCATCTGGTGCCACTACCATCCGGGCGACGGCAAAAAACTGAGGGCGGAACGCATACCTCATGAAATCGTCGAGGCGTTGTCCAAAGATCAGCCATAGAGCAGTTTCCTGCGCTGCTGCCGAAATCTCACGAAGGTCACCCATGGCGTAGAGTAGGTTCCGTCGAATTCCGCGGCTGTGCCGGCCTGAAACTCTGGTTTTATGTCGGCAGCGAAGCGCCGTCGGCGTCGAACAAATGCATCCGGTCGGTATTCATGCGGCAATTTACGGTATCACCCGGTTGGAGCTCGCTTGATCCCGGCTCCGCCATGACGACGCGCTCCCCGCCCGACAAGGTAACGTAGACGTATGACACGTCGCCCAGCCGCTCGATAACCTCGACCCTGCCGCCCAGCGCCGGTTCGTCGCCGTCCCGGGCATGGATGTGCTCCGGCCGAATGCCGAGCGTGTCGGCGCCGGTGGCGACGTCCAATCCGGCCTCGGTAACCGCCGCGCCGGAGGCCGACAGAAAGTTCATTTTGGGGGATCCGATGAAACCGGCGACGAAGGTGTTGGCGGGATTGTTGTAGAGCTCCAGCGGCGAGCCGATCTGTTCGACATTGCCCTCGTTCAGCACGACGATCTTATCGGCCAGGGTCATGGCCTCCACCTGATCGTGTGTGACGTAAATCACCGTATTCTTGAGATCCTGGTGGAGCTTGGCGATCTCCAGCCGCGTGTTGACCCTGAGCGCCGCATCCAGGTTCGATAAGGGCTCGTCGAACAGGAAGACGCCGGGATCCCTGACAATGGCGCGGCCAATGGCGACGCGTTGGCGCTGGCCGCCCGAAAGCTGCGCGGGGCGGCGGTCCAGCAGTTCCGTCAACTGCAGGATATCAGCCGCCTGGCGGACCCGTTTGTCAGCCTCCGCCTTGCCGATCTTGGCGATCGACAGGCCGAACGACATGTTCTTGTAGACGGACATGTGGGGATAGAGGGCATAGGACTGGAAAACCATGGCGATACCGCGCTCCGCCGGCGCCAGGTTGTTTACGTGCGCGCCGTCGATGTAGAGATCGCCGGCGGTGATTTCCTCCAGGCCCGCGATCATGCGCAGCAAGGTCGACTTGCCGCAGCCCGAGGGGCCGACGAAAACGACGAACTCGCCGTCCTTGATGTCGATGTCCACGCCATGCACGACCTCGGTATTGCCGAACGATTTCTGCACCGCTTCCAATCTGACGTCGGTCATTACCGGCCCTCTTGTTACTTGACCGCGCCCGCGGTGATGCCGCGGATGAGCTGGCGGGAAAAGATGATGTATAGGATCATGACGGGGACAATGGCCAGCGTGAGCGACGACAGCACCGAATTCCAGTCGGTGACGTACTGGCCGATGAATTGCTGAACGCCCAGGGTCACCGTGCGCACACTTTCCTCCGACGTCAGGATCAGCGGGAACCAAAGATCGTTCCACACCGGCACCATGGTGAAGACGCCGACCGTGGCGATGGCGGGCCGGGTCAGCGGCAACACGATCTGGAAGAAGATGCGGTATTCGCTGACGCCGTCACAGCGGGCGGCCTCCTGCAGTTCCTTCGGAATCTGCTGCATGAATTCGCTGAGAATGAAGATCGTCAGCGGCAGGCTCATGGCGACGTAAACCAGGATCAGCGCCGTCAGGGTATTCATCAGGCCGAGCCCGACGACCAGTTTCAGGATGCTGACCGTACCGAGACGAATGGGCACCATGATGCCGATGGCGAGATAAAATGCCATCAAGGTGTTGCCGCGGTAGCGGTAGCCCGCCAGCGCCCAGGCCGCCATGGCGCCGAACAACAGCGCCAGCGCCAAAGACGCCACGGTCACGATGATGCTGTTCATGAAGTAAACGTCGAAACTGGACCGCTCCAATACCCTTTCGAAACCGATCAGGCTGAAGGTATCGGCGTCGGGCAGCGCCATGGGATCGCGGAAGATGGCCTTGCGCGATTTGAACGAGTTGGAAATCACCAGCAGGATCGGCCACAACGCAATGACGGTATAGGTCAGCAGGATGCCGTGTACCATCAGCGCGCCAGCGGGATTTCGGTTCAGCTTGGCCATCAGAAGCTATGCCTCAGCAGGCGGCGCTGGACGCCGAAGAAGAAGATCAGGATGCCCGTCAGGATGATCAGGAACATCATGGTGGCGACCGCAGCGCCCATGGTGGTGACACCGATCTGCAACTGGAACCCGAACAGCGTGCGGTAGAAGAACGTCCCCATAATGTCGGTGGCGAAGTCCGGCCCGGCCAGACCGCCCTTCATCGCATAGATCAGGTCGAAGGCATTGAAGTTGCCAACGAAAGTGAGGATGGAGACGACGCCCAGGGTGGGCAGGATCAGGGGGAACTTGATGCGCCAGAAGATCTGCCAATGATTGGCGCCGTCGATGCGGGCGGCCTCGGTCAGGTCTTCGGGAATATTCAGCAGGGCGGCGTAGATCAGCATCATCGGGATACCGACGAACTGCCAGACGGAAATCAACGAAATCGTCACCAGCGCCGTGCTTTTCTGGCCGAGCCAGGGCTGGAAATAGTCGACCATGCCGACGTAATCCATCAGCGTTTCGGCCACCCCCCACAAGGGGCTGAGGATGAGCTGCCAGACAAAGCCGATAATCACCACCGACATCATGGTCGGCATGAACATGGCGGAACGGTAAATGTGCCTTCCCTTCAGCACGGGCAGGCTGAGGCAGGCCGCCAGCAACAAGCCGATGGGATTCTGCACCAGCATGTGGATGGCGAACAGGATCATGTTGTTCCAGAACGCGTTCCAGAACGCGCCCGACCAATTGGGATCGCTGACCAGCGTGATGAAGTTCTCAAGCCCTGCGAAGGTGGCGACGTTTTGGTCGTCGACCGCATAGAAACTGATGCGGATCGAATCGAGCAGCGGATAGATCATGAACAGCGTGTAGATGATCACCGCGGGCGCCAGGAACACCGCTATGTGAACCGGAAAATCACCAAATGTCTTGCGGCCGGGGGTCATGCTGCAGGCTGGGGTATTTCAGCTGTTCGATGCTGCCGCACGGATGGTGTGTGAACACCCGTGCGGCAAGACATCAAAGGCCTACTTGTGCGGCGCGTACCAGCCCTTGAGGCCGGCTTCGGCCTTGGCTGCCGCTTCCGCCGGTGTCATCGACCCGTTCAGCACCTGGGCGCTGACGTTCCACAGATCGTTCTCTAGGTTAGGCGTGCCGCGCGAGAGGATCTGGTAGGAATTGCGGATCGTCGACTTGCACTTCCCGCGCCAGTCCACGAACTCCTGGGCCACCGCATCCTTCAGGGTGACAGCGTGCTTGGAGAGCGGGAAGAAGCCCGGCAAGGCGTTGGCGTAAATCTCGGCGAACTCGGCCGAAGCGACCCAGCTCAGGAAGGTCTTCGCCGCGGCCTGGTTCTTGGAAGCCTTGTTGAGGCCCAGGCCGATGTCGGTGTGGTCGCTGATGTAGCAGGTCGACTGACCGGCCGGCACGGGCGGCGGGAAGGCGCCGAACTTGAAGTCGGCCTGGCTGTTGAAGGTGTTGATGTCCCACGAACCGGCCGGATAGATCGCCGCGCGGCCCAGCGAAAAGAGGTTCTGGGTGTCGGGATATTTTTGCGCCTTGAAGCCTTTACCCATATAGGGCGCCCAGGAAGCGAGGTGCTTCCAGGTCTCGACATAAGCCGCATCGGTATACTTCTGGCTGCCGTCGATCAGGCCCTTGCGCCCGTCTTCGCCTTTCCAGAAGTTGGGACCGACATTCTGGAAGCCCATGGTGGCGGCTTCCCACTGGTCCGAGGTGCCGAGCGCCAGCGGCGTGTAGCGGCTCTTCGACTTAACCGCCTCCAGCACCTTCATGAATTCCGGTATGGTTTTGGGAACGGAAAGACCCAGTTCGGCGAAGATGTCCTTGTTATAGATGAAGCCGTGGATCACCGACGCCATCGGCACGCAGAACGTGGTCGAGCCGTCGTCGGTCGTCCAGGCGCTCTTGGCGACGCTGGAGAAATTCTCGAGGCCGCTGACGTCATTGAGGCCGACGAGATTGCCCTGCTTGTAGAGCGTCAACGAGGCGTCGAACGGCCGGCAGGTGATGAGATCGCCGGCCGTGCCGCCCGCCAGTTTGGCGTTGAGCGCTCCGTTGTAGTCCGCCGGCGGCGAGGGCGCGAAAACGACCTTGATGTCCGGGTGCTTCTTGTTGAAGGCCGGAATCAGTTTTTTCGTCCAGATTTCGAGATCGTCGTTGCGCCAGCTTTCGATCTTCAAGTCGGCTGCCGACACTGTGCCCAAAGGCATTGCCGCCAGTACACCGGCGACGGCTGCGGCCACCAGACCCCTGCGCCCCCAAGTCAGTTTTGTTGTCGTCGTCATTTTGTCGTCTCCTTCGGTCGAATTCAGCCGGCGAAACCTTCGCGGCCGTGGTTGAAATTAATTCAGTGAGCTTAGGGTCCTGCGTAGATCGCCGCCGGCTTCCGCCAGGGCTTGTGCGGCGGCATCGGGCGTCATGCCCTTGGCCACCAGGACGGCTGGTTTGACCTTGCCGTCGCAGCTTGTCAGCGCTGCGTGCGCTGCCTCTTCCGAAACCTCCGCGATGTCCGAAACAATGCGCCCGGCGCGGTCCAGAAGCTTGGCGTTGTCCGCCACCATGCTGACCATGTAGCCGTCAACGACGTGGCCGAGGCGGGTCATAACCAGCGTCGACAACAGGCCAAGCGCTGCTTTCTGGGCGGTTCCCGCCGCCATGCGCGTCGACCCGGCGATCACTTCCCGGCCGGAGTTCAAATGGATGGCGTGGCTCGCCTTGTCGAGCAACGGCGTGCTTGCATTGTTGGCGATGGCAACGGTCAGTGTCCCGCTTTCCGCAGCGGCTTCCAGGACGCCGAGCGTATACGGCGTCGTGCCGCTGGCGGCGACCGCGACAAGAACGTCGCTGGCGGTAAAACCGACGGCATGGGCATCGCGGCGTGCCCCTTCGGCATCGTCCTCAACCGGGCCGATGGGCCGCAGGCGCGCATCGTCGCCGCCGGCCATAAGAAAGACCAGGCGCTCCGGGGGCCAGGCATAGGTCGGCGTCATCTCCATGCCGTCCTGCATGGCCAGCAGGCCAGACGAACCGGCGCCGGCGTAGATCAATCGACTGTCGTCATGTTTGAGTTGGTTTGCCATGGCACGAGCGGCCTCGGCGATGTCCGGAAGGGCCGCCTCAAGGCATGCGACCGCCGCCGCCTGGCCCTCCCAAAGCGCCGTCAAAACCGCTTCGTCGGACCAGGTGTCGAGGCCTTTGTAGCGCGGGTCGGCGACCTCCGTCGCGTTCAGCGCTACCGCGGAAGATGACGAAATGCCGTTCATTAGCCAATTCGCTCCCGCTGCATACCAATTTAGTACCACATAATTTTTTTGAAATAGAGTCCTTTTTTCGCGCGGTTCGTTGTTTAGTGGCGGAAAACGTGGACAAATCGAATTCATCTCATTGAAATCTAAGGATAATTTTTTATAAAGTAATATTTAATATATTTTTTGGTCGACGGAATGGGTCTATTGGTTCTACATTGGTATTGAAACATGAGGCCTCAAGCGACCATGAACGATCCACTTTTCCTCGGTATTGACGGCGGCGGCACGGCTTGCAAGGCGCGTCTTTGCGACCATGCGGGAAACGTCCTGGCGGAAAGCCGCTCCGGGCCCGCCAACACTCTGTTGGGGATCGAAAATGCCATGGTGGCGATGAAACGGGCGGCCGTGGAAACGCTGCAGCGGGCCGGTCTGGCGGAAACCGATTTGGGCCGGATTGTTGCCGCGGCCGGGTTGGCCGGTCTGTCGCTCGAACGGGAGCGTCGCCGCATCCTCGCCGAACCCCACCCATTTGGCGCATTCACGGCGGAGGCCGATGCCCATGTCGCCTGCCTCGGCGCCCACGCCGGCGGAAATGGCGGAATTCTCATCGTCGGCACGGGAACCTGTGCCTATGCCATTGTCGACGGCAAGAACCTTACTGCCGGGGGGTGGGGATTTGCGCTCTCCGACCAGGGCAGCGCCGCCGATCTGGGACGGGCCGCCCTGAAACGCACGCTCAACGAAATTGACGGTGTCGATCCGGAGTCCGAACTGGGTGGGGCGCTGGCGGAAAAGTTCGATCGTAGTCCGGAAGCGATGGTGATTTGGGCAGAAACGGCGACGCCGAGGGACTACGGACAATTTGCCCCCGTGGTGATTGCCCAGGCGGAAAACGGCGATCAGGCCGCCTTGGAACTCGTTATGCAGACCGCCCGTGACGTCGAGCGTCTGGCGGATGCCCTTATTGCCAAGGGAGCCGCGAAAATTTCCATCGCCGGCGGACTGGCCGAACCGTTGACGCCTTATCTCCCGGCGGGCTTGCGTGACAGGCTTGTGGCGCGTCAAGGCGATGCCTTGGACGGCGCCTTAATTTTGGCGCGCCGCCAATACGAGGATGACCCAGTTGATGTCTGAGGCCAGAAACCTTGTCGACATATTGCGCCAGGCCGTGACGGCCGAAGGGACCGGCGCCGCGCCGCTCTACCGCCGGGTTCAGCACGGTATCCGCAGCGCCATCGAAGGCGGCGCTTTACGGGGCGACGATGTGCTGCCGGGCGAGCGCGATCTTGCCCGCGACATCGGCGTATCCCGCATCACCGTCCGTCGCGCCGTTCAGGAATTGGCCGACGAAGGGTTGCTTGTTCAACGCCAAGGGGCAGGGACCTTCGTCATGTCTCGGGTCGAACAGCCTCTGTCCCGCCTGACCAGCTTTACCGACGATATGACGGCGCGCGGCCTTACCCCCGGGGTTGAATGGCTGAGCCGCTCCGTTGGCAAAGCGACGCCGGACGAGGCGTTGGCGCTTAACCTGTCGCCGGGATCGGAGGTCAGCCGGCTTTACCGGCTGCGCTCGGCCGCGGACCGCCCCATGTGTCTGGAACATGCCACGCTGCCGCGTACCATGCTCGGCGACCCCAGCCGGGTCGAAACCTCGCTCTATCAAATCCTCGAACAGGATGGTTACCGCCCCGTGCGGGCCTTGCAGCGCCTAAGGGCGCAGCTGTTTGACGAAGAACATGCGCGGCTGATGGGCGTGTCGCCCGGCAGCGCCTGTTTGTATATCGAACGGCGCTCGTTTCTTGCCGACGGCACGCCGGTCGAATTGGTGCGTTCGCATTACCGGGGCGATTCGTACGACTTTGTCGCGGAGTTGCAGTTGTGACGGCGGCCCCCGACATGGTTGCCGCCGGGCAAACGCAAATGGCGACCGAGGCGCGCGAGGCGCCGGCAGCAGTTGGCCGCCAGCTGACGGCCAACGCCGACGCCTGCCGCGAACTGGGCGAACGGCTGCGCGCCCTCGCCCCGCCGGTGGCGGTTACCTGCGCGCGCGGCAGTTCCGACCATGCCGCGACCTTCGCCAAATATCTGATCGAAACCCAGCTCGGCGTACCGACGGCGTCGTTTGCGCCTTCCGTCAGTTCGATCTACAAGCGCCGCCAACATATGGCGGGCACCTTGTTTCTGGCGATCTCCCAGTCGGGCCACAGTCCCGACCTGGTCGAGAGCGCCCGGGCCGCCCGTGACGCTGGTGCGCTGGTGGTCGCGCTGGTCAACCAGGTCGCGTCGCCCCTGGCCGACCTGGCGGAAGTCTGCCTTCCGTTGTGGGCGGGAGCGGAGACCAGTGTCGCTGCGACAAAATCCTTCATCGCCTCGCTGTCGTCCCTGCTTCATCTCGTCTCGGAATGGTCCGGCGAGGCTGGTCTGCAGGAGACGTTGACCGAATTGCCCGGCGAGTTGGACCAGGCCGCGCTGATGGATTGGCGCGATGCCGTTGAGCCGTTTGCGGCGGCGGAAAATTTGCTGGTTGTCGGCCGGGGCCTTGGTTTCGGTATCGCCCAAGAGGCGGCACTCAAATTCAAGGAAACCTCACGCATCCATGCCGAACCCTTCAGCGCCGCCGAACTGGCTCACGGACCGATGGCGCTGATGCGCGAAGGGTTTCCCGTCCTGGCCTTCAGTCAGAACGATCAGACCCGCGAGGGTATGCGCGACCTGGCGGCGGCCCTGCGCCGGCACGGCGCGCAGTTGTTCGTGGCGGAGGAGGGCGAGATCGAATCGGGCCGGCTGCCTGTGGTTCCGGCCATGCACCCGGCTGCCGCGCCCATCGCCATGGTCCAGAGTTTTTATCTTCTGGCGGACGAAGTGGCACGCGCCCGCGGTCTCGATCCCGATTATCCGCCCCACCTCAAAAAAGTTACCGAGACGCTGTGATGTCAACCGACCGGCAAATTCTAACCAACGCCCGCGTCTTCGACGGCGAACGGTTCCATGAGGAGCGGGCCGTCGTGATCGAAGACGGCGTCATCAGAGAATTGATTTCCAGTGCCGATGCGCCCGTGGGAGAGGATGTCATCGACCTCGGCGGACATATTCTGGCCGCCGGTTTCATCGATGTTCAGACCAATGGTGGCGGCGGCGTTTTGTTCAACGCCCAGCCAACTCAGAGCGGGATTGCGGAAATCGCGCGCGCCCACCGGCGCTTCGGCACCACGGGTTTCCTACCGACACTGATTTCCGACGGACTGGACACCATGAAGGAGGCCGCGACGGCCGTCAGCAGCGCCCTTGCCGAAAATGTACCCGGCGTCCTCGGCATCCACTTCGAAGGCCCCTATCTCAATGTTGCGCGCAAGGGCGTTCACGATCCCGACCGCATCCGCGAATTCGAAGCCGACGCGCTTGAGCTTTTCAAACGGCGCGATCTGGGCAGGGTCCTCGTCACACTGGCGCCGGAGAAGGCGCCGCCGGGTCTGATCGGGGAGCTGGCCGAAGCGGGCGTCATCGTCAGCGCGGGCCACACCGCCGCCACCTATGACGAGGCCAATTCCGGCTTCGGCCAAGGCATAACGGGCGTCACTCACCTGTTCAACGCCATGCCGCCGCTGGAAAGCCGCGCGCCCGGCATTATCGCCGCCGCCCTGGAGTGCGCCGACTGTTGGTGCAGTCTGATCGTCGACGGTCACCACGTCGAGCCGGCGACCGCGCGCATCGCATTGCGCGCCAAGGCCGGTGGGCGGATGATGCTGATTACCGACGCCATGCCCACCGTGGGTTCGGCAAACAAGAGCTTCGAACTGGGCGGCGTCGTCATCCATGTCGAGGACGGCCGTTGCGCCTTGGCGGACGGCACCCTGGCGGGATCGGATCTCGATATGGCCTCGGCGGTGCGCAATACCGTCAACATGCTCCGGCTGCCGCTTGAGGAAGCTCTGCGCATGGCGTCGGCGTGTCCGGCGGAATTTCTCGGCATGGCGGACCGGCGTGGCCGGATTGCGCCGGGCCTGGTTGCCGATCTCGTTCAACTCGACGCTAACCTAGCGGTTCAACGCACCTGGATCGGCGGTGAACGGGCCGATCACGATCAGGAGTAGGTGAAAACAATGAGCGATAGCATTCGTGTTCTAGTCGTCGGTCTCGGCAACATGGGCCTGTCCCATGCCAAGGCCTATCACGAGCTGGAGGGTTTTGAGATCGCCGGCTTGTGCAGCCGCAATGCGACGGCAATGACCGGTCTGCCGGACCCGTTGGCGGGCTACACCCGGTTCGACGATTACCGCTCGGCCTTGGCGGAACTGAAACCCGATGCCGTTTCCATCAACACCTATCCCGACACGCATGCCGAATTCGCGGTCATGGCCTTCGAGGCCGGCGCCCACGTCTTCCTGGAAAAGCCGGTGGCGGAGACGGTGGCGGAAGCGCAATCCGTCGTGGCCGCCGCCCAACGCCACGATCGCAAGTTGGTGGTCGGTTACATCCTGCGTCACCATCCCTCGTGGGCCAAGCTGGTGGAGCTGGCTCAGGGCTTGGGCAAACCGCTGGTCATGCGCATGAACCTCAACCAGCAGAGCAGCGGTGATACCTGGGCCGTCCACAAGCAGTTGATGCGGAGCATATCGCCGATCGTCGATTGCGGCGTTCACTACGTCGACATGATGTGCCTGATGGCGCGGGCAAAGCCCACCAAAGTGCACGCCATCGGCGCCCGTTTGAGCGACGAGGTGGCCGACGATATGTACAACTACGGCCAGCTTCAGGTGACCTTCGACGACGGTTCGGTCGGCTGGTACGAGGCCGGCTGGGGGCCGATGATGAGCGAAACCGCATTTTTCGTCAAAGACGTCATCGGCCCCAAGGGTTGCGTCAGCATCGTGGCCGCCGAAGAAACCGGACAGGGCCACAAATCGGACGATGTCGACGCCCACACCAAAACCAGCGCGCTCAGGCTGCACCATGCGGCCCTGGGACCGGACCAAACGTTCATCAGGAATGACGAACTCATCAGCATGTCGGATGAACCCGGGCACGATGACTTGTGCCAACGCGAACAGGCCTACTTCCTCAAAGCCATCGTCGAGGACATCGATCTCACCGATCACATGGCGGATGCCGTTAATTCATTGCGCATCGTTCTGGCGGCGGACGAATCGTACCAGTCAGGCCAAATCGTATCGCTTTGAGTGAAATCGCCAATTCTCTGAAAATATGGTGGGCGCGGCGGGAATTGAACCAGCGCCCCTACCGTCAAGCTTTTGTTCCGGGCGGTCGGATGTCCTAGGTCGTCCAATCATGCCGCCGCCGATGGGTCGAGACCGTCGTCGGCCATCAACGGTACCCTGCCCGTTTTTGATGGAGATTTGCAAATGCGCCGGTGTTTTGTCAGTATTGATTGACCAAATATCGAATTGGGTTTGCCCGAACGGTCATGTGGTGAGCTCAAGAATCATAGCAAGTGAGGGCGCATGAGGCCAGCCGACCGGCGCAGCCGGATCATGGATTTCGTCAGGGAACGCGGGCGGATTACGGTCGATGAACTTGCCGGTCTGTTGGATGTTTCCCGCGAATCCATCCGCCGCGACCTCAACCTGCTGTCGACCCAGGGCCAGATCCGCAAGTTCCACGGCGGCGCCGAACTGCCGCACGTCGACGGGGAGAGCGCTTACAATGTCCGCATGACCGAAAACGTGCGGGCCAAGCGCAAGATTGCCAAGCGGGCCGCCCAGCTTTTCGAGCTCGGCGATACCCTGTTCATCGATACCGGTACGACCACCGTGTTTTTTGCCGAAGACCTGGCGAAGGTTGAAGGCGTCAGCGTCATCACCAATTCAAGCGTCATCGCCAACACATTGGCGACGGCGGAAACCAGCAACCGGGTGTTCCTGATCGGCGGCCAGCAGTCGGGCGAGGGGGCGTGTACCTTCGGCGCCCTTGCCGTCGAGCAAATCCACGTGTTCCACGCCTCCGACGTCGTGCTGGCGGTGGGTGCCCTGGATGTGGAAACCGGTCTGACGAGCTATCTGGTGGACGAGGCGGAAATAGCGCGGGCCATGCTGCGCCAGGCGCGCACCGTGACGGTCCTCGCCGATACCACCAAACTCGGGCGCACGGCGCTCTTTGAGATTTGCCCCTTGGACCGCATCGACCGCCTGGTCATCGAGGAAAAGCCCCAGGGCGAATTCGGCAGGGCCCTGCGCAAGGCCAATGTCGAAGTCGTGGTGGCGGCGGAGTAGAGCAAGTTGCAGACCCTCATCAGTATCGTTGGCGGTATCGCGCTGCTGCTGTGGGGCATCCGCATGGTGCGGACCGGCGTGACGCGGTCGTTCGGCGCCGAGTTCCGTAAGGCGCTATCCCTTTCGGCGAGAAACCGCCTAATCGCCTTCGCCGCCGGGTTCGGGGTCACCGCGGCCATCCAAAGCAGCACGGCCACGGGACTGATGGTCGCCTCGTTCGCCGGGCAGGGCTTGATCGCCGGCGCGGCCGGGTTGGCCATCATGCTGGGCGCGGATGTGGGCACGACTGTGGTCGCCCAGGTGCTCTCATTCGATCTTCGCTGGCTATCCCCCTTGGCCATCGCACTCGGGGTCTTCACCTTCCTGGGTTCGGAAAAAAGCAAGCGGCGCAGTCTGGCGCGCTCGGCCATAGGGCTGGGGCTTATACTGCTTGCGCTGCAACTAATTGTCGGCGCCTCTGCACCGCTCCGCGAAAGCAATACCCTGCTGGTTCTGCTCCAGCCCTTGGCCGACGAACTGCTGCTCGCCGTTATCGTCGCGGCGATTATCACCTGGGCGGCCCATTCCAGCCTGGCGGTCATCCTCCTGCTGATGTCCCTGGCGTCGAGCCATGTCCTGGGTATCGAATTGGCCCTGGCGATGGTGCTGGGCGCCAATCTCGGCGGCGCCATGATCACGGTGGGCGCAACCGCAAGATCAAGCCCCGCCGCGAGGCGAATACCCTTTGGCAACCTGGTCATGCGGGCACTGGGGGTCTTCGCGGTCCTGCCGGCTATTGCACTGCTGCAGCCCTACCTGATGATGGCCGGCGATGCTCCGGAACGCATGATCGCCAATTTCCACACCGGCTTTAATCTGGCGCTGGCGGTTTTCTTCCTGCCGCTTCTGGGCGCGGTCGATGCCCTGGCCCGCCGGGTATTGCCCGAGAAAGCGGGTGACGCCGATAGCGGCAGTCCCCAGTATCTCGATGCCGCCTCGCTTGATACGCCGACTGTCGCGCTTGCCTGCGCGACGCGTGAGACGCTGCGCATGGGCGATGAAGTGAAAACCATGCTGGTCGGCTGCATGGAAGTCATGCAGCGCAACAACGCTGCTCTCATGCAGGAGATCGAACGCCGCGACGACGTCGTCGACCAGTTGCACGAGGCCATTAAGCTTTACCTGACCAAGCTGAGCAAAGAGGAGCTGGACGCACAGGAAAGCGCCCGCAACATCGAAATCCTCAGCTTCACGACGAACCTCGAGCACATCGGCGACATCATCGACAAGAACCTGATGGATCTGGCGAACAAGAAAATCAAGGGACGTCTGAGCTTTTCCAGCGAAGGGTCCGGCGAACTGGCGGCATTTCACGAGCGCGTGCTGGCGAACCTCGAACTGGCGCTCAACGTGTTCATTTCTGACGATTTGAATTTGGCCCGCCGGTTGCTGCGGGAAAAAACGGTGATCCGCGACCTTGAACGCGAGTACGTCGAAAACCATTACGCCCGGATCGGCCAGGGCCGGCCCGAGTCCATCGAATCCAGTTCGCTTCATGTCGATATTCTACGCGACCTGAAAAGAATCAGCGGTCACCTCACCTCCGTTGCCTATCCGATTCTCGACCGGGCGGGCGAATTGGCGGCCAGCAGATTGGTGGAATCCGGTGACTAGGACGGATTCCAGTTTGACTGTTCAGGCAATCATAACTACCATTCGGTCAATTCTCTTTGTGACGCGGGTTCGTTCATGAGCATCAAGGCCGTTACATTCGATCTTTGGGATACCATTGTCGACGACGATTCCGACGAGCCCAAACGGGCGGCCCAGGGGCTATTGAGCAAGAAGGAAGAGCGCCGCAGGTTGATGCTGGAGGCGTTGCAATCGGTCGCTCATATCGACAAGGACCAGGTCGACCTTGCCTACGACGTCGCCGATGCCGGCTTCAACATGGTCTGGCGCGAGAACCACATCAACTGGACCGTCGAACAAAGGTTGCAGGTGGTCCTCAACGGTCTCGGCCGCACCCTGCCGGGCGAAATCATGGCGAAGCTGGTCGACGATACGGGGCGGATGGAAGTCGATATTCCACCCAACGCAATCGACGGTATCGGCGATGCCTTGGAGGAGCTCTCGGGCCGCTACAAGCTCTGTATTGTGTCGGATGCCATCGTCACGCCGGGCACGGGTTTGCGCGAAATTCTCAACACCTACGGCCTCGGCCGTTATTTTCAGGGTTTCGCCTTCTCCGACGAAGTCGGGCACTCCAAGCCGCACCGCTCCATGTTCGATTCGGCGGCGCGCCAACTCGATGTCGAGGTTTCTGAAATCGTCCACATCGGCGACCGTGATCACAACGACATCAAGGGTCCGCATGCGCTGGGCGCCAAGGCGGTCCTGTTTACAGCGACGCGGGCGGACGACAAGGACAACACCACCGCGGACGCCATTTGTGAGCGGGCGGCAGATTTGCCGGCAATAATCGATCAACTGGCATCGGCCTGAAACTGCATGATCCGGGGGGAAAGACATACATGAGTACGGACCTGCGGTTCCTGGTTGTCGACGGCTATGCCAAGGAAGGCCGTGAGGACCTTCAGGCGGGCGGCGCTTCGACCGCCGGGCAGCTTTACGAGCGCATGCTCAGGGAAAATTCGTCGGACGCCGAAGTTGACGTCGTCTTCCCCGCCGATCCCGATACCAAACTGGAAAACGGTAAGGCGCTGGACCAGTACGACGGGATTGCCTGGACCGGTTCAAGCCTGACGATCTATCACGACGAGAAAAGAGTTACCCGCCAGATTGAGTTTGCCCGCGCGGCCTTTGAGGCCGGCGTACCGGGCTTCGGCAGCTGCTGGGCGGCACAGATCGCCGTCGTCGCCGCCGGCGGCGTGGTCGCGGCGCACCCCAAGGGCCGGGAGATGGGCCTCGCCCGCAAGATCGCCCTGACGCCGGAAGGGCGGGGTCACCCGCTCTATACCAACAAAAAGTCGGTCTTCGACGGCTTTATCAGCCATGATGACGAAATTACCCACCTGCCGCCCGGGGCTACGCTGTTGGCGGGCAACGACTATACGCGTGTACAGGCGGTATCGGTCGTGCACCAGGGGGGTGTGTTCTGGGGCCTGCAATATCATCCCGAATACGACCTGCACGAACTGGCGCGGCTGGTTTATTGCCGGCGCGAAAAACTAACGACCAAGGGTTTCTTCCAGGACGTCGATGCGGCGATCGAGTTCGTTGACCAGCTGGAAGCCCTTCATCAGGACCCGAGCCGCAAGGACATCGCCTGGAAGCTGGGTCTGGATGACGACGTCATGAACAAGGACGTCAGACAAGCCGAGGTGCGTAACTGGATTGAGAAACTCGTTATTCCGTCCAAGACGGCATAGCAGTTGGCCGCCCAGTGGCGGCAATGAGACCGGTCTTTTGACGAAAAATACGCCGGCAAGGCGAGGACGTCATAAGGCCTTCACAATCGGTCGCTAGATACGGCCGGTATCGTCAACTGGAGGACTAAGGAGAGAGCGATGTTGCAACAGTTCAAAGTAACCCGGACCGTTCCGGCGCTGATGGCGGCGGCGGGCATGATGGCGGCGGCAACCGTCGCCCAGGCTGTCGATCTGACGGTTTATACGGCCGTCGAGGCGGAAGACTTGAAGAAATACGCCAAGGAATTCAACAAAACCAATCCCGACATCAAGATCAAATGGGTGCGTGATTCCACCGGCATCGTCACAGCCAAACTGCTGGCCGAAAAGAACAACCCGAAGGCTGACGTCGTCTGGGGCCTGGCGGCCACCAGTCTGATGCTGCTTAAGGCCGAGGGCATGACCGAGCCCTATGCCCCGGTCGGTGTCGGCAAACTAGACAAGAAATTCGTCGACTCCGCAAATCCGCCGCACTGGACCGGTATGGATGCCTGGATCGCGTCGGTTTGCTACAACACCGTCGAAGCGGGCAAGCATAACCTGCCCGTGCCGACTTCGTGGAAGGACCTGACGAAGCCGGTCTACAAGGGTCATCTCGTCATGCCCAACCCGAACTCCTCGGGCACGGGCTTCCTCGACGTCTCCAGCTGGCTGCAGATGTTCGGCGAAGAAGGCGGCTGGAAATTCATGGATGCGCTGCACCAGAACATCAACTGGTACACGCACTCCGGCTCCAAGCCCTGCAAGCAGGCGGCCTCGGGCGAAACCCCGATCGGCATCTCATTTGCCTTCCGCGGCGCTAAGTCAAAAGCCAAGGGCGCGCCGTTGGAGATCATCCTGCCGAGTGAAGGCGTCGGTTGGGATATGGAAGCCACGGCGATCATGAAGGGCACCAAGAAATTGGCGGCCGCGAAGAAGCTGGTTGACTTCACGATCACCAAGCAGGCGAACGTGATGTACAACAAGGGCTATGCCGTCGTCGCCTATCCGGGCGTCGCCAAAAAGGTCAAGTACTTCCCCGAAGGGATTTTGGAGGCCATGATCGACAACAAGTTCGAGTGGGCAGCCACCAACCGCAAACGTATCTTGGCTGAGTGGCAGAAGCGCTACGATTCGAAGTCCGAACCCAAGAAGTAAAGCGTGTAATCGGTATCTACCCCCGGCAGCCCCGGCGTTCTATGGTGAACGCCGGGCGGCCGGGGGGCCGTTATTGATGGATCGGATTTGCCTGCAATGGACAACGCCGCCAAGCCCTACTTGAAAATCGAAAACGTCGTTAAGAAATTCGGTGAATTCACGGCGTTGCAGGATATCTCTCTCAACGTCCACGACGGTGAATTCGTTTGCTTCCTCGGCCCGTCCGGCTGCGGCAAGACCACGCTGCTAAGGGCCATCGCGGGGCTCGACATCCAGACTAGTGGCCGTATCGAGCAGGACAGCAAGGATATTTCCGCGCTCCCGCCGTCAGAGCGCGATTTTGGCATCGTTTTTCAGTCCTACGCCTTGTTTCCCAACCTGACGGTGACGCGCAATGTCGCTTACGGATTGGAAAACCGCAAACTGCCGAAACCGGAAATCAACCAGCGGGTAAAGGATCTGCTGGATCTGGTCGGGTTGCCCGACCAGGGGGATAAATACCCGGCCCAGCTATCCGGCGGCCAGCAACAGCGCGTGGCATTGGCCCGCGCCATGGCGACCTCGCCAGGCTTATTGTTGTTGGACGAACCGTTAAGCGCGCTGGACGCCCGTGTACGCATTCACCTGCGCAGCGAAATCAAGGACCTGCAGCGCCGCCTCGGCGTTACGACGATCATGGTGACGCACGACCAGGAAGAGGCGCTGACGATGGCCGATCGCGTCGTCGTGATGAACCACGGCGTGATCGATCAGGTCGGCACGCCGGAAGAAATCTACGGCAGTCCCGCGACCTCGTTCGTCGCCGATTTCATCGGTTCGATGAATTTCATTCCCGGCGTGGTGGGCGGGAACGGCAGCGTCACCATCGGCGACAAACCAATCAATTGCGACACGAACGGCCTGGCGGTCGGCGGCAGCGTGACCGTGGCGATCCGTCCGGAAGACATTAATGCCCAGGACATGGAACACGACGACAACGTTGTCGACGCCGAGATCATCCATCTCCAGTTCATGGGTTCATATTACCGTGCTGAACTTGGTGGCGAGGCCTTTTCCGGCCACGAGGTCCGAGCGGATTTTTCAGTCAATCTGGTGCGCCGCAAAAACATTTCGGAGGGGTCGAAATTACCGATCCGCCTGCCGGAGCAACGCATCCGTCTCTATCCGGCGCTGGAAGACTAAGCCGTGGCCGATGCCGCGTTAACCAGCCAGCATCAAAAAGGCGCTCTCGTGCGGCCCAAGATGAGCCGTGACGACTGGATCATGCGCGCGACGATGATCGGCATCGGGGTGTTTCTGCTGGTGGCCGTGCTCTTCCCGCTTTACGCCATGATGTCGAAGAGTGTTGAGAACAGTGACGGAGACTTTATCGGGTTTGCCAATTTCGCCGAGTATTTTTCAACGCCGGCGCTTTTCAATTCGGCCTTCAACAGTCTTTCGATTTCGATTCTTACGACTGCCGTGGTGCTGCTTACGACCTTTGTCTATGCCTACGCTCTGACCCGGACGTGTATGCCGTTCAAATGGTTTTTCAAACTGGTCGCGGTCATCCCATTGCTGACGCCCTCGTTGCTGGGCGGGATTTCGTTGATCTACTGGTTCGGCAATCAGGGCGTTCTCAAGGAACTCCTGATGGGGGAAAAGATCTACGGCCCTATCGGCATCACCATGGGGTCTGCCTACTGGGTCTTTCCCCACGCGTTGATGATCGTCGTGACTGCGCTTTCGATCACCGATGCCCGGCTCTATGAAGCGGCCGAGGCGCTGCGCACCAGCAAACTCAAGACCTTTCTCACGGTCACGATACCGGGCTGTAAATACGGTCTGATAAGTGCCGGGTTTGTCGTCTTTACGCTGATCTTCACGGATTTCGGCGTGCCCAAGGTGATCGGCGGCAACTACAACATGCTGGCCACCGACATCTACAAGCAGGTGATCGGCCAGCAGAACTTCCAGATGGGCGCGGTGGTATCCGTGGTGCTGCTGGTACCGGCGGTGATCGCTTTTTCCGTCGACCGCATCGTTCAGCGCAAGCAGGTGGCGCTTTTGTCCGCCCGCGCGGTGCCTTATACACCGAAGCCCGACCGCGTGCGCGACATGTCCGTGCTGGCATTCTGTTCCGTCATCGCCATCATCATCATCGCCATGATCGGTATGGCGCAGTACGCGGCGCTGGTTACCTTCTGGCCCTACAACCTCGAGCTTGCCTTCAACAACTACGACTTCGACGTGATGGACGGCGGCGGCTGGGAGGCCTTCTGGAATTCCATTGAGATGGCGCTCTACACCGCGTTCTTCGGCACCATCATCGTCTTCTCCGGCGCTTACCTGATGGAAAAGGGCAGGGGATTTACCGCCGGCCGCTCCGCCTTCCACATGATCGCCATCACGCCGCTGGCGGTGCCGGGCCTGGTGCTTGGCCTCGCTTATATCTTCTTCTTCAACAACCCGGACAACCCGTTCAATTTCATTTATGGCACGATGACTATCCTGGTTGTGGCGACCATCGTCCACTTCTACACCGTCAGCCATCTCACGGCGGTCACGGCGCTGAAGCAGATGGATCCCGAATTCGAATCCGTCTCCGCTTCCCTCAAAGCGCCGTTCTACAAGACCTTTACCCGGGTCACCGTTCCCGTGTGCCTGCCCGCCGTTTTCGACATCTCCATTTATCTCTTCCTCAACGCCATGACGACCGTCTCGGCGGTAGTTTTCCTCTATTCCTCGGATACTACTCTCGCCTCGGTGGCGGTGCTGAACATGGACGATGCCGGCGACGTCGCGCCGGCCGCCGCGATGGCCATGATGATCGCCTACACGTGCGCCGGCATGCGAATTCTTCACGTCGTCCTGACACGGGGGATTGCCGTCAAAACGCAAGCCTGGAGAACAAGGTAAGTATTTGTGATTGAACGGATATTCAGATCGAACTTGGTTAGATTGTTCTATAAGTAAAACATATAAAAATTATTTGATATAACGATTTGTCTTATTGATTGAGATGCGTTGATATGGCGCGAATTCGATCACAACTAACCAATTCAGGAGATCTAAGAAATGCCCAGTCCCTCAGATTACAATTTCCACCGCACCTATCGGGGCAAGGTTCAGGGCGTTGTCCTGGATTGGAGCGGCACGACTGCCGACGCCTACGTCATCGCGCCGGCCGTCGTCTTCGTCGAAGTGTTCAAACGCCAAGGCGTCGAAATATCCATGCAGGAGGCCCGCGGCCCCATGGGCCTGCGTAAGGATCTCCACATCAAGGCGCTGACAGAAGTGCCGGAAATTCGCGAGCGCTGGAACGAGATCAAGGGCAGCTACCCGACCCAGGATGACGTCGACGCCATGTTCGCCGACTTCGTGCCGCTGCAGATCGAGTGCCTGCCGGAATACACGCCCTTGCTGCCCGGTGTCGCCGAAGTGACCCAGAAGATGCAGGCCGACGGCCTCAAGCTCGGTGTTTCCACCGGTTTCACGCGCGAGATGGTGGATGTCCTGCTGGCCGCCGCGCGTGAGCAAGGCTTTAACCCTGACGCCACGGTCGCCGGCGACGAAGTGGTCAACGGCGCCCGGCCCAAGCCCTTCATGGTCTACCGCAATTGCGATCTCCTGGATCTTCACCCGATCCAGTCCGTCGTCAAGGTCGACGACACCGCGTCGGGCGTCGGCGAAGCGCTTGAGGCCGGCTGCTGGGGCGTCGGCGTTTCGCTCTACTCCAACTACATGGACATCAGCACGATGGCCGAGGCCGAGGCCATGCCCGCGGAAGAGATCGCCCGGCGCAACGCCCACACCGCCGAAATTTTGCGTAAAACTGGGGCGCACTATGTCATCGATACGATCATCGACCTCCCTGCGGTGATCGATGACATCAACGCCCGTCTAGCCCGCGGCGAACGCCCTTAGGCGTCGCAGGCGGGAACGGGAGCAGGCATGAACGTCGCCGAACGGGCCCTGGCGGTTTTCCCCGCCGGTATCTCGAACGGCGAGTTCGGCCTGCCTTCCGAAGACCTCGTCGTAATGGCGCGGGGCGGAGGCTGCCGACTTTGGGATACCGGGGGAAAGGAATACCTCGATTTCTCCCTGGGCTGGGGCTCCTGTTTGGTTGGCCACGCCCGGCCGGAAGTCGTCGAGGCCGTGCGGGACCAGGCGGCCAACGGATCCAACTTCGCCTACCTCAATGGTCATGCCCTGGCATTGGCCGAGGAAATCAAGCGCGTCAGCCCGGCCTCGGAACGTCTGCGCTTTTGCGCCTCCGGCACGGAAGCCACGATGTACTGCCAGCGCCTGGCGCGCGGTTATACGGGCAAGAGCAAAATCCTCAAATTCGAAGGCGCCTACCACGGCGCCAACGAAGCCGGCGTCACCAGCCTGTTCCCGCACCGGGACTTGGCTTTTCCCCAACCGGAGTTGACCAGTGCCGGCACGCCGGCGGCGGAATACCTGTTGCTGGTCGCGCCTTACAACGATCTTGAAACAACGGCGGCGATCGTGGCCGAGCATGCCGCCGATCTCGCCGGCGTCATCATGGAGCCGCTGCAACGCTGCACACCGCCCAAGCCGGGCTTCCTCGAAGGCGTGCGCAAATTGTGCGACGACCAGAGCATCGTTTTGATCTTCGATGAGGTCGTCACCGGGTTCCGCCTGGCCTACGGCGGGGCGCAGGAATATTACGGCGTCGTGCCCGATCTGGTGGCCTACGGCAAGGCCCTGGGCGGCGGTTACCCGATCGGCGCCTTCGGCGGGCGGGCCGACATCATGGAAATGACCAGCGAAAACCGCATCGGCCGTGACGATTATGTCTGGATGGCTTCGACCTTGGGCGGAAACCCGATCTCGACGGCGGCGGCCGGCGCCGCATTGGGCGTCTTCCGCCAGGTAGGCACCTACCAGAAACTTCACGCGCTGGGCGAATACCTGCGCGAGGGCATGCGCCGCGTACTGCGTGATTATCAGGAAACCGCGCAAATAATCGGGGACGGCCCGCTGGCACAAGTGGTGTTCAGTGACGAGGCCGTGTTCGACTACCGGTCCACCAAGAAAGGTGACTCTGCCCGGGGCCGTGCCTGCATGCTGAAGCTTTTTGAGAGCGGCGTCTTCCTCAACCCCATGGGCGCCAAGCTCTATCTCTCCATCGCCCACGACGAAGACGTTTGTGACCGCTTCCTCGATCGTTTCGCCACAGCCCTTTCAGCAACAAAATAGGATCGCACCCCATGCCCGACGCCAAGTTTCCCACGTCCGCCAAGGCCGTGATCGTCGGGGGCGGTATCGTCGGCTGCAGCGTCGCCTATCATTTGACGAAGCTGGGCTGGAAGGACGTCGTGATCCTGGAGCAGGGCCGGCTTTCCTCCGGTACGACCTGGCATGCCGCCGGACTGGTCGGCCAATTGCGCTCCCAGGAGAACATGACGCGGCTGATCCAGTACAGCACGGATCTCTACGAAAGCCTGGAAGAGGAAACCGGTCTCGGCACCGGTTGGAAGCGCACCGGCAGCATCATCATCGCCCGAACCGACGAGCGCATGACTGTGCTGAAGCGGACCGCCGCGGTGGCCGCGGCTTACGGTATCGAGGCGGATCTCATTTCGCCCAAGGAAGCCCAGGACATCTGGCCCATCATGCAGATCGACGACGTGGTCGGCGGCGTCTGGCTGCCCGGCGATGGTAAGGCCAACCCCGCCGATCTCACCCAGGCGCTGGCCAAGGGCGCCCGGATGCGCGGCGCCAAGGTGTTCGAAAAAACCCGCGTCACCGGCGTGACGGTCAAGGACGGCGAGGCCACCGGCGTCGAGACAGCCAGCGGCGATATTGATTGCGAGGTCGTCATCAACTGCGCCGGCCAGTGGGCGCGCCAGTTCGGCCGCCTGGCGGGCGTCACCGTGCCGCTTTATTCGGCGGAACACATGTATATCGTCACCAAACAGGTCGAGGGCGTGACGCCGGACCTGCCGGTGATGCGCGATCCCGACGGCTACATCTACTGCAAGGAAGAAGTCGGCGGTCTGGTAATGGGCGGGTTCGAGCCCGAAGCCAAACCCTGGGGCATGGACGGCATTCCCGACGACTTCGAATTCACCCTGCTGCCTGATGACTGGGATCAGTTCGAAATTCTCATGGAAAACGCTTTGCACCGCATTCCCGCTCTGGCCGAGGCGGAAATCCGCCAGTTCATCAACGGGCCGGAAAGTTTCACGCCGGACAGCCACTACATCCTGGGCGAGGCGCCGGAGCTGCGGAACTACTACGTCGGCGCCGGGTTTAATTCCATGGGCATCGCCAGCGCCGGCGGTGCCGGCAAGGCACTCGCGGAATGGATCGTCAACGGTGAGCCGACGATGGACCTCTGGCCCGTCGACATCCGCCGCTTCGCTCGCTTCCAGGGCAACGACAAATGGCTGGGCGAGCGCGTCGGCGAGACCCTCGGCACGCACTACGCCATGCCTTGGCCCAACCGCGAAATGCATACGGCGCGGCCGTTCCGCCGCTCGCCGGTCTATCACCTGCTGGAAGGGAAGGGCGCCTGCTTCGGCTCCAAGATGGGCTGGGAGCGCGCCGTCTGGTTCGCCGACGACGGCCAGAAGCCGGAGATGGAATACTCTTTCGGCCGCCAGAACTGGTTCGACAATCGCGCAGCCGAACACCGGGCGGCGCGCGAAGCGGTTGCTGTGTTCGACCAGACCTCGTTTTCAAAGTTCCGTATCGAAGGCCGCGACGCGGAGGCCGTTTTGCAGCGCCTCTGCGCCAACAACGTGGCGGTCGAGCCGGGGCGCTGCGTCTATACCGGCATGCTCAACGAGCGCGGCGGTTACGAAAGCGATCTGACCGTGACGCGTCTGGCCGAGGACGCCTATTTCGTGGTCTCCGGATCGGCCCAGACGACGCGTGATCTCGGCTGGATCCGGCGCAATACGCCGGAAGACGCCCACTGCGTTACCACGGACATGAGTTCCGCCTACGCCGTCTTCGGCGTCATGGGGCCCAACGCCCGCCATCTGCTGTCCCGGATCACCGACGCCGATCTGGGCAACGACGCTTTTCCTTTCTCCACCATGCAGCAAATCAGCATCGGCTATGCCACCGTTTGGGCGGTGCGTATGACCTATGTCGGCGAGTTGGGCTGGGAACTCTACGTCCCCGCCGAGTTCGCCGTCGGTGTCTACGAGGAGATTTGCGCCGCCGGCGCGGATCTGGGTTTGCGCGATGCCGGCTACTACGCCATGGACAGCCTGCGTATCGAGAAGGGCTTCCGGGCCTGGGGGCATGAGCTCACGCCCGACTACACGCCGTTTCAGGCCGGCCTTTCGTTTGCCGTCGATTTCGACAAGAACGTCCCCTTCATCGGCCACGACGCCTTGATGGCGGCGCGGAGTGAACCTCTGACGAAGCGGCTCCTGCAGTTCACGCTGGAGGACAGCGAGCCCGTGCTTTGGGGCGGCGAGCTCATCCTGCTGCAGGATGAGCCCGTGGGAAAGATCGATTCAGGCTCCTATGGCCACACGCTTGGCCGTGCCGTCGGCTTGGGCTACGTCAGGCACGCGGGCGGCGTCGACAAGGCCATGGTTCAGTCCGGCGGTTTCGTGATCGATGTGGCGGGCGAGCGTTTCGACGCCACCGCGCACTTGCGGACGCCCTATGATCCCATGGCGGAACGCGTAAAAGTATGAGAGTGGTTGCATGACTGAGATTCTTAAGACGATTTCACCCGCCGACGGCAGCATCTATGTCGAACGTCCGCTAGCTGCGACCGGTGATATCGACAATGCCTTGGAAAAAGCCGTTCGGGCGCAAAAGGTGTGGCGGCGGGTACCGGTTGCCGAAAGGCAGGAAATCCTTTCAAAAGCGGTGGACGCTTTCGTCGCCAGGCGTGACGAGATTGCGCCGGAGATCTCCTGGCAGATGGGGCGGCCGGTTTCCCAAAGCCCCGGCGAGGTCGGCGGTTTCGAGGAACGCGCCCGTCACATGATCGCCATTGCGTCCGGCGCGCTGGGCGATGTGCTGCCGGAACAAACCGACGGCTTCAACCGTTTCATCAAGCGCGAACCCTTGGGCGTCGTCGCCATTCTGGCGCCCTGGAATTTCCCCTACCTCACGTCGGTCAATGGCGTGGTGCCGGCCCTGATGGCGGGCAACGCCGTGGTGCTCAAGCATTCCCACCAGACGCCTTTGTGCGCCGAACGCTTTGCCGAAGCCTTTGGAACGGCTGGTCTGCCGGAGGGCTTGTTTCAGTATCTCCACCTCTCGCACGCCGATGCCGAAACGCTGATGGCGGACGAACGCGTCGGCTTCGTCAATTTCACGGGTTCGGTGCCCGGCGGCCACGCCGTACAGCGCGCCGTGCAGGGCAAGTTCATCGCCACCGGCCTGGAACTGGGCGGCAAGGATCCGGCCTATGTCCGGGCAGATGCGGACTTCGACCACGCCGTGGAGAACGTCGTCGACGGCGCCTTCTTCAATTCCGGTCAGTCCTGTTGCGGCATCGAGCGCGTTTACGTGGCCAAGGATATCTTCAGCAAATTCGCCGAAGCGGCTGCCGAATTGGTGGGCGGCTACAAATTGGGCAATCCCCTCGACCCCACCACCAACCTCGGACCCATGGTGCGGGCCGCCGCCGCCGATTTCGTCCGGGGCCAGACGGAGGACGCCGTCAACGCAGGCGCCAAGGCCCTGGTTGATCCGGCCCGCTTCGCCGCCGATGAGGCCGGCTCGGCCTATCTCGCGCCACAGGTTCTGATCGATGTCGATCACTCCATGCGCGTGATGACCGAGGAAAGCTTCGGTCCGGTGCTGGGCATCATGCCGGTGGCCTCGGACGAGGAAGCCGTCCGCCTGATGAACGATAGCGAGTTCGGCCTGACGGCATCGGTCTGGACCACCGACGAAGAAGCCGCTTTGAGGATTGGCGACGACCTGGAGACCGGCACGGTGTTCATGAACCGCTGCGATTATCTCGACCCGGCGCTGGCCTGGACGGGCGTCAAGAATTCGGGACGCGGCTGTACCTTGTCGTCGGTCGGCTACGAGACGCTGACCCGGCCCAAGAGCTTCCATTTGAGAACCAAGCTGTAACGAGTAACGAGTTAGAGGACCGCCGATATGACCAAGACAATTTCAGGGCGTTGGAATTTCCCCACCAGCATGTGCTTCGGCCCCGGCATGATCTCGGAGCTGCCGGCCGCCTGCCGCGAGTTGGGCATGGCCAAGCCGCTGCTCGTCACCGACGAGGGCCTGGCGGACCTGCCGATGGTCGGAGACGCTATCGCCGCCAACGAAGCCGACGGCCTGCCCACCGGTCTCTATTCGGATGTCCAGGGCAATCCCACCGGGTCGAACGTCGACGGCGGCATCGCGGCCTACCGGGACGGCGGCCACGACGGCGTCATCGCCTTCGGCGGCGGTTCGGCTCTGGATGCGGCGAAAACGGTGGCCCTGATGGTCGCTCAGGACAGGCCGCTTTGGGACTTCGAGGATGTCGGTGACAACTGGACCCGCGTCAACGAAGACGGCCTGGCGCCCGTCGTTGCCGTGCCGACGACATCGGGCACGGGCTCCGAGGTGGGACGTTCCAGCGTCATCACCAATGAGGAGATCAAGGTCAAGAAGATCATCTTCCATCCCACCATGGTGCCGGCCATCGTGATATCCGACCCGGAATTGACCGTGGGCCTGCCGCCCCACATCACGGCGGCGACGGGCATAGATGCTTTCGTTCACTGTTTCGAGGCGCTGTGCGCCACGGCCTACCACCCCATGGCCGACGGCATCGCACTGGAAGGCATGCGCCTGATCGCCGAGGCGCTGCCGCGGGCCTACGCCGACGGCGCCGACATCGAGGCGCGGGCCGATATGTTGACCGCCGCATCCATGGGGGCGACGGCCTTCCAAAAAGGGCTGGGCGGCGTGCACGCCCTGGCCCATCCCATCGGCGCCCACTTCAACGTTCACCACGGCCTCGCCAACGCGATTTTCCTGCCTTACGTGATGGCGGCCAACCGCGAAGCCATCGCCGACAAGTTGGTCCCGTTGATGCGGCTGCTCCACCTGCCTTCAACCGATTTCAGCGTTCTGATGGATTGGGCCTTGGAATTCCGCGGCGCGCTGGGCATTCCCAATACCCTGGCGGAAATCGATCTCGGGGAAGAGCACGCCGAGGAGATGGGCGCGTTGGCGCACGCCGACCCGGTAGCGGGCGGCAATCCGATAGCTCTGAGCGTCGCGGACTACACCGCCATCTTCCGCAACGCCGTCAACGGTACGATTTAGGAGACACCCAGGTGTGACCGCACTTCGGTCAGAAAGGCATCGATGACACGCAGATCGGCACGTTCCTTCAGGCAGACGATGGATTCCGTCATGACGGCCTTGCTGTCGCTGAGGCCGATACGGGTGAGCCTTTCGTCATGGCCGAACTCGGGCTCCGAGACGATTCCCACGCCGATGCCGGCGGCGACGGCCTCGCGCGCCGCCTCCCGCCCTTCGACCTCCATGACGAATTTCGCCTCCGTGCCCAAACGTTGCAGTTCCTTTTCCACAAGCTGGCGGGTGGTGGAGCCGGTTTCGCGCAGCACCAGCGGTTCCCCGGCCAGTTCGGCCAGCGTGATCTTCTTGCGGGCGGCCCACTTGTGGCCTTTCGGCACGAAGGCGACCATGGGGTCGCTTCGCAGAGGCATGATCAACAGCCGGTCGTCGTTTGGCGCCTGGCCCAGTTCACCGATATCGGCGCTGTAGTCATGGAGCTGGGTCAACACCTCGTCGGAGTTTCCCTGGCTCAGGGTGATGCGGACGCCCGGGTATTTATTCTGGAAGGCGGCGACGATGCCGACGATGTGGAGCGGCGCGCCCCCGGCGATGTTCAGGGTGCCGGCGCGCAGGGCTTGGCTTTCTCTGAGCAACTTGACGGCCTCGTCCTCGAGTTCGAACTGGCGGCGCGTGATCTCCATCAGCCGCAGACCGAGTTCGGTGGGGAAGACGCGGCGTTTGTGGCGATGAAACAGCTGCACGTCGAAGCGTTTTTCCAGCTTGCGCACGTGGTCGGAAAGGGCCGGCTGGGTGAGGCCGAGCTTCTCTGCGGCCTTGGTAAAACCGCCGTGGGTCGCGACAGCATGAAAGGCGCGCAGCTGCGAAGAATACATAAGCCAAACCTCTTAATGAGCGAAACATAAGATGATTTTCTTATGTTAAATTTGGACGCTTCGATGGCGCAAGGAATATCGGGATGACGACCGGCAGCCGTGACGAACGAGACTTTGGCGCGCCCGCCCAAACCGAGGGTGATGTGAACACTTCACCCCGGCGGCAGGCCTGGGCGAACGAGAATACGTCCGCAAAGGCGCAAGCCCTGCTGGACCGGGACGCCGACGCCTTCCTGCACCAATCGGTCTCGACGCCATGCCTTTCGGTCATCACCAAAGCCGAGGGTATCCATATCGAGGATGCCGACGGCCGCCGCTATATGGATTTTCACGGCAACAACGTCCACCACATCGGCTACGGCCATCCGCGATTGAAGGAAGCCATCAGCCGGCAAATGGACGAGTTGTCTTTCGCGCCGCGCCGTTTCACCAATGAGCCCGCTGTCGCATTGGCCGAAAAGCTGGCGGCAGTCTCGCCGGGAGACCTGGGGAAAGTATTGTTCGCCACGGGCGGTTCGGATGCGGTGGAAATCGCCCTCAAGGTCGCCCGCGCCGCCACCGGGCGCTTTAAGACATTGTCGTTTTGGGACGCCTTCCACGGCGCCGGATTTGGCGCGGCAAGCGTCGGCGGCGAACAGCTGTTCCGCGGTGGCCCGATCGGTCCCCTGCTGCCGGGCGCCGAGCATGCCGCCCCCTTCGCCTGTTACCGCTGCCCCTACGGTCATGGCGTCAGGGAGGACGGCACACCCGATCTGGAAGCCTGCAAACTCGCCTGCGCCAACATGGTGCGCTATGTGCTGGAGCGCGAAGGCGATGTCGCCGCCGTCATCGCCGAACCGGCCCGCGCCGTGCCTTACCTGCCGCCGCCGGGGTACTGGCAGGCGGTGCGGGAAGCCTGCGACGATTTCGGCACGCTGCTCATATTCGATGAAATCCCGACGGGCCTGGGCAAAACCGGAAAAATGTTCGCCTGTGACCACGACGGCGTTGTGCCCGATATCCTGGTCATGGGCAAAGCCCTGGGCGGCGGCATCCTGCCGATCTCGGCAACGCTCTGCCGGCCCGGTCTGGATGTCGCGGGCGATTATGCCGTCGGCCATTACACTCACGAAAAGAACCCTGTCACGGCGCGGGCCGCCCTGACGACCATCGAGATCATCGAGGATGAGGGATTGGTCGAGCAGGCGGCGGCGGTCGGCGGGCACGCCCTGGACCGCCTCAACGACATGAAATCCCGCCACGCCCTGATCGGCGATGTGCGGGGACGGGGGCTGCTGATCGGCATCGAACTGGTGCTGGACCGCAGCGATAAAGCGCCGGCGACGGATGCGGCGGAACAGGTGCTCTACCGCTCGTTGGATCTCGGGCTGAGCTTCAAGACGACGATGGGCAACGTCCTTACGCTGACGCCGCCGCTGACAACGACCGAGGCGCAGATGGACAGCGCCCTGGATATCATTGACCAAGCATTGGCGGAGGTTGCGCCATGACAAGAGAAATTCATGCCGTCCAAACACCAGAGGCCGAATTCACCATGACCGACGATCAGGACGCCTATCTGCTGACGCCCGGCCCGCTCACCACCTCGCACCGCACCAAGGAAGCGATGCTGCGCGACTGGGGCTCGTGGGACGCCGATTTCAACGAGGTGACGGCTGAAATCCGCCGCCGCCTGGTCGCCATGTGCGACGGCGGAGAGGACTACGACTGCGTGCCGATGCAAGGCAGCGGCACGTTCTCGGTCGAAGCGGCGCTGGCGAGCTTCATTCCCCGCGACGGCAAGGCGCTGGTGTTGATGAACGGCGCCTATGGCCAGCGCGCCGCAAAAACGCTGGATTACCTGGGCCGCCGCTATGTCACCCTCGACAAGGGCGATTACCTGCCACCGATGCCTGAGGAAGTGGCCGGCATCCTGGCTGACGCCCCGGACATCAGCCACGTCGTCGCCGTTCACTGCGAGACCAGCTCCGGCATCCTCAATCCGTTGCAGGGCATTGCCGACGCGACGCACGCCGCGGGCCGGAAACTGATCGTCGATTCCATGAGCGCCTTCGGCGCCATTCCGCTCAGCGTGCGTGACATCCCCTTCGAGGCCATGGTGTCGTCGGCCAACAAGTGCATCGAAGGCGTACCGGGCTTCGGTTTCGTCGTCGCCAGAAAAGAGGCGCTGGAGGCGGCCGAGGGTAACAGCCATTCCATTAGCCTCGACGTCCACGACCAGTGGACCTACATGAACAAGACCGGGCAATGGCGCTTCACGCCGCCGACCCACACCGTCGTGGCTTTTCTCGAGGCGCTCAAGCAACACGAGGAGGAGGGCGGTGTGGCCGGCCGTCTGGCGCGTTACGCCAACAACCGTGACGTGCTGGTCGGCGGCATGCGGGAGATGGGCTTCGAGACGCTGCTGGAGGACCAGTGGTTGTCGCCCATCATTACAACGTTCTTCGGCCCCGGCGATGCCAACTTCGAGTTCAAACGCTTCTACGAGGAAATCAAGTCACGCGGTTTCATCATCTATCCCGGCAAGCTCACCGAGGCGGTGAGCTTCCGCATCGGCTGCATCGGCCAGCTGGACGAGACGGTGATGCGGGGCGTTCTCGCCGCCGTCGACGAGAGCTGCCGCGCAATGGGGGTGACCAACCGGGGGCGGTCCGCTTAAACTCTGCCGCATGGCATTGTCACGGAACGACATGATCGCGCTGGTCGAGCGCTATTTTACCGCGGTCGACGGCGAGGACTTCGCCGCCATCCGGTCCACGCTGACCGACGACTGCGTCTTTTCCGTCGAAACCCACGGCGTGCGGCTGGAGACCATGGCCGAGATCGAAGCCATGTTCGACCGCCTCTGGGCCAACCACGCCGCCGTGCGCCACGAGGATTTCGTCTACGTGCCCGACGAGGCGGATGACCGCATCGCCGTCCGCTTCGCCGTCGTCAACACCCACCACGACGGCGGCTTGGCGCAAAAATCCAACTGCAACTTCTTCGAACTCCGCGACGGCCGCTTCAGCACCGTGCGCGTCTACATGGCCGGCGAGAATACGCTGGAGGCGAAGTAGACGGCGGCAGGAATTCGCTAATTATTAGCGTGCAGTTCTCATCCCCGCACCAAAGGCACCGCCAAATACACCCCGAACTCCTCGCCGACGTCGCAGCTGACGCGGGCGTGGACGCGGCCCTGGCGGTCGTGGAAGCGTTGGGTGTCAGCCACGGGAAAGACGCCCTCGTGCCAGATGCCGGGATGGATGTAGAGGCCGCGGCTGCCGTCGCACCAAAGCGCCACCACGTCATCCGGCTTGAGGTCGTCGCCGGGCAAGGCGACGGGAACGACGAAGGGCGCTTCGTCGAGCGGGAAGAACAGTTGGCCGCCGTCGGGGTGGTAGTTCATGTGCCACAGCAGGACCTGCCGTCGCTCGACGGTGGCGTGCTCCGCCGAGGCCTGTTGCGGATCGCGGCTCCAGCCCAGCACATAATCGCCCTCCACCGCCTCATTGCGGCCCCGCAGCACGTCGCCCTGCCAGTCGGCCGAGAACGTGCCTTCGACGGTGCCGCCTTCATCGCCGGTGCCGTCATCCACGGGCCGCCAGCCCTGGGCCGGCCAGCGCACGATTTCGATCTCGCAGTCGTCCGGGTCATCGACCAGCCGGCCATAGCCCGCGACGCTGTCCGGCGCCGCTTCGACCAACGGAACCTCGTGCAGGGGGAGGGAGGGTTTTTCGCCGGCCTTGAACAGGTAGCTCGGCGCCGTCGCCGCGGTCAGCATTTCATCTTCTCCATATCGGGATCATAGAGGGCGCGGTCGTACCGGGTTGCCCTGAAGCGCTCGCCGAAGACCTCGACCTCCAGGTCGTCGCTGTCGAGGTATTCCGCCGGCAGGTAGCCCATGACGATGGGCTTGCCGACCCAATGTCCGAAGCCGCCGCTGGTGGTGACGTCCAGCACCTCGTCGCCGTGCAGGATGCATTCTCCGCCGTGCACCCAGGCCTCGCCCTCCAAGGTGAAGGTGCACATCCGCCGGGCGGGGGGCTGATCGCGCAGACTTACCAATGCATCGCGCCCGATGAAGTCGCCCTTCTTAAACGCGACGCGGTGGCCGAGGCCGGCTTCGAACGGCGTGTAATCGGGCGTGATATCGGTCGACCAGGCGAGGTAACCCTTCTCCAGCCGCAGCGAGGCGATGGCGCGGTAGCCCGCATCCGCAATGCCGAACTCCGCGCCGGCCCGGCGCAGGGTTTCATAGACATGGGCGGCGTATTCCGTCGGGACGTGCAGCTCCCAGCCCAATTCCCCGACGTAGGAGATCCGCACCGCCCGCACAGTTGCGGCGCCGAGACGGATTTCCCAGAACGTCGCAAAGGGAAAGGCATCGTTGGCGACGTCATCCTCGCTGGCGGCTTGCAGCACGTGCCTCGCGTTCGGTCCGCAAAGATTGATCACCGCTCTCGACGAAGTGACGTCCCGCACGAAAACGGTTTCGTCGTCGCGGGTATTGCGGCGGATCCAGTCGCAGTCGTGGGTGGCGAAGGCGCTGCCGGTGACGAGGTAGAATTCGTTCGCGCCGGTCCGGCAGATCGTCACGTCGGCCTCGATGCCGCCGCGGACATTGCACATCTGGGTGTAGATGACGCTGCCGACGGGCTTGTCCATGTTGCTGACGCAGAGCCGTTGCAGCAGTGGCAGTGCGTCCGGACCGATGATGTCGAACTTGGAGAACGAGGTCATGTCGATCAGCGCGACGTTCTCCCTGATGGCCCGGCACTCCGCGCCGACCGCGTCAAACCAGTTGGGTTTGTGGAAGGAGGGTTGGTCGACGGGCTCGCTTCCCTCGGGGGCGAACCAGTTGGGCCGCTCCCAGCCGCCCTTGGAGCCCATCACCGCGCCGCGCTCCTTGAGGGTATGGTAGAGCGGGCTGCGGCGTATACCGCGCGCGCTGTGGACTTCGTGTTCGGGCATGTGCAGCGCGTAGTAATCGCCGTAGTTCTCGATGGTGCGCGGATATAGGAAATGCTTGGCGTTGTGGTGGGGGCCGAAACGGCGAATGTCGAGACCGAAGAGATCGACGCTGGGTGCGCCATCCGTGATCCACTCCGCCATCATGCGGCCGGCTCCGCCGCCGGCCGCGATGCCGTAGGAGAAGCCGCTGCAGACATAGAAGTTGTCCAACTCCGGCGCCAGTCCGAAGAAGAAATCGCCGTCCGCCGACCAGGGTATGGGGCCGTTGACCAGTTCGCGCACCCCGGTTTCGTTGACGGCCGGCATGCGCATGCCGGCGGCCTCGGCCAGCTGTTCGAAGCGGTCGAAATTCGACGGCAGCAGCTCGGGGCCGAAATCGGCCGGTATGCCGGCCTCGCCCCAGGCGATGGTGTCGGGCTCCCAACCGCCGATGGCCAGGCCGCGGACCTCCGGTTTGACGTAGATCAGATGATCGGGATCGCGCATGGTCGGCAGATCGGCAGGCATATTGGGGATTTGGTCGGTCAGCAGGTATTGGTGCTCCAGCGCCACAACGGGCACGTCGACGCCGGCCATCAGGCCGACGTTGCGGCTCCACATGCCTGCTGCATTGACGACCTTGTCACAGCGTATGCTGCCCTGATCGGTTTCGACGGCGGTGACGCGCAACCCCTCGCGCTGCAGGCCGGTCACGGTGACGCCTTGCCGGATTTTGACGCCGCCGTCGCGGGCGCCCTTGGCCAGGGCCTGCGTCAGGGAGGAGGGATCGACATAGCCGTCGCCGGGGATGAAAGCCGCGCCCAGGACGCCGTCAGTACTCATGAGCGGGAACAGCTCCCGGGCTTCATTGGCGCTGATGACATGAAATTCGAGCCCGAAGCTTTTGGCCAGCGTTGCCGAGCGGCGGATTTCCAGCATGCGCTCAGGTGAACAGGCGAGACGCAGGCTACCCACTTTGCGCCAATCGACAGCTTGGCCGGTTATGGTTTCCAACTCGTCGTAGAGCTCCACGCTCTTCTGCATCAGCCGCGTCTTGTTGCGGGTCGAGCGCAACTGGCCGACCAGCCCCGCCGCATGCCAGGTCGCGCCGTGGGTGAGCTGCCCGCGCTCCAGCAGCAGGATGTCCTTATGGCCCATGCGGCTGAGGTGATAGGCCAGGCTGCAGCCGATCACGCCGCCGCCGATGATGATGATTTCGGCGTCCCTAAGCTCCGTCACGCGCTGTTCCTTTTTGTCGTTGTTATCCCGCCCGGCGGCGCCGGCCGCCTCTCCGACCAGCGTTACCACCGCGACCACGTTGTTCTTCGGGCGCTGTCCAGCCTTCGGGAGGCACGGAATTGCCGGCGACCAATCCGTCGAAGGCGGAACGGATCCGTGCATCGATTTCCGGTGACAGGGCATTCTTATTAGGTTTGGTGAGAATGGCCTGAACCTGATCGAGGGCGCGCTGGTGGATGGTGCGTTTGCCGAACATGTTCCATTTCTCGCGGATGTCGCGGCTGGCCAGGTCGGGCAGTAAACAGGTGTCCGTCATGCGTTCCAGGGTTTCGGGGTTGCCGATGAACATGCCGCCGGGACCGGCTTCGCGGATCTCATCCAGCGCCAGGTTCTCCTCGGAAAACTCCATGCCGCGCGCCGTACGCTTCAGCATCAGGGCGATTTCCGCATCGATCGCCAGCTGGCCGAGGTCCAGGGTCATGAGGGCATCCTGTAGACCGCCCATGACGATGAAATCGACGCCGGACAAGGTACCCATCATGGGCGAGAGGCCTTTCTCGAACCCGGCTTGGGCATCGCTGGTCTTGGCGTTCGTCAGGCCGAGGTAGCTGCCCGAGGGAATATCGTAGAACCGCGCCATCTGACACAGCGCCGAGGTCATGATGCCGGTTTCGATGCCGCCCGGCGCATAGGCGCCGTCACGCATGTCGGTGAAGACGGGCAGGTGGTTGTAGATCATCGGACGGCCCGGCTTCGACATCTGCGTCAGCACGCAAGTGGCCAGCCATTCCGCGTTGATCAGCGCCAGCGTGCCGGCCAGCGTCAGCGGGGTGCCGACGCCGCCCACCGGCGCGATGGTGCCGTAGGCCGGCAAGTCGTTCTCGGCGAAGAACATCAGCATCTCGGTGCTGTCGTATTCCATCGTCAACGGCGTCACGATGGAGCAGTAGCCGAAAGTGATGAGGGGCCGGGCGGCGAAGGCTTCCGCCGAACCGGCGATCAAGGTGCCGAGCTTCAACACCTGTTCGGCCTCGCGGACGTCGATCACAGAGGTGCGGCAGGGCTTGATGGCGTTTTTAAGCGCTGGGTAGAAGCGCGACAGGCTGAACTGACCCTCGGGCGCGTCGTCGGCCAGGGTCGAAATCGAAAAGACGTCGATGCCCGGCAGTTCGTTGACGAGGTGGGCCGTGCGCGCGATGTCGTCCGACGTGGCCCGGCGCTCTTCGCCCGATACAGGGTCGACGATATCGGGCGCTGAGCTTGCCGTGGCAATGGCGGGAGCGGCGCCGGGGATGGTGATGTCGTAGGCCGGATCGCGAGCGTGAAAGGTGAAGGTGGGCGGGGTCAGTTGGCGGTAACGCTCAACGATATCGCTGGGGAACTTGACGATTTCCGTTTCCGGGTCGACCGAGCAGCCGTTTTCGGCGAAGCGGTGGCGGGCCTTTTCATTGCGTACCAGCAGCCCGGTTTCAGCCAAAATTTTCAGGGAAGCTTCGTGAACGCGGGCGACCTGATCGGGCGTCAGCATTTCCGCAAGCTGGTTAATCATGGCCGGCCACCCTTCGCGTTCGCCATCCGACGTGGCGTGATAGTGGGCCAATGTTTGGCTTGAGCGCAAACGGGACTTCGTTATATCTTGGATAAGATTTTCTTATCCAAAAAAGCACCCGGAAAAAACGACATGTCGATCAGTCCGCCGGCCCTCAACGCCCTCCGCGTCTTCGAAGTTGCTGCCCGGCATATGAGCTTCACGCGCGCCAGCGAGGAACTCAACATCAGCCAGGCGGCGGTCAGCCAGCGCATCAAATCGCTGGAGGCGCAACTCGGCAAACCGTTGTTCCACCGCCACGCCAAGTCGCTGTTTCTGACGGATGTCGCCAAGGCTTATCTGCCGTTGGTGCGGGATGGTTTAACCCGCATCGATTCGGCGACCGAGCAGCTGTTCGAGTCCGGCGACCGCACCCTGCTTACCGTGCGCGCGACGGCCGGACTGGCAACGCTTTGGCTGGCGCCGCTGTTGCAGGAATTTCAAGCCCGGCATCCCAACATCGATCTGCGCGTCATTACCGCGGCCTACGCCGATGACCTGCCCAAAGAGCCCGCGTTGGACATTGAGATCCGGTACGGTTCGGGCGGCTGGAGTGGATTGCGGGTCGACAGGCTGCTCGACGTCGAGGTCTTCCCGGTCTGTGCGCCGTCCTTGAGCGAGGTTTTGCGGCAACCGAGTGATCTCGGGAAATTCGATCTCCTCCACGTTGTCGGATACGGCGAGGACTGGCACAGCTGGCTGCAAATCACCGGGGCGGAAGGCATTGACCCGTCGCGGGGCGTTCAGGTCGATGCGTCGGTGACGGCACTGCAAATGGCGCAGGAGGGGGCAGGTATCGCGCTCGGGCGGTCGCCGCTGGTCAAGGGTCTGATCGAGGCCGGCCGTCTGATCGCGCCGTTCGATGTCGCGCTGACGCTGCCGCAGGCCTACTACCTCGTCTGCCCGGTGGAAATCGCCCAGCGGCCCAGTGTCACGGCTTTCCGCGAATGGATTATAGAAAAAGCCGGCGCCGGAACGGTCTGAATTTGGGAAACTCGGGCGCCCTAGCCAAGCAGGTCCAAACAA
>CAZGTM010000036.1:0-38956 GCA_964528595.1 uncultured Rhodospirillaceae bacterium
CCTTGGGAAGCCGACTTGCGGTAAAGTTCGAGCGCGCCGTCTTCATCCATCGGCGGTCCAAGGCCGATTCGATCTGTCCGAAAGTCGACATCGCCGTCGAAATATCCTGACTGGCTATGCCAATGCCGTTATCGCTCACGATTATGCAGCACCCGCCCGAGGATCTGGTTTCGACGCCGACCGTCACCTTGCCGCCTTCCTGGGTAAACTTGACCGCGTTCGACAATAGATTGAGCAACATTTGCCGCAGCATGCGCTCATCCGCGTTAATGACCGGATCGGCATCCACGTCACCGGTGGATATTTCGATCCGGCCCTGCAGCGCCCTCTCGGCCAACAAACGAATGCATCCGTCGATCATGGTTTTGACGTTGATGCGTTTTTCGACGAGTTCAACCTTGCCGGCTTCGATCTTCGACAGATCGAGAATATCGTTGATCAACCCGAGGAGGTGTTTTCCGGAACCGGTGATATCCCGCAGATATTCTGTTTGGCGGTCATTGACGCTGCCCATGTATTCCTGGGTCAGCATGTCGGCAAAGCCGATAATGGCATTCAGAGGCGTCCGCAGTTCGTGGCTCATGTTGGCGAGGAATTCTGATTTGGCCCGGTTGGCCATGTCCGATTGCCGCAAGGCTTCTGTCAGGCGGCTTTCGGCGTTTTTGCGCTCCGTCGTATCGAGTATCGTGGCGAAGGCCGCCGGTTCGCCGTCCCAGTCGACGAGCGTTCCGCGGGCTTCAAACCAAATTCTTCGGCCATCCTTATGGAAACCGCGATACTCGATTACGCTGGGCAGGGGTTCGGCGCTCATCCGGGCCCTGGTATGAGCCTCCACTTTCGGCCGATATTCGGGGGTCATGAGTTCAGCCAGCGAATCCAAGGCTAAAATGTCGTCCGGGCTGCCGTAGCCGAATATTTCGGCGAAGGCCTGGTTGACGGCGATGGGCTTGAGGCTCTGGTGCACGACGATGCCCTGAATTGAGTTGTCGAAGAGTTCGCGGTACTTGCGTTCACTAACCGACAGCGCCTCCTCGCGCAATTTCAGTTCCGTGATGTCCGATTGAACAATGATGGATCCGCCCTCGGAGGTGGCCACCTCGTGGACTTTTGCCCAGCGGCGGCCGGGAATCCGGTGCTCCCGCACCGATGGACGGCTTCGGTGATCGGCCAATCGTTTTTCGACAAACTCGTCTTTGCCCTCCCCAAGATCACCGTACATGCCTGCGTCGGCGCCTCGGCGAACCAAATCCTCGAACAAAAGTCCCGGAGCCAAAATGCCGGGCAAAAGAGATTCGACGGATTCCCGATACCGTTTGTTGCAGAGAACAAAGCGGTCATCCGAATCGAACAACACGATACCGTCGTCGAGCGACTCGATGGCGTCGAGAAAACGCTGTCGATTGGCCTTCAAGGCATCTTCGGTTTCATGCTCGGCCGTAATGTCGGAAGCCGTGCCGCGATAGCCGAGGAAAACGCCGTCATCGTCGAAAATCGGCGTGCCGTTGTTGCGGATGAAGGCGATCTTGCCGTCGGGACGCATCATCTGAAACACAACATCGCGGTAGGTTTCGCGGGTCTTCATGGCATCACCAACGCTCTGCCATTTGGCGACCGCCTCCTCACTCAATCCAATCAAACGCGCGCCGACCAATTCCTCGCGTGTTTTGCCCAGGGCATCTTCGTTGGATGTGCCGACAACATCCTGATTGTCGCCGCTGAAGAAAGTAAATCGCAGGTCGGCATCCATCTCCCAAAGCCAGTCTGAGGCCGAAGCGGCAAAGTCCCGGAAACGCTTCTCGCTTTCGATCAGCGCTTCCTCCCTCTCTTTGGCTTCCGTCAGGTCGGTCAGAGATACGACAATCCCGCCGTCCGTGGTCCGGCGCTGGGAGATGTGCATCCAGCGGCCCACTTCGGAGCGAAATTCCGATTCCGAAGGCGGATTTCGGTGCACCTCCATCCGCATTTTGACGAATGCCTCCGGGTCTTCAACGTCGCCGTATCGCCCCCATTCGATTCCCTCGCGGACCAGTTCCTCGAATGTCCGGCCGTAGGCAAACTTGGGATCCGCTTTGTTTTCGATGGATTCGCGATAGGCCTCGTTCCAGAGCACCAGACGATCATCCTTGTCGAACAGCGCCATGCCGTCGCCCACCGTACTGAAGGCATCGGCAAACATTTGGCGCTGGTCACGAATCACGCGTTCCGCTTCGATCTGCGTCGTAATATCGCTGGACGTTCCGCGATAACCCTCAAAAGTCCCGTCGCTGCCGAAGACCGGGGTGCCCGAGGTTCGGATGTGTTTTGTCCCCCCGTCCTCGGCCAGACGCTCGTAATGGAAATCGCGGTAGGACCGGTGGGCGTCGAGATCCGCAAAATGGCTTTCCCACTTCCCGGTATCCCGCTTTTCCGCCTCTGTCAGAAGTTTATCGAGCGTGTCCCGCCAACTTTTTCCGATTACACTGTCATGTAAGCTCGAATCAGCCTCGGTGCCGCCGGCGCTGAAATAGGTAAATCGGAAATCTGCATCCAATTCCCACAACCAATCGGATGAGGAATTGGCGAAATCATACAAGCGCTTTTCACTGCGCTGCTGAGACACTCCCGCGGCCAATCGATCGTCGATCGAGACGCAGGTGATGTACCGTGTTTGACTGCCGCTGACCGGATCCACCGACACTGACGCATCCATGTGGAACCACTCGGGACCCGTTAGCGTTTTGAGCCGGACTTCGCCGCGGTTTGCGCCCTCGACATCCAACTCGTGCAGAAAACTCTGGCCCGCCTGTTCATCGAAGAACAGATCGGTCAGCCTCGGCCAGGCTTTTCCCGCATCGGGTGGAGCAAAAAGATCTTCCGCAGCCCCATTCATCATCAAGGCACTGCCATCCGGATCGTAGGACATGGCCGCGGCACTCGTATGGCGCAGCGCCTCGGACATCCTCAGGGTCTGGGCGTTAACCTCCCCGGGTTCTTCGGAGATAATCTCAACCAGCAAACCGGGACGACCATCATCGAATTCAAGCAGCGAATGCAGGCAGATGACCGGGCGCGGCGTATCGCCGGGATAGGTGGTCCAGCGCTCCGAAATGCTCTGCTGGTTTTTCAGCCGCTCCCGGTACGAGTTCAACCGCTCCCGGGTGGCTTTGGAAAAATCGAATTTTCTGGATCTAATTGCGTCGAGCGACGCGACACCCCAGAATTCGAGTGCCGCGGCATTCGCCCACCACACATAATTGTCTCGATAATCCCAGAGCCATATTGGCCGTTGAAGGCATTCGAATGTCGCTAGATCCTTTTCCGAACTGACGACCCTGACCACCGAAAAAGCCTTCCTACTTGCTTGTCATCACCCAAACGCCATTCCAATCCTTGGGCTTTGTCTTCTTAAGGTGCTGGCAACGTTCGATGTATGTCTCGCTTAGCTTGTCCATCGGGTTGGCTTTGAGCGTTTCCTTGAACGCGGAAATCGCCTTGTCCCAGTGCCCTTCATGGTATTGCTTGCGGCCTTCCGTGAAGTAGTTCACGACGTCCATCAGGTTCGGACATGTCTGGTCATTGTGGTAGTCCAGGACCTCATACACCCTGACCGGCTCGGTCTTTCCCTTCACGACGACATCGTCAATGTCACGGATACGATAGGTGCCGTGGAGTTTTTCGTAGGTGTGCTCGCTAATCAGAATGCGCGCCGAATATTGTTTGCAGGCGCTTTCCAACCGGGCTGCCAGGTTCACACCGTCGCCGATCATGGTGTAATCCATGCGCTTGGGTGAGCCGATATTGCCGGACACCACATTGTCCGTATTGAGCCCAACCCCCATATCGACCGGCCGCTGACCCTGTTCAATCCTCTTGGCGTTCCAGGCCCAAAGATCGGAGATCATCGAAATCGCCGCCCGAACGCCCCGATCTTCGTCGTCATCGTGGGCAATCGGCAAACCGAAACCCGCCATGATGGCGTCACCGATGAACTTGTCGAGCATGCCCTCTTCGCGCGTTATGCAGTCGACCATTATCGTGAAGTAGTCGTTCAGCAAACTAACCGTGCCTTGAGCGCCGAGTTCCTCCGTCAAGGTCGTGAATCCCCGGACATCCGAGAAAAGCACCGTCGCCACAAGGCTGGCGCCGCCGAGAATATCCTCGCCGCCGTCCATCAACTGATCGGCTAGGCCAGGGTCCATATAACGCGACATCGTCGACTTCATGCGCTTTTCACTGGAAATGTCTTCCAGCATCAACATCGTGCCGAGACTCTTCTCCTCGGTGCTAATCAGCGGCATCACAGTGAAGTTGACCGACAGGTGCTCCTCGCCGGCTTCAAGCGAGGCGTCCATGACAACTTCCGATTCGCCGTCTTCCGCCAACCGGGTGATTTTTTCCAGAACCCATTCGTTGCCGCCGGTGAAAAATTCCTCGGCCAACTGACCGATTATGTCGCCTTGTTCGACTTGAAGGATATGCAAGCCGGCGGCGTTGCAGGTGACGATCTTGCGGTCCTCATCCAAGGTGATGACGCCGTTCGACATGCTCTCCAGCATGCTCTCGTTGTAGTTCTTGATGTTTTGGACATCGTCGAACAACTGAGCGTTCTCCAGCGCGATAGCGACCTGCGCGGTGAAGGCTTTAAGCCGGGTTTCGTCCTCAGCATCGAAGGGGCCGCCGCGTTTGTTCAGCACCTGGGTTACGCCGATGACCTTGCCGTCCTTGTTGACGACGGGAACAGCCAGCATGGACCGGGTGAAATATCCGGTCTGTTTGTCGAAGGCCGGATTGAACCGCAGGTCGGCATAACAGTGCGGGATATTGACGGTTTGGCCGGACGTGAAGACCGCACCGGCGATACCCAGGTGATTGGGCAGGCGGATTTCGCCTATGGATTCGCCCATGGCGACGCGGGAATAAAGCTCGCTGGTTTTTTCGTCGTTAAGGAACAGGGTGCCGCGATCGGCCTGCAGCATCCGGGTGGCCTCCGCCATGACCTTCTGCAGCAGGGAGCCCAGATCGAGTTCTGACGTAACGTCCGAAACGATATCGAGAAATTCCATTTCCTGCTCACGCGTCTTCTGCATGCGTTCGACGAATTGCGTGCTCTGCAGGGCCACGGAAGCCTGCTCAGTCATGCGCTCAAGAAGCAATAAATCGCCCTTGGTGAAACGGCCGGATTTTTTGTTCAGCACCTCGCAGGCACCGATGACCTCGCCCTTCACGGTCCGCACGGGCACGCAAAGAATGCTCTTGGTCACATACCCCGTTTGTTCGTCGACGGCGCGGTTGAAGCGATCGTCCGCGTAAGCGTCGTGGATAATGACGCCCTCGCCTTCACTGAAAACCCAGCCGGCGATACCGCTGTTGTTGAGGATACGAATCTCGCGCAGGAAGCTGCCTTGGGCAAATCTCGAATAGAGTTCGCCGGTGGTCGAATCGTTGAGGAACAAGGTGCCCCGATCGGCGCCCAGTTCCCAGGTCGTCATCTCGACGAGGGTGGCCAGAATTTCGTCCAACGATTCGATGCCGGCAATGCGGCGCGACAATTCCAGCAGTAATTCGGCCTGGCGCAGGCGCTCCGCCTCGTTGGCGGCCGTTTTGGCCGATACCTTCGCGGAAACCTTCTTATTCGGCGCGGACGCCTTGTTCTTCGATTTGGCGCCGCCGTTTTTCGCCCGCACGGTCGGCGTCGTGGCGCGCTTCGCAGCCGCACGAGGCGCCTTGCCGGAACGGCCGGATGCGGGCTTACTTTTTGCCATGACGCTTTCCTGTCTTGCCTTTCTTACTGGTGGAAGCCTTGCCGCCCGACTTGCCCTTGACCTCCAACTCGTCTCGCAGGACGCCGATCATTTCCTGAAGGTGCCGCCGTTCGTCGCGGTAATTCCGCTCATTGTCCTGAATCTCCTCCTGCAGGCGGGCCGTATTTGTTTCCAACTCGTCCCTCAGGGTTTGGGCGGTTACCCGCAACTGTGCGATTTCGTCGGTAGCGCTCAACGTGGCCTGCTGCACCGCCTCGTCCTTTTCGAACCTCACCGTCTCCAGTTCGTCCCGCAGTGACTGCACGGTCGCGCGAAGTTGTTGAATTTCATCGTTGGCGTTCGATACGGCTTGCTGGACCGCTTCCTCCTTGTCGAAACGCATACTTTCCATTTCGTCGCGTAGTTTCTGCGCGGTTGCCCGAAGTTGCTGAACCTCGTCGTTGGCGTTCGACACGGCTTGCTGGACAGCCTCCTCCTTGTCGAAGCGCATGTTTTCCATCTCGTCGCGCAACACCTGGATGCTGTTTTTAAGTTGAAGCATCTCGTCATTGGTCGACGAAACCGCATCCTGAACATCCTGTTCCGTGCGATACTGGCGGTTCTCCAGTTCGTCACGCAGAGATTGCACCGTGCCCTTGAGGTGCCGGACCTCGGTTTCGGCCTTGTACAGCGAATCTGCGGGGACGAATTCCGGCCCTGCCGCGGCAAGCTTTGCCCCGCCCCGCGCGTCGGCTTTTCCGCCGCTCTGCGTGTCGGCCTGTGATCTCACAACTCGCTGACTTTCACTCATCCCCTGGCCCGGTCCTCTTCACCCCATTCGATGATCCGGCGGCTGCCGTACCTATGTCAAGTGACGGCCCCGCCGACAATAAACGAGATGATAGGTCAACAAAAGCGTATAAACCTTTGAAGTAAAGCCGTATCCCGTGAATATTTCGCTAAGATTCGGCCTTTGCCGCTAGCCTTCGGCTTCCTTTTTGAGGCGGGCCCGGATCCAATCGATCATCGAGGCATCGCGGTAGCCTTCTTCCACGACATACTCGAAGACCTTCATGAAAACCTTGGGCTGGGCGTAACCGGGCAACCGTGCGGCCGCTTTCTCATCATCGGCGTAGAACAACACCGTGGGGGTGCCGAATACCTGCATCTGCTTGGCGAGATCGGCCTGGCTGGCGGTGGCGCCGTCGAAGCCGACCACGTCGTCCCCGCCGCGCATGTCGAGGACCACGACATGAAAATGCTTCGCTATGTAGCCGGCGATATCGGGTTGGCGCAGATTGACCTCATGCATCTTCCGGCAGTAGTGGCAGTTTTCCTGCTCCCACAGCACGGCCAAGAGCTTGCCCGCCCGCTTCGCCGCGGCATGGTCTTTCGTCAGGTCACCGCTCGCTTCCGCGAACCAGGGCTGAAGGTAGCGGCCCTTGGCGTCCACAGGCGCCAGCGGCAAGAGCGCTTCCGCCGCCAGCGGTCCAGCCAGACCAACGGCGACCAGCGCCGCCGCCACCCATTTCACCATGATGTTAAAGGATGCCATTCGCAGCCCTCTCGCCGGGATCGTGTCGCGCGTTTTCAAAAAAGTCGCCGCTACTCTAGCCCGGTTTAAACCGCCCGCAAGCGAGTTCGCGAAAAGTTGAAACTCGGTTTATCGAGGCGCCCAGGCGCATGTTGACCGATTAAGACCGATCGAGGGCATCCCGCACTTTCGCGGCAAGATCGATTTTTCTGAACGGCTTCTGGATCAGAATGCCGCCGCCCACCCATTCGCTTCGGTCGAACGCGGCGTTGTCGGTATAACCCGACATATAGATGACTTTCATGCCGGGTCGCAGGCTTCTGGCCTGGCGCGCCACTTCGGCACCCAAAAATCCGCCCGGCAGGACAATATCGGTGAGCAGCAGATCAATACGGGCGTCGGATCCGAAGAATTCCAGCGACTCCGGGCCGTCACTGGCTTCCAGTGTCCGGTAGCCAAGGGATTTCAGCAACGACACGACGAGTTTCCGCACCTCGAAATCGTCCTCCACGACCATGACGACTTCGTCCGGCGACTGGGCGCCGCGAACTTCCACCTCAATTTTCTCAGTCGCCGCCTCTTCATCCCCCCTCGGAAGGTGCAGTTTGACGCTCGTCCCGATGCCTTCCTCGCTGTAAATCGCCAAGTGTCCCCCGGATTGTTTAGCGAAACCAAACACCATGCTCAGGCCCAGGCCCGTTCCCTTCCCTACTTCCTTGGTCGTGTAGAAAGGCTCCATCACCCGGCTGGCCATTTCCTTCGACATGCCAAAGCCGGTATCGGAAACCGACAGCATCACGTAATCCCCCGGTTCAAGATCGGCCTGCGTCCCGGCATAGGCCTCGTCCAGCGTAACGTTCGAAGTTTCGATCGTCAGCTTGCCGCCGTCGGGCATGGCGTCGCGGGCATTGATGGCAAGATTGAGGAGGGCGTTTTCGACCTGGCCCGGGTCCGCAAAAGCCGGCCAGAGATCCAAGCCCTCGGACGTCGTAACTTCAATGGTCTCGCCCAGGCTTCGTTTGAGGATGTCGGTCATGCCCCGTATCTGGTCGCCGAGATGAATGCTTTCCGGGTTCAGGGTCTGATTTCTCGAAAAGGCGAGAAGACGATGCGTCAGTTCGGCACCCCGGCCGGCCGAGCGGATTATGGACGTCAGCAGTTCGCGTTCGTCCGGGCTTCGACCGTCCGCGTATTCCTCCAGCAATTCGGCGTTGCCCAGGATGACCGAGAGCAGGTTGTTGAAGTCGTGCGAAATACCACCGGTCAACTGGCCGATTGCCTCCATTTTCTGGGATTGACGCAAGGCGTCTTCGGTGTGCTCGAGCGCCATCGTGCGTTCGTCGACAAGTTCCTCAAGATGATCTTGGTATTTCGTCAGTTCGTCCTGCGCCGCCGTCCGTTCGGCAACTCTGCCCAACTGGCCGCCTATATGACCGACCGTCGCCATGAGCAAATCGTCTGGCATGGCAGGGGCACGGTCGAAAAACTCTAGAACAGCGACAATTTCACCCCCGGCGATAACGGGAAAAGCGAAAGCACCCCGCACACCGATGTCGTCGGCCAGTTTGGCCCTGGGAAAGTTTGGGTCCTCGGTCACATCGACAATCCAGGAGGGCTCTCCGCTGGAAAAGACCCGCCCCGGCAGTCCCTCGCCCAGACTGAAATTCGTGGCTTCAGTCGCCGTAACGAATGACGCGAAAGCATCCGGATCGTCGAGATGCCAGATACCGGAGGGCACGAGCAAATGGGGATCGTTGGTCGCAACCAAATAGACATGACCAACCGGCCAGCCGGTGTAATCGATAACGGTTTCGACGCAAGTTCTGACCGCTTCGTCGAACTCGACGGCCTTGTTGGCGTCCGTTGCCGATTTGCGCAACAACCAGGCGAGGTCGGACTTTTTCTTGTCTTCCTCGCTGGCGCGCCGTCGCTCCGTTATGTCGCGATTGACGCCCACCCGCGCGATCACGTTCCCTTCTTCATCGCGCAGCGGCATGACCGAGGCTTCGAAGAACCTCACTTCGCCGTCCTTTCGCAGGACTTCGATTTCACCGATGAAATTGCCATCAGCGTTCATCGACTCGGTAATCATCTTCACGGTCGTTCCGGGTACGGCGTCATGGTGAATGACACTGGTCGGCAGACCGTTCATTTCTCCGGCTTCATATCCGAACATGGCCTCGGCGGCGGGATTGCAGTCAATTATAGCGCCGTCCATATCCGTCACGATGACACCGTCCGACATCTGCTTGTTGATGAGGGCTTGGAGGCGTAGTTCGCGGACCGCTTCCTTCTGCTCGGAATGATCGGTACCGGTTCCGCGATACCCCATGAAGCGTCCGAGCTTGTCGAAAATGGGTTTGCCGCTGATGGAAAAATAAACGACGTGGCCGTCCGGATGTCGTCTGGCGATTTCCCGGTCGCGCATCGCTTCATGGGCTTCCATATCGGAGACGACACGGTTCCATTCGGTGGTCGGGAATTCAGGGTTGCCGACTTCCCGAAGGGTTTTGCCGATGAATTTCTCCGGCTTCAAACCCGTCACCCGACTGTGATTTTCGCTCATCAGCGTGAAACGCAGGTCCGCATCCGTTTCCCAGACCCAGTCCGAGGTTGATTCAGCAAAGTCCCGAAACCGCTCTTCGCTCTCCCGCAGTGCGCTCTCTGCAAACCTCAAATCGGATATGTTCGAGGCGATGGTACCGATACCGACAACATTTTCGGTTTCATCCTGAATCGGAAATTTAACCGTGTAATAGGGCATATCACCGTTGATCGTCGGATTGGTGACTTCACCGCTGATCGTCGTGTTTGTCTCGATGACCTCCTCATCATTCCGACGAATGACCGCGCCGGCTTCATCTCCAAATACTTCACTGGCGTTCTTGTCGACCACCTCGGATTTTGACTTGCCGATGCTGGTCAGAAAGCTCTTGTTGACCTCCAAATAATTGCCGTCGAGTCCTTTGACGTTGATGTCGAACGGCGCACTGTCGACGATCGACTGCAGCAGATCCTTGTGTTGCCCAGCCAACCGCTCTGAGCGCTTCTGGGCCGAGATGTCGACAAGGATAACGATGTGGTGGTTTCCCGCAGGGTGCGGTTGGACGAAAACCAAGCAAAATACCGACGAGCCGTCATTGCGTTCAAATTCGGCCTCGAACCCACTCCGCTCGAGGCGGCTCATCCGCTTGCGCGTTTCCTGATCGCGGATCCGCTCAGTCAGATCGGACATATCCTTGAGATTGTCTGGATGGCCAAGGCCCAGAATATCGGCCAGGCGCTGGTTGGCTTCGGCAATTCCGCCATCGCATTTGCTAATGCAGGCGATGCCGATTTGCGACTCACCGAACAGAGTCTCAACGATGCTGTCTGACAACACCCTGGGCACGCTTCCATCCTATTTCCAGCACGTCCCGACACCGTCAAGAAGTGCTACACATGCGCCCCCAAGGGAGAATTATAGGTATGAACTTCTGATTATCCAACTCACCTCTGGGTGAATAAGAGCTCTATGAAAACGGCTATCAGGACGCCCTACTCCGCGATAAACCGCTCGACGTTTTCGTGAAACCAGGAGAGTCCCTGCTCGAAACGGCCGAACGTCAGCGTTTCGTTGGCGCCGGAACGCACGCCCGCCTGCACCGATTCGGCCATGTCGAAGTCCTCTTCAAGCGCGCCGAACAGAATATCGATGTTCTTTTGCCAATAGTCGGCGGCTTTCTCGGTCTCCGGCGCCTCCGGGAGCAGGACGTAAGCGTCGACGATGACGCCGTCAATACCGTCGGGATAGCCGTGGAATACCGCCACATGATCGGGCTGCACCAGCACCATGGTATTGGGAAACATCACGTAGAGGACGTTTGCGTGCGGCCGAATGTGCCAACCGTCCTCCGGCGTTCCCCTCAATTCCCTGATCGACTTTTTCGGAAACACCGTCCGCTGGTGTGCGCCGTAACGGTCGTAGGTCCCGATATTGTTGAGGAACATCGGCGCAATGGTGGCGGCGTGGGCCGAGTTGACGTGATAGCCCTCGAGAAAGGTATCGATGACGAGCTTCCAGTTGATGCGTTTGGTGAAGCGCCTAGGCGCATAATGGATATGCCCGTCGAGGCCGAAGCTGGAAAGCTCGCCGTCGAGATCACCGAGATAAGCCGCGATATCCAGGGCCTCGCCTGGCGTCGGATGAACCCAGACAAAGCCGTGCCGTTCCTCGACGGCCAGCCTTTTCAGGCCATGCAGCTCCCACGTCAAATCCGGAAACCCGGCGGCCCCGGGCAAGCCCACCAATTCACCGTCGGTATTGTATGACCAGCCGTGGTAGCGGCAGACGAAGTGCTTGCGGCCCCGGCCTTGCGCATCCCACTCCAGCCGGGCGCCGCGATGGCGGCAAACGTTGAGGAAGGCGTTTAACCCGCCGTCCTCCCGCCGCACAACCAGCAAAGGCTGATCGCCCGCTTCGACGGTGAAGAAATCGCCCGCTCCGGGGATTTGCGAAACATGTCCCACCGCCCGCGGAAGGTTGCCGAAGATGATTTCCCGCTCGCGTTCGAAACGCCCGGCATCGCAATACCGGTCGACCGGCAACTTGCCGGTTTCGCCGACCATGTCGGTCGACCGCTCGTCAACGTAGCCGAGGATCCGTTCGATCAGCCCGAGCTCGGTCTGCCTGTCCATGCAGGTACTCTAGAACAATCCCTGGATCTGTCCCGCCTCATCGACGTTGATGGAATTGGCGGCGGGCACGCGGGGCAGGCCTGGCATGGTCATGATATCGCCGCAGACAACGACGACGAACTCGGCGCCCGACGACAAGCGGATCTCGCGCACCGGCACGACGTGGTTGCTCGGCGCACCCTTCAGCGAGGGATCGGTCGAGAAGCTGTACTGGGTTTTGGCGATGCACACGGGATAGTGGCCAAAGCCCTGATCCTGCAGGTCGTTGAACTGATCGCGCACGCGCTGGTCGGCGATGATGCCGCGGGCGCCATAGAGGCGCTGGGCAATGGTCCGAACTTTTTCCCACAAAGGCAGGTCATCGGGATAGAGCAGACGGAAACCTTCACCCACCACGCCGGGCTCGACGCCCTCGCGGTCGGCCAGCTTGACCACTGCCTCGGCCAAGCCTTCGGCGCCGGCGCCGCCGTCCGCCCAGTGCGTGCATTCGTGGGCCTGAACGCCAAGTTCGGCGCAAGCCTGGTGGATCGCCGCAACTTCGTCATCCGTGTCGTCCGAGAAGCGGTTGATAGCCACGGCGATGGGGACGCCGAAGGCATGGAGATTTTCCACATGCCGGGCGAGGTTGACGCAGCCGTCCGATACGGCCTGAACGTTCTCCGTCCCCAGATCGCCCTTGGCCACGCCGCCGTGCATCTTCAATGCCCGGATTGTCGCCACCAGCACGGCCGCGGAGGGTTCGAGGCCGGCCTTGCGGCACTTGATGTCGAAGAACTTCTCGGCCCCCAGGTCGGCTCCGAAACCCGCCTCGGTCACGACATAGTCGGCCATCTTCAGCGCCGTCCGAGTGGCAATCACGGAGTTGCAGCCGTGCGCGATGTTGGCGAACGGGCCGCCGTGGATGAAAGCCGGATTGTTCTCAAGCGTCTGCACAAGATTGGGCATCAGGGCATCGCGCAGGAGAGCCGTCATCGATCCTTCCGCCTTGATGTCGTGGGCATAGATAGGCTCGCGCGTCCGGGTGCGGCCGACGATAATGTTGGCCAGACGGCGCTTGAGGTCATCCAGGTCGGTGGCCAGGCAGAAAATCGCCATGACCTCCGAGGCCACTGTAATGTCGAAGCCGTCCTCGCGGGGGAAGCCGTTGGCGACGCCGCCCAGCGAATTCACCACGTTGCGCAGGGCCCGGTCGTTCATGTCGACCACGCGCTTCCAGGTGATGCGGCGTTCGTCGATATTGCTTTCGTTGCCCCAGTAGATGTGGTTGTCCAGCAACGCCGCCAATAGGTTGTTGGCGGCGCCGATGGCGTGAAAATCGCCCGTGAAGTGGAGGTTGATGTCTTCCATCGGCACGACCTGGGCATAGCCGCCGCCGGCCGCCCCGCCCTTGACGCCGAAGCAGGGGCCGAGGCTGGGTTCACGGAGGCAGATCATGGTGCGCTTGCCGAGGCGGTTGAGCGCGTCGCCAAGTCCTACGCTAGTGGTCGTCTTGCCCTCGCCAGCCGGCGTCGGGGTGATGGCCGTCACCAGGATTAGCCTGCCGTCCGAATTACCCTCCAGCGACGAGAGAAATTCGGGCGTGACCTTAGCCTTGTGCTCGCCATACCGGTAAAGCGCCGAGCCCGGGATATCCACCCGCTCGCCGATCGCCTCGATCGGCTGCATCGATGCGCCACGTGCAATTTCAATATCGCTGCTCATATCGTCTCTCCAAAAAAATACCGCTCAGCCCGGCACACCACCGATCCGCCGAGGGCAACGCTAAAGCCCTAATATTTTTGGCAATTACCAAAGTGCGACCGGACTATCGCCTATTTCCGCCATCAAATAAATTCGAAGTTCAGCCCAGCACCGAAAAGCTGCTGTCGGCGTTGATTTCTCGGCGGCGTGAGAATGTTCGGCAGTCCAACGTGTGATCCGTTCTGGGCAGGTGGAATTTCATCGGTTCCGCATCGTGATCGGCGCCGCCTTCGCAATAGTCCACCAGGGCATTCATCAAGGTGCCGACCACGGGCGCGTTCTTGAACTGGTTGCCGCTGGTACCGACCGCCATGTAATAACCGTCGACGGCCGAGCGGTCATAGATCGGCCCCCAATCCTCCGTCACGTCATAAAGATCGACGACGCCGCGCATGCGCGAAGGGATGCCCAGGCTGGGAATACGTTGCGCCATGCGCAGGGCCTGGGTCGCCCACTGTTCGGAGAAATCCCGGTTAAAATCATCGGGGTCGACCCATTCCGGTTCGTCGCAGGCCGGGTCCTCGCTGCCGATCAGGATGTTGTTGCCGATTTCCGGACGACTGTAGACGGCGACATCGCTGTCGGAAACCACCAAGCCTTCTTCACCGAAGGCGTAGTCGCCGGGTGACGGCACGTGGACGACTTCCTGTCGCAGGGCGCGCGTCGTAATGCCCATGTCGGCGGTCGCCCCGGCCAACTCGTTGACAACGCTGGAATGCGGACCGGCGACGTTGATCACCACAGGCGCATCGAAAGATGTACCGTCGTCGAGCACGACCCCGGTCACCCGGTCGCCGGTCTGGGGAATTTCAACGACACGTTTGTTGAACAGGTAGGCGGCGCCGTTCGCCTCGGCCGCGCGCTGTAGGTTGTGGGCGGCAAGTTTGGGATCGTTGATGTAACCGCCGTTGGGAAAAAAGACGGCGCCCGCGAGATCCCCACCGGTCGGTTCGCCGAAGTCGTCAGCCTCCCTGGTTTTTGCCGGCGCGAACTGCCGCATGTCGTAGACCGGCACGCGCCGCCGGACGGTATCGGCATCCCAGTGTTCGTAGGGGATCGAGAGCTGGTCCATCAGAGCGCAAATACTGGCCAGGTTGCCGTTATGCTCCGTCTTCATCACCATGCAGCCGGTTTCACGAAACTCGGCGAGGCCCAGCTCGTCCGAACCGCCGACATAGTCGGACCAGGCCTTCCAGTGAAAATAGCTCTCATAAGCCAGCGCCGTGCCGTCGAGCGTCGAATAATAAGTGCGGATGATGGCGCAGGAAGCGCTGGTCGAACCATGCCCCGCAGAGGGCAGCATATCCACATTGATTGTCTTCTTGCCCGCCTTCGACATTTCGAAAGCGATGGCGGATCCGATCACGCCGGCACCGATTATGACGGCGTCAAAACTCTTGGACATGGGCATTCCCCGATGATGCGGTTTCTCGAGTTTGATGTTAGGCCGCGGCCCTAAATTTTGAAATTCTTAAAACGGAAAAGCCGTGATAGCGTCGCTTCGAGAATTGCACATACGGTCTTGCCAACGGGGGTGGTTGCAGTGACAAGGCGCGGTAGATCACGGCGCAAAGCCGAAGCGGCGGATGCGGGCGGCAGCGCATCGAGCATCCGCCAGTTGCCTTTTCGCCAGCTCCGCAATCCCTATGCGCCGGTCGGGCTGTTGTCCGATGACGAAGTCGACAGCATCCACAATGCCTCCCTCGACGTGCTTGAGGAAATTGGCATCAACTTCCTGCTGGACGAAGCCCGCGATGTGCTGAAGGAAGCCGGCGCCGATATCGAAGTCGACGGCACCCGCGTCCGTTTCGACCGCCAACTCATCGAAGACCTGATCTCGCAAGCGCCGCAATCATTTACCGCTCACGCCCGCAACCCGGCACACGATTTCGAGTTCGGCCCGGGCTTCATCAATTTTTCGATGATTGCCAGCCCGCCCAACGCCAGCGACCTGGACGGCGGCCGACGGGTCGGCAACTTCGAAGATTTCTGTAATCTCGGCCGGCTCGGCCAGAGCCTCAACATCGTTCACCAGTTCGGCGGCTATCCGGTCGAACCCATCGATCTCCATCCCGGCATCCGCCACCTGAAAGCCGAGAGCGAGCTGTATAAAATATCGGACAAGTTCGGTGCCGGGTATTGCCTGGGGCAGGAGCGCATCCGTGATTCCATCGAGATGGCCCGCATCGTGCGGGGCGTCAGCACCGAACAAATGATGACCGAGCCGTCCCTTCATTCGACGGTCAACGCCAACTCCCCCTTGCAGTACGACAAGCCCATGCTGTCGGGCATCATGGAAATGGCGCGGCTAAATCAGCCCGTCGTCATCACGCCGTTTACCCTGGCCGGCGCCATGGCGCCCGTCACCTTGGCCGGCGCCATCGTGCAGCAAAACGCAGAGGCCCTGGCCGGTATTGCCTTCGTCCAGGCCGTCAACGCCGGCGCTCCGGCGGTTTACGGCGGCTTCACGTCCAACGTCGATATGCGTTCCGGCGCGCCGGCCTTCGGCACGCCGGAATACGCCAAGGCAGTCTTCATCGGCGGCCAACTGGCCCGGCGTTACGGCGTGCCCTACCGCTCGTCCAACGTCAATGCCTCCAACGCGCCCGACGTACAGTCGGCTTATGAATCGCAGATGTCCATCTGGCCCTGCATGATGGCGCAGGTGACACTGGTCAAACATGCGCTGGGCTGGCTCGAGGGCGGACTTTGCGCCTCGTTCGAGAAAGTCATCATCGACGCCGAAATGCTGCAGATGGCCTCGGAGTTCCTGCAGCCCATCGCCATTGACGATGCTGAATTCGGCCTGTCCGCCATGCGGGAGGTCGGTCCCGGCGGCCACTACTTCGGCGCGGCCCACACCATGGAGCGCTACGAGACCGCCTTCTATGCGCCCATCCTGTCCGATTGGCGCAATTTCGAAACCTGGGAGGAAGGCGGCTCCCAGGACGCGACACAACGGGCCAACGGTATCTACAAACAGTTGATCGCCGAATTCGAAGCGCCGCCGATGGACCCGGCCGTCGAGGAGGAGCTCGACGCCTACGTCGCCAAGCGCATCGAAGAAGGCGGCATCCCGACGGATTTCTAACAAGGGGTATTTGGTATGAAAACTCAGGCTCAGGTCGTGGTGATCGGCGGCGGCGTCGTCGGCTGCAGCGTGCTCTATCACCTCACCAAATTCGGCTGGAAAGACGTGCTGCTGATCGAACGGTCGGAGCTCACGTCTGGTTCCACCTGGCATGCCGCCGGCGGCTTCCATACCTTGAATGCCGATCCCAACATTGCGGCGCTGCAGGGATACACCATCAAGCTTTACAAGGAACTGGAGGAAATCAGCGGCCAGGCCTGTGGGCTGCATCACGTCGGCGGCATCACCATCGCGACCGACAACGACCGGATGGACTTCCTCAAGGCCGAGCGCGCCAAACACCGCTACATGGGTCTTGAAACCGATATCCTCGGGCCTGACGAGATCCGGGAGTTCTGCCCGGTCATCAATACCGACGGCATCGTCGGGGCGCTTTACGATCCGCTGGACGGCCACCTCGATCCCTCGGGCACGACCCACGCCTACGCCAAGGCCGCCCGCATGCAGGGCGCCGAGATCAGCCTGCGCAATCACGTCGAGGAACTGGTGCAGAAATCCGACGGCACCTGGGACGTCGTTACCAAGGAAGGCACCGTCAACACCGAATACGTCGTCAACGCGGCCGGTCTGTGGGCGCGCGAGGTTGGCGAGATGGCCGGGCTCAACCTGCCGCTCCACCCCATGGAGCACCAGTACCTCGTCACCGACGACATACCGGAGGTTTACGAGCGCGGTGAGGAGCTGCCCCACGTCATGGACCCGAGCGGCATGAGCTATTTCCGCCAGGAGGGCCGCGGGCTGGTCATCGGCATCTACGAACAGGCCTGCGATCCCTGGGCCGTCGACGGCACGCCGTGGGACTTTGGGCATGAACTGCTGCCGGACAATCTCGACCGCATCGCCGATTCGCTGGAAATGGCCTACCACCGCTTCCCGGTGCTGGAGAAGGCAGGCATCAAGACAGTCATCAACGGCCCCTTCACCTTTGCCCCCGACGGTAACCCGCTGGTCGGCCCGGTGCCGGGCTTGCCGGGCTACTGGTGTGCCTGCGCCGTCATGGCGGGCTTTAGCCAGGGCGGCGGCGTCGGCCGCACCGTGGCCGAGTGGATGATCGAGGGCGAGCCCTCGTCCGATGTCTTCGCCATGGACGTCTCGCGCTTCGGCGATTACTGCACGCGCGCCTACACCAAGGTGAAGGTGACGGAAAACTACCAGCGCCGCTTCGCCATCTCCTATCCCAACGAGGAACTGCCGGCGGGGCGTCCGCTGCGCACGACGCCCGCCTACGGCATCTGGCAGGCTCAAGGCGCCGTCTTCGGCTCGGGCTACGGCCTGGAGCACGTCAATTACTTCGCGCGCCCCGGAGACGACGATTATGAAATCCCATCCTTCCGGCGCTCCAACGCCCACGACGCCGTGGGTGAGGAATGCCTAGCCGTGCGCAGCGCCGTCGGCATCAACGAAATCCATAACTTCGGCAAGTACGAGGTCACCGGACCGGGAGCCGAGGATTGGCTCAACGGTCTCATGGCCAATCGCATGCCAAATGTGGGGCGCATCGCGCTCAGCCCCATGCTCAATCCCAGCGGAAAGCTGATCGGCGACCTGACGATTTCCCGCCTGGCCGAGGAACGCTTCCAGGTCGTCGGATCGTTCGGCGCCCAGGCCTATCACATGCGCTGGTTCCTCGAGCACCTACCGGATACCGGCGTGGCCATCCGCAATGTGTCACTCGACCGCATCGGCTTCCAGATCGCCGGACCCAACGCCAAGGAATTGCTGTCGCGCGTGACCAGAACGGATGTCTCGACCGAAGCCTTCCCTTTCCTTTCGGTGCGGCGGATGGATGTCGGCAGCGCGCCCGCCATTGTCTGCCGCATCTCCTACACCGGCGATCTGGGCTACGAGATCTATGTGCCGACGGATTATCAGGTGGCGCTTTACCAGGCCCTGGCCGAGGCCGGCGCCGATCTCGGGCTGCGTCCCTTCGGCATGCGGGCCATGATGTCGTTGCGGCTGGAGAAGGGTTTCGGTTCCTGGCTGCGGGAATACAAGCCCGACTACACCCCGGCGGAAACCGGCCTCGACCGTTTCGTGCGCTTCCAGAAACCCGATTTCATCGGCCGCGACGCCGCCGTGGCGGAACGCGACACACCCCCTGCCCGGCGTCTCGTGACAATGATTGTCGATGCGGTGGATGCGGACGTCTGGGCGGACGAGCCTATATGGCGAGATGGCAGCGTCGTCGGTTTCGTCACGTCGGGCGGCTATGCCCACTTCAGCGAAAAAAGCGTGGCGTTGGGTTTCGTGCCGTCGGAGATGATCGCGGACGGCGCCGGGTTCGAGATCGAGATCCTCGGCGACCTGCGATCCGCCAGCATTATCTCGGAGCCTCTGTTCGATCCCAAAGCCGAGAGAATGAGAGGCTGATCAGCAAAGCCGGGGCGAACCACCCTCCCTGGCGCCTCGGCCGTAAACCAGATTTTCGATGTTCGCCCAATAGGCCGCCGCCTCGCACATCGGACAAGGGCTGGAGGATGAGTACATCGTGCAGCCGCTGAGGTTCCGGCTGCCCAAACGCCGGGCGGCATCGCGGATCGCCTCCATCTCGGCATGCGCTGTTGGATCCTTGTTGAGGACGACCAGGCTCTGCGACTGGCCGACGATTTTGCCGTCCCGCACGATGACGGCGCCATATCCCTGATCTCCGCTCTCTTCCGCCTGGCGGCGCATCTCGAATGCGCGGGCGATGAAAGCCGCCACGTCGGCATTTACCGGTTGGACAAGACGATCGTCCGAGCTGGAATGAGATGCCGCCCGCCGCGCGAATAGGGCCGGCAGAACGAATGCCCCCCAACCGACCGCACCCAAGAGCGCCCGCCGCGGCAATCCGTAATTTGGATCCCGCTTCATCGGCGATGCCTACTTGTTGCCCGCCAGCACCGGCGTATCGAGGGGGGCGAACATGTAGCGGCGGATGACGTCGCGGTAGCCGTCAAATACAAAGCCGCCGTTCTCCTGGCTGAATTCCTCTTTCTTGGCGGCGTAATAGGCCGGCAGGTGATACCACGCCATACCCGGTTGGTCGTGGTGGGCGACATGCAGGTTGTTGTTGAGATAGAGGAGACCCATCAGCGTCGGGCTCTCCACGGTGGCGGTGCGATGATTTGGGTCTTCCGCCGCCCGGTGTTCGGTATAGGAGCGCATCAAGGTCAGGGCCAGGCCCGGGTAGGCGAAGCACATCACATACAGCCAGACCGGCATGCCGCAAACGGTGGAGACCCAATAGAGCACGCCCCCTACCAGAACGGCATGCATTACCCAGGCGCCAAGATGCGCGAATTCTCCTCGCATCAATTGCCGCAGTTCCTCCAGCCAGAAACGCGTGATGGTTATGGCGACGCCAACCGTCAAGCGGCCGATCAGCATGTTGTTGACCATGTTGATTACGCGTAGAACGCGCGGCATCTTCGCCCAGGTTTCGGCATCGAAGTAGAACGACTCCGGATCGTCGCCGGGTATCGTCAGGATCTCCTTGGTGTGATGCTTGATATGCGTAGTGCGGTAGATCGAATAAGGGATGAACAGCCCAAGCGGCGCATACCCCAGCAGATCGTTGAGCCAGCGCCACCTGGTCGGGTGCCCGTGAATGACCTCGTGCTGCAGGGAATAATACCAGCCGGAGAACCAGGCTCCCAGGGGGAACAGCAGCCACCAGGGCAGCGTCATGGCATTCCAGGTGACGGTGAACCAGCCTGTATAGACGGCCACGATCAGCGCCCAGGTGGGCGCCTCGAACAGCGGCGTTTCAAATTTTTGTGAAGATCGTTGAGTATCGACTTTGTCTTGATTATTCGTCTGCGTTTCCAAATTCGTCATCGCCTAACAGCGACCCGCGGTATTTCGCCCCTTTTCGCCCCTTGTTGATCGCGGGCAGCACCCTTCATTTGAGATTTTTCCAAACAAATCATTGTGCGCCCGTTTTCGAATTTTAAGAACTAAAAAATGCGGTAGGTCGATGGGTTTTTTGGGCACAAAATGCGTCAGGAATATGCGGGGAAAATGAGATGGACCGACTGGCCAGCTTGTCCATGTATGACTTGCCGGAATTGCGGCCGGCAACGGAACGCTGGTGGCAAGGATTGGCACGCCACTTCCGCAACCAGGGCGTTGCGGATGTCCCCAAGCAACTTTCGGCCTCGCCGGCCGATCGGGACGTTCACTGGCTTTCGCCCAACCTACTGTTTTCGCAAACCTGCGGCTATCCCCTGGTCCATCGCTTGGATGGTCAAGTCAAGCTGGTTGCCACGCCTTGTTATGACGCGCCGGGCTGCGACGGCCCCAATTACCGGAGTTTGCTGGTGGTGCGACAAGACACGGAAGCAGGGAACCTGGCCGCCATGGCGCCCTGCCGCACCGCGGTGAACGGTTTCGATTCGCACTCCGGCTGGAACGCCCTGAACAAGCACGTCGAACCCCTGGGCGGGTGGGACCAAGTGTTTTCGGACACTGTCGAAAGCGGTGGTCATGTGCTCAGCATCGACATGGTGCGCGACGGTGTTGCAGACGTGGCAGCCGTTGACTGCGTGACCCACGCCTTGACGTCTGATGCAACGCCGGATCGGTTAGCGGGTACGCGCGTACTGGAAGCAACCTCGCCGGCACCCGCGCTGCCTTATATCACCGCCGGTACCGCCCCTGACGAGGAGGTCGAAATGATGCGGCGTGGCCTCGAAAGTGCGATGTCGGATCCCGCCCTGACGGACGCACGCGCCAGCCTCCGCATCGCCGGTTTCGAGGTATTACCGCTTGAGGCGTACGTGAAAGCCATGACTTGAAGTCATAAAATGGCGCTTTAACACGTATCCGACCCTCTTCACCGTATTTCCGACGTTCAAGCCCAGCCTGATTTGACTCTGATCCCACGACCCGTCACGATGTTTGGGTCGAACAAGACAATAATGAACAAATGGATGCTGGGGGGCTTCCAGCGACGCCAAAACAACCACTCCACCGGCTCAACCCCCGTCCACGCGGTCATGCCTTTTGACGAGGCGCGTTGGCATCTCCATTGGTTAATAAGGGAACAATTCGCAGGGAGGCGATGACCATGTCCGACGACAAACGAAAAGTACATCCGATAATCCCGGAAATGCGCGAACAGCTGCGAAAGGGCGAAATCACGCGGCGCGACTTTATCTCCACCGCAACCCGCCTCGGCCTGTCGGCCGCGGCTGCCTACACCATGGCCGGCTCGATCATTGCCCCGGGACGGGCGCAGGCGGCGACACCGAAGATGGGCGGCAACCTCCGCGTTTCCATGAACGTCAAGGAGATCACCGATCCGGCGACCTACGACTGGTCGGAAAAGGGCAACGTCGCCCGCCAGATCATCGAACCGTTGGTCGAAATCAACAAAGACAACATCGCCTCGCCGAAACTGGCCGAGAGCTGGTCGGCCTCCGAAGATCTCAAAACCTGGACCTTCAAGCTGCGCCGTGGCGTGAAATGGTCGAACGGCGACAGCTTTGGGGCTGACGACGTGATCTTCAACTTCAAGCGCTGGCTCGATCCCAAAACCGGTTCTTCGAACCAGGGCCGCTTCAGCTCGATGACCAAGAAGATCAAGACCGGCAAGAAGGACAAGGACGGCAAGGACGAAATGTCCACCGTCATGGCCGAAGGCTCGCTCGAGAAGGTCGACGACCACACTGTCCGCTTCCATCTCCAGCGCGCCGACCTCTCGCTGCCCGAAAGCATGGGCGACTACCCAGCGCAGATCGTGCATCGCCGGTTCTCGGACGAGGGCGGAGACCTCACCAAGAATCCGGTCGGTACCGGCGCGTTCACCCTGAAGGAATTCAAGGTCGGCGAACGCGCCACGCTGATGAAACGCAAGGGATACTGGGGCGGCGACGCTTACCTTGATCAGATATCCTACATCGATCACGGCGATGATCCCGCAGCCCAGCTGGCGGCATTGGCTTCCGATCAGGTCGACACCAATTACCAGACCTCGGTTGAACAAACCGGCGCGATCAAGGCTATCCCGCATCTCAAACTCTATCAGGCGGTCACGGCTCAAACCGGCGTGGCACGCATGAAAATGAGCGAGAAGCCGTTCGACAACCAGCACCTGAGGCAAGCCATCCTGGCCTGCATCGATCACCAGAAGTGGCTGGACATCGTCTACCAGGGCCTCGGCGCTCCGGCAGAAGACCACCATGTGGCGCCGGTTCATCCGGAATATGCGGACCTGCCCAAGCCGAAGCAGGACTATGCCAAGGCCAAGATGCTGCTGGCCAAGGCCGGTCACGCGGGTGGTATCGATCTTCGCATCGATTGCGTCGCCAACCCGACGTGGGAGCAGAACGCGGTCAAGGCACTGGTCGAGATGTGCAAGCCCGTGGGCATCAATGTCGCCATCAACATCATGCCGGGCGGCACCTACTGGGACCGCTGGATGACGACGCCGTGGGGCTTCACGGCCTGGACCCACCGCCCCTTGGGCGTGCAGGTCCTGAACCTCGCCTACCGCACCGGCGTGGCCTGGAACGAATCGTCCCACGCCAATCCGGAATTCGACCGGCTGCTGGATGAAGCCGGCGGTCTCACCGACGTCAATGCACGGCGCAAGGTCATGGCCAAATTGCAAACCATCATGCAGGAAGACGCCGTCATCGCGCAGGCCTTCTGGCGCTCAGTTTTCGTTACGGCCAACAATCGCGTCCAGGGCCTCTACGCCCAGGTGGCGCTTGAACACCACTACAACAAGGTGTGGCTGTCCTAAGAATCGGAACGGGGCGGGAGATCAACCTCCCGCCCTTTTTCGAATAGCAACCCGACATGCTGTTTTTTATCGTAAAACGCCTGGGCGCCATGGTGCTCACGATGCTCGTCGTGTCCATCCTGCTGTTCCTGGCGTTGGAATTCACGCCGGGCAACGTCGCCACCATGGTGTTGGGCCCCTATTCCAGCGAGGAACAGCGTCAGATCTGGCTTGAGGCGAACGGCTATTTCGAGCCCCTTTACGTGCGGTATTTCTCCTGGCTGGGCAATTTTGTCACCGGCGATCTGGGCCAATCAATCCGCTTCAAGGTACCCGTCGCCGAGGTTCTGTGGCCGCGCCTTGCCAACACGGCCATTCTGGGCGGCCTGACCTTCGCCATCATGATTCCGCTGTCCATGGTGCTGGGTATTCTGGCCGGTATGCGGGAAGGCTCAAAGCTCGACCGCACGATCTCGGTAACCAGCATCATCACCACCTCCATCCCTGAGTTCGCCAGCGCGGTTTTCGTCGCCGCGATCTTCGTTTTCTGGCTGAAATGGCTGCCCGGAACAAGCTCCATGGCGGGCGGCTTCAATCTCGTCGAGTTGGTGCTGCCGGTCATGGTGCTGGTGATCTACGATTTCGGCTACGTCGCCCGCATGACCCGGGCTTCCATGGCCGAGGTCATGACAACCCAGTACATCCGGACGGCCGTGCTGAAAGGTCTGCCGTACCGCGAGGTGATCCTCAAGCATGCCCTTCGCAACGCTTTGATCGCGCCGTTTACCGTCATCATGCTGCAGATCAACTGGTTGTTGTCCGGCGTGATCGTGGTCGAGTTCTTTTTCGCGTACAAAGGCTTCGGCGCGCTGTTGCTGGAGGCTTCGCTCAACAAGGATATCTTCGTCATCGAGGCCTGCGGCATGATTGCCGTGTTCGTCGCCGTCTCGACGCAGGTCCTGGCCGATATCGGTTACACCTACCTCAATCCCCGGATCAGGTTCAGTTAGAGGGCGATGTGACCGACCATGCCATACAAAGCCAGTCAGCAGGCGCGGCCCTGATGCGCGCAATCAAGTCCTTTGCGCTGTTGCGCGAAAGCGGCGTCGGTATGGTCGGTGTCGGCCTGATCCTGTTCTGGGTGCTGATCGCCATATTCGCGCCGATCCTGGCGCCCTTCGATCCCAACGCAACGATCATGCCGTTTGCCAAGATCGGCACGCCCAATCCGGCCGGCGGGACGTTCTGGCTGGGCACCGACCATATCGGGAGGGATATCCTTTCGCGGCTGATCTGGGGCTCGCAAACCGTTCTGCTCTATGCCCCTCTGGCGACGCTGTCGGCCTATGTCGTCGGCATCCTGATGGGTTTGGCGGCGGGCTACTTCCGGGGCTACACGGACGCCGTGCTGTCGCGGATAGCCGATATTATTCTCTCCTTCCCGGTGCTGGTGCTCTACATCATTATCATCGCCACCTACGGCGCCTCGGGCATCAATATCATCATCGCCATCACCTTCGCCTCGTCGCCCGGCATCATGCGTATCGTGCGCGGATTGGTGCTGGATCTGCGTAATCGCGACTATGTCGCGGCGGCCCAGACGCGCGGCGAGACCGCGTGGTACATCATGCTGATCGAGATCCTGCCCAACGCGCGCGGCCCCTTGATTGTCGATGCCTGCCTGCGGCTCGGTTACGTCATCATCACCATTGGCGTGCTGGGGTTCCTGGGCCTTGGCCTGCCGCCGCCAGATCCGGATTGGGGCGGCATGATCAACGAAGCGCGCGCCATGGCGCTGGCCTTTCCACACATGACGGTCATTCCCTGCATCGCGATTTCGTCGCTGATCCTGGGCTTCAATCTGCTGGCCGACGGCCTGCGCGAGATTTCGATTAGGGATTAACGGCCATGTTGGACAAATCCGACGCCCCGCTGCTGGAAATCAGAGGCCTCTGCATTTCCTATTTCACCCGCGCCGGCGAAATCCCGGCCGTGGTCGATTTTTCCTGCGACCTGCATGCGGGCGAAAGCATCGGACTGGTGGGCGAATCGGGTTGCGGCAAGTCAACCGTCGCCATGGCCATCATGCAGTATATGGGCTCCAACGGCGGCATCGTCGGCGGCACGATCAAGTTCAAGGGCCGAGACCTAAACACGCTGTCGGACGAGGAACTGCGCGACCTGCGCGGTTCGGAAATCGCCATGGTCTACCAAGAGCCTATGGCCGCCCTCAACCCCAGCCTCACGATCGGCACCCAACTGAAGGAAGTGCCGATCACCCATGACGGCGCAACGGACGCCGAAGCGCACAAGCTTGCCGTCCAGATGCTGTCGGACGTCAAGCTGCCGGATGCCGAGCGCGTCATGGCGGCCTACCCGCACCAGATATCGGGCGGTCAGCAACAGCGCGTCGTCATCGCCATGGCGTTGCTGTCCAATCCGGCGCTGCTGTTGCTGGACGAGCCGACCACAGCGCTGGATGTGACGGTCGAGGCCGGCATCGTCGAACTGGTTTCCGAGTTGGCCGAAAAGTTCGGCACGGCCATTCTTTACATCTCCCATAACCTAGGACTGATCCTCGAGACCTGCGACCGCGTCTGCGTCATGTATTCCGGCGAGGTTGTCGAGGAAGGCCATATCGATTCGCTTTTTACCTGGCCTCGCCATCCCTACACCCATGGCCTGTTCGGCTGCATCCCGCTGCCGCACGCCGACAAGAACGCCCGGCCGCTGGTGCCGATCAAGGGGCAGCTGCCGCTGCCGCACGAACGGCCCGACGGCTGCAATTTCGGCCCGCGCTGCGAGTATTTCGAGGCCGGCCGCTGCGACCAGGGCATCATCGGCATGGACAACATCCAAACCAGCGCCGCCGGCCACAACGTACGCTGCACCCGATGGGACGAAATCTCGCCCGAGGACGCGGTGGCCCAAGGTGTCGCCAAGGAAGCCAGCACCAAAGGCGAAGTCGTCCTGCGCGTTGCCGCCATGAAGAAATACTACGAGGTTCATGACCGCTCCATTTCGGCCATGATCTCCGGTGAAAGCGTCCGGCACGTCAAAGCCAACGAGGCGCTCGACTTCACCGCCCGGCGCGGCGAAACGGTTGCCATCGTCGGTGAATCGGGTTGCGGCAAGTCGACCTTCGCCAAGGTGCTGATGGGCCTGGAGACCGCGACGGAAGGCAAGGTTGACCTCGACGGCGCCAACATCGGCGACATGCCGGTCCAGGAACGCTCGCCGGAACAGCTGGGCTCATTGCAGATGGTCTTCCAGAACCCCAACGACACGCTCAATCCCAGCCACACCATCGGCGGTCAGATCACCCGCGTGATCCGCAAGTTTGGCGTTGAAAAAGACAAGACAAAAGCCACCGAAAAAATGCTCAAGCTTCTGGATACCGTCAAGCTGCCGCGTGACTTCGCAAAGCGAAAACCACGCCAGCTTTCAGGCGGTCAGAAGCAACGCATCGGCATCGCCCGCGCCTTCGCCGGCAACCCCGCCATGGTGATCGCAGACGAACCGGTTTCGGCGCTCGACGTTTCCGTTGCCGCTGCCGTCACCGAACTGTTGATGGAAATCCAACGCGAGCATCAGACCACGCTGCTGTTCATCAGCCACGATCTCTCCGTGGTGCGTTATCTTTCCGACCGCGTCGTCGTCATGTACCTCGGTCAGATCATGGAGCGCGGCGCCACCGACGAGGTCTTCGCGCCGCCCTACCATCCCTACACTGAGGCGCTCCTCTCGGCGGTGCCCATCGCTGATCCCGAAGTTTCAAAGCGTCACATTGTCCTTGAGGGCGCCCTGCCCAGTGTGCTCAACCCGCCCAAGGGCTGTCCCTTTGCCTCGCGCTGCCCGCGCAAAGTCGGCGACATCTGCGACAACCAACCGCCGCCCGTGCAGGAAGCCGCCGAGCGCCACGTTATCGCCTGCCACATCCCGATGGCGGAACTGCGCGAGGTTGAGCCGGTCATCACCGTGCCGGACCGGGAGATCGCCTGAGTAGGCATTGATGCAACGCCGGCTTGCCACGCTATGCCGCCATGGGTAGGTTACCGGAAATTTCCGCCACCGACATTGAGTACGCTTCATGACCACGATCCTGCCCCAACAACAGCTTTTGCTTGAGCTCATCATCTTTTCCGGAGACATCGGCGTCCCGGACGTGGACGACGCCTCGATTTTTTTCCGCACAATGAAGGAATGCGAGGCGAAGGGCTGGATCACCGTGACCCATTTCGGAGCCGGTGTTCAAAAACTCAGCATTACCGATCTTGGGCGCAACAAGGCCAAAGCGGGAAAGGCCATACACTCGAGCCCAAGCGCCGAAGATTGAGCCGCCGCGTCCCGATCGATTATGGTCACGATCGTCAGAGCGCCGATCGATAGGGATCAGGAACCTAACGAGGATTGGCGGCTTTCACGATAACTGGATCATTTGCGCGACTTCGAGGGTACCGCCGGTATCAAGGAAGGGACAGTCTTGGGCAATTTCAACAGCCGCTTCCAGGCTGTCGGCTTTCACGACGGAATATCCCGATACGGGGTTCGATCCGTCATTGTCCGAAACGCCGGAAGTACTCACGATCTTGGACTTACCCAGCGGTGTACCGGGATCGACTGCCGCATCGCCCAGGCCCTCGACCCACGCCTGCCATTTCGCCTTCTGTTCGGCAGCTGCTTCGGGTGATTCAGGCCTTGCGCCGCCGAGATACATGATGATGTAGTTGGACACTGAATATCCCTCCCCTTCGTTGTATCGGGTTACGCTGCTACTCAATCCGAGCGGTCGTATTGCGGCAGGCCCGAGGTGATTTCGTAATAGTCACCGGCGTCGGCGACGAAGATTTCGGCCACCGTTTTCAGACCTGTAGGTCCGTCGAGCGTGCCGGCGGCAATACCGATCTGGTTGCTGTCGTTGGCGCTCCAAAAGAGGCTGGCGCCGCATTCCCGGCAGAAGCCGCGTTTGGCGAAATCCGACGAGACGTACCATTTGAGACCGCGCTCCTCGGTGAGACTGAAACCGTCCCGCATGGCGTTGGTGTAGGCCGCCACGTGACCGTGAGTGCGGCGGCACTGGCCGCAGTGACAGTTGGTGATGTCCCGCAATTTGCCGCGCGCTTCGTAACGCACGGCGCCGCAGTCGCAGCCGCCGGCATGGACTTGATCATCGTCGCTCATTTCACCCTCTCCCTCCTGCGCCGCCGCCTGGGCTGCGCACTCTGTTTCTCCACCATCGGCATGTCGAGCACCGCCCGTAAATTCGGATAAGCCTCATTGGCATGCGGGATCGCCATGGCGTCGACGAAATAATCCTGGAACGACGGCGCGGTGGCGGTCTCGATCTTCTCCACGCCTTTGACCACGCTTTCGATCTCTCGCCTGGCGCCGGCGTTCAACAACGCCACGCGCGCGCCGGTGCCCGCCGCGTTGCCGGCGGAGGACACCTTGGACGGTTCACAATCCGGGATCATACCCAGCGCCATGGCATAGACCGGATCGATATGGCTGCCGAAAGCGCCGGCCAGAACGATCCGGTCGATCCTTTCGACGCCGAACAGGTCCATCAGCAGCTTGGCGCCGGCGAACAGCGCCCCTTTGGCCAGTTGTACGGCGCGGACGTCATTCTGCGTGACGGTAATACGGGGTTCTGCGTCGTAGAGGACGAACTCGCGCGGCCCATCTTTGGGGAAGGCACCGTCCGGCTTGACGACGCCGACCCGCACCAACTCCGCCACGGCTTCGATGATGCCCGAGCCGCAAATGCCGCTCACGCCGGTGAGAGAAGCAGCGTCGGCGAAACCCGCTTCATCCGACCAGAGGTCGCTGCCGATGATCTTGAACTTGGCTATCCGCGTTTCCGCATCGATGCGCACCCGCTCGATGGCACCCGGTGCGGCCCGTTGGCCACAGCTGATCTGCGCGCCTTCGAAGGCCGGACCGGTGGGGCTGGAGGCGGCCAGCAGTCGGTCCCTGTTGCCCAGCACGATTTCGGCATTGGTGCCGACATCGACCATTAACGTCACGTCGTCGCGTTCGAACGGCGTTTCCGACAGGATCATTGCGGCGGCGTCGGCGCCGACGTGTCCGGCGATGCAGGGCAGAAGGTGAACCGCCGCACCCGCCGCCAACTCCAGCTCCAAGTCGCGGGCCGACAAATTTACCGCCCCGTCGACCGCAAGCGCGAAAGGGGCGACGCCCAAAGGTTCGGGATCGAGGCCCAGAACCAGGTGATGCATGATCGGATTGCCGACGATGACGGCTTCGTAGATATCGCCCCGTTCGATACCCGCTTCTTCCGCCGCTTGGCCCGCCAATTCGTTGAGGGCGCCCCGCACGGCGGCAGTCATTTCCCCGCCGCCCTGGTCGTTGGTCATGGCGTAGGAAACCCGGCTCATCAGGTCCTCGCCGAAACGGATCTGCGGGTTCATCATCGACGCCGTCGTCGCCACCCAGCCGTCGGTCAAATTGACCAGGTGTGCGGCAATAGTGGTCGAACCCACGTCGATGGCCAATCCAAAAGCCCGGTCGGTAAAGCCGGGACGAACCCCGACGACGCGCTCGCCGTCACGCACGGCCGCCGTCACGGTCCAGCGCCCGTCTCTCAATGCCGACTGCGCTTCCGCCAGGGCGGCCGGATCGAAGCTCAGGCCTTCCAGTTGCCAGGTTTCGGACAATGCCGCCAGCAGGCGTTCCGCGTCGCCGTTGGGAACATCCATGTCCGGTTTGGCGACATCGACCGTGTGGAGGTGAAGCACCGGGTCCAGTTCGATGGCGCGCGCCTCAGCGCGTTTGCGCACGACCTGGTGATGGACCTGGGATTCCGGCGGCACATCGATAACGACGTCCGCTTCAATGCGGGTGTGGCAGCCCAGCCGGCGGCCGGGTTTGAGCTCGCGCCGCCCGGCGTAAGTCTCCTCCGGCGCGCTGAACGGCGTGAGGTGGCTGGCGCTGGAGGTGACACCGTACTTGGCGAAGTCGCCCTCACCGATTTCCACCTGGCAGCGGCCGCACAGGCCGCGTCCGCCGCATACCGAATCGAGATCGACGCCCAGCAAACGCGCAGCCTCCAGCACCGATGAATTCAGCGGCACCTTCCCCTGGCGCCCCGACGGGGAAAAGGCGACAAAGACCTCGCCGTTTGTGTCCGGGTCAGACACTAGTTTTGGCGCGCCTGCGTCGGCGTTCGCGCCGGGCTTTTTGGCTATCGGTCTCGGCATCGGGATCGCGGTAACGCTTCATCCAGTGTATGCAGAGCGAATCATGGCCCATGATGACGTCGCCGCCCTTAATCGCCGTCATTTCTTCGGCGTGGAGAGGGTTGGTGATCGCCGACGTCATGCCGGCGCCGATCGCCATGGAGAGGAACGAACCGTTGAGGCCATGCCGGTTGGGCAGGCCGAAACTGATGTTCGAGGCGCCGCATGTGGAGTTCACTTTCAGTTCCTCGCGCAGGCGCCGGATGATGCTGAGGGCCTGACGTCCCGCGCCGTCCATCGCGCCCGCCGGCATGACCAGCGGATCGACCACGACGTCGGAAGCCGGCACGCCGTAATCGGCCGCGTGTTCGACGATTTTCTTGGCCACCGCGAAACGGACGTCCGGGTCTTCGGAGATACCGGTCTCGTCGTTGGAGATCGCCACGACCGCCGCACCGTGTTTCTTGACCAACGGCATGACGCGCTCGAGCTGCTCCAATTCGCCCGTCACGGAATTCACCAGGGCCTTGCCCTGATAGGCGCTCAATCCTGATTCCAGCGCCTCGACCACCGACGAATCGATACACAAGGGAACGTCCGTGATGGACTGCACCAGCTTAATGGTCTGCGCCAGGATCGCCGGTTCGTCCGCCATGGGAATGCCGGCGTTGACGTCGAGCATATCGGCGCCTGCCTCGACCTGGGCGATGGTGTCCGCCTCGACCCGGCTGAAATTGCCTTCCGCCATTTCGGCCGCTAGCAGCTTCCGGCCGGTCGGATTGATGCGTTCGCCGATGACCACGAAGGGGCGGTCGAACCCGATGACGACCTCTTTGGTCGCTGAACTGATGACGGTATCCGTCATGTCTTCTCCTCTACCCTATCCGTTCGCTTACGCCTGCCGCGGCGGTTTTCATGGGATCTGCGCCCCCGCAACACGCCTGACGCCGCAATGATCTCCGAGACCAATTCTTCCTGCCGGTAGGCCATGACATGAACGCCGGCAACGCCTTCTATCTCCCGCAATTGCTGGATGTTTTCAATGCAAATTCGCTTGCCTTCCGCCTTCTGATCGTCCGCCCCCTCCAGCCGTTCGATGACGCTGTCGGGGATGAACACGCCCGGGACGTTCGATCTGATCCAGCGCGCCGCCCGGGCCGAAACCAAAGGACCGACGCCCGCCAGAATGAAACACTTGTCGTGCAGTCCCAACTCGCGCACATGCGTCATGTACCGTTCAAATCCCGGCACGTCAAAGCAGTATTGCGTTTGCACGAATTGCGCCCCGGCGGCAATTTTTTTGGCCAGTCGGAGGGGCCGGTAATCGACCGGCGGCGCAAACGGGTTTGCCGCCGCGCCGAGAAACAAACCGGGCGGCGACGTCAACTTGCGACCGGAGAGGAACTGCTTGTCGTCGCGCATGGTGCGCAGGGTTTCCAGCAGCGACACCGAATCGAGGTCGAAGACGGGCTTGGCCTCCGGCTGGTCGCCGACTCCGACCGAATCGCCAGTGAGGCACAGCACGTTGCATACTCCCATGGCCGCGCCTCCCAAAACGTCGCCCTGGATGGCGATGCGGTTTCGGTCGCGGCAGGATACCTGCATGACGACGGCGTAACCCGCCTGGCTTAAAAGCGCACTGATGCCGACGCTCGACATGTGGGTGTTGGCGCCCGAGGCGTCGGTGGCGTTGATGGCGTCGCACACTTCGGAGAGTACGATGGCGCGGTCGTATACCTCACGGGGATCGGCCGAGTCCGGCGGATTGAGTTCCGCCGTCACGGCGAAACGACCACTGCGCAAAACCCGTTCGAGCCGGCCGCGCGAGGAATGCCCCGGCAGCGCATCGAGCGGCCGGCCCGGATCCATATGGCTGTGCGTGGTCATGCCTCGTCCCGCCCGTCATCCAAAAGCGGTAGCCAGGCCGAACGCCCGGAGAGACGATGGTCCAGCGGCGGCTTGACGGAAACGAGATCACCGTGCCGCATGTGTTGATCGCCTGACCAGGCCTCCACCCAGACGCACGCCATGTCCGCGTCGACCTCGCAGGCGCCATCCGCGCGCACGCCGCCGCACGGGCCGTTGCGCAGGCTTTTGGGGCAATTCATCGGACACGACATGCCGGTATCCGTGAGCGCGCACTGACCGCACATACGGCAATCGAACAAAGCGCCCTTGACGGCGCTTTCGACACTGGCGATGGGACGTTCGAGGCGGCGCAGGCCGATCAACCTCCAAATGGGCCGGAACGCCTCGAAAAGGGGACGGAAGATCAGGTAAATGCGTTCCATTCCGCCGGCGTGGCGAACGGACCAGCGGCGCAGCGCGTACATCTCAGCACCGCCCGTCAGGAAGCGAGTGATTTCCGGGGTTCGGTCTGGGCGGCCTGGATAATGAAATCGGCCAGTTCGCCATATCCCGTGAACCGGCGCTCATACGCCAATCCGAGTTTTTCGGCCGCTTTGCGGGCTTGTTCGTCGAGTTCAGGGTCATCGGTTTGCGCCAGGTAGACCACACGGCTGTAGTTGCCGAAATAGTCAGGCAGCAGTTCGGGGAAGCGGTCAAGTCCCAATCCCACCATGATCAGCGTTTCGAAATGCCGGGTCAGGTAATCCGTCAGGTAAAACGTTGCGGGCTCGGCATCCGCCATCTGCTCGAAGGCCGACGCCCCAGCATAGAACTCGTAGCAATGCGCTCCGGGTATGCGGACGACGCCTTCCTCGTCGCACACCTTGTCGAGATCCCCACCGGTACCGCAATCGGCATAAAGCACGAAAATATTGTCGTACTCGTCACGATGCTTGCGCACCTTGTCGCGCACTGCTTCGGCAATGAGTTGCGGTTTGTTGTGCAGGTTGGCGGGCAGGCAGGTGACTTCGAGCCCACCAACACCGCCGGCTTCCAGCACGGCGATGACTTCACGTCCCAACGCGCCGCAAGCCAGCAGGAGCGACGGCGCGGGCACGGCCTAGCTGGCCTCCGCCTGCATGCGGGCGACGCCAGAGCCTTGGCGCCCGCTCAACAATTCCTTGGCGATTTCGACCGCCACCGCAGCATCGCGGCAGTAGGCATCCGCGCCGATGCTTTCTGCAAAGGCCTCGTTCAAGGGCGCGCCGCCGACGAGCACGATGTGATCGTCGCGGATGCCTTTTTCCTTGAGCGTGTCGATGACCACCTTCATGTAGGGCATGGTCGTGGTGAGCAAGGCCGACATGCCGAGGATATCGGGCCGGTGTTCCTCGATGGCGGCGAGGTAATCTTCGACCGGGTTATTGATGCCGATGTCGATAACCTCAAACCCGGCGCCTTCCATCATCATGGAGACGAGGTTCTTGCCGATATCGTGAATATCGCCCTTGACGGTGCCGATTACCATCTTGCCCATTTGTGGCGCGTCGCTCTCCGCCAGCAGAGGACGCAAAATAGCCATGCCGGCCTTCATGGCGTTTGCCGCCATCAAAACCTCGGGCACGAACAGGATGCCGTCGCGGAAGTCGATGCCGACAATTCGCATGCCTTCCACGAGCGCCTTGGTCAGCACGTCGTAGGCTTCCCAATCTCGCTCCAGCAATATGTTCACGCCCTCTTCGATTTCCTCCTTGAGGCCATCGTAGAGGTCGTCGTGCATCTGTTGCACGAGATCGTCGTCACTCAATGTCGAGAGGTCGAGATCGTCATCATCGGCCATGTGAACCACCCTTAAAGCCAACGCTCGCCCGGCAGCGTCCCGGACTGTTTCAATCGGAATCCATATGGGATTTTGAGAGGTATTACCGCTAGCGCCGCCGCGACATTTTTTAGCCAGACAACGACACGCTTTAGAGTATCATTTGACCGTGATAATCACGCCTTTGGCGGCTTACGGGTGGAGCGCTCAGATCATGGAACGGCTTGACGGCGGAAATGTTCCCAGGCGCATCGGCTTCTTCATGGTGCCGAGTTTCTCGATGATTGCGCTGACATCGGCCATCGAGCCTCTGAGACTCGCGCAGTACGTTACCGGTCACAAGCTTTATGAATGGGAGTTGTATTCGATCGACGGCAATCCGGTGGCCGCCAGCAACGGCATCGAAATGCCCGCCGACCACACCATCTCGGAAATCGACAAGCACCCGTTTGTTATCGTCTGCGGCGGCCTCGGCTCGCACAGCTATGATGACCGCAGGTCGCTCGGTTGGCTGCGCCGGCTGGGCTCACGCGGCGCCAAGCTGGGTGCGCTGTGCGCCGGTAGCGCCGTCCTAGCCCGGGCCGGTCTGCTCAACAATTACCGGTGCACCATTCATTGGGAAAACCTCGCCGGGTTCGCCGAGCGTTATCCCGATCTGGAAGTCACCTCGGAACTTTTCGAGATCGACCGCGACCGTTTCACCTGCTCCGGCGGCACGGCCTCGCTCGACATGATGCTCAACATCATCACCATGGATTACGGTCACGACGTCACCTCGCAGGTCGCCGACCAATTGCTGCATGAGCGCATCCGCGACCGTCACGACCACCAACGCATGCCGCTCCGGTTCCGCCTCGGCACCAGCCATCCCAAGCTGTTGTCGATCGTCGCCCACATGGAAGACAATCTGGAGGAGCCGCAATCGTGCGCCCAGTTGGCCGACGCGGCGGGGCTTTCGACCCGCCACCTCGAACGCCTGTTCCGCAAATATTTCGACAAGACGCCAACGCGCTATTATCTGGAGCTTCGCCTCAACCGGGCGCGGCTGCTGTTGTTGCAGACCGATCTATCGATTCTGGCGGTGGCGCTGGCCTGCGGCTTCGTCTCGGCCTCGCACTTCACCAAGTGCTACCGCGACCACTTCGGCCACACCCCCCGCGCCGAACGCCGCCCACCGCCGAGCGATCAGGACACCGAAGCCCTGGCGGGCTGACCGCCCTAGCCGTAATCCAGTTTCGGGAACCAGCCGTCGCCGCGGCCATCGGGCGTGAGATCGAACAGATTCCACAGCGGCCAGATCATATCGGCGTGGCGGGGATGCTGGCCCTCTTCGGTTTCGGCAAAGAACAGTTCAGCGTTGTAGTGGTGGTAAATGACGTCGTCGCGACGAACGAAGACGTTGATGTCGGGCCATTGATCACCCTCGGGGCCTTCGGCGAAATAGTCGATATTATACGTGTTGTTCGCCGACGACAGCAGCCGCAGGTTATTCCAGCCCCGCGCCCTGCCCCAATCCCGGATGCGGCTGATCGGCGAGCGGGCGACGACCGCCAGATTCACGCGGTCGGTTACGTGGGGTGCTGCGCCATTCAGGCTGTCGAGCAATGAGGTGCACATGGGACAGGCGTTGTCGGCGGCGGGGCCATACATGAAGCTGTAGATGATCAGGCTGTCCTTGCCGTCATCGAACAATTCGGAGAAGCGCGTCTGTTTGGCGGTTTCGGTATCGGCAATGTTCGCACCACCCTCGTCAAATTCGTAGTCGCTGGGAATAGGTCCTCCCGCGGGCAGGTTTTTCCGCATTTGGGCGACATCCGCCACCTGGCGCCGCAGCGCTTTTTCCGCCGCCAGCAACTCGTCCCGCGCCTTGCGGTACTTCAATCCCTCACCCGGAAACGACTTGTCATGATGCACGCCCATTTCGGCCCCCATTTCAATACGTTGATCATCGGATATGAAATTTTGTCGGATTCAGCAAAAAGCAAGCCCCGTCTCGGATTTTATCCCGGGCGGGGCTGCTCTTGTATTTGGCCTAATAGCCGTGTCCCAACTGGTAAGCCGGGATCTCGATACAGGACGGACATTCGCCGTCCGTAGGTCCGTAGTCAGGTTGTCAGCGGGGCGGCGAAATTCGGCTGAAATCGTGAAAGCATCGAGTTTCAAAATTCCGCGGAAGACTTCGTCGCTTACCGTCCGCCCTCACAAGAGGGGGCGAAACAACTGTCCGGTGGATCCATACAGTTACCTGCCCTCCCTACTGATCGATACCCCAACTAGTATCTGTATTTAAACCCTATCACAGGGCTGTCTTACGAAGTAGTTTTTTGTACGAAATTTGCGAAATGTTGCCCAAATTCGAAAGAATATTTCAAACGAACGGTGGGGCGACAGGATTGGCCGGCCGGAATATCATGGCGCGGTTGTGTCCTCCGGAGTACGTGGTCTGACATGGTGGTTTCCAACCGAACAATCGCCCGCCTGCGTAGCGTCGCCGCCGTATCTATCGGTCTGGCCGCGCTGATTGTTACGTCGATTCTCTTCGTTTCCACTCTCATGGGACAGGAGGTGAGCAACCGAAATCTCCTGGAAGCGGCAGTCCTCGGCGCTCTGGTCGGCGCTGTGCTTGCTTCGTACGAGTTGCTTTTCGTCGAAGGCCGCTATGGGCGGGCAATCAGACGCGCCCACTTTCTGGTGAGCCTGACGCTCAGTACCGCCGTCTACCTCGTCACCATCACCGCCGTCGTCGTGCTTTACGAGACCTGGGCTTATCCGGAGGCCGGGCGCGATACCTATTTCGGCTATCAGATCGACTACGACACCGCGTTGATGTTGGACATCTTCACCACCTTCCTGATGATCTCGCTGCTGCTGTTTTTCGTCACCATCCGGCGCGTCATCGGCACCCGGCAACTGGCCAACGTGATCCTGGGCCGTTACCGCACCGGCATATACGAGGAGCGGGTCTTCCTTTTTCTCGATATCGAAGCGTCGACGCAGATGGCGGAGGAACTCGGCGATTTGGGCGCCTATGACCTGATTTCGACGTTTTATTTTGACATCGACGAGGCCATCCTCGATCACAACGGCGAGGCCCACCGCTATATCGGCGATGAGATCGTGATCACCTGGCCCCTGGAGCTGGGCCTTCGCAACGCCAACTGCTTGCGCTGTTTTTTCGCCATCGAGGATATCATCAAGCGGCGGGCGGACGTCTATCAGACGCGGTTCGGGCGGGTGCCGAAATTCCGCGCGGGCCTGCACTGCGGCCGTGTTGTGGCGGGCTTTACTGGCGATTCTAAGCGGCAGATCTCCTACTTCGGCGATACCGTCAACACGGCGGCCCGGCTGGAGAAGACCTGTCGGGAACTGGGGTATAATCTCGTGGCCTCCGCCGACGTCATCAACAACACCGCCGTCCCCGGCGAACTGGATGCCGTGGCGCTCGGCGGCTACGAATTGCGCGGCAAATCGGAAAGCGTCGAACTGTTCGGCATCCGGCGCGCGACCCAATAGAACGCATTCTCCAGTGGCTTAGCGGGCCTCTTTCGACCAACGGCGGATTTCCCTGATCTCGTCCGCAGGGATGCCGAGGTATTCCAAAAAGGCCTGGTGCTTTTTCGGCGCAGATTTTTCAAAACCGATATGCCAGGCATGCATGTCCTCGTCGCTGAAGCCCGAAGCCGCCAGGGTGTCGGACCAGCCCTGGCGGTCGAGCCGCACCGGCATTTCCGGCGGTTCCCGTTTCAACAGGGACAGAACCAGGGCTTGCTGTTCGTGCAGCCGGTCCGCTTCTTCGTTCAGTTCGGCCAGTCGTTTGTTGAGAGCCGCGTTGAGGTCGCGGCCCCTTGGCTTCAATACCTGTTTGATGGCGTCCAATGAAAGGCCGGCCTTGCGGTAAAGGCAAATCAACTCGAGCCTTTCGGCGTCGGCGTCGGAGTAGACGCGATACCCCTTTGCCGACCGTCCGGAAGGGATCAGCACGCCCTCCCGGTCGTAATAGAGCAACGTGCTCCGCGACAGCCCATGTTGCCGGGCCAGCCTTCCAACGGTCGTCATCTGTTTCCCTTATGCTGCAACCAGCATTTGGCCCGTGGTGAGGAAGTGGTTCAACTCCTTTTCGATGCGTTTGAACTTGGCGTGGAAGGCGTCCCGGTCGAAGTTGTCGATGATTTCGTTGCCGGCGTCGGAGAGCCCCGTGATGATCTGGCTCCAGACAGCAATGCTGCGCCCATCCGGTAGAGGCGAGAGCGTAATGTCGTATTTCACAACGTAGAGGCCGGCGGCGAACTTCACGAACTCGATCATCCGGTTGGGTTCGAAGCGGTTGACGATCCAGTGCTCGCGTCCACCGTCGGGCAGTTCGGTCGAGAAGACGCAGTTGTTTTCGGCGAGCCCCGAGGCGGAATAGATCAGATCGCAGGCCCAGCTTTCGATCCAGTCGTATTCCCGGGTCGGACAAAGCAAGGGAAAGATGTCGCTCATCGCACCTTCCAGATGCTGGACCTGAGATACTTCGATGCGGCTGCTTTTGAATTCGGTCATTGTCTTTCCTTACACGT
>CAZGTM010000037.1:0-38623 GCA_964528595.1 uncultured Rhodospirillaceae bacterium
GTCGGGCCGAACGAACCGGACGCCATGCCGTCGGGCGTTTTGGCCGGCCCGGCGTAGTAGACCGGGTGGTCCAGCATGTATTGCGGCAGACCTTCGCCGGCGTCCAGGCGTTCCTTCAATTTGGCGTGGGCGATGTCGCGGCCGACGATCAGGGTGCCGGTCAGGCAAAGACGTGTCTTGACCGGGTGTTTGGTCAATTCGGCCAGGATGTCCGCCATCGGCAGGCCAAGGTCGATGTTGACGACCTCGCCGCCCAGGCCCGCTTCCTCGACCTCGGGTAGGTATTTGGCGGGGTTGGTCTCCAGTTGCTCGATGAAGACGCCGTCGGCCGTAATCTTGCCGTGGATCTGCCGGTCGGCCGAGCACGAAACGCCGATTCCGATGGGCACCGAGGCGCCGTGCCGCGGCAGGCGCACGACGCGGACGTCGTGGCAGAAGTACTTGCCGCCGAACTGGGCGCCGATGCCGCTCTGCTGCGAGAGTTTATGGACCGTTTCCTCCATTTCAAGATCGCGGAAGGCGTGGCCCAACTCGTTGCCCTTGGTCGGCAGCTCATCGAGGTATTTGGTGCTGGCGAGCTTGACGGTCTTGAGGTTCTGCTCCGCCGAGGTGCCGCCGATCACCACCGCCAGGTGGTAGGGCGGGCAGGCCGCGGTGCCCAGCGTCTTGAGTTTTTCGTCGAGAAAGGCGGCCAGGCTTTCGGGGTTCAGCACGGCCTTGGTCTGCTGGTAGAGGAATGTCTTGTTGGCCGAACCGCCGCCCTTGGCGATGAACAGGAACTTGTACTCGTCGCCCGCCGCAGCATAGAGATCGATCTGCGCCGGCAGGTTGGTGCCGGTGTTGACCTCTTCGTACATGTCCAGCGGCGCCATCTGGGAATAACGCAGATTGGTTTGCGTATAGGTGGCGGAGATGCCCTGTGAGAGCGCCGCTTCGTCCGTGCCGTCGGTCCAGACGTACTGGCCCTTCTTGCCCATGACGATGGCCGTGCCGGTGTCCTGGCAGCTCGGCAGCACCATGCCGGCCGAGACGTTGGCGTTTTTCAGCAACTCCAGGGCGACGTAGCGGTCGTTGTCCGAGGCCTCGGGGTCGTCGAGGATGGCGGCGAGCTGGGCGAGGTGGCCGGGCCGGAACAGGTGTGCGATATCGCGCATGGCGACTTCGGCCAGCAATTCGATCGCTTGCGGCGCCACTTTGAGCACCGTCGTGCCGTCGACGTCGAGGGTGGACACGTGCTCACCGGTCAGCTTGCGCCACGGCGTCTCGCGGGGGCTGAGCGGGAACATCTCTTGATAGGGAATATCGGTTGTATCGGACACGGTTAACGTCCTCGTTTACTGGATATCGGAATGGGGGGTCTAAGGGCGGAAACGCTCCGCCGGTCTTACTTCTTGCGAAACTGGTCGAGCTCCACGACGTCCGCGGACACCGGCGCTCGGTCCTCGTCGCCCTCCAGCGGAGCCTCGTCCTCGACGTCGGCCATCATGTTTTCCGCCATGTCATTTGCCAGGGCGTTGTGATCGCTGTGGCCGGGCCGGTCTTCCAGGGTTTTGAACTGTAGGCCGAACTGCACGCTGGGATCGGCGAAGCCGGTGATCGAGAACCAGGGCACGCTGATGAACTCGCGCTTGTTGTTGAAACTCAGCGTTACCGAGAAGCCTTCATCGTTGGTTTCGATATCCCAGAACTCGTGCTGCAGCACGATGGTGATTTCATCCGGGTAGCGCGACCTGAGGTGGTCGGGCAACACGACATCGGGATATTCCGTCAAAAACGAGATGTAGAAGTGATGGTCGCCCGGCAGGCCAGTACCGGCAACGCGCTCCAGAGATTCGCGGACGACGCCTTTGAGCGCGCGCTCGACGATCTCGTCGTAGTTCATATGGTCGGTCGGCGTCGGCTGGTCGTTCATGTTCCGCTATCGGTTTGGTCTGCCCGGAGGGGCACTTGGTCCTGCACCTCATACTAGTCAGCCCGCCCGTCGAGTCGACTCACATTTTCGGTTTTTCGCGATGAGAACGAATTCACCCGGCCAATGGCCGGGCGAACCTCAAGTGGAGGGCTTCTGTTGCCAGGTGCCCTCCGAACCCCGTGACATCAGCTGTTAGGCTGCTGCCGCAAATGCTTGACGATTGTCATTGGCATTTGTTGTGATTGACCCGATAACGGTGGATATCATGCCGGGCGAAAAGCTTATCTTTACTACGCACGTCGATCCTGTTTCGCCCCCATCAAAAACACTCGCCAAGCAGGAAATCCGGTTCAAATCCGTGCAAGTGTTTATGGTGGAGGCGCCGGGTACTGCCCCCGGGTCCGCAACGCTTATTCCATAGGCCGTTTATCGCCATAGTCGGTTGCCCGACGCCCGGAATATAGGGTGTTCGGGGCGGAATTTAAAGGGCTTTCAAAGCCGATTGGCACGGCATTTAGCGGAAATCTCACCGTGAACCACAACATGTTGTGGCGTTGCTGAAACCGGAGCGTTATATTGTTTCTTCCCTATTCAAATGCGTAGCACCGCCTACACCATCGCCGGAGAACGATCAGATGGGTCTCACCCCCGACCAACTCGCAGAAATCGAAGAACAACGCGCCGAATCCCAACCGACCCGCCGGGCCGTCTCGCCGGGCCTTGAGGAAATCCTTTACCAGGCCACGCCCGTACTCGACCACGGCTTCATCCGGGTCATCGACTACATGGGCGACGACGGCGCCGTGGTTCAAGCTGCCCGCGTTTCCTACGGTCGCGGCACCAAATCGACACGCGACGACGCCGGGCTGGTGAACTACCTGCTGCGCCATCGGCACACCACGCCGTTCGAGATGTGCGAAATCAAATACCACGTCAAACTGCCCATCTTCGTCGCCCGCCAGTGGATCCGCCACCGCACCGCCAACGTCAATGAATACTCCGCGCGCTATTCCATTCTCGACAACGAGTTTTACATTCCGACGGCGGATAATCTCGCGGCCCAGTCGAGCATGAACCGCCAGGGCCGGGGCGACGTGCTGGAAGGCGATGAAGCGGCGCGCGTATTTCAGTTACTGCGCGAGGATTCCGAGCGCGCCTATGCCGATTATGCCGAAATGCTCAATGAGGACGAAGCCGGCAACGCTGTCGACGAGAACCGTCAGGGCCTGGCGCGGGAACTGGCGCGCATGAACCTTTCGCTCAATTTCTATACCCAATGGTACTGGAAGACCGATCTCCATAACCTGCTGCACTTCCTCTCGCTCAGGGCCGACGAGCACGCCCAGTACGAAATCCGCGTCTACGCCCAGGCCATGCTGGAGACATTGGAAAAATGGGTGCCGGCGACCTACAAGGCCTTCATGGATTACCGCGTCGGCGGCACGACGATCTCGGAAAAGGGCATGGCGGTGGTGCGCCGCATGTTGGCTGGCGAGGCGGTCGAGCAGGCTGACAGCGGCATGTCGCCGCGCGAATGGCGCGAACTGATGGCCGAGCTGGAACGCGGGGACTGACGTCTTGGGCACACCCCATATTGCCGCCGAACCAGGCGATATAGCCGAAACGGTCCTGCTGCCGGGCGATCCGCTGCGCGCCAAATGGGTGGCCGAGACCTACCTTGAAGACGCCGTTCAATACAACGCCGTGCGCAACATGTTCGGCTATACCGGCACCTACAACGGTAAACCGGTGTCGATCCAGGGAACCGGCATGGGCATGCCGTCGCTGGCGATTTACGTTCATGAACTGCTCAACGAGTTCGGCGCCAAGACGTTGGTCCGCATCGGCAGTTGCGGCGCCTTGCGCAACGAGGTCAAGGTGCGGGACTTGATCCTGGCGACGGCCTCGTCGACCGATTCAGGCGCCAACCGGGCAATCTTCGGCGACATCGACTACGCCGCCGCGGCGGATTTTTCCCTGACGCGGGCGTTGGCCGACAAGGCCGACGAGCTGGCAATCAGCTATCACGCGGGGCCGATCGTCTCGGGCGATCAATTCTACCGACCGGAAGACAGTTTCCTCGACCTTCTTACGCGTCACGGCGCCCTGGGCGTCGAAATGGAAGCGGCCCTGCTGTTCCGCCTGGCCGCCGGCATGGGCGCCCGCGCCGCAGCCGTTTTGAGCGTCAGCGATCACCTGATCACGGGCGAGGACCTGCCGCCCGAGGAACGCGAGCGCGGCTTCGGCGACATGGTGCGCCTGGTGCTGGAAACGGTGACGGGTTAGCTGCCAATTCCTGGGCAGCTGTCCCCCCATCCTGTCCTTCCCCCACAAGGGGGGAAGGAACTCACTTGGAAGTTTCGCCCACCAATTCTAGCCCTCCCCCTTGATGGGGGAGGGTTGGGTGGGGGTGGAGTCACAAGGAATAGGCCCTGATTTAGCCGACCGGGAAAGGCGACCGCTCAAAAGCCTCCATCGCTTCACAGGATTTATTCAGCCGCTCCAGCGCCGCATGGGTGCGGGCGTCGAAATGGCTGGGCGGCTTGTTCTTGAGGAACGTTACGACGATGGCGGCGGTGATGTCGTCCTGGTGAATATTCTCGGCTTCCATAGGATCGTCACGAAAGGACAGCTCCAGCCAGCCCAGCGCCGAATCGATCTGCGTTTGCAGCCGGTCGATGACGGCCTGATCCTGTGAACCCTCGCGTCGCCGGTACAACTCGCCGCGCAGGGCGATGGCCTTATCGGCCAAACCCAGCGCCACGGTGGTGCGTTGGACGCTGTTCCGCCGGTCCGGGCCGCGCGCGGGTGTTAGTGCCCGATCCGGGCCGACCGTTTCGTCGATATGGTCGAGGATCGCCTGGCTGTCGACCAGCGTTTCGCCGTCATCGAGCTTCAATGCCGGCACCAGCCCCAGCGGATTGACCGCCAGCATGTCGTCGAGATCCTGCCAAGTTGACAAAGGATCCTGCTCGAACGGCATGCCGAGCAGGTTCAGCGAAACCGCCACCCTTCTCACAAAGGGCGAATCAAGTTGTCCGACCAGGATCATTCAATAAGGATACGGGATTAACTCACCACAATTCTAGGGGCCGCGGCTTCGGCTTCGGCGTCGGCGGTCTTGATCTTCTCGGCGACCTTGGCGGCGATTTCCTTGAAAGCCACGGAGACCGAATGGTCGGGTTCCTTGGCGGTGATCGGCGTGCCGGTGTCGGAAGTTTCGCGCAAACGCGGGTCGATCGGGATCTCGCCGAGGAAATCGATGCCCTGGCGCGCCGCCTCGTCGCGCGCGCCGCCGTGACCGAAGATATCCGTGCGTTCGTCGCAATGGGGGCAGACGAAGTAGCTCATGTTCTCGATCAGCCCGAGGGTGGGCACGTTGACCTTGTCGAACATGGCGATGCCCTTGCGCGCATCGGCTAGGGCGACGTCCTGCGGCGTCGAAACCACCACGGCGCCCGTCAGCGGCACGCGCTGGGCCATGGTGAGCTGGGCGTCACCGGTGCCCGGCGGCAGGTCGCAGACCAAAACGTCGAGGTCGCCCCACTTGACGTCCCGCATCATCTGTTCCAGAGCACTCATGACCATGGGGCCGCGCCAGATCATCGGCGTTTCTTCCGGCACCAGGAAGCCGATCGACATGGCTTCGATGCCGTAGTTGGACATCGGCATCATGTATTTGCCGTCGGGCGACAGCGGGCTGCCGCCGATGCCCATCATGCGGGGTAGGGAGGGGCCGTAGACGTCGGCGTCCATCAGGCCGACCTTGAGGCCGCCGGCTGCCAGGCCCAGCGCCAGATTGACTGCGACGGTCGATTTACCTACACCGCCCTTGCCCGAGGCCACGGCAATGATCGATTTGACGCCCGGAATTTCCATGCCGCCGGGCTGTTGCTGGCCGGAATGGCGTTCCTGTTCGGCTTCCACCGGCGCTTCCGCCTCGCCGCCGCGTTCTGCCGTCAGAACCACGGTGGCGGACAGCACGCCGGGCAGGTCAAAAACGATTTCCTCGCAGGCTTTGCGCAGGGGTTCCATGGCTTCCGCGTCGGCTGGATCGACCTCGATGCTGAAAACGACGTGCCCGTCCTTGATCTGCAAGCCCTGAATCATGTTCAGCTCGACGACGCTTTTGCCTGACTCCTGATCCTTGATTTCGTTGAGGGCTTCCCAGACTTGTTCGTCAGTGACGGTGGACATGCTTGAAATTCTCCAGAAAAGTGCCGATATGCTTGGACGATGACGGCGGATAGAAAAGACTTGGGGGTGAATGGGGGTTATTGTTGTGCTGCGACACGCCATGCTTCATTGCGCACCGCTTCAAGCTGTCATATAACGCGCATGGCGACGAATTTAAAGCTTTGTAAAACCCTACTGATTTTGGCCCTTTAGCGGGCCGGTTTATGAATATTCCTTTTTTTCGGGACGGAGGACGATAGAGCCATGCCATGGAGCAATCAGGGCGGCGGCGGCGGCGGCGGCTGGCAGGGCGGCGGCGGTGGCCGTGGCCCATGGGGGCAAGGCCCCGGCGGTCAGCAACCGCCTAATCTCGAGGATCTTTTGCGGCAAAGCCAGGACAAGTTTAAACGCTTCCTGCCGGGCGGCGGCGGCGGCGGTAAAATCGCAGCGCTTGTTCTGCTCGTCCTTGTGGGGTTGTGGGCGGCCAGCGGGTTTTACCGCGTCGAAGCCGACCAGCAGGGCATCGTCCTGCGCTTCGGCGAGTACGTGAAGTTCACCACGCCGGGCCTGCACTACCATTTGCCGAGCCCTATCGAATCGGTGCTGACGCCTCGGGTGACTCGTGTCAACCGCATCGACGTGGGATTTAGGGCGCGCGGCGATTCGAGCCGTTCAACGTCACGGCAGGATGTGCCGGAAGAAAGCTTGATGCTCACTGGTGACGAGAACATCGTCGACATCGACTTCACAATTCTTTGGGTGATCAAGGATGCCGGCAGCTTCCTATTCAACGTTCAGCGCCCCGAAGCGACCGTAAAGGCCGTGGCGGAAAGCGCCATGCGCGAAATCGTCGGCAACACTCCGATCGCCGCGGCCCTGGCCGAAGGTAAGCTATTGATTGAGGACAAGGCGCGCAAGCTGACCCAGCAGATCCTCGACGATTACAAAGCCGGTGTCGAAGTGCAGAACGTCAAGCTGCAGAAAGTGGATCCGCCGGGCGCCGTCATCGATTCCTTCCGCGACGTCCAGCGTGCTCGCGCCGACTTGGAGCGCCAACGCAACGAGGCTGAAGGTTATGCCAACGACATCATTCCGCGCGCCCGAGGCGAAGCGGAACAGATGATCCAGAAGGCCGAAGCCTACAAGCAGGAAGTCGTCGCCCGCGCCGAAGGTGACGCCAACCGGTTCCTGGCCGTCTACCGGGAATTCGCCCAGGCCAAGGACGTGACCACCAAGCGGATCTACCTCGAAACCATGGAAGAGGTTCTGCGCGGTATGAACAAGGTCATCATCGACGGCAAGAGCGGCTCCGGCGTCGTGCCCTACTTGCCGCTGCCTGAAATACAGAAGCGCGCGGGAGGCAGCCAATGAATACCAAATTCCTCGCCCTCGTTGGTGTGATTGTGCTGGCTCTGGGCGTTTCCGCCTTCAGCGCGCTCTATACCGTGCATCAGACCCAACAGGCTCTGGTGCTGCAGTTCGGTAATCCGATCTCCACCGCGACCGAGCCAGGATTGCACCTCAAAGTGCCGTTCATTCAGAACGTTATCTATCTGGACAAGCGTATCCTGGCCTTCGACGCGCCGGCTGAGGAGATCATCGCCTCAGACCAGAAACGTCTGGTGGTCGATGCCTTCCTGCGTTACCAGATCAACAATCCCCTGGAGTTTTACAAGGCGGTCAACAGCGAAGCGGGCGCCCGTTCGCGTCTCGCCACCGTTCTGACCTCCAGTCTGCGCCAAGTGCTGGGCGGCGTGCCGCTGGCCACGGTTCTGACCGGCGAACGGCGCGATCTGATGGAGGCGATCAGGGATGCCGCGAACGAAGAGGCGAAGGCCTACGGCATCGGGGTTGTCGATGTCCGCATTAAACGGACCGACCTGCCTGAAGCCAACAACCAAGCGATCTACGCCCGCATGAAGACCGAACGTGACCGTGAAGCGCGTGAGTTCAGGGCGCAAGGGGCCGAGATTTCCCAGCGCATCCGCTCCCGCGCCGACCGCGAAAAGACGGTACTGATCGCCGAGGCGCAGAAGCAGTCGCAGATCATCAGCGGTGAAGGCGATGCCACGTCGATCAAGGTTTACGCCGAAGCGTTTGGCAAGGACGTTGACTTCTTCTCCTTCTATCGTTCGATGCAGGCCTACCGCGAAGCCTTGACGAGCGACGGCACGACCATGGTGTTGTCGCCCGATTCGGAGTTCTTCCGGTTCTTCGGCGACCTCGGCGGGGGCGTAAAGGGTAACAACTAGCCGCTGGCTGAACCCGCCATCGTCCTTGTGATGGCGGGTTCCGGCTATCGGCGGCGGGTAGCGTGCGGAAATGGATGACCTGATCGCCGCCATTGGCCTCGTCATGGTAATCGAGGGTGCGCTCTATGCACTGTTTCCCAATGGGGTAAAGCGCATGATGGTCGTGGCTTTCGAACAACCGCCGGGGACACTGAGAATGTTAGGGGTTGGGGTCGCTCTGGTGGGGGCCGTCGTTGTTTGGTTGGTCCGTGGTTGATTAAGAACAAGCACGAATAGTTGACAATGAATTGCCCAAATCGAGCCACAAAGTAACCATATTCGGGTCTAATATACGCGGCAACGCGACGGACATCGGAGCTTCCGCCTGCTAGACGGCGGAATTCGAATATTCAGGAGACGAGGAACCGTGAACCGAAATATTGCCAAGACCGCCGCCTTCCGGCGCGGCGTTTACGATATCCGGGTTGTCGGCGGGATGCTGCTTGCCCTGCTCATGATCATGGCGTTTGCGTTGAGCGCCCAAGCCCGTCAAGCGCCCACCAGCTTTGCCGACCTGGCCGAACGCCTGTCACCGGCAGTCGTCAATATTTCGACCACCCAAAAAGTGCGCCAGGGCGCCCGCCAGCAACCGCAACAGCGCCAAATGCCCCAGTTCCCGCCGGGCTCACCGTTCGAGGAATTCTTTAAGGACTTTTTCGACCGCCAACGTCCCAACAACGGGCAAAACGGTCAGGGTTCGCCGTCACGCCGGGTCACCTCGCTGGGGTCAGGATTTATTGTCGATCCCTCCGGCATCGTCATCACCAACAACCACGTGATTGCCGAAGCTGACGAGATCACCGTGGTGATGAGCGATGAAACCCGCCTTAAGGCCAAGGTGATCGGCCGTGACAGCAAGACCGACATCGCCGTACTGAAAGTCGAATCGGAAAATCCCCTGCCATCCGTTGAATTCGGCTCGTCGCGCCGGGCCCGCGTTGGCGACTGGGTGTTGGCCATCGGCAATCCCTTCGGACTGGGCGGCAGCGTCACGGCGGGCATCATTTCGGCCCGGGCGAGAAACATCAATTCCGGCCCCTATGACGATTTCATTCAGACCGATGCGTCCATCAACCGCGGCAATTCCGGTGGTCCGCTGTTCAACCTCGACGGTGAGGTCATCGGCATCAACACCGCGATCTTTTCACCGTCGGGTGGTAGCGTCGGCATCGGCTTCGCGGTGCCCTCCGACATGGCCATGGCGGTCATCAAGGACCTGCGCGAGTTTGGCCGCACCCGCCGCGGCTGGCTCGGCGTGCGCATACAGCCCGTGTCGGACGAAATCGCCGAAAGCCTCGGCCTTGGCAAGGCGCGCGGCGCCCTAATCGCCGGCGTGTTCGACGAGGGACCGGCAAAGGATGCCGGCATCGAGGCCGGCGACGTCATCCTTTCCTTCGACCGCAAGGAGGTGACGGATGCCCGTGCCTTGCAGCGGATCGTTGCCGAAACAGAAATCAACAAGGAAATCGAGGCCACGGTTTGGCGTAAAGGCGAAGAGGTCAAATTGGGCGTCACGGTTGGCGAAATGGATGAAGAAAATACCGTCGTCGCCAGCACCGGCAGCCAAAGCACGAAGCCCTCAAAGACCGTCGACGCTCTCGGCATGACGCTTTCGAAGCTGACGGATGAACTGCGGCAGCGTTTCGAGGTCAGCGAAAAGGCCAAGGGCGTGGTCGTGACCAGCGTCGCCGATGAATCGGCAGCCGCAAAGAAAGGCATACGGCCGGGCGACATCATCGTCGAGGTTGGCCAGGAGGAAGTGTCTTCGCCCGATCAGATCGTCAACAAGGTGCAGCAGGTCCGAGACACTAACCGGAAATCCGTTCTGATCTTGCTCCAACGGGCTGAGGATTTGCGTTTTGTGGCGCTCAGATTGAATGAAAGTTAGCGCTGAATAAATCCGATAAATAGAAAAACGGCAGGTGTAAATTCCTGCCGTTTTTTTTGTTCGAAGACCTGATTGGGCTGGTCAAAAAATGTTTTATACCTAAAATAAGTAGGGTCTTACCAAATAATAACTTGACCAAGGTCAAGGTTCATAAAAAAAGGCAGCCGCTAACATTTAAGCCGATGAGGAACCTCCTCACCAACAGGGAGAAACTAATGACAGACTCAATCAAGTATCTGCTCGGTGAAGAACAGATACCCAAAACTTGGTACAACATCGCCGCCGACCTGCCGGAGCCGCCCAATCCGGTGCTGCATCCGGGTACCGGCGAGCCCATCGGGCCGGACGATCTGGCGCCGCTCTTCCCCATGGCCCTGATCGGCCAGGAAGTCAGCGCCGACCGCGAAATCGAAATCCCCGATCCCGTGCGCGACGTCTACAAGCAGTGGCGCTGCACGCCGCTGTTCCGGGCCCGCCGCCTGGAAGCCGCGCTCGATACGCCCGCCAAAATTTACTACAAGTACGAAGGCGTCAGCCCGGCCGGCAGCCATAAGCCGAACACCGCCGTGGCGCAGGCCTTCTACAACAAGGAAGCGGGCATCACCAAGATCAGCACCGAAACCGGCGCCGGTCAGTGGGGTTCCTCCCTGGCCTTTGCCGGCGCCTTGTTCGGCATCGAGGTCAAGGTCTACATGGTTCGAATCTCGTTCGATCAGAAGCCCTATCGCCGGGCCCTGATGGAGACCTACGGCGCAACCTGCGTCGCCAGTCCGTCGAATGAAACGAATTCCGGCCGCGCCATCCTGGAAGCGGACCCGAACAGCACCGGCAGTCTCGGCATCGCCATCTCGGAAGCAGTTGAAATCGCGGCCACCAATGACGACACCAAGTACTCGCTCGGCAGCGTTCTGAACCACGTACTGACCCACCAGACCGTCATCGGTCAGGAAGCCATGCTCCAGATGGAGCAGGCAGGTGACTATCCGGACGTCGTTATTGGTGCCGCCGGGGGCGGTTCCAACTTCGCCGGCATCGCCTTCCCGTTCATCGGTGAGAAGCTCAGAGGCGGTAAAGACGTGCGGGCTCTAGCCGTCGAGCCGGCGGCCTGCCCGACCTTGACGCGCGGCAAGTACGCCTACGATTTCGGCGACACGGGTCATCTTACGCCGCTGGTCAAGATGCATACCTTGGGTTCGGCTTTTGTGCCGCCCGGCTTCCACGCCGGCGGTCTGCGCTACCACGGCATGGCGCCGATGGTCAGCCACCTGGCCGAATTGGGCCACATCGACGCCGTTTCGTATCACCAGAACACGTGCTTCGAAGCCGGTGTGCAGTTCGCGCGGGCCGAGGGCATCGTTCCGGCGCCCGAATCGACCCATGCCGCCAAGGCCGCCATTGACGAGGCCATGAAGTGCAAGGAAGAAGGCGTCAGCCGCACGATCCTCTTCAACCTCTCCGGCCACGGTCACTTCGACATGCAGGCGTATACCGACTACTTCGCCGGTGCGCTCAAGGACGAAGACTACGATCACGCCAAATTGGACGAGGCATTGTCTCAACTGCCGCCCGTTGCGGCCGAATAACCGAGACCCATCTCGAACGGATAAGGGGGCGCGCCCATGGCGCGTCCCCTTTTTCGTTGGCCTCACATAACAAGAATTTGAAATGCGCCGTGATCGAACAAGCACTATCTCTTAGGCCAGATAATCCGTACTTGCTCACGGGGAGGCCGAGAGATGCAGTACTTGAGAAATTCGATCTGGCATTCGTTGCTGGCGGTCGTCGTTACGGCGGCCATTACCTTCATTACCCTGCCGGCCCAGGCCGACGGCGTCATCTACTCATCGTGGGGCAAGGCGATCAAAGGCTATGACCCCGTCGCCTACTTCACCGACAGCAAACCTGTGGAAGGCAAGAGCGCCATAACGCACGAATGGATGGGCGCCAAATGGCGTTTCGCCAGCGCCGCCAACAAGGACGCGTTCGTCAAAAACCCCGAAAAGTACGCGCCCCGGTACGGTGGCTATTGCGCCTGGGCCGTCAGCCAGGGCTACACGGCCTCGATCGATCCCGACGCCTGGAAGATCGTCGACGGCAAGCTCTACCTCAACTATTCCAAGGGCGTTCAAAAGCAGTGGGAGGCAGGTGGCGTTGAAAAGCTAATTGCCGCCGCCAACGCCAACTGGCCCAAGATCAAGTCAGGATTGGACAACTAGAATTTCGGACGCATTGTATCCGCCTCCCGCCGTGTGATAGCATGTCCCTGTCCGGCGCGGGGGAGGCGCACTGTGGCGACGCGGATCGGTATAATTCTCATTATTTTGTTGGCTCCGATTGTGGCGGCCCCCGTCGCGTTCGCCGAAGACACCCCCCTCGATTACATCCGGAAGTGCTCGCAGGTGGTTGACGGGCGCGCCGAGGTCATCGAGTTCGAAGCGAATATGCTCAACGGTACGCCCGTCCGGCTCGCCGGTCTGTTGGCCAAACCGTCGGGTGCCGGCCCATATCCCGGCGTGGTCCTATTGCCGGGCGGCAGGGGGCTCAGGGTGCCGAACTGCTATTCGTCCATACTGCCGACTTTTCTGGAGTGGGGTTACGCGATCCTTACCGTCGCACCCCGCACGGCGCGCGAGATGGACGGTACACCTCGCTATACATACAGTTTTGCGGACAACGGCAATTACGGCTTCGGAGCCGCCGGAGCCCTTGCCGCTTTCGAGTTTGTGGATAAGGACAATTTGGTCTTGTTTGGTCACTCCTATGGCGGGAGCGCGGTGGTTGATGCCGTCATTTATGGCGGCGACAAGCTCAAGGTTTACCGCGCCGCTGTGGCTGCGGCGCCATATTGTCCGGGCAAGGCCCGACCGCCCGGACTCCCGCTGCTTGTGGTGACGGGGGAAAAGGATCCCGAAGTCGAACCCGTTTTGTGTAAGGACTACGCCAAGCAACTCGAAGGTACGGCGGAATTCGAGTTTCTCCTGCTGCCCGAAACGGGACACACTTATTGGGCTCATTTTGAGCGCGACTACAAATTCAACCCGGAAACCGCCAAAATGGCCCAACAGCGCGTGAAAGCGTTCTTGGCGAAATACCAGAAAGCCCGACGTTGAGGATACCGGTCAGCCGGCGTCCTCTGTTTCCGCTTCCCGCCGTTTGGTAGCATGATATTGCCCAGAACGGGGAGGCGTGTTGTGAGTAGGCAAGTCCACAAGATCCTGATTCTGATGTTGGGCGTCGTGATGGTGGCTGTTTCCGCGGCTGCCGAAGATGCCCCTCTCGATTACATCAAGAAATGCCCGCAGGTGGCGGACGGGCGTGCCCAGGTCGTCGAGTTCGATGGGAAAACCGTCAGCGGTACGCCGGTTAAACTTCTCGGTTTGCTGACCAAACCGACGGGCGAGGGGCCTTTTCCGGGATTGGTGATCTTGCCGGGCTCAAACGGCCTAATAGTACCGTATTGCTATTCGTCCATTGCCCCGACATTCCTTGAGTGGGGCTTCGCCACTCTTACCGTGGCGCCGAGGACCGCACGCGAGAGGGACGGTACGCCCCGCTACATCTACAGTTTTGCCGATCACGGCAACTATGGGTTCGCTGGAGCTCGAACGCTTGGGTCTTTCGATTTTGTCGACAAGGACAGAATTGTCCTCTGGGGTCATTCCAATGGCGGCGTTGCAGTTATCGACGCGGTTAATTTTGGCGGAGACAAACTCGACGTATATCGCGCCGCTGTGGCCGCTGCGCCGTATTGTCCGGGCGAGGCGCGCCCTCCCGGAATTCCGCTGCTCGTCGTGACGGGGGAAAATGATCGCGAAGTCCAACCTGAATTTTGCACGGACTACGCCAAGCAGCTTGAGGAAACTGAGGGTTTCCAGTTTCTTCTGCTACCCGATACCGGGCACTCGTACTGGGCCAAGCTGGCGGACGACTACAACGCAACGGCGCACAAGCTGGCAGCGGAACAAGTGAAGGCGTTTTACTTCAGGAATCTGAACGTCCCTCGCTGATCCGTTACCGTTTAGTCACTATCTGTTCCAATCCCTTCGACATCGAGTACCAGCGCACCCTGTACGTCGCCGGCGCGGAGTTTGGCCAAGGCCTCATTGGCCTCTGACAACGGCATCAGAGTGGTGTGGGTTTGCAAGGGAAACTCGTCGGCGAGTTTCAGGAAATTCACGCCGTCCCGGCGGGTCAGGTTGGCGACGGAGACGATCTTTCGTTCATGCCAGAGAATGTCGTAAGGGAAGCTCGGCAGGTCGCTCATGTGAATGCCGGCGCAGACCACCGTGCCGCCCCGGCGAAGCGTACGTAGCGCCGCCGGCACCAACTCGCCCACAGGCGCGAAAATTATGGCGGTATCCAGTTCCTCGGGCGGTTTCTCCGACGACCAACCGGCCCAACGCGCGCCGAGTTCGAGGGCGAAGTGCCGCGCCGCGGCGTCGCCATCGCGGACGAATGCGTAGAAATCGCGTTCCTGATGCAAGGCAACCTGGGCCACAATATGGGCCGCCGCACCAAAGCCGTAGATGCCCAAACGCCGGGCCGGTCCGGCCATTACCAGCGCCCGATAACCGATCAGCCCGGCGCAAAGCAGCGGAGCCGCCTGCTCATCGCTGTAGCGCTCAGGCAGCGCGAAGCAATAGCGCTGGTCGGCGACCAGATACTCGGCATAGCCGCCGTCCAGCGAGTAGCCGGTGAAGCGGGGGTGCAGGCAAAGGTTTTCCTGGTCGGCGAGACAGTATTCGCACTCGCCGCAGGTCCAGCCCAGCCATGGCACCCCGACACGTTGGCCGATCGCGAATGCGGTGACAGCAGATCCGACGGCTTCGACATGACCGACCACTTCGTGACCGGGCACCACGTCATGCCCGAGATCGGGCAGGTCGCCGTCAACGACATGGAGGTCCGTGCGGCAGACGCCGCAAACATGAACCGCCACCAAAACCTCGTCCGGGCCGGGTTCCGGTACGGCAAACTCGCGGAACCGCAAAGGCTTGCCCGGCTTGGCTAGGGTCATCGCCTTGTAGTTCGGCGGTGTATTCCGATCCTCGCTTTCGGGCATCCCGTTACGCTCCAACGATCATCCCTCAACTCTATTTGGTCAGCAGGATAATGGCGAGCCGGCCGAAGACGGGTCGGAAGCTGGCCTGGTCAACCGTCGTCCAGATAGTCGGCAACCAACTCGGTAAGACCGATGACCGGCAACTCCATCTCGAATTCGTCGATCGCTTCTTCCAGGACGTTGCGGCAATTGGCGCAGGAGGTGACCAGAGCCTCGATGCCGCCCAGTTCATCGATTTGCTCTTTCTTGCTGGCGAAAGTTTTGAGCCTGAGTTCCTCCGCCCGCGGGTTGGAGCTGACCCCGCCGCCCCCGCCGCAACAAATGTTGTATTTGCCGTGTTCCCGCATCTCAACGAAGTTCCCAGACACACTGTTCAGCAGTGTTCGCGGCTCCTCGGTGATGCCGCCACGCCGGACGATTTGACAGGGATCGTGATAGGTCACCCGGCGGCTGTCGCGGCCTTTGGTGGTCAGCCGGCCTTCCTTTGCCAAGCGGTCCAGGAGTTCGAGGATGTGGACAACCTCGAAGTCGTAGGGCCGGCCGATCAGATTGGGGCCTTCCCACTTCAGGGCGGAGTAGGCGTGGCCGCATTCCGGGCTGATGACGTATTTGACGCCCAATGTCTCCGCCGCCTCCACGATCCGGCCAACCAGCGTCGCCGCGACATTTAAATCGCCCATCTGGATGCCGACATTGGTGGCCTCGTAGGCGTCCGTCGAGATTGTCCAGGTTACGTCCGCCTTCTTGAAAATCCGGGCCAGGGCGCCGATCACTTCATAGAAGTTGAGAACCTCCATGGCGGACAGGATGACGAGGTAGTCCACACCCTTTTTGTTCAGCTCGATGGGGATGCCGACCTCGTCTGCCTGTTCCTGCACAATTTTTTCCAGGGTGGCTGGCTTAATGCCCAGGGGGCTGCCGATCTCGAGGGCGCGCTCGGCCGCGCCGACCAGGCCGTCGGGCACCATGCCGGCAGCGGCAAAGCCCTCGCGGACGCGCCTCACGCCGGTGGCGATGTCGATGCCCATGGGACAGACGATGGTGCAGCGGGCGCACAACGTGCAAGCGTCGTAGATCAGGGGTGACCAGTCCTCCAGGTCATGTTCCGTCAGTTCGGGCGGGGCCAGGCCAAGTCCCCGCATCAATCCGGAAAACGGCGCTTTGTGCCGCTTGTAGACCTGAACAAGGGGGAAGAGTTTGTAGGTCGGCGTGTATTTGGGATCGCCGGTTGCCTGGTAGAACGGGCAGGCTTCGGCGCACTGGCCACAGTGTACGCAAGCCTCGAGGTAGCTGGAGATCGAGGCGTCCATGCTGTTGAGGAACGATGCTCTTGCGGCGGCAACGTCGGTCATGGCGTGATCCCCCGGCGGCCGAATGTGGCGCCCATATAGCCCCGGCTGAGAACGAAGGTGAAGGCGTGCATCAGGCGGCTGAAGGGGAAGTAAACCAGCCAGCCCTCGACCGACAGCATGTGAATGGCGCGCAGCGCGTCACTGCTTTCACCCAAGGCAAGACAGCCCGTGAGCATGGCGATGAACGTCAGCCACAAGCCGATGCTATCGTCCCGGTCCGATATCTTGCGCAGCACCGGATCGCCCAACCGCCTTGCCCAAAGCAAAATCAGGCCGCAGAACGAAACTTCCGCCGCGATGATGAAGGCCCAGCGGGGCAGGGGCGTCCAACCGAAACCGAGAATGTTTTCCTTGATGAACACGATGTGGGGCGCGGCGAAGATCAGCAGGACAAACAGCCCGAGATGAAACAGATATCCTGCCGTCAGATGAAAGCCGGTCTTGGTGAAAAATCCGCCGTGGGGCCAGAGATGTAGGATATTGGCCTGCACCGCGCCGGCGAGGGCGGAGCCGCGGGGAATGCTTCGATCGGCTTTTCTGCCAAAGGCGATAATCCTCACAAAGCGCCAGATCACGCCGATGACGAACACGGTGGCGGCAAAATACCACAGCGGCCCTTCACTGATTTCCAGCAATGTCATGTCGCTCTCACTCCCCGGCTTCCGGCTCGGCTCGAATTGTCGTGACCAGCGGTTTGTCACTCTGCGGCAGTTCTACACCAACCTCCGCCGCCACCTCGGCCGCCCACAGGTCGTGGTGTTCCTTGGCCCAGTTGACATCGACCTGGCCCGCGGTCATGCCCTCCAACGCCCCTTCGACGCCCCAGACACCCAGGTAGATGTGGCCGAGGGCGACGGCGATGACGATAACCGCCGAGATGGCATGCAGGATGTTGGCAAGCTGGAGATCGCCGCGGTCGGTGAAGTAGGACGGGAATTCCAGTACCAGGCCGGACAGGGAGAGAACGGCGCCGGTGAAGACGGCCAGCCAGAACCAGGCTTTTTCACCGAAATTGTACTTCCACGAAGGGGCATGGCCGCCGAACAATCCACCGCCCCGAAGCAGCCACTGGATGTCGGCGGCGCGCAGCAAATTGTCCTTTAGGTAGATGATGGCCATGGCCGCGATGCCGACAATGAACAGCGGGCCGAACAGGTTGTGGCCTTGGAGAGCCGCGCTGGCTAATGCCGAAAAGGCCTCAGGCCCGATGATGGGAGGAAATACGTAACGGCCGTACAGCACGATCAACCCGGTGACGGCCATCAGCACGAACGTGGCTGCGACAAACCAGTGGGTGACGCGTTCGGCGTTGTTGAAACGGGGGAGCGTCCTTCCGCTGCGTCCACCTTTGATTTTCACCTGCCGCCGAACGACGATAAACAGGGCGAGGCCGGCGACGGAACCTAACAGCAGCCAACCGCCCCAAGTGGAGATCGGTCCGTTGCGCAGGGAACGCCATTCCTCGCCTTCCGATTGGACCAGAACGCCAAGGCGTTTGTCGGGCAAGGAGACATAGCCTTGATTACCCATGCGCATTTTGCGCCAGAACTCGGAATCGTTGGATGTGCCCAGCGTGCCCCCGGGTACGCTGCCGCTGGATTGGGCCCAGACGGAACCGTTGCCGTACGGCGACGTGGCGACCACGCCCGCCGTGGCAACGGCGAACAGAAGGGCGCCAAGTAATACCGGTTTCCAACCAAACCTGACAAATGAACGAAACACATTACCCATCCCGAAATCCTTTCGCTTCGATTAGGGCCTTCGGAAGGAGGCTTCGGATGGATTATTTTGATTTCGGGGTTGGATTGCGACCGGTCATTCGGACGCGCGTCGAATTGCCGCACGAGGCTGGCCGAGGACTTCGCTGGACCTACTCCGCGAAATCCTCGTCGCGATAACCCTGGATGTAGAGCAGGGAGGTGAGGTCGCCGTGGTCGATGTGGGCGGCGGCGGAGGCGGCGACCAGCGGTTTGGCGTGAAAGGCCACGCCGAGCCCCGCGCCCTGCAGCATCGGGATATCGTTGGCGCCGTCGCCGACCGCCAAGGTCTCTTCCACCTTCAAGCCCAGATCGTCGCTGTACTTTTCCAGCGCCATTAGTTTGGCCTGCTTGTCGAGGATCGGTGGAATGACTTTACCCGAGAGACGGCCGGCGATGATTTCCAGCGTGTTTGCCTGGTGCTCGTGAAAGCCCAGTTCCTTGGCCACCAATTCGGTGAAATAGGTGAACCCGCCTGAGACCAGCGTCGTGAAGGCGCCGTGTTTGCTCATGGTCCGGACCAGCACCTTGCCGCCGGGCATTTCCGTGACACGCTCGTTCATCGCCTGATGGAGCACCTCGACATCGAGGCCGTGCAACATCTCGGCGCGACGGATCAGACTTTCACTGAAATCGATTTCGCCCCGCATGGCGGCTTCGGTAATTTCCGAAACTTCCGCTCGTAAGCCGGCGTATTCGGCGACTTCGACGATGCACTCCTGCTCAATCATGGTGGAGTCCATGTCGGAGATCAGCAGCCGCTTGCGCCGGTTGGCCACGGGCTGGGCCACGATATCGACGGGGGCGTCGCGCAGGTATTGTCGAACCGCGGATTCGGCCACATCCGGGCTGAACCCCGAATACATGATGTCGCAGGCCAGGTCCGGCGACAGCCAATCGGGGTCGGCGCACTCCGCGCCGGCTTCATCCAAGGCACCCAGCGCCAGCGAAGCGACGTCCCGGCCAAGGGGCGCCCAGGCGCGATTGCCCGTGAGGGTGAGGACGTTTTCCACTATGGTGCGCCGGACATATCTAAATTCAACGCGGACCGCCGGCACATGTTACGGCTGGACAGCAGGCGATAACCGAAAAGTTCATGAAGCACGGCGTCATATTATTAGCCGGACCGACGGCCAGCGGGAAATCCGCCGTCGCGATCAGCCTGGCGGAAAAAATCGCGGAGCTGAGTGATGACGGCTGTATCGGCGGCGTGATCATAAATGCCGACAGCATGCAGGTCTATCGCGACCTCGAAATAATTACTGCCCGGCCCGGCCAGACGGCTGAGAAAGGAGTACCGCACCGGCTTTACGGCGTCCTCGACGGCGGCGAGAAGTGTTCCGCCGGCCGCTGGCTGCAGATGGCGGGCAAGGAGATCGAGGCCGCGTTGTCGGCCAACCGGATACCGATCGTCGTCGGCGGCACCGGGCTTTATTTCAAGGCGCTGCTCGAGGGATTGGCGCCGGTGCCCGACATTCCTGCCGACATTCACGCCGACCTGCAGCGGCAATTGGATGCAAAGAGCGCCGACGCATTCCATGCCCGGCTGAGGGCGGAGGATCCCGCGGCTGCCGATCGCATACCGGCGTCGGACAAGCAACGCATGCTGCGCGCCGCCGGCGTTTTGGCCGCCACCGGCCGCACGCTGTCCGATTGGCAATCCGACCCGCCCTCGGGCGGTCTTGAGTTGCCTTATGCGCCGTTGGTGCTGACGCCCGACCGGGTAACGGTATACGAACGTTGTGAAGCGCGTTTTGACGCTATGTTGGAAGCCGGTGCCGTCAACGAGGTGCAAAATCTGCTGGCCCGCCAACTTGATCCGGAGTTGCCTGTCATGAAAGCGGTGGGGGTGCCGGAATTGGCCGCCCATCTGGCAGGTGAGATGGACTTGGCGGCGGCAGTTTCTGCTGCCAAACAGTCATCCCGGCGTTACGCCAAGCGGCAGTTCACCTGGATCCGAAATCAGATGCAAAACTGGAATTCCTACTATGAGCAAGATTCGGAAAGATTATTGCCAAAAATCTTTTCATTTGTTCGTCAATTTCTGTTGACCCCAAACCGTTGAACGACTAGTTTGTCGCGGTTTTCCGCCGCCTTCGGCTCTCGGGGCGGCGGCTTTCAATTATAGCCACGGCCGCTCGGCGCAATTCCGCGCGCGGGCGGTTTCGTCACGAGTGAGGAAAAGAAAATGGCAAGCGCGCAGCTCAGCGGAGCGGAAATCGTCCTGAAATCCTTGGTGGATCAGGGCGTGGAGGTCGTATTCGGTTATCCGGGCGGCGCCGTACTTCCGCTCTACGACGCCATTTTCGAGCAAAAACGCATTCGGCACGTTCTCGTCCGCCACGAGCAGGGCGCCGTTCATGCCGCCGAAGGCTACGCCCGCGCCACGGGCAAGCCGGGCGTCGTGCTTGTGACGTCCGGACCAGGTGCCACCAACGCCGTGACGGGCCTGACCGATGCCCTGATGGACAGCATTCCGGTGGTCTGCCTGACCGGCCAGGTGGCGACCCATCTGATCGGCACGGACGCATTCCAGGAAGCCGACACGGTCGGTATCACCCGCGCCTGCACCAAGCATAACTACCTGGTGAAGGACACGGGTGATCTCGCCCGCGTCATGCACGACGCCTTCCATGTCGCCACCAACGGCCGTCCCGGCCCAGTGGTGGTCGACTTGCCCAAGGACGTCATGGTGTTCGAGGGTGACTACCTGCCGCCCAACCGGGTTCAGCACAAGTCCTACAACCCCAAGGTCAAGGGCGACCTCGACGCCATCCGCGAAGCCGTCGATCTGATCGCCGGGGCCAAACGGCCGCTGATCTATTCCGGCGGCGGGGTCATCAATTCCGGTCCCGGTGCGGCGCAGCTGCTGCGTGAACTGGTGAAGAAGACCGGCGCGCCGATCACCAGTACCCTGATGGGGCTGGGCGCGTTCCCTGCGGACGACAAGGCCTATCTCGGCATGGTCGGCATGCACGGCATGTACGAAGCCAATCTGGCCATGGCCGAATGCGACGTCATGGTCTGCGTCGGCGCGCGCTTCGACGATCGGGTGACGGGGCGCATCGACGCCTTCAGCCAGGGCTCGAAGAAGATCCACATCGATATCGATCCCTCGTCGATCAACAAGAATGTCCAGGTCGACATTCCCATCGTCGGCGATGTCGGGCATGTCCTGGAGGACATGCTTAAGATCTGGAAGTCCCAAATCAAATCGACCGACACCAAGTCGCTCAAGGGCTGGTGGGATAAGATCGAAAAGTGGCGGGCGCGCGATTGCTTGTCCTTCAAACAAGGCAAGGACATCATCAAGCCGCAGTACGTCATGGAACGCCTGCAGGCCGCCATCGCCGACCGCGACGCCTACGTCACGACGGACGTCGGCCAGCATCAGATGTGGGCGGCGCAATTCCTGCGTTTCCAGCAGCCGAACCGCTGGATGACGTCGGGCGGTTTGGGCACCATGGGCTACGGCCTGCCGGCCGCCATCGGCGTCCAGGTGGCGTATCCGAAGGCGGATGTGGTCTGCGTGACGGGCGAGGCCTCGTTCATGATGAACGTTCAGGAGCTCTCGACCGCCGTGCAGCACAATCTGCCGGTCAAGGTTCTGTTGCTGAACAACCGCTACATGGGCATGGTTCGCCAGTGGCAGGAATTGCTGCACGGCAACCGCTATTCCGAAAGCTACATGGAATCGCTGCCGGAGTTCTCCAAGCTGGCCGATGCCTTCGGCGCCGATGGTTTGCATGCCGACAAGCCGGACCAGGTCGATCAGCTCATTGCCGACATGCTGGCCACCCAGGGCCCGGTTATTGCCGAAGTGGTGATCGATCAAAAGGAGAACTGCTTTCCGATGATCCCATCGGGTGCGGCCCACTACGAGATGATCCTGGGACCACAAGGCGATCAGCCCAGCGTGAGTGAAAGCGGCAAGGCGTTGGTATAGGTGGCGTGGGCCATATATATCGCAATTCATTTGGCGGAACGTTATAAGACGGAATTGACGCGCCCCGGCGAGGTTTAACGACCGGCCGACGGCGCCCGGGAGATAAAGCGTGGAACAAGTTATCGAAACCCACACCATCGGCGTCCTCGTCGACAACGAAGCAGGCGTTCTCGCCCGCGTCATTGGCCTTTTTTCAGGCCGGGGCTACAATATCGAGAGCCTGACGGTGGCCGAGGTTGACCAGTCCGAGCACCAATCGCGCATCACCGTCGTAACGTCGGGAACGCCTCAGGTGATCGAACAGATCAAGGCGCAACTCGGGCGTCTGGTGCCGGTCCACGGCGTTAGCGACATGACGGTGGAAGGGCCACATGTCGAGCGCGAACTCGCCCTTGTTAAAGTTGCCGGAACCGGAGATGCGCGCGTCGAATCGCTGCGCATCGCCGATATTTTCCGGGCCCGCGTGGTAGACAGCACGATCGATTCATTCGTTTTTGAAATCACTGGATCGACCAGCAAGCTCGACACTTTCATCGGGCTGATGCGACCGCTCGGGCTGGTGGACGTATCCCGCACCGGCGTCGTCGCAATTTCCCGCGGCGCCGAACCCATGTAATCGGCCGGTCCCGGCCTTAGTTACACGAAACATATCAACCCGCTGGCCGTGGCCGGCATCGTTACGAACCGAAAGGATATCAAGATGCGCGTTTACTACGACCGCGACGCGGACGTGAACCTGATAAAGGGCAAGAATGTCGTCGTCATCGGCTACGGCAGCCAGGGTCACGCCCACGCCATGAACATGCGCGATTCCGGCGTCGAGAACGTCTGCATCGCGCTTCGACCGGGCTCGGCCAGCGCGGCCAAGGCTGAGGGCGCCGGTTTCAAGGTGATGTCCGTGCCGGAAGCCGCCGCTTGGGGCGACGTGCTGATGATGCTGACGCCGGACGAACTGCAGGCCGAAATTTACACCGAGCACCTGCACGGCAACATGAAGGAGGGCGCGGCCCTGGCCTTCGCCCATGGTCTCAACATCCACTTCAACCTGATCGAGGCGCGTGCCGACATTGACGTCTTCATGATCGCGCCCAAGGGTCCCGGCCACACCGTGCGCTCGGAATATGAGCGCGGCGGCGGCGTTCCCTGCCTGGTGGCGGTCGACCAAAACCCGTCCGGCAACGCCCTCGAAGTGGCGCTGTCGTATGCCTCCGCCATTGGCGGCGGCCGCGCCGGCACCATCGAAACCACTTTCAAGGAAGAGTGCGAAACCGATCTGTTCGGCGAGCAGGTCGTCTTGTGCGGCGGTCTCACCAGCCTCATTCAGGCTGGCTACGAAACTCTCGTCGAAGCCGGTTATGCGCCGGAGATGGCCTACTTCGAATGCCTGCACGAGGTCAAACTGATCGTCGACCTGATCTACGAAGGCGGCATGGCCAACATGCGCTACTCGATCTCCAACACCGCCGAGTACGGCGATTACACGCGCGGGCCCCGCATCATCAACGATGAATCGAAGGCTGAGATGAAGCGCGTGCTGGCGGAGATCCAGGAAGGCAAGTTCGCCCGCGAATGGATGTTGGAAAACAAGGTCGGCCAGACCAGCTTCAAGGCCATGCGCCGCCGTTCGGCCGAACACCCGATCGAGGAGGTCGGCGTACGCCTGCGCGGCATGATGCCGTGGATCAGCGAAAACGCGCTGGTCGACAAAGACAAGAACTAAAGGGATCAACCGGGGGGAGGCGAGATCAATGCCGGAAACGGACGATAACGTCTCCCCGCGCGATGTTCTGGATTTCTGGTTCGGTCCACCTGAATCGGAAGAATACGGTAGTCCACGCGAAGCCTGGTTCATCAAAGACGATGTCTTTGATGAAGAAATCCGCAGCAAATTCGGCACCGCGGTCGAGGCCGCCATCGCCGGGGGCTTCGAGGATTGGCTCGAAAGCTTCGAAGGCTCGCTTGCCCTGGTCATTCTGCTCGACCAGTTTCCCCGCAACCTGTTCCGGGGTTCGCCGCGCTCGTTCGCCGGCGATTCCAAGGCGCGGGAAGTGGCGTCCGGAGCAATCGAGCGGAATTTTCACGAGACCGCATCTTCCGTACAAGTTGTCTTCTACTTCCTGCCGTTCGAGCACAGTGAGGACATGGCTGACCAAGATCGAAGCATGACCTTGTTCAATGACCTGCCCGCGTCGCCGGAAAAGGAAAACTGGCTGCTGTACGCACAAAAACACTACGACGTTATCGAAAAGTATGGGCGCTTTCCCCATCGCAATGCCGTCCTGGGGCGGGAAAACACACCCGAGGAAGACGACTATCTCGCCCAGCCCGATGCGGGGTTTTAGTTACGTGCCATCCGGCTGGACGGAGCGTTGACCATGGCGTTATCTGACTAAAAATCGCCGTTTGCAGCCAAATTTGTGGGCTATCCGGACAACCTACCAGAGAAAGACTACCGTTTCGCATGAATATGAGCTAAAATCATATTTATCGATCGTGACGGAGGGTCATGTGCCATGTCTGGAGAGTTCAAAAAGCAGAAATTCGCGGTAAATGAGTATCTCCTAAAAGCCGGAGAGCGGAGCGATTCGGCCTATCTTATCCTGGACGGAAAGGTCGAAATCCGTTTGGGCGCGATGGGCGACGAGCCGAAAACCCTGGCGGTGTTGGGCAAAGGGGACGTGGTCGGGGAAATGTCCCTGTTCGACAACACCCCTCATATGGCCAGCGCCATTGCCATCGAAAAGACGGTGGCGAGCACGCTCTCAGCGGACGAATTCAATCGGCGCATTGCCGCCATGGATCCGTTGATGCGGGGGATGTTTAAAATCCTGGTCAAACGCATTCGGCGTATGGGTGAGCAGTTGAACGAAGACCCGTCGAGTGCGAGCTGGGTGCCTTTGACAAAGACCGGCTAAGCTTGATCGGTTCCGCCTCGGCGGTTCCAGCCCCTAAACCCAATCACTCAATTCTGCGGCGCCGCCGCCGGGCTCACCGTCGGGCCGGGTGTTCCGTATGCGCTGTTCCCGCCCCATGGTCGTTGCACCTGCGAAGTTTCGGCGCCGCACGAAGTGGGCCAGCCCCTCCAAGCCGCCTGCCACTGAGTTGACGAAACACAGTCAAAGGCGACACAGTGAGCTCGGTTTATTTGGAGTGGCCCGAATGAAAACGCAAAGCGGCAAGGATCGCCCGGTCTATCAACCTACCGAGGAATTGATGGAGGTCTGGCCGGGCGTTTCGGGTAACCCGGTCAACGGTTTGGGTGAGGCCGAGCGCAGCCCGCCCCGGCCGGTGTTCTGGCGCACAGATGAGTCCATCCAGCATACCGACGTCCTGTTCTATTTTTACGACAGGTACAAGGACAACGAGCGCATCAAGAAGACCCGCGAATACCGCCAGAAAAACGCCGCCATCGAAGTCAGTGAAATTGCTGCCCAGGCGGCGGACGCTCCGACGGAAGGTTGGACCGAAGCGGTCAAGAATGCGGCTCTGGAATGCGGTGCCGACGAGGCCGGTATTTGCGAATATCGTCCGGAATGGACGTACGTGGACCGGCCCCAGCCCAACGGCAAGTGGTGTATCGTGATGGGCTTCGAACACGATTTCGAGGAGCTCGCGACGGCGCCGGACGAAAGCGCCTACATCGAAGTGATGAACCAGTATGGCCGGGCGGGTGGCGCGGCAAAGAAATTGGCAAACTGGATCAGGGAGCATGGTTATGCGGCGGAAGCGAAAACCGGTCCGATGACCGAAGACGTGCTGATGATTCCCGCCGCCATCGCAGCCGGTCTCGGGGAACTGGGCAAACACGGTTCCATGATCAACAAACGGATGGGCTCAAACTTCCGGCTGTCCATGGTGCTGACCGATCTGCCGGTCGCTCCAGACGGGCTCGAAATTTTCGGCGCCGACGCGTTCTGCCATAACTGCCAGGTCTGCATGAATGCCTGCCCGCCGGACGCCATCTATGCCGAAAAGCAGATGCTGCGCGGCGAATTGAAATGGTACGTCGATTTCGACAAGTGCATTCAGTACTTCGTCGACAACGAAACCTGCGGCATCTGTCTGGCGGTCTGTCCGTGGAGCCGCCCCGGCGTCGCCGAAAATCTCACCGTGAAAATGGCCCGCCGGATGCAGCGTGCGTGAGCTTACCGCGCGTCGTGGAAGATGATGCCCAGCGTGTGACGCTGACCTGAGTGCAATTCGCTGACGCCATGACGCATCTTGAGGCGGTAGCAGCCGCGTTTTCCTTCGGCCGGACGCTCGTTGACGGCGAACGCGACGGCGTCGCCCTGGTTTAACGGCACGACGGTTGCCCGTGACTGGCTGCGCGGCTTCTGCTCCGTCAGGACGAATTCCCCGCCCTCGAAATCAATGCCCGGCCTGTCCAACAATATGGCGACCTGGATGGGAAAATGAATGTCGCCATAAAGATCCTGATGCAGACGGTTGTAGTCGCCCGCCCGGTAACGCAACAGCAGCGGTGTCGGCCTCACTTGTCCGGCCGCATGACAGGTTTCGAGAAATTTTTCGTGTGTTGAGGGATAGGGCGCGTCGTCGGTCAGTTTTGTCGACCAGCCGTTGGCGATTTCGGCCAACGGTTCATAGAGCGCGCGCCGCAATCGATCGACCTCGTTGGGCAGGGGATAGGAATAGTACTTGTACTCGCCCTCACCAAAGCCATGACGGCGCATTTCTATGTGCGAACGGAATATTTCGTCGGCGTCGAAATTGGCGGCGATGGCTTTAGATCGAGCGGCGGTGAGCAGTCCGGGCAGAACGGCGAAGCCGCGATCGTCCAGCGCCGATCCGATCTTGTCCCAGTCGAAGTTCACATGCGACGCAGTCATGACGATGAAATTTTCGGTTGTGCCCGGTCGGCCGTAACTGACCACCTGCGCAACAGCCGGCCGTCAATTGACGCCAACCCCAAAGCAATCAGGGCCATACCCGCGAAGTGCTCCAGCGCTAGGCTTTCGTCCAGGACCAGCCAGCCCAACAGAACAGCCGAAACTGGGATTAGGAACGTCACGAGAAGGAGATTGGTGGCGCCGGCCGAGGCAAGCAGCCTGAAGTACATGATATAGGCCAAGGCTGTCGAAAGGACGGCGAGACCGGCCACGGCCGCCCAGGTTGTCGCGCCGGGCATCGCCAGATCAAACGGCCGGTCGACATAGAGCGCCAGCGGTACGAGAAGGAGCGACGACGCCGTGACCTGTCCGGCGGCCGTGACGATCGGGTCGACGCCCAGGGTTTTGAAGCGCCGTCCATAAACGCCGGCGCAAGCGTAGGACAAGGCGCCACCGAGTACAGCCAGTTGAGCCCAGGTATTATCGCCCAAGCCTGAAAGGGCCGCCGGTCCGATCATCACCACGGCCCCGGCAAATCCGACCACCACTCCAAACAACTTCAATGGCGTCATGCGCTCGTCGCTCAGAATAAGCCCTGCGATCACGACCGTGAACATCGGCGTCGTGGCATTGAGAATTGACGCGAGGCCCGACGCGATATGGGTTTGCCCCCAAACGATTAGGCTGAAGGGAATGGCATTGTTCAACGCGCCCATGCCGAAAAAAGCGATCCAGACACGCGGAGCTCCTGGCATCCGAATACCCGTCAGGAGGCAGAAAAACCAAAGCGCGATGGCGGCTATTCCGACCCGCAGCGTGACGATGGTAAATGGCGGCAGCGCGTCGACGATCACGCCGACGAAGAAGAACGATCCCCCCCACAACACGGAAAGTGTCGTCAGCGCGGCCCAGTCCCGGATGCCCATAGTTTTGGCGATTGACGTACTCATGTGTCCCGACTCCATCTCGGCAATTGGGGATGTCCTAACAAACCTTGATCGCGGCGGCATTCCGGTTCCTGCTATTATCGAAATCTATTCCCATTTGGTTGAAATCCATGAATTATTATCACGCCCGCAATTCTTGAATTCCGTTCGGCGGAGGAACCATATGAACGGTTTCGGTGAATTGGAAATCATCCTATATTGCGAGACCGGGGCGCTTATTGAAGCTGGTCTGGTGATGGAAAGCTCTCATGGCGATCGAACGGCAGAAGCCCGAACGCCACGCGCGTAAGACAAAAGCGGAGCTTCTTGAGCGATTAATGGCGCTTGAGGAAGCTGCGAATATCGCGGTCTATCCCACGATCCTCAACAGCACACTGGAAAACCTTAGCATCGGCATCAGCCTGTTCGATGCGGACCTCAAATTGATCGGATGGAACAGCCGTTTCCTCGAGCTGCTGGAGTTTCCAGCCGAACTGGGGACGCTTCACCGTCCTTTCGCGAATTTTATCCGCTATAACGCCGAGCGCGGCGAATACGGTCCCGGTGATACCGACGTTCAGATTCAGGAACGGGTGGAACAGGCAAAGCAGTTCGTTTCTCACGATTTTGAGCGGACGCGTCCGGACGGCGTCGTCCTCCGGGTCGCGGGCAGCCCCATGGAAGCGGGGGGCTTTCTAACGACCTATACCGATGTGACGGCCGAAGTCCGTGCCGACGAGGTCTTGCGAAAAAGTGAGGAAAAATTCCGCTCGCTGGCGGAAATCGGAAACGACTGGTTTTGGGAGACCGACTCCCAGCATCGTTTTATGGGCTATATCGGCTATCGCGAGATCAGCGGATTACCGAAGGCGGGCGCAACCGGCGTTACGCGTTGGGAAAACGCCCACGAAAGCGATCTCCAGGATAAGGAAAAATGGGCGCGGCATCGGGCGCAGCTTGAAGCCCACGAAAAATTTCGCGATTTCGAGTTTCGGTTGAAAACGGATACGCCCCAGTGGATCCGCGTTTCCGGCGATCCAATGTTCGACGATTCCGGCGCGTTCCTCGGCCACCGGGGAACTGCAGTCATTATCACGCGGCGAAAGGAAACGGAGCAGCGTCTCAAGGAAAGCGAGGCGCGTTTCCGTGACTTTGCCGATTCCGCTTCCGATTGGTTGTGGGAAATGGATCAGGATTTGCGGTTTTCGTATGTTTCACGGGCCGCGCAGGAATTATCCGGTTTGCCGCTGCAAAAAATGCTCGGCATGACGCGCGAGCAGTTGATTACCCGGCCCGAAGAAAAGGCGTTCTGGCAGCCCCATCTAGACGACTTGAAGGCGCATCGGCCGTTTCGGGAATTCCGCTACACTTTCGTTCGGCCCGACGGCAGGGAGTTGCACTGGTCAATCAGCGGAACGCCGGTTTTCGACGAACTCGGTATTTTCAGGGGTTACCGCGGCACCGGCCGGGACATCACCGAGCAAACGGTCATGCAGCACAAGGTGGCCGAAAGCCAGCATCTCTTGTCAGAAGCCCAACACATCTCAAAAATCGGTAGTTGGAACTGGGATTTGGAATCGCAGGAGGTGACGTGGTCCCGCGAGATGTACTCGTTGTTCGGCCTCGACCCCGAAACGACGACGCCCTCAGTTGACACGTTCTTCGCCAGCGTTCATCCCGAAGACCAAGATAAACTGAAGGCGGTTGACATCACGGAAGGCAAAAACGAAAACATCTACGAAGAATTCCGGGCCTTTCGTGGACAAGAACTCTGGTATGCCAAGGTGGCGGGGGTCTCGGAAGTCAACGATGAAGGCCGTTTCGTCCGCATGACGGGCACCATTCAGGACATCACGGCGCAGAAATTGGTTGAAGAAGAACTGATTGCCGCCAAGGAGTTGGCCGAGGCGTCGAGCGGCGCCAAGAGTGAATTCCTTGCCATGATGAGCCACGAACTCCGCACGCCTCTCAACGCCATCATCGGTATGTCCGAAATGATGACGGCCGGCGTTCTCGGGAATATCGATAACGCGCGCTATGTCGAATACGTCAACGATATCAACGACAGCGGCAGCAAGCTTTTAACGACAATCAATATGATCCTGGACCTATCGAAAGCCGAGGCCGGTAAGCTCGAACTGATCGACGAACGGGTCGATATCAGGGAAGCTATCCAGGCGTCGCTGCGGCAATTCAAGGATTCGCCGCTGGCCGACGGAATCGAAATCACGAATGATGTCCAGGACCGCCTGCCGCCGTTACACACCGATGCCCGGTTGTTGGATTGGACGCTGACCAACCTTATTTCGAATGCCCTGAAATTCACCAAGCAGGGCGGTGAGGTCGCAATCAAGGCGGCTATGGAGAATTCTCACGGCAATATGTTCCATCTTGAAGTCGCCGATACCGGTATTGGCATGTCGGGGGATGAAATCCTCAAGGCGCTCGAACCGTTTGGACAGGTCGACAGTTCGCTGTCGCGGCAGTTCGAGGGAACCGGGTTGGGATTGCCGTTGGCGAAGATGGCTGTCGAAAAGCTGGGCGGGCAACTTTCGGTCGAAAGCGTTCAGGGGGAGGGGACGACGGTCGTGGCCCTCATCCCCGTAGGATAACAGCCCAGAGGGTTGCCCGGCCCGTCGACACTGTTTTTCGGTGTCTAGGCCTCGATTGGTCCACAATTTGGCGCAAATAGCCGCCAGAACATTCACGAAACAAGTTGCGGAGCCGGTCTAATCCGGCGTAAAACGGGGCCTACGGCACGGGAGATGTGATAAGTTTTCCACAGGCTTTCACGACTTGTTAACCTTAGCGGGTGACGCTGCCCCCTAAGTCTTTGAATTTTAAGGGCCAAGCCCTATCGATAATTGGATCAAGTCAGGTATGCAGGCAACGGCAATACAGACGGGAACGGCACGCGGCGAATTGACCGCCGGGCGCGTTTCGTTGTGCCCGGAACCTGCGGCCAATGTCATCCCGACCTTCCTCTCCAACGGAATAATTGCCGCGGAACTCCTTCGACTTACCGGCCCCTGAGCGCCATGGGACGGGATAGCCGTCATTGACGTTCAGGGGATCACGTGACTGCACATGATCGAAAATTCGGAAAGTTGAAGGACCTGAAACAATGACGACAAATACAGCCAAGAATCACATTACGATATTCGACACCACGATGCGGGACGGGGAACAATCGCCCGGCGCGTCGATGAACCTCGAAGAGAAATTGCGCCTGGCCGAGGTGCTCGAGGCGATGGGCGTCGATGTCATCGAGGCCGGCTTCGCCATCGCCTCCAACGGCGATTTCGAGGCGATTACAGAAGTATCGAAGCTCGTTACCGAGTCCGTCGTCTGCAGCCTGGCGCGTTCGGCGCTGGGCGATGTCGACAGGGCGGGCGAAGCCTTGGAGCATGCCAAGCAAAAGCGCATCCACACCTTCCTCAGCACCAGCCCTCTGCACATGAAGTACAAGCTGCAGATGGAGCCGGAAGACGTTTATGACGCGGTCATCGCGAGCGTCAAACGCGCCCGCAAGTATACCGACGACGTCGAGTGGAGTGCCGAGGACGGTACCCGCACGGAGCATGACTTCCTCTGCCGCTGCATCGAGGGCGCCATCGAGGCCGGCGCCAATACGATCAATATTCCCGACACCGTGGGCTACGCCATGCCCAACGAGCACGGCGATATGTTCCGCATGGTACAGGAACGCGTGCCCAACATCGACAAGGCCGTGCTCTCGACGCACTGTCACAACGACCTGGGCCTGGCGGTGGCGAATTCGCTGGCCGGCGTCGAAGCGGGCGCACGTCAGGTCGAATGTACCATCAACGGTCTGGGCGAGCGGGCCGGCAACGCGGCGATGGAAGAAATCGTCATGGCGTTGAAGACCCGTCCCGACATGAACCCGTACGAGACCAACATCGACACGACGCACATTACCAAGGCGTCGCGCATGGTTTCGACCATCACGGGCTTCCTGGTGCAGAACAACAAGGCCATCGTCGGTGCCAACGCCTTCGCGCACGAGGCCGGCATTCATCAGGACGGCATGCTGAAACACGCCGGCACCTATGAAATCATGACGCCGGAATCGGTCGGTCTGAACAAGTCGTCGCTGGTCATGGGCAAGCACTCTGGCCGTCATGCCTTCCGCAAGAAGCTTGAGGAATTGGGTTTTGAGTTGGGCGACAATGCGCTGCACGACGCCTTCCGCCGGTTCAAGGATTTGGCCGACAAGAAGAAGGACGTGTTCGACGAGGATATCGTCGCCCTGGTCGATGATGAGCAGCGGGCCAACGACCATATCAAGTTCGAATCGTTGTACGTCGTCTGCGGCTCAACCGGCCCGCAGACCGCGGATCTGACGCTCGACGTGGAGGGCAAGCAGATCTCCCACAAGGCAACGGGCGACGGTCCGGTGGACGCCACCTTCAATGCCTTGAAGGAACTGGTGCCGCACACCGCGACGCTGCAGCTCTACCAGGTTCACGCCGTCACCGAGGGCACGGATGCCCAGGCCGAAGTGACGGTGCGTCTGGCGGAAGAAGGCAAGACGGTCAACGGTCTGGGCGCCGACACCGACACCCTGGTGGCTTCCGCCAAGGCCTACATCAACGCACTCAACAAACTGCTGACCAAGCGGGAGAAGACGGCTCCGGCCGCCCTCACTGCCTGATCGATGAATAATCCGGAACGGGGGCTTCGGCCCCCGTTTCCTCAAAGTTAGGGGATACGCTAGCTAAATGTTTTCAAAGCTTCTCGGCATGTTGTCGGCCGATATGGCCATTGACCTTGGCACGGCAAATACTCTGGTCTACGTCAAGGGTCGGGGCATCGTCCTCAACGAGCCCTCTGTTGTCGCAATCGTCAGCCAGCGCGGCAAGAAACAAGTGCTTGCGGTGGGTGACGAAGCCAAGATGATGCTGGGCCGCACGCCCGGCAATATCGAGGCTATCCGACCCTTGCGCGACGGCGTTATCGCCGACTTTGAAGTCGCCGAGGAAATGATCAAGCACTTTATCCGAAAAGTGCATAACAGGCGTAGTTTCGCCTCGCCCCAGGTCATCATCTGCGTCCCGTCCGGTTCCACCGCTGTGGAACGGCGCGCCATTCAGGAATCGGCGGAAAGCGCCGGCGCCCGCCGCGTTTTTCTGATCGAAGAGCCGATGGCGGCAGCGATTGGTGCCGGGCTGCCGGTGACGGAACCGGCGGGTTCCATGGTCGTCGATGTCGGCGGCGGCACGACGGAAGTCGCCGTGCTCTCGCTGGGCGGCATCGTCTACGCCCGCAGCGTTCGCGTCGGCGGCGACAAAATGGACGAGGCAATCATCAGCTACATCCGCCGCAACCATAACCTGCTGGTCGGTGAAAGCAGTTCGGAACGCATCAAAAAGGAAATCGGCACAGCCCGGCCGCCGGAAGACGGCAACGGCGAGAGCATGGAAGTCAAGGGACGTGACCTGATGAATGGCGTGCCTAAGGAATTGCTGATCAACCAGCGTCAAATCGCCGAAAGTCTGGCCGAACCGGTCGGCGCGATCATCGAGGCCGTGAAGGTTGCCCTGGAACATACCGCGCCCGAATTGGCTGCCGATATCGTCGACAAGGGTATCGTCCTGACCGGCGGCGGCGCCCTGTTGGGCGATCTCGATCAGGTCTTGCGGGAAGCCACCGGACTGCCGGTTTCCATCGCGGATGAACCGCTTTCGTGCGTTGCCTTGGGCACCGGCCGGGCGCTGGAGGAAATGCGGACCTTGCGGCACGTGTTGTCGCAGCACAATACCTGACCACTCCCTCGGGCCGGCGGTGAAGAGCCCTCGGCTCTGATGGTGAACGGGAGAAACTTGTGAGAGCGAACGACGGCATACAAAGAGTTGCGATGCCCCTCCGCGGCATGGTGCAGCGCTTTGCCTTCGTTCTGTTGATCGGCTCAGCCATCATGTTGCTGGTCCTGAGCAAGTTCGGCAATCCCGCCGTCGAACGACTGCGCGATAGCATTTTCGAGGTGGCGACGCCGGTGCTTGAGGTTCTGTCGCAGCCAGTGGTCGCCGCCAACCGCGGTGTTGACGCGGTGAAAGAGCTTATTTTCCTGCATGAGGAAAACGCCCGTCTGCGTGAAGAAAACGATCGCCTGCGACGCTGGCAATCGGTGGCGCTTAGCCTGGAGCAGCAGAACGCCATGTTCCGCGGTTTGCTGACTGCCAATTCGGATCCAGCCATGTCGTTTGTTTCCGCCCGCGTCATCGGCGATGCCGGCGGTCCATTTGTGCGCACGGTGCTGGTCAACGCCGGCACCCGCGACGGCATCAAACAGGGCTACGCCGCACTCACGGCGGAAGGTCTGGTCGGCCGGGTGATCGAGGCCGGCCGGCGCGCCTCCCGCATCCTGCTTTTGACCGACCTGAACTCCCGCGTTCCCGTGGTTGTCCAGGGGTCGCGTTACCGGGCCGTGCTGGAGGGTGACAATTCCGATGCCATGCGCTTGGCTTTCCTGCCCACAGCGGCACAGCTGTCGCCCGGAGACCGGGTCGTCACGTCGGGACACGGTGGCGTTTTTCCGCCCGGTTTGCCCGTTGGCGTAGTGACCCAAACCAAAGACGGGTATAGCCGCGTGCGGCCCTTTGTCAGCTATGACAGGCTGGAGTATTTGAGGATCGTGCGGTTTGAATTTCCGCCTCTGGAGGCGCCTGAACCAGCCGCCCCGCAGCCGGCGCAAGCGGCGGAGGGCGGTCAATGACCCGATTGTCGTTGGGTGTGCGGATCGGGCGAGCGTTGCGGTCCATGATCCCCGGTCTCTTGCTGCTGCTCTGCATTTTTGTCGCGGCCCTACCGCTGGGCCTGCCCTATTTGGCAGACGTGACGCCGTTCCTTTCCTTGATGGCGGTGTACTACTGGAGCATTTACCGGCCCGATCTCCTGCCAATGTGGGCGGTGTTCCTCGCCGGCCTCGTACAGGACGTCGTGAGCGGCGGACCGCTCGGCCTGATGGCACTGGTGCTTCTGCTGGTCCATGGTGTGGGCGTCAGCCAGCGCCGGGTATTCCTGGGCAAGTCGTTTCCCGTCGAGTGGTGGGGTTTCGGATTGGTGACATTGGGCGCCGGTGTGTTTGCCTGGATTGGCGCCAGCCTCTACTACACGTCCTTGGTCGATGTTCGGACCGTCGGCGTTCAGGCGCTTCTGACCGTCGCCATCTATCCTCTCGTGACCCGGATCTTTTCGCGGGCCGCCCGGGCCGTTCGCCCGGTTTGAGGGAGGCTTAGGTGCAGGCCGCCGGCAGCCGCTACAAATCCTTCACGCGACGGGCCGCATTGATGGGCGGAGGCCAGGCCGCCCTGATGACCATCCTGGCCGGACGGCTTTATTATCTCCAGGTGGTACGCGCCGAGCAGTACCGCACGCTGGCGGACGAGAACCGTATCAGCTTGCGTCTCTTGCCGCCGGCCCGGGGACGTATCCTTGACCGGGCCGCCATCGAGTTGGCCAACAACCAACAGAACTTCCGCGTCCTGCTGGTGCCAGAACACGCGACGGGCGGCATCACGGAAACCCTCGACGCCTTGTCGGCGTTGGTGCCCATCGATAACCACGACCGCCGTCGAATCTTAAGGGAAATAAAAAGGAACCGGAAATTCGTCCCGGTTACCGTTTTGGAGAACCTCTCCTGGAGTGAGTTCAGCCGGGTAAACGTCCGATTGCCCAATCTGCCCGGTATCCAGCCCGATGTGGGTGAATCACGCCATTATCCGCTGGGCGACGCGTTTGCCCATCTCGTCGGCTATGTCGGCGTCGTCTCGGAAAAGGAAGCGACGGGTGAGCCGCTGCTCGAACTGCCGGGTTTCCGAGTGGGCAAGAGCGGCATCGAGAAATCGCGGGAAAGCGTCCTCAGAGGTTCGGCGGGCAACAGTCAGGTCGAGGTCAATGCGCTGGGCCGGGTCATCAAGCAACTGGACCGGCAGGAAGGCGAGCAGGGCGGTGATGTCGTCCTGACGATCGATTCCGCACTCCAGATGTTCACCGCCGACCGCATCGGAAACGAAAGCGCCGCCGCCGTGGTCCTGGATATTCATACCGGCGACATACTGGCGATGTGTTCGACCCCGGGCTTTAATCCCAACTCGTTTAATCTCGGCATCGATCACGACGAGTGGCGGGAGCTCCTGGAAAATCCCCGCAAACCTTTGATCAACAAGGCGATCCGCGGACAGTATCCGCCGGGCTCGACGTTCAAGATGATCGTGGCCCTGGCCGCCCTGGAAGCAGGCGCCGTCGGGCCGGATCACCAGGTCTTTTGCAGCGGCAGCGTCGAATTGGGCAATCACACCTTCCATTGCTGGAAAAAGCATGGCCATGGCCGCCTGAACTTGACGGAGGCATTGGAGCAGTCTTGCGACGTGCATTTCTACGAGATCGCCAAACGCGTCGGCGTCAACCGCATCGCCGAAATGGCCGAGCGGTTTGGACTGGGCAGGCGCATCGGCATCGATATCGGTGGCGAACGGCCCGGCCTGATCCCCACCAAGGAATGGAAGCTGGCCACCATCGGCGAGCCCTGGCAGGGCGGTGAAACGCTGAACATCGGTATCGGTCAGGGCTTTGTTCTGACCACGCCGCTTCAACTGGCGGCCATGACCGCCCAGATCGCCAATGGCGGCAAACGGCTGAAACCACGGCTCATCCATCAACCCGAGGCGGAAAATGGTAGGGGAGCCGCCGCTGCTGAAGACGGTACCGCCGAGGTTGTTGAAAATGCCTCGCTGGGGCTATCGAAGGCGGCGCTGGACCTGGTGACGGAGGGGATGCACCGGGTGAGTAATTCGCCCCGGGGTACGGCGTTCCGTTCCCGTATCAAAGATCCGGGCATGGAAATGGCGGGCAAGACGGGCACAGCCCAGGTTCGCCGCATCAGCAAGGCGGAACGGGATACGCGGGTGCGGAAGAACGAGGAAAAACCCTGGGAGGAACGCGATCACGCGCTCTTCGTCGGTTTTGCCCCGGTCCATGCCCCACGCTATGCGGTCGCCGTCGTGGTGGAGCACGGTGGCGGCGGCTCGAAAGCGGCGGCCCCGATTGCGCGGGATATCCTGTACGAAACCCAGATCCGGGATCCGGCCAGGACACCCCCGGTCGGCCGCCTGGCAAGTGCGGCCGTTCGCGAAGGGGAGGGCTGACATGCTGATTAATGACGGCCCGGGCCTGACCGATGTCCGGCTCACGTTCGGCCAGAAGATACTCAATATCAACTGGACGCTGGTCATGCTGCTCGCCGGTACGGCGCTGATCGGCTTCGCCATGCTTTATTCCGTCGCGGGCGGCAGCGTCGACCCCTGGGTTTCGCGGCAAATGGTACGCTTCGGCATGGGTTTGGGCTTCATGTTCGTCGTTGCCTTGATCGATATCCGCATTTGGCTGCGCTATGCCTACGCCATTTACCTGGTGGCTCTGGGTCTGCTGGTGGCGGTGGAATTCATCGGTTCCGTCGGCATGGGCGCCCAACGCTGGGTCGACCTCGGATTTTTTCAGCTTCAGCCCTCTGAAGTCATGAAGATCGCCATGGTGCTGGCGTTGGCCCGCTATTTCCACGGCCTCTCGCTGGAGGACGTCGGGCGTATCCGCTGGTTGCTGCCGCCGCTGGTCATGGTTGTTGCGCCGGTGGCCTTGGTCTTGCGCCAGCCGGATCTCGGAACCGCCGTCCTTTTGTTGTTGGGCGCCGGCGCCCTGTTCCTGATTGCCGGCGTTCGCCTCTGGTTGTTTAGTGTCGCGTTGGCGATCGCCGCCGGGGCCATTCCGTTTGCCTGGTCATATCTGCACGCTTACCAGAAGGCCCGCATCCTCACGTTCCTCAACCCCGAACGCGATCCCCTGGGGGCCGGCTACCATATCCTGCAGTCGAAGATTGCCCTGGGTTCGGGTGGCCTGACCGGGCGGGGCTACATGCAGGGGACGCAAAGCTACCTGAACTTTCTGCCCGAAAAACAAACCGATTTCATATTCACGACCCTGGCCGAGGAATTCGGCCTGATGGGCGCGCTTGGGCTCTTGAGCCTCTATGTCGTCATCATCGCCTACGGCATCGGCATCGCGCTGCGCTCGCGCAACCATTTCGGCCGCCTGGTGGCGATGGGCATCACCATGACGTTTTTCCTTTACGTCTTTATCAACATCGCCATGGTGACGGGCCTGGTGCCGGTGGTCGGCGTACCGCTGCCGTTGATCTCCTACGGCGGCACGGCCATGGTGACGATCCTGATCGGTTTCGGCCTGCTGATCAGCGTCTACGTCCACCGCGATGTGCGTATCCCCAGACGCGCCGGCGAAGAATTATAGCGGCCACCAACCGGCCCTCACTATTCCATCGACAAGCCCCCCGACGTTTGCTATATCCCCCGTCGCGGGCGCTTAGCTCAGTTGGTAGAGCAGCTGACTCTTAATCAGCGGGTCACAGGTTCGAATCCTGTAGCGCCTACCAT
>CAZGTM010000038.1:0-37721 GCA_964528595.1 uncultured Rhodospirillaceae bacterium
TGCGCCGGCTGCCGACGCTGGACGCCGAAACGCGGGCCGGGCGGGGCTGGTCCGGCAACCCGGCGCTGTTCGACGGGGTGGCTGAGATCGGCGGCAAGACCTTCGGCCTCGTGGGCTACGGCGCCGTGCCCCGGATCCTGGCGCCGGTGCTCGGCGCTCTGGGCGCGAACCTGGTCTACACTGCAACGGCGGAGAAGCCCGATGCCCCGGCGGCCTGGCGGGAGCTACCCGCGCTGTTGGCGGAAGCCGATATCGTTTCACTGCATGTACCGTTGACGCCGGAAACAGACGGGATGATCAACGCCGAAGCCATCGCGGCCATGAAAAGCGGCTCATACCTGATCAACACGGCCCGCGGCGCTTTGGTGGACGAGGCGGCGCTCCTCGACGCCTTGACGTCGGGCAAACTGGCCGCCGCCGGCCTCAATGTGTTCGCCGAGGAACCGGTAGATCCCGCCAACCCCTTGCTCACTTTAGGCAACGTCGTGGTGGCTCCCCACGTGGCCTGGTTGACGCCGGAAACCCTGGACCGAAGCCTGGCGGTTGCGTTTGAGAACTGCCGCCGCCTGCGCGACGGCGAGGCGCTGCTTCACGCCGTCGCCGACTGACGCACGAGGTTTTCGAACATGAAGTTGCGCAAGGCGGCGTGCTCCGGATCGCTGTCGCGGATCTGGTGCCAGTGCAAGCCGATCATGAAACCCGGCATCTCGAACGGCAGTTCGTGAATGTCGAGGCCGAAGTGGCTTCTCACGCGCTCGCCCAGCAGGCGCGGGATGGTGAGGAGGTGATCTGAGCGCGAGGCCAGCAGGCAGGCCGACAGGAAGTGCGGCACGCTGCAGACCACGGTCCGGCTCATGCCGAGCTTCTTGAGCTTGTCGTCGACCACGCCACGCGTGCCGCCCCGGTCGGGCGCCACGAGAATATGTCCCAGCGAAACGTAATCGGAAAGTGTCAGCGTTTTGCCGATATCCCCTTTTCCCCGCCGCGTCACGCAAACGAATTCCTGCTGCGACAGTTTGCGCGAGATCAGGCTGTTGACCGCCGTCGTATCCGGCAGGTGGGCGAGGGCGAAGTCGGCGCGTCCGGTCTCGAAATTGTCCTGCAATTGGGCGCGCTGGAACTGCACCACCTCGATACTGATGCCGGGCGCCGTGGCGGCCAGCCGCTCGACCAGATCGGGCAGGAACAGGGTTTCCTCCAGATCGGACATGACGACGCGGAAATGGCGCTTGATCGCGTCCAACGCCGGCAGTTCCTCCGGCGAGTCCGCCGAGACCTGCCGCAGCAGGTCCAAGGACAGTTCGATGCGGGGCCGGATATCCGTGGCGAAGTGGGTCGGCTGCATACCGTTGCGCGTCCGCACAAACAAGGGATCGCCCAGCTGTGCGCGTAACCGGGCCAGGGCGTTGCTCGTGGCGGGCTGCGTCAGGCCCAGCGAATCCGCGGCTTTGGAAACCGATCCATGCCGCATGATCTCGAGAAAAACGGGATAGAGGTTGAAATCCATTTATTATTGATATCATCAATAGAGCTAAATCCATAAAATAAATTTCATCATTGGTAGTACGGTTCCTATATTGAGCGCAAGGCAACAAAAACTCGGAGGATCCGGCATGTTCGGCATCGTTATTCAGTATGATTATTCCGGCGACGAGGGCGCCTGGCAGGAGGCCGTCGACAAGTTCATGGCCAGCATCGACGCCGATGAGCGGCTCCAGGGCCGTTTCAGCTATCAGGTCAACGTCAAGAACGACGGCACGGGGCGCGTCCATATCGGCCAGTGGGACGAAGAAGAGACGCTCAAACACATGCAGAGCCAACCGTACTTTGCCGAGTTTTCCGGCAAGGTGAAGGAATTCGCCGGCAGCCCGCCCGACGCTGCGGGGTTCAAGCGCCTGGGCAGAACAACTTCGAGGGTAAGCTAGGTCCATGAACGTCTATCTGACGGCCGCCGGCCTGATCGCCGCCTTCATGCTGGTAGGCCACAGCACCATCGGGCGGAAGCAGTTCTTCCTACCCATGCTGGCCGTGGACTTTGACCCCGTGTCCAAGCGCGTCATGGAATTCGTCTGGCACATGTCGACCGCCTCCCTGGTGTTGCCGCCCATCGTCCTGCTCTACGCCGGCTTCAACGGGATCGGAGAGACGGCGATGCGTTACGTCGTCATCTACGTCGCCCTGCAGTTTGCCGCCTGGGGCGCCGTACATTTCCTGCTGGTGTCGACCTCCGGATTGCCCGGCGCGCTTTACAAGATGTTCCAGTGGATGCTGTTCCTGGCTGTCGGCGTCCTCGGTTGGGCGGGTATGGCCGCCGCGTAGAGGGTCGTGCCAAGCCGCTATCCGGGCTTGTCAACGCGGCGTAAGTCCCGTTCAATCGGCGGCATGAGAAAGCTGGTGATCGGCGGGGCGCAGCTGGGCCCCATCCAGAAATCGGACGACCGGGCAGCCGTCGTCGCGCGGATGCTCGACCTGATGGACCGGGCCAAGGCGCAAAACTGCGACCTGATCGCCTACCCCGAACTGACCCTCACCACATTTTTTCCGCGCTGGTTGATGGAAGACCAGGCCGAGGTCGATACTTGGTTCGAACGCGAGATGCCGAACGCCGCGACCCAACCGCTGTTCGAGCGGGCGGCGGAATACGGTATGGCGATGAGCTTCGGCTACGCCGAACTGACGCCGGACGGCCACCACTACAACACCTCGATTTTGACCGACGACAAGGGCCACATCGTCGGCAAGTACCGCAAGGTGCATCTGCCAGGCCATGCCGAGTTCGATCCCGAGCGGGATTTTCAGCATCTGGAGAAGCGCTACTTCGAACCCGGCGACCTCGGCTTTCCGGTCTGGCGCACGCTGGGAGGTATCGTCGGCATGTGCATCTGCAACGACCGGCGCTGGCCCGAAACCTACCGCGTCATGGGCCTGAGCGGCGTCGAGCTGATCCTGCTGGGCTACAACACGCCGTCGGTCAATTCCCAGCGCGCCGGCGAGGGGCCGGAAAAAAGGCTTTTCCACAACCGCCTGTCGGTGCAGTCCGGCGCCTACCAGAACAGCACCTGGGTCGTCGCCGTCGCCAAGGCCGGTGTCGAGGACGGCAATCCCCTGATCGGCGGCAGCTTGATCGTCAACCCGGACGGCGAGATCATGGTCGAGGCCGAAACGGAGGATGACGAACTGATCGTGCACGCCTGCGACCTCGACGACTGCACCTTCGGCAAGGAAACCATTTTTGATTTTGCCCGCCATCGCCGGATCGAGCACTATCAACCCATTACCACGCAAACCGGCGTCAAGCTGCCTTAACGGAAGATCATCATGCCGACCGACCGCCTCACCGAGGACGCCAAGGGCGTCTATGTCATCTCCGCCACGCCGTTTGCCGACGACGGTGCCGTCGATCTGGCCAGCGCCGACCGGCTGGTCGAGTTCTATCTCGAGAGCGGCGTCAGCGGCATCACCATCCTGGGCATCATGGGTGAGGCGCCCAAACTAGCGCCGGAGGAAAGCGTCTCCTTCATGGAACACATGCTGGGCCGCGTCGACGGCCGCGTACCGGTCGTCGTCGGGGTTTCGGGACCCGGTCTCGACAACATGGCGAACCTTGTGCACAAGTCGATGGACGCGGGCGCCGCCGGCGTCATGATCGCGCCCATGCCCGGATTGTCCCACGAAGAAAAATTGTTGGGTTACTTCGATCAGGTCATGAGTGCCCTCGGCGGTGACGTGCCGGTGGTTTACCAGGACTACCCGCAGTCGACGGGCGTACACATGTCGGTGTCGACGTTCAACCGCTTGGTCGCGACGCATCCCCAGATCGTCATGCTCAAGCATGAGGACTGCCCCGGCCTCACGAAGCTTTCGCAGATCAGGCGGAGCGCCGAGACGCAGGGCCTCAGGCGCGTGTCCATCCTGGTCGGCAACAACGGCCTCTACCTGCCGCAGGAGCTGACACGCGGCGCGGACGGCGCCATGACCGGCTTCGCCTATCCGGAAATGATCGTCGAGGTGGTCAAACTGCACCAGGCGGGTGAGGCGGACGCGGCGGAAGACCTGTTCGACGCCTATCTGCCGCTGGTGCGCTATGAACAGCAGGTCGGTTTCGGCCTCGCTGTGCGCAAGGAGATCTTCCGCCGGCGCGGCATCCTGGCCTCTAACGCCGCCCGCGCGCCCGGCCCCAAATTGACCGATGACGATCACGCCGAGCTCGGCCGCTTGATGGATCGGCTCGAGGGCAAGATCCGGGACCTCGGTCAGGCGGCATGATTTGAAGGAAGAACGGTCATGAACGATTTCGATCTGGTCATTTCGGGCGGCACGGTGGCGACGGCCAGCGATACCTTCCAGGCGGATGTCGGCGTCAAAGACGGCGTAATCACGGCGCTGGGACAGGGTCTGGAAACATCCGGCCGGACGATCGACGCCAGCGGCAAGTTCGTGCTACCGGGCGGCGTCGAAAGCCATTGCCACATCGAGCAGGAATCCTCCATGGGGATCATGACGTCGGATGACTATTATTCCGGCAGCGTCTCGGCGGCCTTCGGCGGCAACACCACGATCATCCCCTTCGCGGCCCAGATGAAAGGCCAATCGTTGCGCGAGGTGATCGACATCTACCACGGCCGCGCCGCGCCCAAGTCGGTGATCGATTATTCCTACCACCTGATCCTCTCGGACCCAACCGAGAGCGTACTGCGCGACGAACTGCCCGCCGCCTTCGAGGAAGGCATCATGTCGTTCAAGGTTTTCATGACCTACGACCTGATGAAGGTCGACGACGGCCAGATGCTGGACGTGCTGTCGATCGCCCGCGAGCACGACGCCATGACCATGGTGCATGCCGAGAACGACGCTCTGATCAAGTGGATGAGCAACCGCCTGCTGGACCGCGGCTTCAAGGCGCCGAAGTACCATGCCCTCAGCCACCCCCGCGCCGCCGAGGTCGAGGCCGTCCACCGGGCGACGCAGCTAGCCAACTTCATCGACACGCCGATGCTGATCGTTCACGTCTCGACCGAGAAGGCGGCCAACGTCATCGCCCAGGCCAGGCTGGAGGGTAACAAGATCTTCGGCGAGACCTGTCCGCACTACCTCTTCCTCACCTCCGCCGATATGGACCTGCCCGATGCCTATGGCGCCAAGTTCTGTTGCAGCCCGCCCTTGCGCGACGACACCGCGAAAGCGGCCATTTGGAGGGGCCTGCAGAACGGCACGTTCCAGGTGCTGTCATCGGACCACGCGCCCTACCGTTTCGACGAGACCGGCAAGCTCAGGGCCGGACCCGATCCCAGCTTCAAGCAGTGCGCCAACGGCCTGCCCGGCATCGAGATGCGGATGCCGCTGTTGTTTTCCGAAGGCGTGGGCAAGGGCCGCGTGACGCTCAACCAGTTCGTCGCGCTGACCTCGACCAACGCCGCCAAGATGTTCGGCGTCCATCCCCGCAAGGGCACAATCGCGATCGGCACAGACGCCGATGTCGCCATCTGGGATCCCGATCATGTCAAAACCATCACGACCGAGGCGCTGCACGACAACATGAACTACACCCCCTACGACGGCTGGCAGGTCACGGGTTGGCCGACGACCGTCATCAGCCGGGGCCGCGTCGTCGTCGAAAACGATGATCTCAAGGTCGAACGCGGCACGGGCGAGTTTCTCAAGCGCGGTCCGGTCGACTGCACCGGCATGCCTGGACATACGCCGCCCGAACTTGACCCGGCAGAAAATTTCGGCGCCGAATTGCTTTAGGATCCCGCACCGTGGCCGCCGGACAAATCCTCGTCATCAACCCCAACTCCAACGAGGCCGTGACGGCAGGCATTTCGGCTGCGCTGGAGGGCCTGCGCTTTGCCGACGGGCCGCAGATCCGTTGCGAAACACTGGAAGAGGGCCCGTTCGGCGTCGAAAGCCAGCGGGACGTGGACGCGGTCGCCCTGCCGCTGCGCCAGCGCGTGTTGGCCCGCACCGAGGTCGATGCCTATGTGCTCGCCTGTTATTCGGACCCGGGTCTGCAGATCTGCCGCGAAGCCACCGCCAAACCGGTTTTCGGCATCCAAGAGAGCGCCGTCCTGACGGCATTGAGCCGGGCCGACGGCTTCGGCGTCATCGCGCTGGCCGGTGCCTCGATCAAACGGCACTTCCGGTATCTTCGGCAGATGGGCGTGGCGGAGCGCCTGGCGGGGGAGCGCGCCCTGAACCTCAGCGTGGCCGAGAGCGGCGGCGGCGAAACCTTTCCCAAGCTGGTGGAGATCGGCGGGCAGCTGCGGGACAGGGACGGCGCCGAAGTGATCATCCTGGGCTGCACGGGCATGGCGCCCCATCGCGCGCCGTTGGAAGACGCGCTGGGCATACCAGTCATCGATCCGACCCAGGCGGCCGTGACCATGGCCATCGGCAGCGTGGCGCCGGACTGACCGCCAATCGTAAATACCAAACAGCGGCCCGAAGGAGACCGAGGTCTAGGCCGCGTCTTGATGGAGAGGCAGTGTAAAGCTGAATTTCGTCCCTTCGCCGAGAACGCTTTCGACGCTTATTTCGCCGCCCTGCTTCTCCACGAGTTCCTTGCAGAGTTTGAGACCCAGTCCGGTGCCGGTCTCGCCGCCGGTGCCGACGGTGGAGGTCTTTTCGTCGATGTCGAACAAAATTTCCAGTTGGTCCTGGGGTATGCCGACACCGGTATCGGCGACCATCACTTCCAGGTCATTGCCGTTCGGTTTTGCCGACAGTTTTACGCGGCCATGCTCGGGCGTGAACTTGATAGCGTTGTTGACGAGGTTGCGGATGATCGTCTTGGTCATCTGCGAATCAACCATCACGATATCGGAACCCGATTGATTGTTGAGCTCGATCCCCTTTTGGCGGGCCACCGGATCCAGGGCAAGAAGAGCTTCCTGGGCAAGTTCGTGAATATTGTGCGGCGCCGGCACAAACTCGATTTGGTTTGTCTGGGCCAGCGACCAATCGAGCAGATCCTCCAGCAGCGATAGAACCTGCTCGGACGAGGCGTTGAGGGATTCGCTGATATCCGCGATTTTCTCCCGATCCATCGATTCCGCTTTGCGTTTCAGAATGGCGCTGTAATTGAGCAGTACCGTAAAGGGGCCCAGGAGGTCGTGAGCGATGATCGAAAAGAACTTGTCCTTCTGTTCGTTGAGGTCGGTGAGCTTGTCCCGCTGTTCCGCGACCTCCAGCTGGACCAGTTTGCGCTCCCTGTTGAGGACAAACAACGTGGCCAGAACAACTACCAGGAAGGCAATCAGCAGCGTGCCCGCCGAAATGATCGCCTTGTAGACGGAAAGCGTCTGGTAGGCTTCGGCGGTGTCGATCTCGGTGGTCAGGCCCATTTTCAAACGGCCGTCCCAGATCCAGGCGCCGACCACCGACACGCCCCGATAATCACGGTATCCCACGACATTGTCGCTGCTGTTGGCGCTGACGGCATCTCTTGCCATGACCGTCAGGGGTTGCCCCAACCGGGGGACCGATGGCTTCCCGCCGGCGACGAGGTTAACTCCGGGATCGCGCAATACGACATCCAGATTAGGCGGCAGGCCTGGGTCGACCACACCGATTCGCTTCAGTTGGTCACGAAAACGGCTTTCGCTGATCATGCGGCCGTACTTGTCGAAAGCGTAGGTTTCCCCCGACTCGCCGATACGGCCTTGGCGCAGGACCTGGGAAAAATCCTCTTTCGGGTCGATACGGAACATGAGGATGGCGATTACTTCTTCCTCGATATCGTAAACCGGTGCGCCGACAAACATCGTCGCCGACTGTTCGACCAGATTGCCTTGCTTATCGGGCAGCGGAACATCGGACGGCAGCGGCAGGCTCATGGCCGGCTGGCCGGACCATACCTTGTTCATGAAATCGTGCTGGCCGGCGAGAAGGTTGAGCACGCCGAGATTGCTGTCCCGCGATGACGCCAGATTGAAATTGTCCGGCCCGATGACGAAATAGCCGAGGTAGCCCTTGCTGGTCAGCACCGGCTGCAACCAGAGACGCAGCGCCAATTGCGCCGGCGCGGCGCTCAAGGTTTGAGGAGACGGCGTCAAGAGCAGCAAGTCGGCGACATACTTCTTGATCTCGGCGTTGCCGGCCCAAATTTCGGCATCCGATTGTTGTTCCTTAACCCATGACTTGACCGCTTCATGGGTCACGCCGACAACTGTCTTAAGCGCGTTGCGGGTGTCGTCCCGCGCAATCTTGTCGACTTTCGACTGAATGCTCCACGATCCCAGCGCCAGCATAGTACACGCCGCCGCCGCCGCAGCGACAACCCAACGGTACTGAACTATTCGTGTACTGACTGCCATGGCGGTCCTGCTCTGAAAACGACTGCTAGGTTTTCGGAACGGCTCCAATCTTAGCCGAATTTTTGCTTTACGAACATGCTCTTAGAGGAAAGACAGGCGAACCACCGGAGGTTTTCCGGGACCGCATACGATGGCATTGTCGGTTGCACAATCCGACCGGCGAGGGCATCAGCGGACCGCTACGTGTCGAAAACAGGCGGCGGCGAGGCAAAGATTAGACGACAGCACCGGAATGCCGGTTCGCTTATTTATCTCCTCCGCCATGACCAAGCTCGGCAGGCCGGTCCCCGTGATTAGAATGGCCTGCGGTGCAGATTGGCCGAGGTTTACCAGGTCTCCGAGCACGGCCTTCTCGGGCACCTCATAGACGCTTCTTGTATCGTCGTGTTGGCCGGCAATGCGGTTGACCGCCGCAATGTCGTAGCCGCCGTCGCGCCAGAAATCGACTGATGCCTCAGTCAGCCAATCCGGATAAGGCGAAATGAGGGCGATTTTCCGCGCCCCCAAATCGGCCAGCGCCGACTCGATCGCCCGGGTTGCGGTGATCACGGGGAAAGGCGAACCTGCGGCTTCGACCAGCCGGGCTTCCTCCGACCGCCCCAGCAGATAGGACGAGCCGGTGCAGGCGAAGCCCAGAACCCCAATCGGCAGGGTATCGAAACTAGCTGCGGCGCGGCTGATTTGCCGGAGATAATTCTTGAGGCGCAGCCGGGAGTTCTTGGCCTGGCTGGTCAGCCGCGTGACGTAAACGCCGACGCCGTCGGGCGCCAGCGCCTGGAATTCCGGCTCCACCGTCGGATTGGCCTGCGGCGTCGCCACGCCGATGGCGCCGAAGCGCGGGTAGTTGGGTTGCCGCATCACATCGCCTTCCTCAGTTCGCGGGCCCGCCTCAGCCCGGTGATCATGGAGCTTTTCAGCAGGTAGTCGCGCAAACTTGTGCGGTTGGAAGCGATGTCCTGCAGGTCGCGAAACAACTGAAGACGTTTTTCCGGATCGCTTTCCGTCATTCGGGTGCGATTGGCGTCCGCCGCGGCAATGATATCCGCGGCGACGATGGGCCGCCGTTCCGCCTCATAGCGTTCGAGATCGCCACCGTCGCCCCCTTTCATCACCGCCGTCATCAGGCCCGCCAGGCAGACAGCGTCGTGGATGCCGCCGTTCATGCCCATGCCGCCGCTGGGCGGATTGAGGTGGGCGGCGTCGCCCGCCAGGAATACCCGGCCGGCGGAAAATTTGTCGGCCAAGCGGCGATGCACCCGGTAAGGCCTGAGGTCGATCAGGTCGGCGTCCGCCGCCTCCGGCGTAATGGCTGCCATCAGCGGCCGGACAATTTCCGGCGCCTTGGTTTCTTCGCCTTCAAGATGCTGCGGCGGATAGAGCGAACAGCGCCACAGATCGGGCAAGCGCAATAAGGCGAAGTTGCCTTCGGGCGCCCAGGCGTAGGTTACGTTGCTGAGGCCCGGCAGGACTTCGTCGAATGGAAAACGCGTCGTCGCCAGCAGATTGGTCTGGGGGTAGGTCGTGCCCGGCATACCGATTTCGAGGCACTTGCGCACCGCGCTCTGCCCACCGTCGGCGCCGATGACGTAGCAGCCCCGGTATTCGGCGCCGTCCGCCGTCGTGACCGTGACGTGGCCGTCGTCCTGAACCAGCGCCACGGCCTTGGCGGAGAAGTGCAAGGTGCCGCCCAGGGCGCTCAGGCGATCCGCCAGCAGGCCCGTCAGATTGAATTGCTCGGCTTGCAGGCGGTAGGGATGATCGGTGTCCCCGGCGATCGCGTCCATATCGAAGATCACCGCCTCCCCCGAGGGATGCATGCGGATCTGCCATTCCCGGCAGACCAGTCCGGCTTCGATCAGCGGACCGGCCAGACCGTCCTCCGCCAGCATATCGAGGGTCGGCGGGTGAAAGGTTGTCGCCCGTAAATCCCGCGTCAGCTTCGGCGCCGCTTCCAGTACCACGGTTTCGATACCGGCGCCCAGCAACCGCTGCGCCGCCATCAGGCCGACCGGCCCGGCGCCGACGACGATGACGCGGTCGTTGTCTCGCTGTGCCGTTATCCGATCCGACATTGCCTCCCCGCGGGCCGTTCAGTCGGCGCCGACGTTCTCGCCGATCCAGTCGATGGCGGCCTGGGCGCCGCCCGGACTGTGGGCGATGCCGACGGCATTGAGGCCGACTTCGACGATACTGAGGGTGCCCATGATCATCGGTGCGTTGACGTGCCCCATGTGGGCAATACGGAAGGTATTGTCGCTGAGGTCGCCGATGCCGACCCCCAGCACCACACCGCACTTCTCGTCGCAATAGCGCAGCAGCGGCTCGGGGCGGTTGCCCTCGGCCAGCCTGATCGTCGTGACGGAGTTGGCCCGTTCGGCGGGTTCGGTGATGTTGAATTCCAATTCGCCGTTCTGCGACCAGACGCCGACGGCTTCGCGCACCGCGCCGGCGAGGATACGGTGACGCTCGAAGATGTGTTCAAGGCCTTCCTCGAGCAGCATGTCCATCGCCTTGCGCAGGCCGAACAACAGGTGTTCCGGGGGCGTGCCGCAGTATTTCTGATAATGGACGTCACCCTCGCGCGCGGTCCAGTCCCAGTAATGCGTCCGCATGTCGGCCGTTTGGTGGGCCGCCTTGGCTTTGTCGTTGGCGGCGACGAAGCTGAGGCCCGGCGGCGTCATCAAACCCTTCTGGCCCGCCGATACCGCGACGTCGACGCCCCACTCGTCCATCTCGAAGGGCATCGTGCCCAGCGAGGCAATGGTGTCGACCATGAAAAGGGCGCCATGCCCGGCGGCATCGATGGCCTTGCGGATGGCCGGGATGTCGTTGACCACGGCGGAAGCGGTATCGACCTGCACGACGAGGACGGCCTTTATCTCGCCCGCCGTGTCCCGGCGCAGCCGTTCCTCCACGGCGGCGGGATCAACAGCCCGGCGCTCCGGGGCGTTGAGGACTTCGATCTCGACCCCCCTGACGTCGGCCATTTCGCCCCAGCCAAGTGCGAAGCGACCGCTTTCCAGTACAAGAACCTTGTCGCCCCGTGACAGCACGTTGGAGACGGCGGCTTCCCAGGCGCCGTGGCCGTTGGCGGCATATATGTAGGAAAGCCCTTCCGTGCCCATGATGCGGCCGAGATCGGCCAGGCAGCTATGCGTCGTATCCAGCAACCCGCCGGTATAGATCTCGACCGCCGGGCGGTGCATGGCGGAAAGGACTTCGTCGGGCACCGTGGTGGGTCCCGGGATACTCAAAAATTCACGGCCGTTGCGCACGGACATAAGCTGCTTCCTCGGTCTGGGTGATGTCGTTTCGGAATAGAGTTACTACCTAACGCGGAGTGGCGGTCGGGCGCAAGTCAATCAAGGCGCACACCCTTGTGAGGGCCTCTGGCCCGGCATAATATTTCGTGGCGCCCGAGGAGATTGATATTTATGAAATTGTCGCTCTGCAACGAAGTCATCCGGGAACTGCCTTTTGCCGCTCAGTGCGAGATGGCCGCCGGTTTCGGCTATGCCGGTTTGGAAATCGCGCCCTTCACGCTGTGCGACGATCCACGCGACCTCGACCAGGGCCGAATAGGGGAAATTCGAACCGCCGTCGAAGCCGCCGGCCTCGAGGTGTCCGGCCTGCATTGGCTGCTGGTTGCGCCGCAAGGTCTCTCGATCACCTCCCCGGATCCGGCGGTTTGGCGCGATACGCTGGAAGTGATGACCACCTCTGTGCGTTTGTGCGCGGCGTTGGGCGGATCTTACCTGGTGCACGGTTCGCCCGTGCAACGTCAATTACCGGACGATGCCGAAGCCGCCGATGCCGCCGCCGCCCGCGCCATCGAAGCCTTTGCCGCCGCCGCTGAAGCGGCCGAAGAGGCCGGCGTCATCTATTGCATCGAACCCCTGGCGAAGGCTGAAACGAACTTCATCAATACGGTGGCCGAGGCTACCGACATCGTGGAGACGATCAATCACCCCAATCTCAAGACGATGATCGATTGCTGCGCCGCCGGAAAGGGTGAAGACAAGCCGACGGCGGACCTAATAGACGAATGGCTGCCGGGCGGAAAAATCGCGCACATCCAGGTCAACGATCCGAACCACAGGGGACCGGGCCAGGGCGATGAAAAATTCGCCCCCATCCTGGGCGCCTTGAAACGCAATGGCTACCAAGGCTGGATCGCCGCCGAGCCGTTTGTCTACGAGCCCGATGGTCCGACCACGGCGGCGGTGAGCGCCGCGTACCTGAAGGGAATTTTGGAAGCGCTGGAGTAGGCCGTCTACGACGTACTTGAGGATTTTTCGCCGAATAGACTTAGTGATAGAGCAGGTTCGGCAGCACCAAGGATATCCAGGGGATAAACACCAGCAGCGCCAGGCGCAGGATGTCGGCGCACCAGAACGGCGTTACGCCCCGGAACACGGTTGTCGTGCTGACGTCCCTGAGGACGCCGGATAACACGAATACGTTCAAGCCGACGGGCGGCGTGATCAGGCTGATTTCGGTCACCACGACGACGACGATGCCGAACCAGACCGGGTGAAGGCCCATCGATTCGACCAGCGGGAAGAAGACCGGGATGGTCAGCAGCAGCATCGACAAGCTTTCGAAGACGCAACCCAAAATGATGTACATCACCAGGATCATCAGGATGACGATCATGGGCGCCACGTCGAAGCCGACGATGATATCGCGCAGGCCCTGCGGCAGGCCGGCGCGGTTGACGAAGCTCGAAAAGATCAGGGCGCCAATCAGCACGGTAAACAAGAGTGCCGTGGTGCGGGCCGATTCGGCCAGGACGTCGAACAGGCCCCGCCACGACAGGGCGCGGCGGCTCAGCGCGATCACCAATGCCCCGCCCGCGCCGATGCCGGCGGCCTCGGTCGGCGTGAAGACGCCGCCGTAAATGCCGCCCATGACCAGAACGAACAGGCCCAGCGTACCCCAGACGCCGCGCAGAGCGATCAGGCGTTCGGGCCAGGCGGTGCGCTCGCCCTGCGGTCCGGCGGCCGGGTTACGCCAAACGACGAAGCGCACGGCGCCGAGGTAGAACAGCACGCCGACCAGGCCCGGAATGAAGCCGGCGGCAAACAATTCGCGGATCGAGGTTTCCGTCATCAGCCCGTAGATCACCAGGATCACACTGGGCGGGATAAGGATGCCCAGCGTGCCGCCGGCGGCGATGGAGGCCGCCGCCAGACTGTCGGAATAACCGAACTTCCGCATCGACGGCATGGCGACCTTGGACATCGTCGCCGCCGTCGCGAGACTGGAGCCGCAGATCGCCGAGAAGCCGCCGCAGGCCACGATGGTGGCCATCGACAACCCGCCTTTGCGGTGGCCGAGAAAAGCGTTGGAGGCGGCGTAAAGCTCGTTAGAAAGCCCCGCCCGGTTGACCAGATTGCCCATCAGAATAAACAGCGGCACTACCGACAGGCCATAATTCTGCGCCGTCGAAATGACCCGCTGGCCCGACATCGAAAGCGCCGCCACCCAGTTCCAGTCGCCGAGGTAAGCGAAGCCGACGAAGCCCACGATACCCATAGAAAAGGCAATGGGCATCTGCAGAAAAACGAGGACCAGAAGGACCGCGAAGCCGATAAGTGCAACAGTCATGGCGGGAACTTGGCTTTATTAAGGGGAGGGTGGTGACATCGGGCCCTGACCGCGGAGATAGCGCAGGGCATTGAGGGCCAACGCCAGCATGGTCACGGCGCTCAGGGCGCTGATGAAATAAATGATGGGATAGGTGGGAATGCCGAGGAATTCCGTGGTGTCGCCGTATTCCCTGGCGCGCGCCGCGAGAATCCAGACGCGGTAGGCGATACCGCCCAGCGCGGCGGCGGCGATCAGGCTGAGAATGGCCTGGCGGCTGTTGACCAGCCCTTTGGGAAACACGTTGCTCAAGAGATCGACGCTGATGTGTTCCTCGCGCCAACTGGCGACCGGCAACACGGAAAAGACCACCACTGCCATCATCAGGCGGGTAATTTCCGTGGCTCCGTCCAGCGGTGAATTGAAAAAATAACGCCCCACGACGTCGATGCACGTCATCGCCATGAGACTGAAAAGAGAAAGAGCGGCGGCGCCTTCGAGGATCCGGCTGATCCAGTCGACGGATCGTAGCTGGCCGGCACCGCCGCTCATTTGAGTCATATGCGTTTACTCAATTCTACTCGTATACGGCTGGCGATCAGTAGCCGCGTGCGAGAGAACGCAGTTCACCGAGCGCCGCTTTGGCGTCGATGCCGATTTTATTCGCGGCGCTGAGCCAATCGGTCTCGATGTGAGCGACGCGTTTGTAGAAGTCGGCTTTCATGGCGTCGTCGGCAGTGCGGATCTTGTTGCCGAACGCCTTGGCGTCCGCCAGACCGGCCGTGTCGACGTCGTCCCACATCTTACCGGCGACCTTCGAAATGACTTCACCCGAACAGCCGTCGACCGCTTTTTGCTCGGCTGCGGAAAGGCCAGCGTACTTGTCGGGGTTCATGACGAAGGCGAAGCTGCCGTAGTAGACACCGCCCGGCATGATGATCGAGTGCGGCGCAACTTCCTTCAGGCGGAAGCTCTTTTTCGTTTCCATCGGCATGAAGACGCCGTCGGCCACGCCGCTGGAAACCGTCTCGTAGACCTTCGGTGCCGGCACGCGAACGCCGACGATGCCGAGCGCCTTGCCGACCGCGTCCGAAACGCCGCCGCCGAGGCGGATTTTCATGCCCTTGAAGTCGTCGAGCGTCTTGATCTCCTTCTTGGTGTGCATGATGCCCGGGCCGTGCGAGGTCAGGCCGACCAGACGGACGCCTTTGTGCTCGTTCTTGGCCGCGAGAAATTTCTCGTGAACCCGCCAGTAGGCCACCGAAGCGGCCTCGGCCGACGTGCCGAGACCCGGCAGTTCGACGACCTTCGTCAGGACATAGCGGCCCGGATTGTAACCGTGGAAAATCCAGCTGGCGTCTGCCACACCGTCCCGCACCAGATCGTTCATGGCCGGCGGGGGCGCCAGACCGTATTCGATCTTGGTTTTCACGCTGCCGCCTGTGGCGGCGCTGATGCACTTGCCCCATGTCGGCCAGACGATGTTGTTGATGCCGTGTTTCGGCGGCGCCCAGCTGGCGATGCGAATTGTCGTGTCGGCTTTTGCGACGGTTGCCGCGGTCGCTGCCATCGCGACCGCACCCACGATCGCGATACTCCGTAACTTACTCATTTAATACCTCCCTGGTGGCGATGGTCGATTGCATGTGAAATTGTTGGGGGGACCACCAATTCGAAAGACCATAACATTTTTTGGGTTATTGCAAACAGCCATTTTTTGTGTTTGGTCCCGCGGCACACGGGTTTCAGGACAATTGTTCCGAAAACTGACGTTGTTATCTAATCGGATTGGCCGACGGTGCCTTTCGGTCCCGTTCCCCGTTTCCACCACAGCAGTTCACCGCGCAGAAAGGCCTGGGCCAGATCGTTTTCCGGACCGGCAAAAAACCGTTCGGCCGGTGCGTGCTCCAGCAGGCGGCCGCGGAAAAGGAACAAGACCTCGTCCGCCAGGCGCTGCGCCTGGCCGAGATCATGGGTCGTCATGACGATTTTGGTACCGGCCTGGTGGATGGCCTCGACCACCGCCTCGAAATCGTGGGTGGCGGCAGGATCCAGACTGGCGGTCGGTTCGTCGAGAAAGAGGATCTGGGGCTTCAGGGCCCAGGCCCGTGCCACCGCGAGGCGCTGTTGTTCACCGAAGGAAAGCAGCCGGGCCGAGGCGTCGGCGCGGCTGCGCAGTCCCGTCCGCTCCAGGACCTCTTCGATCTGAGCGGCGCGTTCCGCCTTAGGGACGTTGCGCAGTTTGAGCCCGTAGTCGACATTGGCGGATACCGAGCGACGCAACATGACGGGGCGTTGAAAAACCATGGCCTGACGGCGCTGCGCCGCCTCGGATCCGCCGTTGGCAGCACCCGGGCCAAGCCATCTCACCCGTCCCCGGCTGGGCGTCAGCAAACCGTGGCACAGACGCAACAGGAGGCTTTTTCCCGCTCCGTTGGGGCCGACGATGACAGACCGTTTGCCGGCCTCCAGGCGCACCGTCATGTCTTTTATCAGATCGCGGCGGGCGGCTTCGAAGGTCACGCCCTCGAGCGCCAGCGGCAGGATGGATTCGGCTGCCGGCGCGCTCATCCGTACCGCCTTATGGTCGCGTCGTTGATGATATGGACGGCGGCGTTAACCGTCAGCGATAGCAGGATCAGGACGATGCCCAAACCCAGCGCCATGGCGAGATCGCCCTTCGAGGTTTCCAACGCGATCGCCGTCGTCATGACGCGGGTGGCGTGATTGATGTTGCCGCCGACGATCATCACCGCGCCGACCTCGGCGGAAGCCCGCCCGAAGCCGGCCAATAACACCGTGGACAAGGCGTGCCGGCCATCCCACAGCAGCGTCGGCACCGACCGCCAGGGCCCGGCGCCCAGCGAGCGGAGTTGCTCGGCGTATTCCTCCCACAAGGTGGCGACGGTCTGGCGCGTCAGGGCGGCAATAATTGGCGTGATCAACACCGTTTGGGCGATGATCATGGCGGTCGGCGTGAACAACAGATCGAGCACGCCGAGCGGACCGGCCCGCGACAGGATGAGATAGACCGCCAGGCCGACCACGACGGGCGGCAATCCCATTAGGGCGCTGATGGCAACCACCACGACACGCCGTCCGGGAAAGCGGAAGATCGCCAACGCCGCCCCGGCGGGCAGGCCGATCAAGGCAGCGATGGCGACGGCGATCAGGCTCACGCGCAGGGACAGCGCGACGATCTCCGCCAATGCGGGATCGACGCCGACGATCAGGGCGAATGCAGTCGAGAAGGCGTCGGCGAAATCGCTCATGGCCCCGACATTAACACGCCCCCCGGCCTAACGTTTAGGCGTCGCCGACTTCGACCACCACGGCCATGGCGGTGTCACCGGCGGCACAGCCGGTGAAGAGGCCGGTACCACCGCCGCGGATGGTCAGTTCCTCAATCAATTCGATGATGCCGCGCACGCCCATGGGCGCCTGGGGATGGCCCCACACCAAGGTGCAGCCGTAGTTGTTCATTTTCTTGACGTCGAAGCCGGTTTCCTTGGCAAAGTAGAGATCGTTGACGGCGAACGGGTTGTGGGTTTTCACCGCGTCAATGTCGTCGATGGCGACGCCGGCTCTTTCCATCGCCTGGCGGGCGGCCGGTACAGGCGCCTCGGGCATGTAGGCCAATTCAGCGCGGGCCAGGCCGAAGCCTTTGAGCTTGATGACGATGCCGGGATCGGCGCTCATCTCCTTGGCCTTTTCCGGCGAGGTGACGACCATGCAGGCGTTGCCGTCGGCCGGATGGGTCTGGCCGCCGAAGGTGACCGTGCCGTCCTCCATCACTGGTTTGAGCTTCGCCAATTGTTCGGGCGTCGATTCGTAGGTGCCCTCATCGCCGTCCATGGTGGCGACGGTCTTCTTGTAATTGGCCGACGGCACCTCGAAGGGCAAGGTCATGAAGCGTTTGAGGAAGGCCGAATCGTCGGCCAGTGCGTCCTTGTACTGTTCCTGGCGGCGCAGCACGACCTCGTGCTGGGCTTCGGTGGTGATCTGGTGGCGGGCGGCGACGTTCTCGCCGGTTTTCAGCATGGAGTGCCGGCCCAGGGGATCGCTGCCCATGTTGTCGAGCGTCCAGTCCTCATGCTTGCCCCGGCCGCCCGGCCCCTTGGGATCGGGATAATAAATGTGCGGGCCGTTGGAAACGCGGTCCAGCGTGGCAACCAGCGCCGTCGAGGCCATTTCGGTGTCGACCTCCTGAACGGCGTTCTGCAGACAGCGCACACCGGTGGCGCAGGCCTGCGAGATGCTGGGGCCGCTGACGTCCATCGCGCCGATCATGCCCATCAGCCACGGCGCGCCGTAAAAGGAAAACTTCTGCGGCACCGTGATCCCCATGACGCTGTAATCGAAGGTTTCCGGAGATATATCGCGCTTGGCCAGCTCGTTCTTAGCGACGTAGGCGGCGAATTCCATGCTGTGGAGGTGGGAAAGCGCCCCCTGCCATTTGGCGAACGGGGTGCTCCAATAGGCGCCGTAGGGGACTTGGGCTGAATGTGACATGGTCTGGGATCCTTGAACTATTCGGCGGTTTGCAGATCGTCCGCCAGTTTTCTGAGTGCGAGTTTATCGATTTTTCCCACCGTGGTCTTGGGCAACTGACTGACCAGTTCCAGGCGGGCGGGAACCTTGTATTTGGCGAGGTTGGCGCGGCAGTGCTCCAAGAGCGCCTCGCGGTCGGCAGCCGCATCTTCCTTTGCGACAACAAAGGCGGCGATCACCTCGCCCCGATAGTCGTCCGGCACGCCGACAGCCGCCGCCTCGAAAACGGCGTCGTGGGCATAAAGCACCTCGTCGATTTCGCGGGGATAGACGTTGTAGCCGCCGACGATGGCCATGTCCTTCTTGCGGTCGCGGATGTAAAGCCGGCCCTCGGCGTCCAGTTCACCGATATCGCCGGTATAGAGCCAGCCGCCGCGCAGCGCCTTGGCGGTTTCGTCCGGGCGGTTGCGGTAGCCTGACATGATCTGCGGACCGCGCACGCGGATTTCACCCTGCTCGCCGACGCCCAACACCTTTGTGCCGTCGTTGGCATCGACGATCTCCACCTCGGTTTGCGGCAGCACCGTGCCCACCGAGCCCGGGACGATTCCCGCCTCCTCGGTGGTGAAGGTGACGACCGGTCCGGCCTCGGACATACCGTAGCCTTCATAGACCGGCGTGCCGGTAATCTCCTGCCAGCGCGCCAGCGTTTCCTCCGGCAGCGGCGCGGAGCCGGAGTAGCATGAACGAAGGGCAGAGAAGTCCGTATCGGCGAAACCCTCGTAGGCCAGGAGACCGTTGTAGACCGTGGGACCGGCCGGCAGACGGGTGACCCCTTCGGCTTGCAGGGCCGCCAGAAGCGTATCCGGCCGATAGCTCGGCAGTATCACGAAACGGCCCCGGCAGTAGACCGCCAGATAAAAGAAGGTCAGGGCAAAAACGTGAAACAGCGGCATGACGTTGAGCACGACCTCGTCGTCGGCGCGCGTCGGCATGTTCGCCTCGCGCTGCGAAACGTTGACCGAGATCTGCCGGTGCGTCAGGTCGACGCCTTTGGGCAGGCCCGTGGTGCCGCCGGTGTACTGCAGGCTGGCGAGATCATCCGCCGCCGGCAGGGGCTCGGGCAAGACCGCAGCCGCGTCGTCCTTCCAGATATCCAGTACGCGGCCATGCTCGCCGCCAAGAGAAATCGTATGGCCAATGCCGTAGCGTTCGGCCAGCGGCGCGACGATTTCTTTGACCGCTTCATCGTGAATCAGCACGACGGGCGACGAATCCTCAAACAGGTGACTAAGTTCACGTTCGGTGTAGAGCGGATTGATCGGTACGGCCTGGGCCCCGGCGGCCTGGACGGCATAGATCGCAACGGCCATCTCCAGCGAATTGCCGCAGATCAGGGCGATGCGTTCGCCCCGGGCGCCCAGTTCGCGCAGTTCGGCGGCAAAACTGCCGACGCAGCGGATATACTCCCGGTAGGTAAGGCTGCGCCCTTCGCACTGAACCGCGATGGCATCCGGCGCGCGCAACCCTGCGTCGGCCAGCATGTGCACGACGGTTTCGTGAACCTTCGGGAGTTGGGTATTCAATTCGCCCCCCCACCCTGTCCCTCCCCCGCGCTGGGGGGAGGGAACTCACTTGGGAACTTCGCCCAAACCTGAAAAGCCCTCCCCCTTGAGGGGGGATGGTTGGGTGGGGGTGACCCCGTTAAATACAAGGGAGTCACAGCCATACTACAAATTAGACAGTAACGACGCCGGCCTCTTTCAAGGCCTCCAGCTGATCACCCGAATATCCGGCCTCCGCCAGCACCTTGGCGGTGTGTTCGCCGTACTTTGGCGGGAACGACATCTCGCGGCTGGCGCCGGGCAGATCGACGGCCATGGGCTGCATGCGGATCTTCTTGCCGTCGGGCAGGGTCGTCGTCGTCACCTTGCGGGCGACGGCGTCCTCCTCCATGACCTGGGGAATGGTGTTGATCTGGGCATGGGGAATGGTCGCGGCGACCAGGTCGGCGGCGATTTCCTCGGTGGTGTACTGCGCCAGGATCTCGCCGAAATCGACGTAGAGTTGCTTGCGTCCCGCCAGGCGTCCGTTGTTGGTCGCCCTCTCCTCCGTCGCCAGCGGCGCGAATTTGGGGTTTTCCGTCAGCCGCCGCCACTGCACGTCGCTGCCCATGGCGATGTAGATGAAGCCGTCCGACGTGCTGTAGGCGTTGGTCGGAATGAACTTGCGGTGCTCGTTGCCACTGCGGCTGATTTCGTCGTAGTCGCAATCGAAATCGATCAGGGACATGGTCGTGATCAGCCACGACGAGGCCGCCTGCATCATGGAAACGTCGATGCGCTTTCCCTCGCCCGTTTCGGCACGTTCGGCCAGCGCCAGCATGACGCCGGCGTAAACCTCATCACCGGCCTTGAGGTCGACCAGCGGAATGCCGGCCAGGGTCGGCGGGCCGTCCGTCTGGCCCGTCAATTCCATGTAGCCCGCCTTCGCCTGGATGGCCGGATCGTAGCCCGGCACCTTTGGGTAATCGGGGCCCATGGCCGAGATACCGGCCCAGATCAGGTCGGGTTTGAGGCCGCTCAAGGTCTCGTAATCAATGCCCAGCTGTTCGTAACGCGAGGGCACCGTGTTGCAACAGAAGACGTCGACATCGAGGTCTTTGATCAGGCGGTGCAGCACCGCCTGGCCTTCCGGGTCCTTGAGGTTCAGCGTGATGGCTTCCTTGCCGACGTTGGGCGCGATGTAATAGCTGTGCCGGTCGTCATCCACCACGTTCTTGCCGATATAGCGGTTGGGGTCGCCCGGCAGTCCCTTGCCGGTCGGCGTCGCCTCGATGCGGATCACCCGCCAGCCCAACTGCGCAAAGCGCAGCGTGGCGTAAGGCAGGGACAAGGCCTGTTCGAGAGAAAGGACCGTGCGTTGCTTCATTCCGCGGCTTCCTTGGCCTGGTTCTTCTCCATCAGGGCCTTCACGACCTTCTCGGGCGTGATCGGCGGGTTGTTGAAGCGTACGCCGATGGCGTTGTAGACCGCATTGGCGATGGCCGGGGCCGGAATAATCGTCGGCAACTCCGAAATACCCTTGGCGCCGTACGGGCCTTCGGGTTCGGCGTTTTCGATGAAGTGGCACTCGACTTCGGGCATCTCAGGCGCCGTGACCAGCTTGTAGTCCCGGAACGACGGGTTCTTGACGATGCCGTCCTCGATGATCAGATCCTCGCTGAGGCCGTAACCGATGCCGAAGGCGATGCCGCCTTCGATCTGGCCTTCGATGCCCAATTCGTTGATCACGCGTCCGACGTCCTGGGCCACCGTCATCTTGGTGAGATTGACGTTGCCGGTGTAGGTGTCGACTTCGACTTCGGCAACGTAGGCGCCGTGGGCATAGGCCGCCGACATATCGCCGACGTGGTTGTCGCCCTCGTGCTCCGACGGCGGCTCGTAATAATCCGTCGTGATGATCAGTTCCGCATCCTCGCCGGCGAAGTGCATCTTGCGCAGCAGGCTATCGGTCTTGATGATCGACACGCCATTGTTGGCCTGAACGATGTGACCGCCGCGCATGTCCATTTCCTCGGGCTTCACGTTGGCGGATTTGGAGGCCACCTCGAGAATCCGGTCACGCGCCTTGCGGGCGGCCCGCTTGGCCGAGTTGCCGGCGATGAAGGTGGTGCGGCTGGCGTGCACGCCGACATCCCAGGGACCGGTCGCCGAATCGTTGTTGACGATGGTGATGTTGGTGGTTGGAATGCCCAGCTCCTCGGCCACGATCTGGCTGAGCACGGCGTCGATGCCCTGGCCGATTTCCGACGCACCGGTAATCACGGTGCAGCGGGCATAATCGTCCAGCATGATGATGGTGCCGCAACCGTCCGAGCGGTGGATCTTGGCGCCGCCCGCGTTGTGGAACGAGGTGGCGATGCCGATGCCTTTCTTGTAGCAGCCCGATTGGTCACGTTCTTCGGCGTAGGCCGCGTGCTTTGCCAGGAAGTCGGTCTTCTCGGCGGCGACCTCGATGCACTCACCCAGATTGCACTGGGCCAGCGTACTGCCCTGCGGCGTCACTTCGCCGTCTTCCTGGGCGTTCTTGAGGCGGAACTCAATGGGGTTCATGCCGACCAGTTCGGCCATCTTGTCCATCAGGGTGGCCGTTACGTACGTCGCCTGCACGTTGCCGTAGCCCCGGAAGGAACCGGCGTAGGGGTTGTTGGTGTAGGCCGCCATGGACTTGAAGTTGACGTTGGGCACGCGGAAGTGGCCGGTGAACGTGCGCATCATGACGTACGGCGTCGTCGCGCCCCACGAGGTATAGCCGCCGTTGTTGAGGATGGCGTTGACGTCGCGGAAGGTCAGCGTGCCGTCTTTCTTGACCCCGGCCCGGATGTAGAACTTGGCGGGCTGGCGGGTCGGCGAGGAGATGAACTCCTCCTCCCGGCTGAAGGTGAGCTTGACCGGCCTGCGGGTCTTCTTGGCGAGATAGACGGCGATGGGCTCGAACGGATAGACGTCGAGCTTGGAGCCGAAAGCACCGCCCACCGGCGGCTGCATCACCCGGATGTCGCCGGGATGGAGGCCCAAGGCGGGGGCGATGTCCATCTTGTAGTTGTAGGGGTACTGCGTCTGGGTGTGGATCGTCAGCTTGCCGTCGGTGCCGAAGTCGGCCAACACACAGCCCGGACCCATGCAGCAGTGCGTCACGTAGTGGACGTTGTAGACTTCGTCGAGCACAAAATCGCTTTCGGCTTCCGCCGCTTCGATGTCGCCGTGGGTGGTCTGGTAGTTGAGACCGATGTTGCCGGGCTTGTCTTCGTGGATCAGCGGTGCGCCTTCGGCCAAAGCCTCTTCCGGATCGAACACGGCGGGCAGGTCTTCGTACTCGACCTCGATCAGCTTGAGCGCCGCGTCCACGGCGGCTTCGGTTTCGCCCGCCACGGCCGCGACCTCGTCGCGGATGCAGGCCACCTTTTCGCCCTTGAGCGGCGGGTTGTCCTTGTTGACGCCGATGCCCAGCATCGGCGTATCCGCAGCTGTCACTACGGCTTTGACGCCTGGGACGGCCTTGGCCTTGGAGGTATCGATCTTGAGGATCTTGGCGTGCGGCCGGTCGGTGCGCTTGATCTTGGCCACCAGCATGCGCGGCAGCACCATGTCGTTGATGTAGCGCGTCTTGCCCACCGCTTTGTCCGGCGCATCGGGCTTGGTGATGCGCTTACCGATCAGGGTGCTTTTTTCAATCGTTTCAGCCATGTGTCCCTCCCCTTCAACCCTGGCCTGCGGCCTGGTCGACGGCGTCGAAAATTTTGCTGTAGCCGGTGCAGCGGCAAACGTTGCCTTCCAAGCCGCGGCGGACATCGTCCTTGCTGGGCTTGGCGTTACCGGCGAGCAGGTGTTTGGTTTGCATAATCATACCGGGCGTGCAGTAGCCGCACTGGATGGCGCCGTTATCGACGAACGCCTGTTGTACCGGGTCCATACCGTCCTCGGTCTGCAGGCCTTCGATCGTTACGACGTTGCGGCCGTCGAGATCGGCGGCGTACATCAGGCAGGAATTAACCGATACGCCGTCGACCAGCACCGTGCAGGCGCCACACTCACCCTCGCCGCAGGCCAGTTTCGCCCCGGTGAGATCAAGCTCCTCGCGCAGCATGGTGAGCGTGCTCATGCCGGCGGGAACGGAAATTTCACGCGCCTCGCCGTTGATGGTGAAGGCGATCTCAACCATTTGCGACATCGTTCAGTACCTCTTCTGTCATAACGCGGACGAGATGGCGGCGGTACCAGTCGGACGCGCGCACATCTGAAATGGGGGAAACTTCGCCGTCGGCGGCATCGAGCGCCGCGGCGATGGTGTCGGCATTCAAGGGCTGACCCTCCAGGGCGGCCTCGGTCTTGGGCGCCCGGATCGGCGTCGGCGCCACAGCGCCATAGGCCACGCGGGCATCCTTCAGGTGACCGTTTTCGCGCACGCCTGCCACGCCGACGGCAACCATGGAAATCTCAAGCGCCGGGCGGGGACCGGTCTTGCCGAAGCCGCCGACGAAAGCATCCGCCGGTTTGTCGAAGGAGATCGTGGTCAGAAGCTCGTTGTCCTGCATGACGGTCTGTCCGGGACCGGTGAAGAACTCCGACAGTGCCACCGTGCGGGTTGCCAATTTGCCGTCAGCCCAGGAGGCTAGTTCGACGTCGGCTTCCAGCAACAAGAGCGGAATGATCATGTCGCCCGCAGGGGAGGCATTGCAGATGTTGCCGCCGATGGTCGCCATGTTGCGGATCTGGTTGCTGGCGAAGCGGTCCGCCGTTTCGGCCAGGATGGGAGCCGCGTCGGCCACGACGCCGTTGGTCAGCATGTCCGTCACGGTCGCCAGCGCGCCGATCTCAATTCGTTTTGGTCTGACTCTGATGCCACCTGTCATACCCTCGAGGTGACCATTTCTGGTGCGGGGCCCAGCTTCACCCTCACGACCCCCACCAACGGTCCGTATACCTCGCAGGCCGTCAACGCGGCGGATGTTCATCAGCGTATCGCCGGTGGTCGCGCCGTTCGCTTCCGATTGCAGTTTCAGGTCGGTGCCGCCCGCCAGGACGGTCACGCCGCCCGCGGCCAGCGCCTCTGCGGCTTCGGCCACCGTTTTGGGGGCTAGATAGTTTTGGTACTCAATCATGATCCAATTCGTTCCAATTCCTAGAACCGGATGGGTTCTTCGTAGCGGCCGTAAACTTCGACCAGGGCATCGTTCATTTCGCCGACCGTGGCATAGGCCTTAACGGCTGCCATAATGGCCGGCATGACGTTCTTGTCGGCGCGGGCATCGTCGCTGATTTGCGCCAGACACTTCGTAACCTCGGCGTCGTCCCGCTCGGCCTTGACCTTGGTCAGGCTCTTGACCTGGATTTCGGCGTCGGCGTCCTTGTAGTCGTGGAATTCGACCTCGTGCTCTTCCTCCTTGTCGACGCGGTAGCAGTTGACGCCGACCTTGGGGAAGTCACCGCTTTCGATGTTGCGGGTCATGTCGTAGGCCTGTTTGGAGACCTTGGCCTGGATACGGCCGTCCTTGACCATCTCGACGATACCGCCCTCAGCGTCGACCTCGTCCATGATTTCCTCCATGCGCTTGCGCATCTGGTTGGTCATGGTTTCGACGTAGTAGGATCCGGCCAGCGGATCGACCGTTTCGCAAAGCCCCATTTCCTCCTGCAGCAGCTGCATGGTGCGCAGGCTGACGCGGGCGGAATATTCTGTGGGGATGGTGTAGGCCTCGTCATAGGAACAGAGCGCCATGGTCTGGGCGCCCGAAAGCGCACTGATCAGCGCATAGTAGGCGCCGCGCATGATGTTGACCTCGGCCTGTTCGAAGGTGAGCCCACCGCCGCCGCCGCCGGCGATCATGCGCAGCCACATCGATTTGGGATCCTCGGCCTGATAATCCTCTTTGATGATCTTGGCCCAGAGCGAACGGCCGGCGCGGAACTTGGCGACCTGCTCGAAGATGTTGCCGAATATGTTCAGGTTGTAGCTCAGCCGGTTGGCAAACTCGTCAACCTTGAGGCCGCGCTTGATGACTTCGTCGGCGTAAGCCTTGGCAATGCAGAAGGCGTAGGCGATCTCTTCCGCCGGGTTGCAGCCCGACTCGCGGATGTGATAGCCGCAGACGCTGACGGGGCTGTATTTCGGCGCATGCTCGGCACAGTACTCGATGGTGTCGCCCACCAGCTTGACCGACGGTTCCACCGGGAAAACCCAGGTGCCGCGGCCGATGAACTCCTTGAGGATGTCGTTCTGGGCCGTGCCGCGCAGCTTCTTGATGTCGTAGCCGCGCTTTTCGGCCATCGCCAGGTACATGGCGATGAGGATGGCGGCGGAACCGTTGATCGTCAGCGACACCGTGATCCTTTCCAGGTCGATGCCGTCGAAGGCGATTTCGAAATCGCGCAAGCTGTCGACCGCCATGCCGACGCGGCCGACCTCGCCCTCCGCCATCACGTGGTCGCTGTCGAGGCCGGTCTGGGTCGCCAGATCAAAAGCGACATTGAGGCCGGTCTGGCCGTTCTCGATCAGGTACTTGAAGCGCTTGTTGGTTTCGATGGGATTGCCGAAGCCGGCGTACTGGCGCATCGTCCAGCGGCGCTTGCGGTACATCTCGCGGTGAATGCCGCGCGTGAAGGGATAGGCCCCGGGCTCGCCGATAAACTCGAAGCCACCCGATTCCTCGACGTCCTTCGCGGTGTACACCGTTTTGACCTCGATACCCGATTCGTTGAACACCCGGCCGTCGTCTGCGGTCGCTGCTTCGCTCATGATGCTTCCCTCAATTTTTCCGCGTTGGCGTTGATGAAGTCGACGATTTCATCAAGCTTGGTGCCCCCGGCGAAGACGCCGTCGAGGCCGATGTCCTTCAGCGCCGCATGGTCCTGATCGGGAATGCAGCCGCCGATGATCCAGAGTTTTTCGCCCAAGCCGTACTGGTCCAAGAGGCCCTTAAGCTTTTTGCAAAACGGAACATGTGAACCGGCCAGGCTGGAGAGACCGATAACGTCGGCCCCCTCGTCGAGCGCCAACTGGGCGATCTCGCTGGGCGATTTACGCAAGCCAGTATAAATCACTTCAAAACCGGCATCCATCAACGCCCGGCTCACAACTTTGGCACCGACGTCGTGCCCGTCCAGGCCGGGCTTGCCGATAATTACCTTCAGCGGCCGTCCGCCGCCTGCATCACCGCTCATACCGATAACTCCTTGGCGATTATGAGTTTGAGAATGTCGCTCGTGCCGCCGCCGATCAGGGTGAAGCGCACGTCGCGCAGGAAACGTTGGATGGGATATTCCATCGCAAAGCCGTAGGAGGCGAAAATACGCGCGGCTTTTTCGCAGATCTCGGCGGCTGCCTCGGTGGCGAACAGCTTGGCCATGCTGGCCTCGCGCCGATGGGGCTTTCCCGCATCGAGCAACCAGGCGGCGTAATAGGTGAGATGCCGCGCCGCCTCGAGGTCCGTCGCCATCTCGGCCAGCTTCAACTGTATGGCCTGAAAGCGGTTGATGGGCTTGCCGAACTGCTGGCGTTCGCCGGCGTAGCGGGTCGCTTCGTCCATCGCCGCCCGCGCTACGCCGAGGCCCATGGCCGCCGTGATGATGCGGATTTCCGACAGGAGCTTACGCAGGTGTCCCTCGGCATCGCCCTCCTCGACGCTGAGGCGGTGGCTGTCGGGAACGAAACAGTCGTCGAAGGCGAGTTCGGAGGTGGGCAGGGACCAGACGCCCATCTTGTCGATGGGCTTGCCGACGTTGACGCCGTCGAAGTCCTTTTCGACCAGGAAGATCGTCAGCTTCTTTTCCTCGCCCGCCTTGGCGAAGACCGTGAAGAAATCCGCCACCGGCGCCGCCGTTACCCAGGTCTTAGCGCCGTTGATGCGGTAGCCGCCATCGACCTTCGTCGCGGTGGTGGAGATGCCGCCGAGGTCGCTGCCGGCGTTGGGTTCGGTCATGCAGATGGCGCCGATCTTCTCAAGCGCCAGGGCCGGCTTGAACAACCGCTCGATGATGTCGTCGTTGCCCAGCATCTGCAGGAACTTGGTGCCCATTAGCGACTGCATGGCGATGCAGCCCCCGACCGACATGGAGCCGCGCGCGACTTCCTCCAGGGCCAAGCAGAAGGTCACGAGATCGACGTTCGAACCGCCGACCTCTTCCGGATAGCGCATACCGACGAAGCCTAGTTCCGCCAACTCACCGACATATTCGCGCGGATAGGCGTGCGCCACGTCGATCGCTTCGGCATTGGGCACGATGCGTTCGTCGACGAAGCGCGCGAAGGTATCGCGCACTACGGTTTGTTCTTCGCTCAAGTCGTAATCCATCAAACCACGCCTTTACCGTTTAGGTATCCAGACCGTAGGTCTCGCGCGCCGCTTCGGCGGTGATGATGCCGTCGCGGATTTCCTCGCGCAGTTTTTCGCGGTCGCGTTTGCCGGGTTCGCCGTAGCCGCCGCCGCCGCCGGCGAACTGGTGGTAGACCGTGCCTCGCGGCACGCCCTTGATCAGCGCCTTGTTGTTGGGCACAAGCTCGCTGCCGTCCGGGTACTTCAGCGTGATCGAATTGAGCGTGGCGTCGTGACCGCCAAAGAGGCCGAAGGCCGGTTCGAAATCACCATCGCCGAACGTGACGAACTGGGTGTCGTCGGAACCGAAGGTGTAGATCGTCTCGATGCCCAGACCGCCGCGCCACTGGCCCGCGCCCGCCGAATCGGCGAGGTATTCGTGCTTGTGCAGGACATGCGGCGTTTGTTGTTCGAACATCTCGTAGTCCTGGTCGAGCACGCCGCCCGAGGCGTCGATCATGCCGATATGGTCATAACCGTCGGTGCCGTTCATGCCGCCCGAGCCGCCCTTGAAGCCGAGGAAGAAAATGTCGACGTACTTCTCGCCTTTTTCCTCGTCCTGGGCGGTGGTGAGAGAACACAAAAGGTTGTTCCAGCCCGCCGTCACGCGGTCGGGCACGGCCGGGGCCAGCGCCCGGATGATGGCGTCGGCGTTGGGCGGGCAGAGGTGGTTGCCGAACGTCGTCGCTTTCGGATAGGAGGCGTTGAGGATGGTGCCTTCGGGGATGATGATCTCCAGCGGCTCCACCATGCCCTCGTTGTGCGGCATGTCGGGATTGACCATCTGAAGCAGGGTGAGGACCGTGGCCGAGGCGCTCGAGGTGTAGGTGCCGTTGACGAAGCCGTTGGTCTGGTCGTCGGTGCGCGAATAGTCGAAGGAGATGCTCTTGTCCTTGACCTCGATATCGACGCGGATGGTGAACTCGGTGCCCTGGTTGTGGCCGTCGAAGTAGACCTTGCCTTCGCCCGAATAGCTGCCGTTGGGGATGTTGCCGATTTCGGCTTCCATCATCAGGCGGGTCGATTCGAACAAGGCCAGTTTATGGTCGTTGTAGCTTTCGACGCCGTATTTCTCCAACAGCTCCACCAGGCGCCGCTCGCCCACCGTGCAGGCGCCCATCTGGGCCCGCATGTCGTGCTGCACGATCTCAAATCGGATGTTGGCGAAGATCAGGTCCCAGACGTCGCGGCGCATGACGCCGCGGTCGACCACCTTGACCGGCGGAATGCGGATGGCCTCTTCCCAGACTTCCTTGGCGTCCGGGTTGTAGCCGCCGGCAACGGCGCCGCCGATATCGGCCTGATGGCCCTTGACGGCGGACCAGCCGACCAGTTCGCCGTCGAAGAAGATCGGCTTGTAGACGGCCACGTCATTGTTCTGGTTGCCCATGGAGAAAACGTCGTTGTGAAAGATGACGTCGCCTTCGTTTATGTCGCCGTCGAAGTATTCCAGGATGTACTTGCACACCGGCGCCAGGGAGAACGCCAGGATGGGCAGGTTCTCGGTCTGCTCCAGCATGCGGCCTTCGGCGTCGTAAAGTCCGGTTACGAAGTCCTTGGCTTCGCACAGGATGGGCGAGCGCGTAGTCTTCTGGACCGAGATGCTCATTTCGTCCGTGATGGACTTGAACGTCCGGGCGTAAACGGACAACAGAATGGGATCTACCTTGCTCATGCCGATGCTCCCTTCAAAGTCTCTTCCACCAAATCTTCGCGTCCCTTGCGGTAAAGGACGAATGAACCGTAACCGTCGATGACACAGTCATAGTCGGCGCTGACGAAAATCGCCGTCGTCACTTCCTCGATCATCGCCGGGCCGCTCAGCCGGTTGCCGTGCTCCAGCTGGTGGCCGTCGAAAACCGATACCGTGGCGAATTCCTTGGTTTCCGGCACGTAGACCGAGCGCTCGCCTTTCACGGCGTGCGAGGAATCCGCCGAGGCGGCGTCGGCGCTCGACATCACCGGTTTTTCGGTAATGCCGACGGCCTGGACCCGGATGTTGATGATTTCGACCGCCACGTCCTCTTCCGTATCCTCCAGCGAATAACCATAGAGACGGTTGTGCTCGGCGTGGAAGGCGGTGGCGATGGCGTCCTCGTCGCCGGCTTCGAGGGCCGCGGGATCGACCACGAAGGAAACCTCGTGGAACTGCTTGGTGTAGCGGCAGTCGAACTTGACGTGGAATTCACGGGCTTCGGCGGGGATGCCCTCTTCCTCCAGCATGGCGTCGCCTTCGCGCTTCATGTTGCCGATCTTGGTGTTGAGCTCGGCCCAGTCGGCGCCCATCAGGGGCGAGACGAAGGTACGGACGAAGTCATGCTTGAGATCGCCCATCAGCATGCCGACGGCGCAGAGGATGGAGGATTCGCGCGGCACGATCTGCAAGGGGATATCAAGTTCGCTGCAGATCAGGCAGGAATGTATGGGTCCGGCGCCGCCCGCCACGATCATCGGGAATTCACGCGGATCGAAGCCGCGCTTGATGGTGATTTCGCGCACGCCCTGCGCCATGTTGTTGCAGGCGATGCGGTACATGCCGGCCGCCGCGTCCTCGATGCTGAGGCCCAACGGATCGCCGATGTGTTCCTTGATGGCGTTGCGCGCCGCCTCGATATCGAGCGACATCTTGCCGCCCGCGAAGAAATCCGGGTTGAGGTAGCCCAGCACCAGGTTGGCGTCGGTGCAGGCCGGCAGGGTGCCGCCCTTCTGATAGCTCACCGGTCCTGGGTCGGCGCCGGCGCTCTGCGGTCCCATGCGCAACAGGCCGCCTTCGTCGATCCAGCCGATGCTGCCGCCGCCCGCGCCGATGGTGTGGATGCCCAGCATCGGCAGCGCGATGCGGTGGCGGTCGATCTCGCCGTCATTGACCATGATCGGACTGTCGACCACGAGGGCTGCCTCAAAGCTTGTGCCGCCCATGTCGACCACGATGCACTTGTTCTGATCGTGGGCCTGGGCGTACACGAGACCCGCGCCCGGCCCGCCGGCGGGGCCCGACAGCAAGGTCAGGGCGGCGTTGTCGCGCGCCACCTGAGGCGACATGACGCCGCCGTTGGACTGCATGATCATCAGGACGCCGTCGAAGCCGATTTCGCCGAAGCGGCTGACCAGCTGGTCGAGGTAGTGGCTGAGCTTCGGTCCGACGTAGGAATTGAGCGCCGTCGTACTGATGCGCTCGTAGAAACGGATCGAGGGCAGCAGGTCGGTGGAGACCGTGAGGTAGGCCTCGGGGAGTTGCTCGCGCACCAGTTCCGCCGCCGCCCGCTCGTGGGCCGGATTGGCGAAGGCGTTCATGAAACAGATCGAGACGGCTTCGACGCCTTCCTTCTTGAAGAGCTTGATGGCGTCCTCGACGTCCGAGAGCTTGAGCGCTTCGAGCTCCTTGCCGTTGCGGTCCAAGCGGCCGCCGACGCCCTGGCGCAGGTAGCGCGGCACCAGCGGTACGACGTTGGTGAAGCGGTTGTTGTACTGCTCCTCCCGGATGCCACGGCGCATTTCAAGGGCGTCGCGCAGGCCCGCGGTCGTCAGCAGCGCGCTCTTGGCGCCGGTGCGGGTCAGGGTCGCGTTGGTCGTCACCGTCGTGCCGTGCACGATGGTCTCCAGCGCCCCGGCGAAGTCCTCCAGCGACATGGCCGGCTCCTGGGCCTCCGCCAGGTCTTTCAGGCCCTGGATCACCGCAATCGACGGGTCCGCGGGCGTGGACAGAGTTTTGTGGATACGCGGCTCCTCGCCGTCCTTCACCAGATAGAAATCGGTGAACGTACCGCCGACATCAATACCGATCTTCATGCTTCGCCCATCTCCCGTTGACCAACCATTTGACGTAACTCGTCCTTCAATATCTTACCCATGGCGTTGCGCGGCAGGCCGTCAGTGAAGACGACCTCCTTGGGATGCTTGAAACGCGCCAGGGTACCATCGAACAAGGCCAGGACGTCGGCCTCGTCGATCTCATTATCGCTCGTGCGCACGGCGACCGCCACCGCGACTTCACCCCATTTTTTGTCGGGTTTTCCGACCACGGCGGCTTCCCGAATGGCGGCGCAATCGGCCAGGACGTTCTCGAGTTCGGCGGGATAGATGTTTTCGCCGCCGGAAATGATCATGTCCTTCTTGCGGTCGTCGACATAGAGGAAGCCGTCCGCGTCGAAGTGGCCCATGTCGCCGGAGTAGAACCAGCCGTCGCGCAAGCTTTGCGCCGTGGCTTCGGGCTGGTTGAGGTATTCGCGCATGACGTTGGGGCCGCGCACCAGGATCTCGCCCGACGTGCCGACCGGCACGTCGTTGCCGTCGTCATCGACCAGTCGAACTTCGCAATGGATCGCCGGCTTGCCGGTCGAGCCGACCCGGTCCAGCGCGTCCCGCGCCGTCGTGTAGACCGCAATCGGCGAGGTTTCGGTCGAACCGTATATCTGCAGCACGGGTATGTCGCGGCCATGAAAAAGTTCGATCTGCTTGTGCGGCACGAAGGTCGAGCCGGTGGTGACCGCGCGCAAATTGCCGAAGTTGAAACCATCCCAACGGGGATGGCCGCTCATGGCCTGCATCTGCGCCGGCACCAGCACCGTCAGCGTCACGTCGCCCGCGCCGAGGTCGTCGAACGTGGTCTCGGGGTCGAACTGGCGCTGCAGCACCACCGTGGCGCCCAGGTGCAGCGCCGGCATGGTCTGAATGTTGAGGCCGCCGACGTGGAACAGCGGCAGGGTGGTCAATACCCGATCGTCGTTCCTCAGATCGTGCATGTGAATACTGTTGACGGCGTTGAACTGAATGGCGTTCTGGGTCAGCACGACGCCCTTGGGCACGCCGGTCGAGCCGGAGGTGTAGCAGATCAGCACGGGATCGTTAATGTCGCCCGACGCCGTTCCCTTGGTATCGGAGGCGCTGCGCCAAAGCTCGGCAAGCGAGATCCAACCCTCGCGCTCCTCGCCGACGCTGACGATAAACGGCGTATCGACCGCTGCCGCGATTTCCGTCGCGTGATCGAAGAATTCGGGCTCGACGAACAGCGCGCCGGGTTGGGAATCGGCCAGCATGCGGACGTGTTCCGGGGCCGCCAGCCGCCAGTTAAGCGGCATCAACGCGGCGCCGACGCGGGCGCAGGCGAACATCAGGCTGAGCGTTTCGGGCGAGTTGAAGCCGAGATAGGCGACGCGGCCGCCACGGCCGATTTTGAGGCTGTTTTCGAGGATGTCGGCGTACTTGGAAATGCGCCCGGCCAGGGCGGCATAGGTGATGTCCTCACCGAGAAACCGGATAGCGGTTTTACCGGGCGTAAAATCGGCATGCCGTTCGATCCAGTTGGAAAGGTCCATCAAACTCCCCGTTTTGCGCCAATTACGGTTGGTGCGCCCGCTTCGGAGCGCTTGTTTCGCCAAAAGCTAGACATTTTTTACGGTAGTGTAAATAGAGAATTTTACGGTACCGTAAAATTTTCTTTACATCTGCCCGACGGCCGTCATAATCCGGCAAGTGAGAACAAGGAGGGCATCCGCCCCACCATGAACCGGCGAACGGAAATATTGCGACGGGCCGCTGAATTGTTCGCGGAACGCGGGGTATCCAACACCTCCATCGAACACATTGCCAACGCCGTCGGCGTGACCCGCGAAGCAATTTATTACTATTTCAAAAGCCGCCACGACATCCTGCTGGAGGTCCTGCTGCCGTCGAGCAAGGAATTGCTGGCGGGCATGCGCAATATCCGCCGAAGCGACATGACGAGCTTGGAAAAGATGCGGGCGGCGTTCGAAAACCACCTGATCCGCTTCGACCCGACCTACCTGGAAATGTCCATTGCGCTCAGGGAACATCACTTCTTCGCCGACACCACCAAGCTCGGCCAACTGCAGAAATCCTGGACGGAATACAGCAATCACTGGACCGAACTGATCCAGGAGGGGCAGGACCGCGGTGAGTTCCGCCAAGGCGTCGATGCCAAAATGGTCGCTTACGGTATTCTCGGTATGTGTAACTGGCTGTCGCGCTGGTTCGATCCCGCCAAGGACATCTCCATCGAGGAGATCATCGAGACCTACTTCACGCTAACCTCGAACGGCCTCGCCGTCCCGGCCGGCGAACAAGTCGATCTCGGCACCGCGGTTGGGGATGCCGCGGAGTAGAGCCCGGCCGCTATTTATCGGCGGGGCATAATTCGTTCACGGCCTCAAGCAGCCGTTCGATTTTGAAGGGCTTTCGCAGGAACAGGTCGGCGCCGAGTTTATCCGCCATTTCGCGGTAAGTATCCGCGGACAGACGCCCCCCGCCGGATATCGCGATAATGGGTAAATCTTTACCGCCATTTCTGATATTCGTGATGGTCTCGATGCCGTCGCCATTTTCCATGACGATGTCGGTTACGACGATATCGATCTGACGTTCGGCGAGGATCTTCTGGCCCTCGTGACCGCCCGATGCCCGGGCCACGACATGCCCATGCTCAACCAAAGCGGCGGAGAGCGTTTCCTGGATTTCGATGTTGTCGTCGACCACAAGTATGTTTGACATCTGACCCAAAGCTCAACTACCCCTTCGTTGTCTAATCCGCCAAGGTGATTTGCCCGCGGGTCCGGGTGGATCTTCCGGAACCCGCGGGCAACATCGGATCGCCGTTCCCTCGGCGATCTTTGTTAGCGAGAATGCAGGTCTATGCCGCTCTCACCTCGGCCAGGAACTTATCGACCTCGGACCTGAGCGTTTCGGATTGCTGCGAAAGCTCCTGCGCCGACTTCAACACCTCGCCTGCGGATTCACCCGTTTCGGCTGAAGCCGTGCTGACGTTCGAGATGTTGTGGTTGACACTTTCCGTACCGGTCGCAGCCTCCTGAACATTGCGGCTGATTTCACCGGTTGCCGCACCCTGTTCCTCGACCGCCGAGGCAATGGTCGTGGCGATATCGTTCATCTCCGAAATCGTCGTCCCGATGCCTTCAATGGCCCCAACGGCTTCCTGGGTCGTGCCCTGAATGGCGCCGATTTGGGCGCTGATATCCTCGGTCGCCTGGGCAGTTTGACTGGCCAGATTCTTGACCTCGGAGGCAACCACGGCAAAGCCCTTGCCGGCGTCACCGGCCCGTGCGGCTTCGATCGTGGCGTTGAGAGCCAGAAGGTTGGTCTGGTTGGCGATGTCGTTGATCAGATCGACGACCTCCCCAATCTTCTGCGCTGCGTCGGCCAAATCGCGGATGGTCTGATTGGTGTTTTCCGCGGCTTCGACAGCCTTGCCCGAGATCTCAGCCGAGTGAGTGACCCGCCGGCTGATTTCGTCGATGGACGACGAAAGTTCCTCGGCCGCACTGGCAACGGTTTGGACGTTCGCCGAAGCCTGTTCCGAAGCGGCCGCCACCTCGCTGGTCCTGGTTTGGGCGTCCTCGGCGGTATTGGACATCGACTGGGCCGTGCTTTCCATCTCCGTGGAAGCGGAAGCGACCAACTCGACCACACCCTTGACGCTTGATTCAAACCCGTCGGCCAACTGGAGCATGCCGTTGCGCCGGTCTTCCTCGGCCTGGCGTTTGGTTTCCTCCTGCTCTTCACGGAGTTTCTCGGCCTGCTTGCGGGATTCTTCCTGCTCTCCGCGCAGACGTTCGGCCTCGATCGCATTTTGCTTGAAGACCTCGACCGTCTCGGCCATGTCGCCGATTTCGTCGGCCCGTTCGGCGCCGGCGATTTCGACTTCGTTGTCGCCCTTGGCCAGACGCTGCATGATTTCCGTCATGTGGCGGATGGGGTTGGCGATACCGTTGCCGATCAACCAGGCCAGGGCCACACCGATGGCAAGCGCAACGACGATACAGATGGCAATCATCATGTACGTGTTGTTGACGGTCGACACGTTGGCGGCTTGGCGAACTTCCATCAATCCGATTTCCTCACCGGAGAAATCAGCCATGATCTGACGGAACTTGTCGAAATACTGCTTGCCACGCGCTTCACCGATCAGATCAGCCATGTCGTCCATGGTCTTGGCGTTGCCGATCTGACGGCGCAAGCCGATTGTCGGCTCGGTAACCTTGGTTTGCCATTCGTCAATCGTCGCCTCGGTTTCCGTCAGCAATTTCACCTGGGCAGGATTGTCGCTGACCGTTTCGCGCAGGCTGGCAATGAGGTCGTGAAACGCCTTTTGTCCGGCATCATAGGGCGCCAGGAAATCGTCCTTTCCGGCGAGCAGATACCCCCGCATTCCCGTTTCCATATCGACGGCGCTGGCGAGAACCGAGTTCGCGTGCTGGATAACCTTGTAGGTGTGCGTCACCCAGCTTTCGTTCTTCTGCATGATCTCAAGATTGGAGGCCACGCTCTTTTCGGCGGTGACGGCCGTTGCCTGGCGCTCTTCCATAAGCTTTTGTTCGACTTCGCTGAAGGCCGCAATCTGTTCGCGGAAGGCATCGAAGAACTTTTTGCCCAGTTTGCGGGAGACCAAGGCCTCAACATCCCCGAGCGACCTGGCGCCGGTCACGACCTGGCGGCGCAACTCGATAGCGGGTTCCGTCACCTCGTTGACCCACGACTGGATGGTCGCTTCCGATTCCTTCAGGCGGGCCACTTGGGCCGGATTGTCGCTCACCGTCTCCTGGAGGGCTCGGATACTCTCAAAAAAGGCGGTTTTACCGGAATTGTAGGGAGCCAGGAAATCGTCTTCACCGGCCAACAGGAAGCCCCGCATCCCGGTTTCCATGTCCACGGCGTGCGCCAAAATTCTGGCTGCCGCAGCCAGCACGTTGTGCGTGTGATCAACCCACTTGCCGGTCTTTTCGATCAGGGCGACACCCTCGCCAACCTTGTTTTGCGCCGATTCGAAGGCCTGTCGGCGCTCCGCGAGCAACTTCGCCTCACGGTCGATGAAAGTACTGATCTGGCCCCGGAATTTGTCGAAAAAGACTTTGCCGCGGGCTTCGCCAACCAGCGCCGCCATGTCGTTCATCGTCTTGGCGTCGCCTATTTTACGGCGCAAAGCGATCGTCGGCTCCGTAACCTTTTCCTGCCACTCACGGAGGACGCGTTCAACCTCGGCCAGTCTCTCGACTTGCCCCGGATTGTCGCTCACCGTTTCCTGAAGGGACGCGATTCCGGCGTAGGTCGCTGTCTCGCCATTATTGTAGGGATCGAGAAAACCTTCCTGGCCGGCCAGCAAATAACCGCGCATACCGGTTTCCATGTCGACCGCAGAGCCAACAATGCCCGATGCGGCGGAAAGTACGTTGTGGGTGTGCTCCACGCGCTCGTTCGTGGCGGTAATCGAGTTGATGTTGAAGACGGCAATGCCGCCCAACATAAGCAACAAGACCATCGGCGAGAGGACCCCAATCAGGATCTTGGGCTTGGTCTTGAGGTCTGCAAACTTGGCGGAAATATTCATCGGATCACTCCTGCTAAGACGCCGAATGGGTCTTTTCAGGAAATGAGAATAGCTCGCAATTGTAACGTCGGTGTTTCCGCGAGGAAGTAAATTG
>CAZGTM010000039.1:0-36688 GCA_964528595.1 uncultured Rhodospirillaceae bacterium
TGTGCGGCTGCGGCGCCACGTTGAGGGCGACGTTGCCGGGCTCCGCCAGATGCCACGTCTCGTCGTGCTGGCAGACCATCGCCATCAGATGGGCGTGGGTGTGGAACGCCGCCTTGGGCAGGCCGGTCGTGCCGCCGGTATAGATCAGGGCGCCGGGATCGTCGGGGCCTGGCAGAGGGGCCGGCAGATCCCGGTAAGGCGCCGCGCGCATGTCCTTGGTCACCAGCTTGTCGGCGTCAAATTTGAGAAGGACTTCGGCGCCGGCCTTTCGGGCCAGCGGTTCGAGCATATCGCCGAAGTCATCGTCGCACAGAACCGCGACAGGCTCGGCGTCGGCGATCAGGGCGGCGAACTCTGGCTCGGTGTAAAGCGGGTTGAGCAACACGGTTTGGCCGCCCGCCGCCCAGACGGCGTGGGCGGCGATGGAGGTTTCGATGCTGCTGAGGCGCACCACTACGACGCGGGCGCCGCCGCCGACCCCGTGTTCCCGAAGCCGCGCCGCCAGGACGGCGATGCTGCGCCGGCATTCATCGAAGCTGATGCGGTCGTCGTCGCAGATCAGGGCGGTTTGATCGGCAAAGGTGCGGCACGAATGGTCGAACATGTCGACAAGGGTGCCGAAACGGCGAAGATTTCGTGCCTCGGGCGTTGAGCCGTTTTCCGATCCCATCAGTTGTTGCCCCACACGTCGTCCGCCACCTCGAGCACCAGTTCGAGCTTTCGCCGGGTGTCGTCCTCGGTGACCGTCTGTCCGCCGCCGCCGCCGGAGGAAAAGCCGCACTGCGGCCCGATGGCGAGACGGTCGAGCGGCGTGAATTGGGCGGCCTCGTCGATCCGGCGTTTAAGATCGTCTTTGGGTTCTAGTTCCGGCGTTTTCGTGCTGATCAGGCCGAGCACCACGGTCTTGCCTTCGGGGAGGAAACGCAGCGGCCGGAAGTCGCCGGCGCGGGGCGTGTCGTACTCCATCAGGTACACATCGACATCGAGGCGGTCGAAAATCGCCTCGGCGATTGCCTCATAACCGCCCTCCGCCATCCAGGCGCCCTTCAGGTTGCCCCGGCAGGTGTGCAGCCCGACCGTCATGCCGTCGGGCCGGTCGGCGACCGAGGCGTTGATCAATTCGACGTAGCGTTCGGTCAGTTCGTCCGGGTCTTCGCCTCTTTCGGCGACGGCACGGCGGGCGCCGTTATCGCAATTGCAGGGCAGGGCGGTATCGTCGAGTTGCAGGAAACTGCACCCCGCGGCGGCCAGGTCGTCGATTTCCTCGCGGTAGAGGCGGGCAAGGTCGGCAAAGTAGGCGTTCACATCCGGGTAGACGTCTTCGTTGAAGCTTTTGGGCCCTAGGAAGAAGTGCATCACCGTGGGCGAGGCCACTGTGACTTTGGGCAGCCCTTTTGGGGTCAATGATTTCAAGAAGTCGTAGTCGTCTGTGACGATGCGTTGCCGGCGCTTGAGTTTGCTTTCGGCGTAAGGCGACGGCGGTACGCCCAGGTCTTCATCGCCTTTTTTGAAGCTCAAGGTGCCTTCGTTGCGCACGCCCATGCCCTCAACGGCATCGGTGAAACCGCCGGACCAGACGCGGCGGCGAAATTCGCCGTCGGTCACCGTCGGCATGCCGATCTCGTCCTGCATCGCAACGACATCGCGGATACAGTCGTCCTGGATGGCCTTGTAGTCCTCGGCATCGAGACCGCCGGCGCGATGAGCGCGGGCGGCGTGAAGCAGGCGTTCGGGCCGGACGAAACTGCCGACGTGCTCGGCCCTAAACGGCGGCTTGCGTGAATTTGAGCTTGTCATGTCAACATTTGGACACACGATTGATGATGGTGGCAATATTCATTGCACAAAAGAATTTTGGCGGACAAGGGAGTTACCAGTGAAGCTCGTCTCGTTCGATGTCGCCCTGTTCTGGGAAGGTCACCGCGGGCCGGACCAGAGGAGTCGCGAGGGTCGACCGATAAGCGCAACGACCGATCCCGGTAAAAAAAAAGACCCCCGCGAAAACGCGGGGGTAAGTCCAGGGAGAAGTAATTTCCAAGCGGACCAAAAACTGTTGTGCCTCACGGATCGCGGGCGAACTCCCGGTGCTTGCTCAGGACGAGGTGGGAAAAATCCGCGTGGTTGGAAATAATCCAGCGTTGGGCTTCAAGCGAAAGCCAGTTCGGTACGTTCGGCATGTCTCCGGGCTGGCAGTCGGTTAGCGTTTCGGCGAAGAATTCCGCCACTTGCTGGACTTGGTCGCGTATTTCAGCCGGAGCCTGGGTCATGGAATATTCCCCCGCAATTAGCTGCACATTTACTTCTTGCCACAACATGTAGGCAATCAATTTTCCTATTCAATATTAATAGATAGGTTTATTTGTTTTATTTATCTTAGTCTTTAGTTGAAAATTGTGTTTTTGTTGTTAAACATTTATTGATAATTTAGTATCAATTTTACTTAGTTGATCAAAAGGGGCATTCGTGGGCTGTCGGCGCCAACAAGTGTTGCTAGAATGGCACCGCCGCCCCACATTGATCAGACGCAGGGGCTCATGCCGGTCATCCTGTTGACCGGTGGCGTGCGAAGGCGCGCGGATCGAACGTCTACTAGGGGATTGAGGTCGTGGCGAAGGGACAATCGCAGGACGCCGTGCCGGAAACGGTAGTGAACAACGGCGGCGAAGACTCGGTAACCGAAGCACAACTGACGAAGCTGATCGAGCTCGGCATCGCGCTTTCGGCCGAGCGCAACCACAGCCGGTTGATCGAGCGTATCCTGCTGGAGGCCAAGGAGCTTTACAACGCTGACGGCGGCACGCTTTATCTGCTGAAGAACGGCGCCCTGACGTTCGAAATCATGCGCAACGATTCGCTGAACATCGCCATGGGCGGCACGACGGGCCAGGAAATCACCTTCGCGCCGCTGCCGCTGCACAACGACAAAGGGGAGGCCAACCACTCGAACGTGGCCACCCACGTCGCCCTCGCCAAGGAAATCGTCAATATCCCCGACGCCTACGAGGTTGACCGGTTCGATTTCTCCGGCGCCAAGAAATTTGACGAATCCACGGGCTACCGATCCAAATCATTCCTGACGGTCCCGCTGACGAATTACGAGGGCGATGTGCTCGGCGTTCTCCAGCTGATCAATGCGCGCCACTCGGAAACGGCGGAAGTCATTCCCTTCGGCCTGGGCCGCCAGCCGCTGATCGAAGCCCTGGCCAGCCAGGCCGCGGTGGCCAGCGACAACCAGATGCTGATCGAGGCGCAGCGCGAACTGCTGGAAAGCTTCATCAAGCTGATCGCCTCCGCCATTGACGCCAAGTCGCCCTACACCGGCGGCCACTGCCAGCGCGTGCCGGTGATCACCGAAATGCTGGCTCTGGCGGCCTGCCGGGCCGAGGAAGGGCCGTTCAAGAATTTCAGCCTGAACGACAAGGAAATGTACGAGCTTTCGATCGCCGCCTGGCTCCACGACTGCGGCAAGGTGACGACGCCGGAATATGTCGTCGACAAGGCGACCAAGCTCGAGACCATTTACGACCGCATTGAAACCGTGCGCACGCGCTTCGAAGTGCTGAAACGCGATGCCGAGATCGACTACCTCAAAGGTTTGCAATTGGCCGATGCCGACGCCGAGGCCCTCAAGGGGGCCTATGAGGAACGGCTTGCCCAATTGGCGGAACATCTGGAATTCATCGAGACGGCCAACGTCGGCGGCGAATTCATGGCCGAGGAAAAGAAGGAGCGCGTGCTCGAGATCGGCGGAATGAACTGGTCGTTCAACGGCGAGGAACAACCGTTCTTCAGCGAGAACGAGGTCTACAATCTCTGTATCGAACGCGGCACCCTGACCGCGGAAGAGCGCGAAGTCATCAACAACCACATCGTCATGACGGTGGAGATGCTCGACCAGTTGCCGTTCCCCAAGCATCTGCAGAAAGTCGCCGAATACGCCGGCGGCCACCACGAAAAGATGGACGGCACGGGCTACCCCAAGGGCCTGGTGGCGGATGACATGTCGCTGCCGGCGCGCATGATGGCGATCGCCGACATCTTCGAAGCTCTGACGGCCTCCGACCGGCCCTACAAGAAGGCCAAGACGCTTTCCGAATCTCTCAAGATCATGGGCTTCATGGTTAAAGACTCCCACATCGATCCGGATCTCTTCCGCCTGTTCTTGGATGCCGGCGTGCCCAAAACCTATGCGGAAGCCCACCTGCTACCCGACCAGCTGGACGAATACGACCCGGCAGATTATCTGAGCTGATCGGCAAGCCGCCGCGCTGCTGTTTCTAGCTAACCATTTCGAACGATTTTTCCGGGCGGCAAGGGCGTTGCCAATTCCGCCTGGAAGAACGACGCCAGCAAATCGAACTCGTCGATGCGGGGCGACGACTTGCGCCAGGCGAACCCGATTTGACGCGCCGTGCCTTTGCCCTCCAAAGGGCGCAGCTGCAGGCGGGTTCCGTGTGCGATGCCGGCGTCGATCGCCATCTTGGGCAGTAGGGTGACGCCGAGGTCGTTGGCCGTCATTTGCACCAGGGTATGAAGGCTCGATCCCTGAAACTCCGGTGCGCTGTCATCGCCCGCCAGGCCGCAGGCGTCCATGGCATGGTCGCGCAGGCAGTTTCCTTCTTCGAGCAACAACAATCGTTCATCCGACAGATCGGCGGGGGTAAGGCGTTCCCGCCGACCGCCCTGATGTCCCCGGGGCAGGGCCGCCCAAAAGGGATCATCGGCGAAAACACGGGTTTCAAGATTACCGGTCGGGTAGGGAAACGCCAGGAGGGCGAGGTCGAGCTCGCCGCCGGCCAGCCGCTCAACCAGTTCGGCCGAGCGTTCCTCGCGAAGATAGAGCCTCAAGTCGGGATAGGCCCGGCGCAGATCCGGCAGAACCCGCGGCAGCAGAAACGGTGAGATTGTCGGGATCACGCCAAGCCGGAGATCGCCTGACAGCGGCGCACCCGACGCCGATACCAGATCGGCGAGTTCCGCCACGTCGACAAGGATCCGCCGAGCCCGTTCGACCGCCGCCGTGCCCAGGGGCGTCATTTGGACGGACCGCCGGGTGCGCTCGATCAGAACCTTGCCCAGCGTCGCCTCCAGTTCCTTTATGCTGGCGCTCAGACTGGACTGAGTAACGAAGCAAGCCGCCGCTGCCCGGCTGAAGTGCCGGTGCTCGTCGACGGCAATCAGATGCCGCAGCTGCGTGAGGGTGGGAAGGCGGCGGAATTCGAGCATAGCGCCAACTTATTAATAATCGAAATTATCAATTAAAATAATCAATTTAACTTGTTTTATCCATTTCTAAATTGATCATAGGTTCCCCTTGTCCGGCGTTGAATTTCCAACCCGCAGCCAAGGAGAAAGACCATGACCAAAGTTCCCGCAGCCACTTTCCAAACCCGCGTGCGCAACGACGATCAGAGCGGCCCCAATCCGTTCGAATGGAAGCAGTTGACCAGCGACGATATTTTCAAAGGGAAACGGGTTGTGCTGTTTTCCCTGCCCGGCGCCTTCACGCCGACCTGTTCGACCAGCCACCTGCCGCGTTACGAGGAGCTCCACGGCGAGTTCACATCCCTCGGCGTCGACACGGTTGTCTGCCTGTCGGTCAACGACGCCTTCGTGATGTACCAATGGGGTTTGAGTCAGAACGCAGGTAACGTCTTCCTGCTGCCCGACGGCAACGGCGAATTCACGCGCAAGATGGGCATGCTGGTGGATAAATCCAATCTCGGTTTCGGCATGCGCAGCTGGCGCTATTCGATGGTCGTCAACGACGGTGAGATCGAAAAAATGTTCGTCGAGGACGGCTACAGCGACAATGCGCCCGACGATCCTTTCGAGGTTTCGGATGCCGACACCATGCTGAATTATCTGAAGGCGCAACGCAAAGCAGCTTAAGACCCTGCGTTTGCGCCCGCGCCGCCGAGGCGATATCGTCGGCGCATGGCGCACACGGAACTGGAAAGCGCGATCGCCGACTATAACGCCGGGCGTTTGGTCGAGGCGGCGGCGCGCTGCCAGCGCCTGATCGTCGATCAGCCGGACAATGCCGAGGCCCTCAACCTGATGGCCGTCGTCGCCCTGGCGCTGAACAATTTCGAGGCGGCGGCGGCGGTGGTCGAGCGGGCCGTGGCAATAGCGCCGGAGGTGGCCGCCTACCACGGCGTCCTGGGCATGGCTTACGCCGGGCTGGAGAATTTCGAGGCGGCGGAAAGCGCTTTTCGGCGCGCCCTTGAAATTTTTCCGCAAGATGCGGAAATCCGGCGGAATTTCGGTGACTTCCTGCGCTGCGTCGGCCGATTGCGGGAAGCTGTGGATGAATTGCATCGGGCGGTCGAGGCCGAACCCGATTTCGTTTCGGGTTACAGCGCTTTAGGCCGCGCCCTGACGGACGCCGGACGTTTGGCTGAAGCCGCCGACGCCTATGAACGCGCTGTCGAATTGGCGCCGGAGGCGTATAGCGGTTACCAGAACCTCGGCGTTTTGCGGGTCGAACAGGACCGGCATGAGGAAGCGCTCGAGGCCTTTTCACAGGCCTTGCAGCGTAAACGGGCCTCCCGCTGGTGCGGTTTGCTGAGGAACGGGGAAACGCCTCCGGCGGAACCGGCCGGCGATTTCGAGTTCGTCACCGCGACCAAACTGCGCCACGACGCCGAACAACTGCGCCACCTGATGGCGCAACACCTGTTGGGGCCGGAATTCGAGGCCGTCGCCAGCGTCTACGACGGCGTTCTGGCGGAGGTCCGCACCGCGGAGCCTGCCGGCGGTGTCGTGGTGCTTACGCCGGGGCAGAAAGAGCGCATCGGCGAGAGCTACAACCGCCTCCTCCATCTGGCCGAGGCGCCGGCTCTGGCCAACGGCGCGCTTAATCCCGCGTTGGACATCGCGGCCATTCGGCATGACTACGAAAACACCGGCCCGGGGGTCGTCGCCATCGATGATTTCCTCAGCGCCGAAGCGTTGGCCAGCCTGCGCCGTTTTTGCCTCGACTCGACCATTTGGTTCGACGTGCACCATCCCCGCGGCTACATCGGCGCCTTCATTGAGGAAGGCTTCAACTGTCCCCTGCTGCTGCAACTGATGGCGGAATTGAAGGCTGCCTTTCCGGATATTCTGGGACCGCACCGGCTGCGTAAGATGTGGGCCTACAAGTGCGACAACCGCATGCAGGCGATCCCCATTCACGCCGATGAATCGGCGGTGAACGTCAATTTCTGGATCACGCCGGACAGCGCCAATTTGGATCCCGCCAGCGGCGGCCTGATCGTGCATACACGGGAAGCGCCCCTGGAATGGGATTTTGCCGACTACAACGGCGACGAAGCCGCCATCCGAAAGTTCCTGGCGTCCGGCCCCTGCGAGGCCATCACCGTGCCCTACCGGCAGAACCGGGCGCTGATCTTCAACTCCAATCTATTTCACGAATCCGACGGGTTCGAATTCAACGACGCCTATCGCGACCGGCGGATCAACATCACGATGCTGTTCGGGCACAGGGCGCGGCCCAAAACCGATGACGCTTAGATCTCGTCGCCGTTCAATTCGGCCCGCCGTTCCGCGGATATGCGCATAATCGCGGCGCTCAGTTCGGGATCGGTATCCAGCAGGGCATCCAGATCGTCCTGGTGCAACGCCAGCAGTTGGCACGTGGTTATCGCCTGAACGGACGCCGTCCTCAGGCCGTGCTCGATCAAGGCGATTTCACCGAAAAATTCGCCGCCATGAAGATGGACTTTCTTGTCCGGCGTGGTGACTTGGACTTCGCCGGTGGAGATGAAATACATGCTGTCGGCGGGCGAGTCCTTGCGGATGATCATTTCGCCGGGCACGGCGGAGCGGGGCTTGAGGATGGCCACGATGTGGGCGATCCGCGCCGCTTCGAGGCGGGCGAACAGGGGAACGCTGGCGACCATATTCCAGGAGACGACGAAATCACGGCTTTTGACGGCCTGGGCGAAGCCCGAGGCCAGGATGCCCGCCGGCATTGCGAACATGCCCACACCAAGCAGCATGACGATAGCGCCCAGCACCTTGCCCACCGGCGTGACCGGCGTGACGTCGCCATAGCCCACGGTGCTCAATGTCGCCACGCCCCACCACATGGCGGCGGGGATTGATCCGAAGGCCTCCGGTTGGGCGGTGCGCTCCGCCAGGTAGACGAAGCTGGAGGCGAACGCCAGCAGGACGAACATGACGATGACGGCGGCGCCCAGGGGGCGGCGTTCGATGTAGAGCACCGAGCCCACCAGCGACAAGGCGGCCGAATAGCGCGTCAGTTTGAGCAGCCGCAGCAGCCGGACGACGCGCAGCATCCTGAGGTCGATGCTGAGAATGAAGGCGAGGTAGAACGGCAATATGGCCGCCAAGTCGATCAACGCCATGGCCGACGACATGTAGCGCAGGCGGCCCCAAAGGGGATGGGCGTAGCGCGGATCTTCCCGATCGACGCAGGTCCAGAGGCGGGCGAGGAACTCGACCGTGAAAATGGCCACCGAGACGATCTCGAAGGCGTAAAAGAAGGTCTCGTTCCCCCGCACAATATCCTCGACGGTTTCGAAGATCACGGCCAGAACGTTGGTCGATATCAGTGTGATCAGCAACAAATCGACGACGCGGTGAACGCCCTCGTTTCTCCCGCCGCCATCGAGCACGAGTTGAAGGCGTTTCCGCGCACTTAGCCTTACGGCTTGTTCCATGACGGCCCCGTTTCCCCAGAAACGCCTATCAGCGGTGGCATATTATCAGTCTTTTCCGCGGGCGTTTAACGATCACAAGTGCGTAGAGTCCTTGCAACCGGCTCTCAGGTGAATAGGATAACACTGTAAGCAACGATATTAGGACGAACCCGATCAAAAAAAGTGGCATAAACCACGGGTTTCAAAAGAAGAATCACGATATCACGGCTCATTTCCGATCAACGTTATCGGAATCTCAGGGAGGAAAAACATGAGCAAAGAGTGGCTTATTAAGACTTCGACGGCTGTTGCCGGTCTGGCTGCGGTTGGCCTTGTCGCCGCGGCACCGGCCGTGGCGAAGGTAGAGGGCGATACCATCACTTTGGGATCGGCCATCTCCTTCACGGGTAAGTATTCGACAAACGGCATTCACGCCTCCAACGGCTATAATTTGGCCGTGCGGATGATCAATGCGGCTGGCGGCGTCAAAGTCGGCGGCAAGTCCTACAAGTTCGCCGTCAAGTATTATGATGACGAATCAACGCCCGCCCGCGGCGCCCAGCTTGCCGAACGCCTGATCAAGCAGGACGGCATCAAGTTTTTCCTCGGCCCGTACAGTTCCGGTTTGACCAAGGCCATCGCGCCGGTCACGGAAAAGTACAAAATCCCGATGGTTGAAGCCGAAGGTGCCTCGCGTTCGCTGTTTACCCAAGGCTTCAAATACCTCTTCGCCGTCCTTTCGACGTCGGAGCAGTATCTCGCCAGTTCCATCGCGCTCGCCGCGGAAATCGCCAAGAAGAACGGCAAGGCCGCAGGTGACGTCAAAGTCGCCATGGCGTTCGAAAACGATCCGTTCTCGCTTGACGTCCGGGCCGGCGTTGTTGACGACATCAAGAAGCACGGCATGAGCATCGTCATTGATGACAAACTGCCGCGCGATCTTTCCGACATGTCGTCGACCCTGACCAAGGTACGTGCCCTCAAGCCGGACCTTCTGGTGGTTTCGGGTCACTCCAAGGGTGCCGCCACGGCTGCGCGCCAAATCAAGGAATTGAACATCCAGACCCCGATGATCGCTATGACGCACTGCGAATCGGCCAAGGTCATTTCCAAGTTCGGCGACTCGACCAACGGCTTCCTCTGCCCGACACAGTGGGCCGAGACGATGTCCTACAGCGACTCATTGTTTGGTACTGCCGGGGAATTTGACGCGCTGTTCAAGAAAACCTACGAAGGTTATAAGAACGTGCCCTACCAGGCCGCCCAGGCAGCCGCCGCGGTGATGGTCTGGAAGGACGCGCTGGAACGGGCCAACAGCTTCGACATCCCCAAGGTCCGTCAGGCGATTGCCGACACGGACATGAAGACGTTCTACGGCAACATCAAGTTCTCGCCGCAGGGCAACAATATCGCCAAGCCGATGGCGTTGCGCCAAATCCAGAACGGCAAGCTGAACGTCGTTTTCCCGGGCCGCTGGGCCACGCACAAGGTCGAATGGCCGCGTAAGTAACCGATCGAATTCGGTTTTTGAAAGGGATCGAGCCCGGTTCTCCGAAGTAATCCGGAGGGCCGGGTTTCGCCCGCTTGGTTACCGCGTTCTTTGGCAGTTAATAGCTCATGGATAATATTAATATTCTCCTGGCCGCCCCGGTCTTCACCCTGCAACTTCTTGTCGACGGGCTGCTTGTCGGCGCCGTCTTCGCGCTCTCCGCCTACGGCCTCGCGCTGGTTTGGGGCGTCATGAACGTCAAGAACCTGGCGCAGGGCGATTTCGTGATGATGGGCGGGTACGTCGCCTACGCACTCTACCAGGCCGGCATTCACCCGTTTTGGGCCTTGCCGGTTTCCGTCGTCGTCATGTTCGGCTTCGGCTGGGCGCTCTACCGTCTGGTAATCTACAGAGTGGTGGATAAGGATCTTTTCACTTCGCTTCTCGCAACATTCGGTATCGCCATCGTCGTTCAGCAGGTTCTGAACATCATCTTCGGCCCCGAGGTCAAGATCGCCGAATCAGGTTTGCCGATCCAAATATTCTTGGACGGCAATCTCACCGTTGCGATGATCAAGGTCGTATCATTTGTGATGGCAGGTGTCCTGGCGCTTTGCGTCGTGATTTTCATGAAGAACAGCCGCATGGGACAGGCCATTCGAGCGACGTCGCAAAACGCCCGGGCGGCCCGCATCATGGGTATCGACACCGACAAGGTCTACGCCTTTACCTTCGCCCTCAACGCTGCCATCTGCGGCGCGGCGGGTGTCCTGATCTCCATGATTTGGGTAATTCAGCCCTATTACGGCATATCGTACTCGATCCGCTCCTTCGTCATCGTCACGGCGGCCGGGCTCGGCAACCTGCCGGGTGTGATCATGGCCGGCCTCGGTCTCGGTGCGCTTGAGCAGTTTGGCGGCTTCATCATGGGCGCCGAATTCCAGCAGGCCATTGTCGTCGGTCTGCTGCTGCTGATTCTCATTATCCGGCAAATCCAGCAATTGCGGCATCGTCAGGTGGTGAAATGACCGTCCAGCAAAAAAGTTTCGCCCTATATGCCGCAGTTCTGATCTTCGGCATTTTCTCGCCGGTGGTCTTCGAGAACTACGTGACCCAGATTGCCGTGCTTTGGTTGATGATCCTGTTCGCGCTCACGTGGGACATGATGGGCGGCCAGATGGGCTACAACTCCCTCGGCAACATCATCTTCTTCGGCATCGGCATGTACGCCAGCGCCGTCGTTCAGATCGGCCTCTACTATGACGTGGCCGAATACACCGCCCACTCGGGCGCAGTGAAGGTGGAATTCGACTGGTTCCAATACCTTTCGGGGATGGCGCTGGGCGCCGTGGTCGCGGGTATCGCATCCGTTATTGTGGCCGTCGTCCTCGGGCGCATCGTGTTTGGCTTGCGCGGGCCCTATTTCGCCATCGGTACCCTGGGCGCGGCCATCGCGGCGGGCGAACTGTTCGGCGCTTGGGACTACGTCGGCGGCGGCGGCGGTATTACGCTACCGACTTTTCCGGGATCGGGCGACGCGCGTGCGCTGTTTTTTTACTACCTGCTGTTCGGGCTCGCCCTGCTGACGTTCGCGTTCCTTAAATGGCTATACACCAGGCGCTATGCCCTGGCAGTCAACGCCATTCGGGACGATGAGGACAAGGCAGAGGCGATGGGCATCCATACCTTGCGCCACAAGACCGTCGCTTGGGCGATCTCGGCCTTTTTCGTCGGTCTCAGCGGCGCCGTCTTCGGCAACATGACCGGCTTCATCGAACCACTGGAAATCGCCTTTCCGACTATCACTTTCGGCATCTTCATGGTGTTGATGGCGCTCTTGGGCGGTAAGGGCACGCTGTGGGGACCGGTCCTCGGCGCCATTGTTTTCCATATCATCAAGGAAGTGACGTGGACGTGGTTCCTGGGTTGGCAGTGGGTGGCGTTGGGACTGCTTATTGTCGTCAACGTCGCTTACTTCCAGCAGGGCATCCTCGGCTGGGCGCAGGAGCGCTGGCCCGATTTCTTCGGCTTGACGGTCGACGAGAGTATGACGCGCGAGACCGAGGACGACGCCGAACGGGTAGGTGCGGAATGAGTGTCCTTATCGAAGTCAGTAACGTCAGCAAGTCGTTCGGCGGCGTGGTCGCCAATCGTGACATCAGCGTCAACGTGGAAGATGGCAAGATCACCGGCTTGATCGGGCCCAACGGTTCGGGCAAGACGACCCTGTTCAATTCCGTCGTCGGACATCACCCCATAGACGCCGGTTCGATAAAGTTCCGGGGCGAGGAAATCTCGGATTTCAAGGTTCCGCAAATCGCCCGCCTGGGCCTGCTGCGCACGTTCCAGCAAACGCGCATCTATTCCAAGATGAACTGCGTCGAGAACATGTTGATTTCCGTTCCACATCGCCGGGCAAAGTTAATGGACATGTTTCGGGATCACTCGCCGGACAGCTACGACCGGGCGCTGGAATTATTGGAATTCGTCGGTCTCTACTCCAAGCGCAATCTGATCGCCGGCGACCTCTCGTTCGGCCAGCAGAAGCTGTTGGAATTCGCCATGGCGCTGATGAACGAACCCAAGGTCCTGTTGCTCGACGAACCCACGGCGGGTATCAACCCCACCCTGATCAACGGCTTGATCGACCGCCTTAAGCGGGCCAATGAGGAACTCGGCGTGACGCTGTTCGTGATCGAGCACAATATGCGGGTGATCATGAACCTGGCGGAACACATCTATTGCCTGGCGCATGGCGAATTGTTGGCTGAAGGGTCTCCGGACACCATTCAAAACGACCAACGTGTGGTCGACGCGTACCTGGGAGCACACTGATGGCCGACGAGAGCGATAACCAAGACACTAAAAGGGCCAGCGGTTACCACACCGGCGCGGTCGACACCGTTATTTCGGTTGATGACGTCGCCCGCGAAGCGGAAAAAATTGCGGCGGAAGGACCGAGCCTCGAACGACTGGAGGAACTGGTCGACGGTGCCCCCTTTGTTTCCATCGAAAACCTTGTGGCCGGTTACGGCCGAATGGAAATTCTGCACGACTTCAGCCTGCGCGCGGGCAAGGGCCAAGCGCTCTGCCTGATCGGCCCGAACGGGGCCGGCAAGTCGACCATCCTGCATTCCATTTTCGGCTTCACGAACATTTTTTCCGGCAGCATTTCGGTTGGCGCCAACGGTGAAATGAAAGACATAACCCGGCTTTCCTCCAACCAGAAGCTCAAGACCGCCGGCATCGCTTACATTCTGCAGGACAATTCTGTTTTCCCCAACATGACGGTGGAGGAAAACCTGCTCATGGGCGGATATCTGCAGGACACGCCCGCCCAGGCCCAGGAGATGGCGGAAAAAGTGTTCGAAAAGTACGACCGCTTGCGCGAACGCCGCGGCAAGCCGGCGCGCGTGCTGTCGGGCGGCGAGCGCCGACTGTTGGAAATCAGCCGGGCCCTGATCATGGAACCGGACGTCCTATTGGTCGATGAGCCGTCGATTGGGTTGGAACCCCGCTTTATCGACATGGTGTTCGAAATCCTCGACGACCTTCAGAAGGGCGAGGGCAAGACCATTATCATGGTGGAGCAGAACGCCAAGAAGGGCCTGGAGTTTTCCGATATCGGCTACGTTCTGGTGAACGGTTCGCTGGCCTTGGCCGGCTCGGGCGACGAACTACTGGAGAACCCCGAGGTCGGCCGGCTGTTCTTAGGCGGGTAGCTTAGGCGGGTAGCTTAGGCGGGGCAGCCCGCGAGAGCCTCCTTGATGGCGCCGGCCAGGGATTCTTCGTCGAACGGCTTTCTCAGGCCGCTGACCGCACCCATTTTCTTTGCCAGAATGACGTAGTCGATACTTGAGGTCGAGTGTTCGCTGGCCGACATTGCGATCAGCTTGGCCTTGGGGTCGATGGCCAGGATTTCGCGGATCGCTTCCAGGCCGTCTTTTTCCGGCATGACGATATCGGTCAACACGAAATCGGGGGATTTTTCGCGGAAACTTGAGATCCCGTCATCGACGTTTGAGCAGGCATGAACGTCGTGGCCCATAGCTGTCAGCATGCCGACCGCGATTTTGCGGACAACGGGATCATCATCTATCAGGACAACAACGGACACAGATACTCACGCGAAGACGGGGCTGCAAAAAGTCACTGGCATGTTGGGAAGGCGCGCGGGCAGCGCGTCACAAAAAATCGAGAGAGACCAAACATCGGAAACATCCAGACCGGGCGAAAAGCTGTTCAATAAAATTCGTTCATTAGTCAAAACGATGACAAGCAAATTAATTCCATTTTGAACATCATGAAAGTTTTTTATTATTTATTCGCAAATCGCCAAATTTTATTGTGTGAAATGACGATTATCAGTCATTTTCGGCAAGTTCGGGGTCCAGGATCAGATGCGCCATGAGCCGGTCTACCGGTGCGAAGTTGTCGGTGAGGATTGTCGGAGAGGCATCAGGGCGGTTCAGTTCGTAACGCAGCCAGCGCCGGCCCATTCCGCGAGAGGCTTCGAGAACCGCAAAGGGTGTCGCCGATTGCCCTGCCACGACGACGTACGTAACACGCCCTCCCGCCTGGAGTTGATCCTCCTCCAGCCAGACTTCGACGGCAGCGAAATCGACGCCGAGCGTGTCGACGAGCGCCCATAGGAAAAGCGGGCGCTCTCGGCTTTCGACGACATTAATGATGTAGAAACCCTCTGGTTTGAGGCGCCGGGCGATTTCCTGGTGGAATTCCCTTGTCACCAGATGCGCGGGAATGGAAATGTCCTTGAAGGCATCGCCGAATACGATGTCGAGAGAGGGTTTCGCAGGAAGGTTTTGCAACACGGCGCGGGCGTCGCGGTGGACAATTTCCAGACCGCTTTCCAGCGTTAACCACATATGGTCGACCGCAGCATCAGTTACAGCGGGATCTAGCTCTGCGACGGTCAGCTTGGGTTCGCGATAATCCTTCAGCCAGGCCCGCGGCAAGGTGTAAGGACCGCCGCCGATGAAAAATGCTTGTGTCCGATCGGGCGCCGATATCCTTTTTTTGGCCATTTCGTCGACAAAATGGATGTAGGGCGAGAACAGCAGGCGCGGCTCTTCCCGGTCGTTGACGCCGTGGCCGAGATGATCCAGCACCATGACGGCGCCCGCGCGGCCGGTGTCCGGCGCCGCGTCGACAATCCGGATGCAGAAATAGGGGCTTTCGACCGTGCAGGGAGATTTGTGCGCCTGATATTGATAACCCTTGGCAAGCAATGCGCCCGCAAGTGCGGCGCTGCCCACCGCCCAAATCATCAGCGTTGTCAGCCTTGGCGGCCGCGCTACCGCATAGGCCAAGCCAAGAAGGAAGTAGGCGCCAGCAACCGCCATAACGGTGCCGGTCGAGCCGACCCAGGAGATGAAGATGAAGCCGGCCAGTACGGTGCCGGCGATGCTGCCGACAGCGCCTAAGGCGTACATGCGTCCGATAACCCGGCCGTGGGCGCCGGGCGCTGCGTCGACGGCCAGTTTGGTGAGAATTGGCGAAACCACGCCGACGAACAGGCTGGGCAGGAAAAACACCAGACCCGTCAGCAGCGTAATGGCGCTTATGGTATCGAGGCCGCTGCGCAGAACAGGGCCACTCAAGCTGCGCAACAGCACAAGCGATGAAGCCGCGGACGCGCCGCTTAAAACCAGGGCGGCGGCCACGCGCCGGCAGCCCAGGGCCGCGTCGACGTTGGGACCTGCCAAAAACCCGCCGATCCAATGGCCGACGGAGAGTCCCGCCAGGACGACCGCAATGATCGCCGTCCAGGTATAGAGCGACATACCGACATAGGGCGCCAGGAGACGCCCCGCGACGATTTCCAGAATCAGGGCGCAGGCCGCCGTAACGAAGACGGTTGCGCCGTAGGCCGCGACACGTAACTGCATGGACGCCTTTTTTGTTACACGCAATTGTGAGACGGCCTTACACAACCGTCATGTATATTAGAACATTATTGATTACAAAATATCGCATCGGCGGCTTATGATCCAGAGTGTGAGGTTGCAGTTTGGATCACGGGGAGGGACAAATGATCGCCGCACGCCTGATAATTCTCGCGACATTCTTGTTCGGCATTGTTTCGGCCGTTCCGGTCCGGCTCGCGGCCGAGGAAGCCGATCTGCCCAAAACAGACGACGGGCTGCACTACCAGCCCTGGTTCAAGATGGATTCGTTTCTCGACCTGGCCGACGATCTGGCGGAAGCCAAAGCGGGCGGGAAACGGCTGGCGATCCTGTTCGAGCAGCGCGGCTGTCCCTACTGCCGCGAAATGCACAAGGTGAACTTCAAAATTCCCGAAGTCAGGGACTACATCAAAGCGAATTTCGACATCGTTCAGGTAAACCTCTGGGGCGACCGGGAGATGACCGATTTCGACGGCGAAACCCTGATCGAGAAAAAATTCGGGCGCAAGTATCGGGTTCAGTACACGCCGACAATCATTTTTCCGGACGACAACGGGGAAGAAGTCCATCGCCTGCCCGGCTACTTCAAGCCTTTCCACTTCAAGCACATCTTCATGTACGTGAAGGAGGAGGGCTACATCGAGCAACCCAATTTCCAGCGCTGGCTCTCGGCCAAGGCCGATGAATTGCGCGCCAAGGGGATTGAGGTGAAACTTTGGTAATTTAACGGAGGGGGATGCTGGATCGATCGCCGGCTGGCCCCGGCACACCAGCTTTAATGGGAGGATACTTAGATGTGGAATGTATTTGGTCGTTTGGGCGTAGTTGTCGGTTTAGTGGTTTTTATGCTTGGTCTGGCCGGCGGCGTCGCCCAAGCAACGGACGCAACCAAGGTCGTCATCCAGGTCTCCACGGACGATAAACGGACGCAGATGATCGCCCTTAACAATGCTGTCAATGTCCAGAAGGCCCTGCCCGATGCCGAGGTGGAAATCGTCGCCTACGGTCCCGGGCTCGGTATGCTGACCGGCGCATCAGCGCAGAAAGATCGCATTTCCAGCCTGGCCATGAGCGAAGGCATCACCTTCAGCGCTTGCGGCAACACCATGAACAACGTAGCGAAGAAATCAGGCAACATGCCGGTGCTGATCGACGGCGTTAAAGTCGTCCCGGCCGGCGTCGTGCGCATCATGGAACTGCAATCAAAGGGCTACGCCTACATCCGGCCCTGACTTGGACCAACCAATCTTGAGAAAAGGGATGCACTGCTCGTGCATCCCTTTTTTATCCCAGCTTGCCCAGCGCCGGGAAGGCTTCGAGGATGTAGTAGGCAAGCTCGGCCAGTGAATCGGTCATAATCAGGACGCCGGTGGCGACCAGCAGGACGCCCGCCCCGATCTCGATCTTGTGGACGTGGCTGCGGAAGCGCTTGAGAAAGTTCATGAAGGGTTCGATGGCGAAGGCGGCCGCCAGGAACGGAATGCCCAGACCGAGCGAATAGACGGTCAGCAGAGAAATGCCGTAGCCCAGCGAATCCTGAGCCGCCGCCAGGGTCAGGATGGTGGCCAGAATGGGTCCGACGCAGGGCGTCCAGCCGAAAGCGAAGGCCAGGCCGATGACGTAGGCGCCGATCAGGCCCGCCGGCGTTTTGTCCGGGTTGAAACGGATTTCCCGCTGCAGCAGGGCAAAGCGGAAAACGCCCATGTAGTGTAGGCCAAAGACGATGATGACGGCGCCCGCGACTTTGCTGATGATGTCGATGTGGTCGAAAATGATACGGTTAATGGCCGAGGCGCTGGCGCCCATGATCACGAAAACGGTGGTGAAGCCCAGTACGAAGAGCAATCCCGACAACTGCACCCGGCGGGCGATCTGCTTGTCGAGTCCATCCTCCTGATCAAGCAGTTGATCCAGCGAGGTGCCGGCGACGAAACAGAGGTAGGCCGGGACCAACGGTAACACGCAAGGGGAAAGGAAACTGATTAGCCCAGCCAGCGCGGCGGCGCCGTAGGAAACGTCAAATGCACCCATTTGGGCGATACTCCCGAATTACATATGCCCCCGGAACTTGGGGCTTGGCGGACCGGCGCGCAAGGGGTCTTTGCGCCAGGACGAGCTTCAAATACCTCGCACTTTTATGCCGCGGTTCTCGTCCAGCCGAATCACTTTCTTGTCAGTAATGTACTTGGCGACGACATCGTAAACGGGCGGTCCCACGGTGTCCTCGTTGACGGAAGCCCAGCCGCTGACGATATAATTGCGTGCCGGATCGATAGCCTCTCCGGTTTTCAACAACGTCATATCGCTGATGCGCTGGCCGATGGGTTTGCCGATGTCGATGCTGTAGCCCATGCCGCCCACCCGCACCATGTCGCCGCCCTGCTGCAGGTAGGGGTCCGGGTTAAACAGGTTGTCGGCGACGTCCTCGAGGATCTCCTTCAGGAAGGCGCCGGTAAACTCGTTGCGGTAGGCGTTGGGATAGGTAATGGCGGTTTGTGAATACAGTGTGTCACCCGTGATCTCGTCGCCGGGCAGCAGTGAAGCCCCCCAACGGAAGCCGGGCGACAGCGCGATCTCGGCGTCGCGCTCCTGCAACAGCGCCTCACAGATCAGATCGTCGAATGTGCCGTTGAAGTTGCCCCGGCGGTAGAGCAGGCTGTCGGTGCGCCCCAGAACCTTGTTCAGCACGTCGGCGTGCGGGCGGCGGATGCCATCGATCAGCGCCGCCATGTCGGGGTCGGGCTTGATGACATCCGAAAACACGGGAATCAGCTTGAAGCGGTAATCGGCGACCTTGCGGCTATCGACCTTGAGGTCGAGGCGGGCCAGGAACTTGCCGTGCGATCCGGACGCCACCAGCAGGGTGTCTTTCACTTTGATGGCGGTGGGAATGGCGTCGTGGGTATGTCCGGTCAGGATGACGTCGATGCCGGTGACGCGGGAGGCCAGTTTGCGGTCGACGTCGAAGCCGTTGTGGCTGTTGATGACGACGAGATCGACGCCGGCGTCGCGCGCTTCGTTGACCCGGTCCTGGAGCTTCTCCTCTTCGATGCCGAACGACCAGTCCGGCATCATGTACCGCGGGTTGGCGATCGGCGTGTAGGGGAAGGCTTGGCCGATAACCGCGATGCGCACGCCGCCCCGTTCGAAGATCTTGGTGTGCTCGAAAATGTCGTCGTCCCAGGTGGCGTCCTTGACGTTGCCGGCGAGGAAGGGGAAGTCGAGCATCTCGACCAGTTCCTCGACGCGCTCGGCGCCGTGGGTGAATTCCCAATGGGCCGACATGGCGTCGACGCCCAGTGCGTTCATCACCTGGACCATGTCCTCGCCCCGCGATTTCAGCGAGGTGTAGGAGCCCTGCCAGGTATCACCGCCGTCGAGCAGCAGGGTGTTGTCGGGCCGCTCTGCCCGGATCGCCTTGACCAGCGTCGCCATGCGGTCCATGCCGCCGACGCGCCCGCAATCCCGGGCCAGCGCCGCGTAATCGTCCGAGGTCATGGCATAGGCGGCCGGGCTGCCGCCGCGCAAACCGAAATGTTTGAGAAAATCCTTGCCCGTCAGATGTGGCGGCAGGCCGTGGGCGTTGCCGACCCCGACATTGATCGATGGTTCGCGGAAATAAAGCGGTACAAGCTGGGCGTGGCAGTCGGTGAAATTAAGCAGCGTGACCTGGCCCAGAGAATCAAATTCCAAAAGCTGGTCCTGCGTCAGCTTGCGGCTGGCGGAGGACAGGTTGCCGGGCGCGCCCGTCATCACGGCGGTGGCCGCGGCAACTTGGAGAAAATCACGACGGGTCAGCATGCCGAACCTCTCGAAAAACCAGAGTTAGAAATAAAATGGGGGATGCGCATGCCGCACATCCCCCACCAAGTAATTGCCGTCGCCGGCTAGTTGCGGACGGCGGGCGTCTCGATACCCAAGCCCTGACCTCGCCAGGAGACGTAGAGCTCGAGATTAACGTACTCGTCCGAACCGTTCTTGTAGGGTTTTGCCCGAACCTGCTTGTTGCAGCCGCGGAAACGGCGGTGCGACGAGCCGACCTTCTGCCACTTCAGGCGGTAGGTCGGAAATCCGTTCAATTGACCCTGGGTCAGGATGTTGGCCCGGATCTTGTTGCCCGCGTTGTCTTCGTGACAATGCTTGCAGGCCATATCCAGCAGGCCCCGGCGCTGATAGTAGAACTTCTTGCCGGCCTCGAAGAACGGCTTGGCCGGACCGTCGACAGCGACTTGCATCGGCATGCCGCGCGATTGGTGGCGCACATACGTCGTCATGCCCAGCAACTGTTGGGATTCCCACTTCCAGGCCTTGGCCTTCATGTTCTCCGTGCGGCACTGGTTGATGCGCTGTTCCAGGTTCTGCAGCTTGCCGATGCTATCCTTGTATTTGGGATAGCTGACGCCCGCTGACTTCATCGATTCCGACGCGTCGTTGTGACAGCTTTCGCAGGATTTTCCGGCCTCGCCTTCGACCTCGCTCCACAGTTCCTCGCCCGTGTCGGTCCACAGCATGCCGGGATTTTGCATCTCGTCATCCTGCAGGGCTTGGGTGTCCTTGGTGGCGTAAGAATAGCCGGACCTGAGGTCCTCATCGGCAAGGGCCGGCCCGGTGACGGCAAACGCCATACCGAGCCCGGCGATGCCGGCGATCAAACGATTGTAGTTCATGGGTAGCCTCCCCCTTCGGTGTCTATTGCACCGTTATCTTGGCTGATTTGCTCGTGACCTTGCCGTTGTCTTCGGTCCACTTGACCTCGATCGTGCCGGACTCGGTGGCCCGGACGTTGAACGAAAGAAACGGATTGGCCGCAACAGCGGGCCACCAGTCGGCTTTGAAAACTTCCGTGCCGTTATAGGTAGCGACCACATTGTTGACGATCATGCGTGGAATTTTCTTACCGTCCTTGCCCTTGCGCTGGCCGGTTTCCATCTTGTGCTTGATCAGGCTCTTGACCGTGATGATGTCCCCTTTTTTGGCTTTCTTGGGGACTTTAAGCCGTGCGGATGCCATGGTTCTGTTCTCCTCGTAACCTTACTCAGCCGCCGCAGCCGCCGATTGTGACTTTGACGTCTTTTTGCTCCTGATAGAACGATCCGTCGCTCATCTGGGCAACCGCCACGATGGCTGAAGTCTTCGCCATACGGCAGTTGACCTTGACTTCGGCCTTGCCGCAGGCCGGCGTAAAGTGGAACGCCGCGACTTCCGGGTTGGGATTTTCCTGAACGTAGACCCAGACGGTTTTAACGTGGTCGGCGTCGGTCATGGGGCTGTCGACGCTGATGACGATAGGTACCACGCGTCCGTTCTCGGCGATGATCGGCGTCTTCAGTTTAATTCTGCCCGGTTTCGTCGCCGCACCGCCCGTCACCTTTTTGATCGCGGCGGCCGTCTTGGCCATATCCGCGGAGGCGGGTGCGGACGCCAGTCCAGCGCCCGCGGCGGCCACGGCACCTGCGCCGGCGGCCCGGAAGAATCCGCGCCGGCTAAGTCCGGTGGTCTCTTTCACCTGCATTGCTATCTCCTTTGTCCGTTCGTTGGACGGCTATTCGATTATTTCAGAGTCATTAGGTAGGCAACGATATCCTCGACTTCCTGGGCGCTGAGGATCGTCTTGCCCTTCCATTTCTTCTGCAGCCGGTGATATCCGACATCGCGGTAGAACGCCGGCATGATGGTATCCGGGTTGTTCATCTTGGGATTGACGACCCGCAACCGGATTTCGGCTTCGCGCATCCGGTCGGCAATACCGTTGAGGTCGGGGCCGACTTCGCCATGAAACTGCTGTTCGGGAATGGGCAACACATGGCATGCGAGGCAGTTGCCTGTCTTGCGGTTATAGGCGACTTTGCGGCCAGCCTTCGCGTCACCGGACTTTCCGGTCAACGATTTTGGGATGCCGTCGCCGATGATGGTGTATTTCACCGATTCCGCATTTGCGCCAAGGCTCGCGCCGACGCCGATTGCCAGACCCGCGATCGCCCCCACCAGTCGATGATACTTCATTTCCAATCTTCCTCCCCGTTGCGGGATGCCTTTCGCGACCGATCCGCTTCGATCTGCGCGACGGCATTTTTGTTCGCACGTTGCCTCCGTCTCTCCCGGCAGACCAAGCGTTTGCGTTTCGCCGCTAGCACTCCAGCCCACTAAAAAAGAGGACATATCCGGGATACACAGATTCGTGAACAGTCGCAAGAACTATTCTTGAGCTTTTTCTAATATGCTGCAATATGGCGCGATGCAAAATGGTATAATGCTGCATTGCAACAATATTTATAATGATTTGAAAGAATGGAAAAAATACTTCAATAGCTGGTAATTGCACGGCCATCGGCGGTTGTTTTATTTATTTTCAGTTGCGGCGCAACATAACCGGCAATGGTTATGGCCTGCGCGGCCCTTGTCGCCGCAAGGGCGTACCGCCATACTTTGATGCCATGAAAAATCTGCTCGTATTGCGCTATACCGAAGCTGAATCCCTGGGCGGGCTGGAGGATCAATTTCACAGCCGCGGCATAGGCTACAGCTACCACCGTCCGTTGGCCGTCGGCAAAGGGGTGACCAGCGGCGTTAATTCGGACGGCTTGGTGATCCTGGGGGCGGGTGCCTGGGGCACCAATGGCGAGCGTACGATGCTGCCGACCCTGACGCACGAATTGCGAATCGCCTACGACCACTTGAAACGCAACCGGCCCATCCTGGGTTTTAGTTTAGGCGCCCAAATCGTCTCCATCGCCGCCGGCGGCGGTTCGGAACCATCGCCGTGCGCCTTTGAAGTGGGCGTGGCGCGGCGCGTCCGGGACGACGCTCTGGGCGGCCTGATGCCCGAGCGCTTTCCCTACGCCATCTTCATGCGGGACCGGCCCGTTTTGCCGCACGACGCCGAAATCCTGGCCGTCGACGAACACGACCGGCCCCTGGCCTTTACCATCGGCCGCGATGTGATCTGCTTCACCTGCAACCCCGGCTTCGGGCCGGACATGTTGCGGGATTTGGTGCGGGAGACGGAAGCCGACACCGGCGAAGCCGCGGCGGCCTTGGCCGCTGCGGCGGAATTGGAGGCCGAGGCCGTCCGGCAACTGCCGGGCCTGGCAGACGGCATCGCCAGCGCGACGGGATGGGCGGCGTCCGCCGAAGCAGTGGCCGGCGGGGGATAAACGGTGTCCGCCGCCGTACGGTTACTTGCGGTGCTCTGGGCGTTGTGGGCCCTGCCGGCCACCGCTCAGGACGGTCGCTTTGGGCGCAACGGCCTCGCCGGGGCGGTCAGCCCTTTTCTGCTGCAGCACGCCGACAATCCCGTGCACTGGCAGCCCTGGACGCCCGAGGTGCTGGACTACGCGCGCGCGTCCGGCAAACCGATATTCCTTTCGGTCGGGTATTCCTCCTGTTTCTGGTGCCACGTGATGGAACGGGAGAGTTTTGAAGACGACGGCGTGGCCGCATATCTCAACGAAAACTTCGTCAGTATTTTGGTCGATCGGGAAGAGCGCCCCGACATCGATTATCTGTACCAGAACGCGCTATACGCCATGACCGGCGGCGGCGGCTGGCCGCTCAACATTTTTCTCGACGGTGAAGCCGCGCCGTTTTGGGGTGGCACCTATTTTCCCGATGTCGACCGCCATGGCATGAAGTCGTTCCAGGCGATCCTCAAGCTCATCAAGGAAGCCTGGGTCGAGGACCGCGACCAGATCGCCTCGATCACCCGGCGCCTGCGGGTCGGCCTGGCCTCGGCCGACGACCGGCCGGGGGAGGTAACGCCGAAGAAGCTGGACCGCGCGCCCGGCAAACTCATGACCCAGGTCGATGATTTCTACGGCGGCTTCGGCGATGCCCCGAAATATCCCCATACCCAAAATCTCGAAGTCCTGTGGCGGGGTTACCTGCGGACAGGCAAGGCCCGCTACCGCGACGCCGTCCTGACCAGTTTGAAACGCATGGTGCGGGGCGGCCTCTACGATCATCTCAGAGGCGGTTTCTCGCGCTACGCCATCGATCAGGAATGGCGCCAGCCGCACTTCGAAAAGATGCTCTACACAAACGCCCTGCTGGTTCGCTTGCTGACACATGCCTGGCAGGAGACCGGAGATGAGGACTTTGCCGCGGCGGTCCGGGAGACGGTCGACTTCGTATTGGATAACATGCGCACCCCGGACGGCGCCTTCGGGTCGACCTTTGATGCCGAGACGGGGGCGGAGGAGGGCCGCTTCTACCTCTGGACGGCGGCGGAAATCGATGAAGCCCTCGGGCCCCGGGCCGTCCTGTTCCGGGCCGCCTATGAGGTTACCGAGGAAGGCACGTTCGAGCCCGAAGCTGATTGGCTGGCCACCGACTACCAGCGGGAGGCCAGTGTTCTCTTTCGGACATCAACGAAAACTTCCGAACTGGCGGCACTGGCCCGTATCGCCGAAAACGAGGTCGAGCCTGTCCTGGCGTCCGCGCGGTTGGCTCTGCGGCGTCACCGTGAGGCCCGCCGCCGCCCGCCACCGTTCGATGACAAGATCCTAGCCGACTGGAACGGCCTGATGATCCGGGCGCTGGCCGAGGCCGGCCCGGCCCTGGGAGAGGTCTCGTGGCTGGAGGCGGGGCGGTTGGCGTTCAATGCTCTCGTCGAGGTCCACGAATGGCGGGACGAGCACGATCATGCGCGGCTGCGACATGCCTCTCGCGGCGGCAAATCGGCGGGACCGGATTTGGTCGAAGATTATGCCCAGATGTCCCAGGCGGCGCTGGCCTTGTTCGAAGCCACCGGAGAGAGCCAATACCTGGACAGGGCGGAAAGCTGGACAAGGTCTGCGCTGGCGCATCATTGGGATGAACCGGCCGGTGGGTTTTTCCAAACCGCGGATGACGAAGCGCAATTGATCGTCCGCGCCAAGGCGGCGCTGGATGGTGAAGTCCCGGCCGGCAGCGCCGCCATGGCCGACGTTCTGGCGCAGCTATATTATCTCACAGGTCAGCAGCAGTACCGCGACCGCGCCGATGCCGCGCTGTCCGTTCAGGGGGGATCCCTCGCGGACGATTATTTCGCTGTCCCGAGCGTACTAATTGCGGCCGATACCCTTCTTGGGGCGGTGCAGGTGGTCATCATCGGCACCCGCGGCGATGACGATGTTTCGGGTTTGTTGAATGCCGTCCATCGCATCAGCCTGCCCAATCGTGTCCTGCAGGTGATTGCTCCCGGCGACGTTCTGCCGGCCGGCCATCCGGCTCAATACAAGACCCGGGTTGACGGTGCCGCCACGGCGTATGTCTGCGTCGGGCAGATTTGTTCTCTGCCGGCTACCGGCGCTGAGGATTTGCGCGATACGATTCTTACCATGCGTCAATCGTTATCCCATCGCACAACAGCTCCGAATTGAGGCAAAACGGGACTGCATCGGTAGTGCGAACCTAACGGATGTGTACAAATTATACATTATAATTTACAACGTTTTAGCCCGTGACTCACTAATCGGAATCGCTATGGAGGACGAATTGAATCTTGAAACCAAATGCTCTTCAGATTACAATGTGTTCATTGTACACAATCATCGATGAGGCCTGCTGTGGGAACGGTAACCGCCCGTGTTGACGACGCCACCATCGAGCGCTTGGAAACCTTGGCCAAAGAAACAGAACGGTCGAAATCCTGGCTAGTCGCCGACGCCCTACGCCGTTATTTGGCGGCAAATGCCTGGCAAATTGAAGCCGTCGCCGAAGCGTTGGCGGAAACGCGCGACGAACCGGTCAAACCGGCGGCAACGCCAATTCCAAAAAATGCAGACCGGCCGGCCGAACCGGCCCAAGCAGCGGATAAGGCGATGACGGATCACGGCGGCATTCGCGCCGCCTGGGAGGCCAAAATTGCGCGTGCGCTGGACGACCAGCGCTAAATCTGATCTTGAAACCGTCGGCACGGGCCGGGGGCTTGGCGACGTCGTCACCAAGCCCGAAACGGTGATCGAAATTCTCGACGCGGTAGAGGACCTGGCGGCATCGCCGGCGGCGGGTAAGGCCGGCATGGTGCCTGGAACCCGGGAGCTGGCGCCCGCCAACCTTCCCCTTGTCGTTGTTTACAAGGTGGAGGCGGAAACGCTGCAGGTTCTGCGCGTGCTTCCCGGTTCGGATTTTTGATTTGTAGCTGGAAGCCGGGATGGCCAGACGGGGGCGCCTGCCCTCAGCGGTCCAGCAAGTAGGTTGTAAACAGACCGATCAGGACGGCCATGAACAGCATAGGTGCGGCGACCTGCCAGCCCCATTTCGGCGGCACGGGCGCGTCGTAGTTGTCGAACGTCGCGGCGCTTGGCGCTTCCATCATGAAGCGGAAGGACGGGGCAAATCCCTCGTTGGACGAACCCGCCTCGTTTGGCTCGTTCGCGATGGGATAGCGTCCGGCGTCCGGGTTGGCCGCCCGCACCTCGGTGGACACGCAAAGATCACCGGCGGCGCTTGCCTGGGCGATGAGGCGCGCGTCGTCGACGGCCTCGCCCGTGATATCGGCCTTGGCGACCAGGATTTCGCCCATTGCCATACCGATCCGAAACCAGACCTGGCTGTTCTGCATACCTCCTTGGTTTTCCGCCGCCATGCGGCGTTGAAAATCCGCGGCGCAAGGGAGGGCATCCGCGACGTCTGGGAAAGCGCCGATCAAGGCGGATTTACCGTCATAAGCGACCAACGCCTTACGCTCGCGCAAAGCTGTTTCAAGCGAAGCCCGACGCTTGAGGCTGAGTTTCTTGAGGCGGCGGTTGGCAAAAATGCCGAGGTGGCGATCGTCAGCCAGCACTGCATAGATGATGGTTCCCGTTCTGCGAACCTGTTCCTCCAATGACGCCTCCCCCGAACAAATATCGGGACAGATTAGTGAAGGTCGCTGCGGAATGCCAATTGGGCCTCTCGGAAACACTCAGTTTCGGCTTGTAGCGGCCCTCAGAGCGGCGCCGAGAGAACCTTCCTCCAGGTATTTCATGCCGAGGTATCCGCCGGCCAGCAAGGCCATCCAGGCGATGAGGGAGCCCAGCGCAAGGGTCGACATGCCGGTGACTGCCTGGCCGATGGTGCAGCCCAGCGCCAGGATACCGCCGATGCCCATCATGGTGGCGCCGATAAGATGTCGCTGCATGTCGGCCGCGTCGGTGAACGATTCGATCTGAAACTCGCCCGAGAGCTTGGCCGCCAGAAAGGAACCGACAATGACACCGCTCACGGTGGCGACGCCGAAATTGATGGTCGACCCGGTAAACGTCATCAGGTATTGGACGCCATCCGCCGTCGGCGAGACGAAGGTGAAGGAGAACAGCGGCACCGGATCGAAATCGTCATTGCCGATGACGCCGGTAATGTACCAGCCACAGGGGATGAGCAGTCCGATGATCAGGCCGGCCGCCAGGTCGCGCTTCGACTTGCGGAATTCAGCATCCTTGAAACACCAGACCAGCAGCGCGGCGCCGGACGCCAGCGCGATCCAAGGGCGCAGATCCGCTGATTCCGCTCCCGCCGCCGCCGCCAGGATGTCGACCAGTCCCTGGCTTTCCAGACCGAATGCGGTGAGGTCGATCATCGTCAGGCCTTCGAATTCGACGCGCACCAGGCCAATCAGTCCCCGGAGAGTCATATATGCGGTGACGCCAATAACCAGGGCGACGACCAGTGATTTGAGATTGCCCGCGCCCAGCCGGACCAAGGTCTTGTTGCCGCAGCCGCCAGCCAGCGTCATGCCGAAGCCGAACAGCAGTCCGCCGAGGATCGCGCCGGCCCAGCCGAGATTCGGCGTAAGATAAATCGCGCCGCCCAAATCGACGACGCCGCCCATGTGAAGAAGCTGACTGCCCAACAGGGCGACGGCAATGGCCAGGACCCAGGCCCGCATGCGGCTGTAACTGCCCATGAAAACGACATCCGATATGGCGCCCATGGTGCAAAAGTTCGTGCGCTGAGCCGTAATGCCGAATACCAGACCCGCGGCGAATCCCCAGGCGCCGACGATTGTCGTGACGGGCAGATCTTCCATTTATCCAGTCCCCTTCTTGAATCCGCGCTTCGAACGTTTAAAATTTCTAACCACGAAACATGACAATGTTCTAATATAAAGGTCAATAGGTCTATCGTCGCCATATTGACGAACTCGGCAAGGGGGGTAGGGATGCCGTCTGGCGGAGGCATCCGGCAATGGGGAGTATTTGCGTTGACGCACGCGTCGGTTTTCGAGCGCCCTCTGGCGGGACCAGTTGGTTTCCTTGCGGCCTCTATTTTGGTTTTGTTCCTGGTCGTGCCGCCGGCCCGGGCGGAATTTCAATCGGTCAGCCTCGACAACGATCTCTCGGCGGAAATAGAGGACGCGGTTGCCGAGGACAAACGTCTGGTGGTGATGTTCGACGAGGAAGGCTGTCCCTGGTGCATGAAAATGCGCGAACGCATCTTTCCGCACCCCAAGGTACAGGCCTATTACGGCGAGAACTTTATTCTCATCAATCAGGACATCAAGGGCGACTTGGAAGTCACGACACCCGACGGCGGCAGCCTGAGCCAAAAGCAGTTTGCCCAGAAACTGCGCATTCGGGGCACCCCGACATTTATCTATTTCAACGTTGACGGATCCGTTGCAGCGCGCATCACGGGCTACCAGGATGTCGATACCTTTGTCGCCACGGGGCGTTATGTGCACGAAGGCGTTTACGCCAGCGGTAAATCGTTGGCCCGCTGGTTGATGGAACAGCAGTGATGCAAGGACGATGGGGTTATGCCGCCGTGGCGGTTCTGGCGGTATTTGTGCAGAGGTCCGCGGCTGCCGAAATCCCGACGCCGAGCGAACTGCTCGACCTCATTGCCGGCAATCCCCGGCTCTCCATCGCCGCCGCCGATACCGATATCGCCGAGGCGCGCCTGGCGGCCGCCATGGCGGCCTTGCGTCCCCGCTTGGACGCCCAGGTCAACGCCCGGCGGATGTCGTCGATGAATCCACGCGAGACCCGTGACAGCGATGTCTTCAGCCATCTCGAAGTCATCCAGCCAATATACGATTTCGGTCGCAGCAGCAGTAAAATTGCGGCGGCGCGGGCCGAAACTGAAGCCGCCGAAGCCGCCGCCCGCAGCGTTCGCGACGCCTTGATGCTGGAAGGCCTGGCACTTTATTACGAACTGCATGCCTCCGATCTCGAGGTTCAGGCCCTGCAGGAGGAGAACACCATCGCGTTTTTCCGCTTCAGCCGGTTGCAGGAAAAGGACGCCGTCGGCGCGGCAAATCCGATTTTGTTGCTGGAGCTTCAGGGTCGGGCGGAGAAAGCGCGTTACGACTACTATCGCGCACAGAGCCACAACGCCGAACTGAGGCTCAGGTTGGCGGAATTGACCGGGGCGCCGTTCAAGACGTCGACACTGACGCCTGCTCCTGCCGAAACAGGGCCGTTCGAGTTGGACGTCGCCGCGCTGATCGCCCGGGCCGAAACCGCTCTGCCGGCATTGGAAGAATTGCGGCGCCATCGTGCGGCGCTTGAGGCAAGGCGCGGGGCCGGAGGGCTTACGCCCCGCATCGAAGCTTACGGCAGGCTGGGTGAAAGCACGCGAAACCTGCGGGGACGTGACGACTGGGCCCTGGGCGCCAGGTTTGTGCTGCCGCTTTATCACGGAGGCATCGAAAAATCCGATCAGGCGAAGTTGGCGGCGGAGATCAAGCAGGCCGACAGCCGTATTCAGCTGCGCCGCCAGGCTCTCTCACGCGAGGTTAGCGTCGCCGTCATGCACCGCAGCGATGCCTGGCGGCGCACGGTCGCGGCCAAGACGGCCTATAAGGCGGCGCGGCGTAAACTTTATTTGGAGCAGTTGCAGCGAAATCAGGATCAGCAGGGCTCCATCGGCGGCGAATCGGCCAGAGTTACACGGATCGAAGCCGAGCTGGTGCGCGCCATTGGCGCCTACGCCGTTTCCGGTGCGCGTCTGGCGACGTTGCTGGGAGAGCATCCCGTCCGCGGGCTAGCGCCCGACTTTCTGGAGGACTTGAAAGTTGTCGAGGAATAGCAAACGAGTTGATTTACGCTGCCTGGCGGTATCCGTCGCGGTGGTGTGGCTGGGTGTTCTCGCTTTTTCGCATTCGGCATCCGCGACCGAACGCTCTCTGAGTTTCGCCGTGGCCGGCGTCGTCGCAAAAATCCTGGTGACCCCGGGAGACCGCATCGCCGCGGGCACACCGCTGGCCGTTCTGGACAAAACGGTATTCGAGGCCCGGCGCAAGGCCTCGGCGGCGGCCCAGGCGGCGGCAACGGCGGAACTGGCCCTGGCACGGCAGCGACATGTTTACGCTGAGGAACAGTTCGACGCCCTGGCGATTTCAAAGATGGAGCTGGACGAGGCCGCCATCGCCCTGGCCAACGCCGAAGCGAAAGCGGACAAAACGGGAGCGCGGTTGCTGGCCGTTACCTGGCGGGCAGAGAGAGCCACATTGAGAGCGCCGGTGGCGGCGAAAGTCGTGAAAGTGCCGGGCTACGCTGGGATGGTGGTTAATCCGAGGGTAAAAATTGCGCCCGTCGTTGTGCTCGAAATGCCGTAGTGTTGACTGATGCGAACTTTAACAAAAGCGTGAGGGTGTGCGATTAGCCTTTTCGAATACATTCAATAATACTAATGTGCGTAGGGTTTTACGTAACAGTTTCGGGGGGAGCGGTGAAATTTCTCCAAATCGGGGAAGGCGGCTCAAAAGGAAATCGAAGGAAAAAGGAGCGGGTAGATGAGTGAAGCGAGTTTGGAAAATGCCAAAAGCCTGTCGTTGATCGTGACGAAAGGATCGCTCGATTGGGCCTATCCGCCATTCATCCTGGCGACGACGGCCGCGGCGATGGGTCTGAACGTATCGATGTTTTTCACTTTCTACGGCCTCAACCTGCTGAAGAAGAAACTCGATCTCGCGGTTACGCCGCTGGGCAACCCCGGCATGGCCATGCCCATGATGGGTGGGCACATGAAAATGCCCAATATCATGCCGATGATACCGGGTGTTGATGCCATGGCGACGGGAATGATGAAGAACCTGATCAAGAAAAAAGGTGTCGCTTCCATCGAGGAATTGCGCGACATCGCGGTCGAATCGGACGTTCACATGATCGCCTGCCAGATGACCATGGACCTCTTCGAATACGGAATCGAGGACATGATTGAAGGGCCGGAAATCGGCGGCGCCGCGACCTACATCGAAACGGCCACGAAATCCGAGATCAATCTGTTCATCTAATTCAGGGAATTGCTGCCGAACATGCCACGGGCCCTATTTGTACTTGTTCTGTTGACTGGGCTCCTGGCCGGTGCTGCCGCGCGGGCCGGCGAGCTCGTCATGTTCGAACAGGCGTATTGCGACTGGTGTGAAGCCTGGGATGCTGAAGTCGGCCGTATTTACGCCCGCACCGATGAAGGCAAGCTATTGCCGTTGCGACGGGTGGATATCCACGAAAAACGACCCGCCGATCTGGCCGTCATCGGCCGCGTGCGCTTCACGCCAACATTTGTCGTAATGGAAGGCGGCCGGGAAATCGGCCGAATACAGGGCTATCCCGGTGAGGACAGTTTTTATGGACTGCTCGGCGAAATCATCGCCAAGTTGGCCAACCCGGTGACGAAGGTGAATTTGCTTCAGGCGGCGAACTAAAACGGTAATCGGTTTGGCGTTCTCGCGCGAAATACGAATTGCCTGAATGCTCGAACAAAAAAGGGACACCCAAGGGTGTCCCTTTTTATGTTGGAAATTGACGGTCGCTAGTCGACTGCGGTGCCGCCAGCTAGGCGCAGGCCCAAGCCCTCCTCGCCGCTATCCGCAGGATCGCAATAAAGACCATACAGAACTTCGATTATTTGCGTGGCGTCGTTTCCCACCAGCGAATAATAGATCGTCTGAGCCTCCCGACGGGTGGTCACCAGCTCGTCGCGCCGGAGGCGGGCCAAGTGCTGTGACAGGGCCGACTGACTAAGGCCGATCATTGATTCAAGTTGCCCGACCGATTTCTCGCCATCCGCCAAACGGCAGAGGATCAGCAAGCGGTGCTCGTTGCTCAAAGCCTTGAGCAGACGGCTGGCCCGGCGCGCATTCGATTGCATTTGTTCGATGTCCATGTCCCTAGTCTCGAAGAATCAGGCGCTTAAGTCAATTGTTGCTTGTCATTCTCAATTAAGCACTAGCCGCTACTGCTTTGCCTGGTAGATGCCCGAGGCCTGATAGTTTGTTCCGGTAACGCCGAAATGACCGCCGGTTTCCGTCGCGGCGTTGGTGCCCGTGAAGAATGTGCCGGCAAGGCTGCCGGAGCGGCCGGCTTGTCCACTCGAACCGGTTAGCGAGGCGGTATATTTGTTCAGACTGTCCGTACCATTGGAAATCGTGATGCCCGTCGCCGAAAACGTACCGCCGTCGAAATCGGTAATGCTGATGGTGGAACTGCCGGGCGTGTCGAAATTCATGGTTGCTGCGAAGTTGCCGGCAGCGACGTAATTGTTTGAGCCGCTGCGCACCGAACCCACGGCATGACCGGAGAACGTCGCGGATCCGCTAAGCGCGTTTACCGAACTGAAACTCGAGACGTTGCCGGCCACCCAAGACGCCAGGTGAACGCGATCTCGGACACTGTCTGCGCGCTTGATGTCGGCCACCCACCAACCCCATTCTGAATAGCTGCAACCGCACAACGTCACGCCGGACGGCAGGAAGTCCGTTGCTGAAGCAACCTCCGAATTGACCAGCAAGACACGGAGCTGGGTCACGTTTGTGCTGTTGACCTGCGATGTTTCCTCGCTGCTTAACGCCTCCCGAATGGCAAAAGTATCGTCGTCAACGAAGGTGCCCCGAGACGTGCTGAACGTGCCGGACGTCGACACGCTGCCAAGATGGAAATCGTAAACATCGCTGCCGTCGGTCGTGACGTCGATATCACCCGAAACCCGATTGAGGTCGGCGTTGGTGGTAATGTCGAAATTGGTTGGTTCGCCGCTGGTATTGCCGAAGTTCTTATAGGTAAAAGTGCCGCCGCTGCTCCGGGATTCCTGAATGCCGCCGGTAAAACCATGCATGGCGCGACTGGTGCGCGTGGTGCCGAGGCTGGAGGACGCCGTTCCAGCGGTCGCGACATGGTCGAAACCATAATAACTGCCGCTCAAATTGTTGTGGTCCGCCTGGAATGCCAGCTGGCCTTTAACGGAACCATCGGAATTATAGTCCGTTGCATCAAGTACGAAATTTTCGACGGTGACGCCGTCGCTTGATCCGAACAGCGTCGTGCCGTCGGCGCCTGACACGCTGGTGAAGCCGAACGAGGAGCGCTGCGTATGGCCCGAGGAACTCGTCCTTGCTGAGCCGCGGCCCGCGCCGCCCACTGCCAATTTGCCGTCACCCTTGGTATAGAATACGCCGGTCAAGCCCGACAATACTGATGTTTGACTGGAACCCTGTCCATTAATTCCAAGGCTCACCTGCAACACCGTTGATTTGCTGTTGGTCTTCGAAGTGTTCTGCTGCGCGACCAAGAACTGGCTCTCAGTCGCGGTAAGCGATCCGCCTGAAGTGGTCGTGATGAACGGGATGCCCGACCCGAGACTGTTGAGAAAATCGTCACGGAGATCATAAGCGAGCACCGCGAAGCCGTGGGAATCATTGGACGCCGTCGACTCGTCGATCGGGTTGCCGCCGAAGATGAAGTTCCGCGTGCTCCCGCCGTCGTCCGTCAGTTCATAGAAAAGGAAATTTCCGCTGCTCGACAACACGCCGGTTCCGGTGACGCTGCCGAATGGCGTATTCGAGCCCGAGGCACTGACGCTGAAGGTGCCTGATTCCACGGGCAACGAATAAGTTGAGTTCAAAACGTCGCCCGATGCCGTCCCCCCGGAAATCTGGCCATTGGAGAAGGTTCCGTTGTTGTCGGAGTCGATGTCCACCAATCCCGTGTCGTTGTCCAGAGTACTCAGTTTAAAGGGTGAATACCTTTTAAACCGTCCGACCATTGTGCCGCCCGAGGACGTCGCGTCCGAGGCGGTCGTCTGGCTCGCCGTCGTGGTTTCCGCCGTGTCTTCGACCTCCCCGGTATCCACTGCAAGTGCGGAAGTTCCTACACCACCGAGCGCCGTTTGGGTCTCAGGCGCAACCGCGTCGGGAGATTGATCGGAACCCAGATCTGAAATGCCGCTATCGGCGACGTCGCTGTCCTGCGGCGTGTCGCCGCCGCCTTCGGATCCGCCGGCGCTCTCCGATCCGGAGTCTCCTTCATCGTCGCTGCCGCCTTCCTCCAAGGCGCCAAGCGCCGTATCGAGCGTTTCGGCGGAGGCCGGCGTCGGATCGGAAGGGGCGCCCCCTTCGGCCGCCGTCTCGATGGCAAAACCGGATCGGGTCGCTACTTTGGTAACGCCGCCTGCCGAAACCGACATGGAATCGCCGAACAGGAACACCGCCTGCGTCGCCCCGTCGGGCTGGACGTTGACCAGCGTGATACCGCCGCGAATACCGATCGTGGCGGTCGGCGTCTTCAATATAACCGGTGATTTCTTGCTGATCTTGCCGCCGACAAAGCGGAAAACGCCCTTTACGGCATTGAGCGCAATCGTGCCGGACTTGGCTTTGGGATCGTACACGAATTCATCCAGCACCACTTCAGCGTTGGGACCGACGGTCAGCGCCGACTCATCCCGGAAGAGCATCTGGGCCTGGCCTTTGGGGCCGGTCGATACTTTTTCGTTGCTGAACATGTTGAGGCCGACATGCAGGACGCGTTGATCGCCGGTCGGCGGCGTCCCTGTGGCTGCTGGGTTGATGGCCGCGGCAACGCCGATCTCGACGTTCTGTGCCGTTGCGCGTTCCGAAAAAATGACAGTGGAGGAAATGGCCAACGCCAGTATTGCGCCGGTGTAAGCGAAATCGTGCGAAAGCATTTTACCCCTCAAACTCAACTCAATCCAAACCCGTGCCGGAAAGCCAAACTTCATTCCGGCCGAGAATTTGTCGTTAAAATTTCGTCGAAAAACCCAACGAAGCGATTTCGTTCCTGAACTTGTAGTTCAGCAGGGACGAGGCGGACCAAACCTTCTGCAGATTTAATATCATCGTCCAATCATTGTAGAGCGGCATGCTGGTCAGCATGTCGAGCGTCCATTTCTTGTCATGACGTCGGTTGTTCGGGTCCACCGCCGTGTCATATCCCTTGTATTGGACGTGGTTGCGGGAAACCGTCATCGACGTCGTCCAGGGACCGTTATCCTGCGGCAGGACCGGGCCCAGGTAATTTATTGAATAGCCCAGCGATGCGCCATAATCGAAGCTTCCCTGGTATTTATCGGCGGCGGTGGTCGATGTGGCGCTGAGGCTGCCACTGATCAGGTCGTCGTTGCTGACGGCGTATCGGCCGGCGAACTTAACCAGGCTTTCACCGCCGTTCTACCGGCTGTTCGTGGTGCGGGTATTGGAATCCCGGAAACGGCGTTCCTTATGCTGTACCTTCAGATCCGCCAAAAACCGGTCACCAAATGCCCTGGAGCCATCAACGCCAATGCCATAGGCGGTCATGTAGCGTGCGTCGGCCAGAGCGATGTAGTTGAGGACCACATAGGGCCGGTAATTCAGCGTGCCCGTATAGGAACTGTCGAAAACAGTGCGGGGGCCGCCGTTCGCTTCAATGAAAACGAGGTCGAGGCTCGATTGGGTTCGCTGCTGGGAGCCGTAAATAACGCCGTTGGTTTCGAACGTGGTGCCGTCCTGGGACTGGAAATCGTAAACATGCTTGACGGAACCACTGAGGAAAACGTTCTGATCCTTTTTGGCCGTAAACTCGTTCGCGAGCGTGGCGGGTACGCCCGCCACCAACACACCGGACGCCATCGGGCCGGCGTTGGCATTGTTCTGCCAGCGCAGACCGGCATAGGCGGTACCGCTCCAGCTATGGACGGAAAGGCGATCATCGATTTCCGCCAGGAACCGGTCTACCCGGCCCTTGACGTCCGATGGCGTGTCCGCACCTTCGATGGCGCGTGTAAGATATGTCCGTGCCAGTTGGTAGGAACCCATCCTGAAATAAAGCACGCCGAGTTCGAGGCGAACGCGCGGCAGGTTCGGATTGACCAGCAGCATGCGCTCAAGGGCGCTGACGGCAGCTTCATAATTTCCCAGCCGGATCGCGATCTTGGCGAAGGCAAAGGATTTCTCCAGATTACCCGGATCGGCGAACAAAGCCTGGAAAGCTTTGTCGTATGCCTCTTCCAACGCCGCAGTATCGGAATCCTTGCTCTGTGCGAATGACGGTGACGCGACAACAAGCGACACGGCGGCGGCAATCGCCGCCAACCAACGTGTGCCGTTCCGGCGAACGAAGGAGGTCGGTGGACCAATGTTCAACATAACTACCGCCAAAATAAAATGAAGATATATTCACCATAAATAGGCACCCCTCAGCTGAAATCCGAAAATAGGGATTTCCTTCATTAATCTTGTTTAAACCAAAACGCTCTGACCACCAACCCAAAATCAACATTTAGGTATCCACAATATTACATACTTGTAATCAATTTGTTGCCAATTTACAACGGCTTAGAATATTGCCCCAAACCAAGCGACGAACAGTACGTGCCTATCCGGTTAACGCAGACACCCACTTCATGTAGGGTGCTTCCAATCT
>CAZGTM010000040.1:0-34304 GCA_964528595.1 uncultured Rhodospirillaceae bacterium
AGCTCGGATACCAGCGGAGATTCGGGCAACAGCGGGAATTCCGGTAATAGCGGGAACTCCGGCAACAGTGGGAACTCCGGCAACAGCGGCAATTCCGGCAACAGCGGCAATTCCGGCAGCAACGGTAACTCGGGTAACAGCGGAAACTCCGGAAACTCCGGAAACTCCGGGAACTCCGGTAATTCAGGCAACGGAAATTCCGGTGGCGGAAATTCCGGCAAGGGTAGTTCCTAGTAGGGCGGGGCGGGAATTATCGGTATGACAGCGCTTCGCATCAGCATCGTCATCTTCCTCCTGACGACCGTTCTTTATGTCGCCAACGCCTTCCGCTTTGCCGAAAACGCGCTATCGGATCTGCGTTTCGAAATCGTCCAAACGGAACCTGCGGATTCACTGGTTGTGGTCAGTATCGACCCGAAGAGTCTCGCCGAGATCGGCGTCTGGCCCTGGCCCAGACGCTTTCACGCCAGCGTGCTCGAGAAACTAATCGCCGCCGGTGCCGACCGAGTGGCGTTCGATATCGATTTCAGTTCCGTCTCGACGGCATCCGACGATCTGGCGCTTGAACTTGCATTGGCCAAGAGCCAGGGAAAAGTCATTCTGCCCGTCTTCAAACAACAGTCGCTGATGCCCAATGGCAACCGACAGGTTGTCACGACGGCTCCGCTTGCCCGCTTCCAGCGTCACGCCGCACTGGCCTCCATCAACGTCAGGCCCGACGCTGACGGCAAGGTGCGCAGGCTCGATCGTGTCGGCCTGTTGGAGGGGCGCGTCCTTCCGGTCATGGCTGTGGCATTGACCGATGAGCCTTTGTCCTTGGAGGAGGGCGCCTTCGATATCGATTTCGGCATTCGGGCGGCGCACCTGCGGCAGATCTCATTTGTCGATGTACTGGCCGGCCGGTTCGAACCAAGTTCGATTTCCGGCAAACGGGTCATCATCGGCGCGACGGCGGTGGAGCTTGGCGATCAACTGGCGGTGCCGGTCCATCGTGCCCTTCCTGGTGTCGTCGTGCAGAGCCTTGGCTATATCTCTCTCTCCCAGGACAGGGCGCTGCAGCGATTGCCGCAAATCGTCACGCTGCTTCTGATACTTGGCCTGTCCTTACTGTTGGTGCCGCGTTATGCCGGTATGGGCTGGTCGGGCGGCCTGGCGTTGGCCGGCGCCGGTTCGCTGGGGATCTTCGCCGCCGGCATCGCGGTCTCCGCCCTGACGCCAATGATCGTTGAGGTCGCGCCTCTGATCTTCGTCGCCATTGCCGGTTACGGTGCGTCCCTTGTTCTGCAGATCGACCGACAGGCGCTGCGTCTCTTCATCAATACGATGTCGCTCAGACGCCAGAAAGCCCTTGGGGACGTAATTCTGGAATCGGCCGGCCATGCCATGGTGACGATCGATCAGTCAGGCCGCATCGACGTATTCAATCCCGCGGCGGAGGAGATGTTCGGCTGCAGCGCCCGCGACGTTGCGGGGCAGCCGTTTGACGAACTGTTCGTGAAGGATGACGGCAAGTACCGTGGCGACATTCTCGACCCGGGTTTGCTGGTCTACGACATTGGCCAGCCGCGTGAACTTGAGGCGGCGCGCCGGGACGGAATAAACCTGTTCGTTGAACTTATTGTCAGACCCGTTGACGATGTCCCTTCGGATCACCCGCTGGAGAAAAGGAAAAATGTCAGGACGACCTACGTCTGCACGCTGGTCGACGTGACGAAACGGAAACAGGCTGAACTCGCCGAATACACCGCCCGCATCCAGGCACAGTCGGCCAACCGGGCCAAGTCGACTTTCCTGGCCAACATGAGCCACGAACTGCGGACGCCCCTGAATGCAGTTCTGGGTTTTTCCCAGCTTGCCCTCAGCGAAAAACCCGGACAGTTGAACGACCGCCAAAAAGACTACATCGGCAGCATTTTGTCTTCGGGCCAGCATCTCTTGAGCCTCATCAACGACGTGCTCGACCTGTCCAAGATCGAATCCGACCGGTTTGAACTGCATAAGGAAATGATCGACGTGCAGTCGTTGGTCGAAAACTCGCTGCGCTTCGTCGAACACCGCGCCATCGAGGGCCAGGTCACGCTTGATACAAGGATCGACACCGACGTGATCTACGCCTGGGGGGACGAGCGCGCCATCAAACAGGTCCTGGTCAATCTTCTGAGCAACGCCGTGAAATTTACCCCGCCGGGCGGCGAAGTAAGGCTAGCGGTGGGCCGCAACGAGGGCGGCGAGCTGCAAATCGTCGTTTCTGATACCGGCGTCGGCATCCGGGCCGAGGAGATGGAGACCGTGATGGCGCCGTTCGGCCAGGCGCGCCAGGGTGTGTCCACCAATATCGAGGGCACGGGCTTGGGTCTGACGCTTGCCAAGCAACTGGTCGAAATGCACGACGGAGCCTTGGAGCTGAGAAGCGAGTTTGGCAAGGGCACCGAGGTCATGATCACGCTGCCTCAGACCGATTCCCCCAGCGAGGTCAGCTCGGCTCTTCACTGATTATCACCGGTTTTCCATCCCCACAAAAATAGGGCGCGGAGCAAAATGTCCGCGCCCATAATAGGTTGAGAGGGAAGGGGTGACCGGCCTCGGTTACTCCGCCGCCATGGCCATGCGGCGCGAGCGCTTACGCTTTTCGTCGTACATGGCGGCGTCGGCCATGCGCAGAACTTCCGATTCGCTGCTGTCCGCATCGTAAGGCGCGGCGCCGAAACTGGCTTGGATGGGGATGCGCAGGCCGCCGTATTTGGCGTGTGCCGCGGCCAGGATGCCCTGCAGCTTGCGGGTGCGGAAGAGGCCTTCGGCAGCGCTTGTGTGGGTCAGGATGACGGCAAATTCATCGCCGCCCAGACGGGCGACGATATCGGAGCCCCGGGTGTTTTCAATCAACAGTTTGGCGACGCGCTTCAATACGGCATCGCCTGCTTCATGGCCGTGATTGTCGTTGGTGGGTTTGAAATCGTCGAGGTCAATGTAAACCAGCACGCCTGAATCGCCGTGGCGCTTGGCGCCGGAAAGTGTCCGTGAAAGGTGTTCGTCGAAACCGCGGCGGTTGGTCAAACCGGTCAGGGGATCGGTCTGAACCTGCGATTCCAGCATCGCGATGCGCCGTTTTTGCTCGGCCAGGCGGATTTCGGCGGTGGTGACGATGTCGAGCGCCTGCTCAAGGAGTTGCCAGGGCTGTTTGCGGGTGATCGCCGTGCGATCGCGCAAACCTTTGCGCAGGATGGCGGCCAGCTGACCGGCGGTGAGGGGTTGACCGACTTCAAGACCGTCGAGAGTGGCGAGCGAAGCTTCCATTACTGAACCTCTTTGTCGAGCGGTGGAAGGGCCATCCTTCCGCCGAAAATTACTGTGCGCGGGAAGCTTCGCAATCCCCGTGCCAGGAATTTAATTCATAATTATCAAATAGTTAGAGTATGTTAACCGGGCAATTTTTACCCAGCCGACGCCCCCAGCCCGGACATTTTTGCCGGGTGGATCAGCCCCGTATCCGGCGTTACAGCGGCGTTAGCGGGTCCTTTCCCGCAAACACCGCATCCAGGTTGTCGACGGCGCAAAAGCCCATGGCGTTGCGCGTTTCCACCGTGGCGCTGCCGACGTGAGGCAGGAGGAAGACGTTGGGCAGCTCGCGGTAGGCCGGATTGATGTTCGGCTCGCCCGTGAAGACGTCCAGACCGGCGGCGCGGACCTTGCCCGAGCGCAGCGCCGCGATCAGGGCGTCGTCGTCCACCAGGTCGCCGCGCGCCGTATTGACGACGAGGGCGCCGTCGGGCAACAGGGCGATGCGCTCGGCGTTCAGGAATTTGCTGGTTTCCGGCGTAAGCGGTGCATGAATGGAAAGTACGTCGGAAATTTTCAGCAGGCTTTCCGCGTCCTCATGGTAGGTGGCGTTGCCGGCGTAGGCTTCCGCTTCAGCATCGAGGCGGTTACGGTTGTAGTAGTGCACCTCCATGTCGAAGGCTGCGGCGCGATGGGCCAGGGATTGTCCGATGCGGCCCATGCCGAAGACGCCCAGGCGCTTGCGCTCGATGTCGGTGCCCAGCATGAAATCGAGAGCAGATCCTTCCCACCGGTCATCGCGCACCAGGCTAAAGCCCTCGTTGGCCCGCCGGGCGGCGGCCAGGATAAGCAGCATGCCGATATCCGATGTCGCTTCCGTCAGAACGTCAGGGGTGTTGGTGACGATAATGCCACGCGATTTGGCGGCCGGCACATCGATGTGTTCGTAGCCGACGGAAACCGTGGCGATTATCTTAACGCTGTCGGGCAATTCGGCGATCACATCGGGCGTCATTTTTTCCGACGAGGTGATGACCAATCCGTCACAGCCGGACGCCGCCGCCGGAAGACCCGCCGCGTCGTGCATTTCGTCGGCCTGATTGAGTTGCGCGTTGTAGTCGCGCGCGAGGCGTGCCGCGACATCTTCCGGCACGCGTCGGGTCACGAGAATAGTCGGTTTTTCACTCATTGGGCTCCCCTGTTTACGGAACCTTATACCGTCGCACTCCCTATCGCCAGGGTTCGAATGCCGCTAGTCTAGAGTTATGAAAAACTCATGTCACAAGCGCCGCCGCATTGGGTTTGGCGCGGCGGCGTTCGCCGTTCTTGCCTTTACGTATACGCAGGCGACGGCCTTCCAACTGCTTTCCCACCGGGCCGTCTACGACCTCTCCTTGGCCCCGGGACCAGCCGGCAACATCGTCGACGTATCGGGCCGCATGGTGCTGGAATGGGCCGATGCCTGCGAAGGCTACACGACGCAACAACGGATGCTGATGCGCGTGCTGCGCAATGACGGCGGCGACGTGGAGAGCGATTTTCGCGTTTCCGCCTGGGAGTCCAAAAACGGCGAAACCTTCCGCTTCGATGTCAGCAACATCGTTGCCGGCGGGGCGCCGGAAAAATTCAAGGGACGGGCGGACCGGACCTCGAGTTTGGCCCAGGCGGTCTTTCAAAGTCCGAGCGACCTCAGCCTGGATCTGCCGAAGAAGATCGTTTTTCCCAGCGAGCATATCGCCCGTATTATCGACGGCGCCTTGGCCGGCGAGAAACGGATATCTGTGCCTTTGTTCGATGGGACGGGTGAAGACGGGCTGTTTGAAGCCGTCGGATTCATACTCGGGCAGGCCGAAGTTTCGGCGCCGGAGGTAACCGCCCTGGCGGATGGCGCCCTGAAGGATGTTCCGGCCTGGAACCTGCGCCTGTCTTTCTTCGACCTCAAGACAAACGACAGTCTGCCGGTCTACGAAGTGAGCCTGCGGCTGTTCGCCAACGGCATCGCTGACCGCTTGGTGCTGGATTATGACGACTTTGCCGTCGCCGGGCGCTTGACGGGGCTGGAACGGGTTTCGTCGCCGAGTTGCTAACCCGCCGTCTCTTCGTCGTCCCACAGCCAAGCAGCACCGCGGACGCCGCTGGAATCGCCGTGAACGTGACGCGCCAGCCGGGTTGAGAGTTCCTCGCCGAAAACCAAATCACCCATCAGATCCGGAACGGTCCGGTAAATGCGGTCGATATTGGATAGGCCGCCGCCAAGGACGATAACGTCCGGATCGATTATCGTCACGATCATGGACAGAGATTTTGCCAGACGCCGTTCGAAGCGCTCCAAGGTAGCGTTCGCCTCGGCGTCGCCGGCCTCGTCCAGAGCGGCAATTTCCTCGGCCTTGATCTTGTGACCCGTGATCAGGGCGTGATCGCGCGCCAAACCGGTGCCTGAAAGGTAAAGCTCAAGACAGTTATCGCGGCCGCAATAGCAGCTCACGGGCGGCGTTTCGCTGTCGTCCGGCCAGGGTACGGGGATGTGGCCCCACTCACCGGCAATGGCATTGGCGCCCTCGATGACTTTGCGGTCGATGACGATGCCGGCACCACAGCCGGTGCCGAGGATGCCGCCGAAGACAACCTTGGTGTCCTTCGCCGCGCCATCGACCGCCTCGGACAACGCGAAACAGTTTGCGTCGTTGGCTAGTTTAACCGGCCGGTCCAGAGCCCGAGCAAGATCCTGTTCCAGCGGGTGACCCATCAACCAGGTCGAATTGGCGTGTTTGACCAGTCCGGTGGCCGGGGAAACCATGCCTGGGATAGCGACGCCGACGCTCCCCGTTCCGCCGACTTTGTCTTCAACGGCGCGAATCAATCCGCTGACCGCGTCGACGGTCGCGTGATAGTCATCGCGCGGACTGGCCATGCGTTGACGCACGACAATGGCGCCGTCCGGATCAAGTACTGCCGCCTCAATTTTTGTACCGCCGAGGTCGACACCGATGCGGAAACGTTGTTGATTAGACATGTTTCGTTCTATCCGACTCTTGAAGCCACAGATTGGTCTAACTAGTCTGTATTAGACGTATTGCAGCATCAGGCCGACCTTTCAATCGAGCCGTATTAGACGAAATGACGACCAAGCCTTCAACATCCCAAACGGCGCAGGAAAAAGAATTTCCAGCGACGCCGGTGGAATCGGAGGGCTTACGGTCAGAATCCTTCTTCGGTTTGGTCGAAAATTCACCCGACGGAGTCTTCGTTCATGATGGCGACAGAATTCTTTACGCCAATCCGGCGGCGGCGGCGCTGACCGGGGCGTCCGGTCCCGCGGAGCTCGTCGGGCGTACAATTTATCAGTTCTTTCATTCCAGCAGCGAAGGCCCAACAAGCCATCCCGATGCCGAGCTGGCCGAGGCGTTTGCCCACGTCGATCCGGTGGAAATGAAAATTTTGCGGGCTGACGGGCAATACCTCGACGTGGAACTCTACAACGTCGGCGTGGAATTTCGCGGCAAGCCGGCATTTCAAACGATCATGTGGGATATTTCCGGCCGCGCATTCCGCGAGACCGAATTCGTTTCAGCCAAAGCCGCCGCGGATATTGCCCAGCGTTCCAAGGAGAGCTTTCTGGCCAATATGAGCCACGAACTCAGGACACCGCTCAACGCGATTATCGGATTTTCCGAAATCATGCAGTCCGGCATTGCCGGCGACCTTAAAGACAAGCAATCCGAGTATGTTGGATTGATCCACGAGTCGGGCCGCCAACTGATGGGCCTGATAAACGATATTCTCGAATTGTCCAAGTCCGTTGCCGGAACCAACACGCTCGACGAGACGAATATCGAACTCTCCGAGTTGATCACCGACGTCGTACGTTTTTTCTCGGTTCAAGCGATTGAGGTCGGTGTTGACGTCATCGTGAAAAACACCGAACCCTCGCTGGGTATTCGGGGTGACCAAAGAATGATACGGCAGCTCCTTATTGCCCTTTTATCCAACAGCATCAAATTCACGCCGCGCGGCGGGCGGGTGGTAATTTCCGTCGAGGCGCTGGATGAGGCTCTTGTTCTTCGCGTCTCCGACTCGGGCATCGGCATCGCTGAAAAGGATATCCCCAAGGCGCTTTCAACGTTCGAGCAACTGGATGATTCACGGGCCCGAAGATTTGAAGGTACGGGACTGGGGTTGCCGCTGGTCAAGGCCTTGTCCGAATTGCACGACGCGGAAATCGAAATTTTCGGCCAGGTCGATCAGGGGACGGACGTAAGAATTCGTTTTCCGCCCGAACGGGTCGTTTCGTCCAGACCGGGATAATCGGCCGGAGTTTTCAACAACCCGAAATTAAAATCCAAATGATTTCAGATGGTTATTGATCGTCTGTTCGATCTCGGACCACGAATCCAGGCGATGGTGGCAGTGCTCTGCCGGGCCGATCAATGTTCTGAGCCGGGGGTGGGCAATGAATTGCAATCGCATGACATGCTCGGCTGCTTCGGCGACCGATTTATGATTGTGTGGAATATCGTCGATGAATATCGCCGGCGCTGAGGCATGCCGCGTCAATTCCCGCACGGCGGGTCCCTTCAGGCCGTCGTTGGCGATCAGGGGATAATCCAGATCGTTTCGCCGCAAACATCTGGCGCGCGCTTCCCGGGCCTTTTCCGGAACGTTGGAGAGAACGACGACCTGCGCACGCTTGGAGAGCTTGGAGAGGACGTCCGCCGCATCGGGAACCGCTTCCAGATGATCGGCGCATTCCGCGAAAAATGACGCCAGCATTTCGCGCACTTCCGGGTAGTCGAGGACTTCATCGGTTTTGGCATTTCGGACGTTGCCCGTGATGGCGTATGAGGCCCACTCGAAACGCATGCCGTTGCGCTCGATAAAATCCACCAGCGCCGCCATGAACTGAAACAGAACTTCGTCGGCGTCGGCGATAATCAAGGGCAGGGACGGATCCAGATTGAGTTCGTGGATGCGCTCGAAGACGCCTTCCGCCAGCTCCTGTTCAATTGGTGCGGGATTAGACATGACGCAATACCTTTACCATTCGGGCGCTGCACCGGGTAGAGCGGCGCGAGCCTGTTGCGGCGTTTCCGGCGCAAATCCTTCGGTTTGGCAAAATGAGAGCAACAGGTCTTCATTCTCCAGCAGGAAATCCAACAAACCGGCAAGAAACTCTGGATCTCCGGCGCCCTCTCTCATGTCGGTTCCGTCGACCCCGGTTCCCGCCTGCAGGGCGCCCAATACCTTTGAGTCGCTGACGATGTACAAAAGTGCTTTCTGGGCGATTATCTGGGCGGATTGCCGGTCCATCGTTTGTTTCCACCTAATTTTCGTCATTAATGACCGCCGCCGCCATACGGAGGCGAATTAATAAACGTAAGTAACTTGGATTTCCCAACCTGGGGTGCTAGATCATTACGGTACTAGGTCACGATGGGTCAAGATATCCCTGGAGCCGGCGTTGGTTGCTGTAATCGGACGTCGTCGTCTAAAATATTGGTGTTGCGTATTAATGCGGACGGGAAAACGGATATGGCCAAAACGATACTTATCGTCGAGGATAATGAACTTAATATGAAGCTATTCCACGACTTGCTCGAGGCGCACGATTACGCCACTTTGCAGACGCGGGACGGCAACGACGCCTTGGCTCTCGCCCGCGAGCATCGACCCGACCTTATTTTGATGGATATTCAACTGCCGGGCGTTTCGGGCCTCGAAGTCACGCGCCAAATCAAAGCCGACGATGAGCTCAAGGCGATTCCCGTTGTGGCAGTCACCGCCTTCGCCATGAAGGGCGACGAGGACCGCATCCGTGAAGGGGGTTGCGAGGCATATATCGCAAAGCCCATTCGCATCGACGAGCTTATTTCCACCGTTCAGCAATTTATCGGAAGCAACTAACCGGCCGAAGTCGATAATTACACCGCTTTGTAGTGCGTTGTCTGGGGAGGCAAGGGAGCACAAATGCCCGCACGCGTTTTAGTCGTTGATGACATTTTGCCAAACGTGAAGGTACTTGAGGCCAAGCTGACGGCCGAGTATTTTGACGTCGCAACTGCCATGAGCGGGCGAGAAGCGCTCGACCTGATGGAGCAGGAAGCCCCGGATATCGTGCTCCTGGACGTCATGATGCCGGAAATGGATGGGGTCGAGGTGTGCCGCACCATGAAGGCCGACCCGAAACTTGCCCATGTCCCGGTGGTCATGGTTACCGCCCTCAGCGAACCCAGCGACCGGGTTCGCGGACTGGAAGCCGGGGCCGATGATTTTCTCACCAAACCGGTAAACGACATCGCCCTATTCGCCCGGGTGCGTTCGCTGGTGCGGCTTAAGATGATGATGGATGAATTCCGTCTGCGTGAGCAGACATCCAGCGAATTCGGCGTCTTCGGCGATGACGAGGAAAATCTGAAATTCGATACCGCCGGCGCCAAGGTGCTGGTGGTCGACGACAGCGTCGCCGACGGCCGGGTCATCGATACGACGCTGTCGGGCGAATATGATGTGACGGTCATCGCCGATCCCAATCAGGCGATCGATGCGGGCCGGGGCGAAAATTTCGATCTCATCATCGTTAGTTTGCTGTTGCGCGACACCGACGGTCTGCGCCTTTGCTCCAGCCTGCGGACGATCGAGGAAACCCGGCAGGCTTCTATCCTCGTCCTGATCGAGGAAAACCAGACGGAACAGTTGGTCAAGGCCCTGGACATCGGGGTCAACGACTATCTCGCCAAGCCCATCGACCGCAACGAACTGATGGCCAGGGCGCTGACGCAGGTGCAGCGCAAGCGCTACCAGGACCGTCTGCGCGACAATTATCAGATGTCGATGGCGATGGCGGTCACGGACGGTCTGACCGGGCTGCACAATCGGCGTTATATGGAATCGCACCTCGGCAATCTGGTGCGCCGGGCGGTCGAAGGCGGCCGGCCCGTGGCCATCGTTATTTTGGATATCGATCTCTTCAAGAACGTCAATGACACCTATGGCCATGATGTCGGGGACGAGGTTCTCAAACAGTTCTCCGTGCGCATCCAACAGAATGTCCGTGGCATCGACCTGGCCGCCCGATATGGCGGTGAGGAATTTATTATTGTCATGCCCGATACCGACCTGGCGGTCGCACAGGCGGTCGCCGAGCGTCTCAGGAAGTTCATTGCCGACGAGCCGTTCACGGTTTCGACCGATGACGGCCAACTGGACGTTACCGTCAGCCTTGGCGTGACGGCGTCGGGTCCGGGCGACACGCCGGAGAGCATGATCAAGCGGTCGGACGACGCGCTCTACCGGGCCAAGCATGACGGGCGCAACCGTGTCGTTGTCGTCGACCCGCCGGCCTGAACGTCACAGCGAAAAAACACTCCCCAAATGCAAAAGGCCGCCTCGGGGGCGGCCTTCGGTCGGCGCGCAACGCCGACGGGTCATGCGTTCAGAGAAGCTACTTGATTTTAGCTTCCTTGAAATCGACATGCTTGCGCGCCACGGGATCGTACTTTTTCAAGACCATCTTTTCCGTGATGTTGCGCGGATTCTTCTTGGTGACGTAGTAGAACCCGGTGTCGGCGGTGCTGACCAATTTGATTTTAATGCTGGCGGGTTTGGCCATAGCGGCGTCTCCGGCTTTGATAATTCATTCGGTGAGCGGCGAAAATAGCCAGATTGGCGGTGAAGTCAAGGCTTTCCAAGACCCACGACGTGCGGGTGCCGGATGCCCGCCATGACCAGGAAGCAGGCGCAGGCGATGGCGACCATGAACAGCAGGCCGTGCGGGCCCGCGGCATCCATGGAGACGCCGCCCACCCAGGGACCGATGATGCCACCCACGCCCCACATCAGGCTGGATGTGGCGTTGACCGCAACCAGCTCCGATCCCTTGTAGCGCTCTCCCATCAGGACGAGGGCGACGGTGTAGAGGCCGTATCCCATGCCGCCCCACACGAACAACAAGGGCCACAGGATGTAGGGTATGTCGACGACAAAGGGCAAGGCGAAGCTGCCCGCCAGGCCCACGGCGCCGCAGAGAAAAAGAACGCCATAGCGGTTCATCCGATCGGCCAGCATGCCGATGGGAATTTGCATCACCACGTTGCCGACGGCGACGGCGGTCAGCATCCAGGTGGCGGTGGTGATGTCGAAGCCGATCTTGATGCCGTAAACCGGCAGCAGGCCGAAAACCGAGAAATCGATCAGCGCAATTAGTGCGATAGCGCCCATGATGGTGGGCACGCGAAAAACATAGCGAAAGATGTTGCCGCCCGGCGGACCGGAGTGCAGGTCGGGTGCCAATCCGCGGGCGCTCAGCAGGGGCACCATGGCCAGGATGGCGACGCCGGCGCAAAAGAGGTAGGGCAGCCAGCCCGTTACCCCGAGCAAGGGAACCAGTGGCGGTCCGGCGGCGAACGTGACGGCCAGAACCGTGGCGTAAATGCCTAGTAGCCGGCCTCGCGTTTGCTCGTTCGCGATCGTGTTGATCCAGGCCTCGCTTATCAGGAACAGGCCATTGATGGCAACGCCGAGGAAAAACCGGATCGGCAGACCGAACATGACGTCTTGGGAATAACCGAAGGCGAGAAGGCAAAGCACCGTCAGCACAAGGCAGCCGAGCATGACATTGACGGCGCCGTATCGGTTCGCCGCGGTTGGCATCAGCGGCGAGGAAACGATCAGCCCCAGCGCGACCATGGCCCCGGACAGTCCGATCATCGTGTTGCTGACGCCCTGCGCTTCCAGGGCCAGTCCCAGCATCGGTGGCGTGATGCCGATAACAAAACCGAAGACCGCCGTCGCCGCCATCACGGCGGCCATGCTTCGCCGGCGGCTATGCTCTGGCGCGGTCATCCACGGCTGACCCGCGAACGTCCCCGGATGAAGTGAAAGAATGCGATCTCCCGGTCGGGATCACGCGATGCCGGCGCATCGAGATATTTGGGCAGATATTCACCCAACAGGAACTCGGTAATGTCGACCAACGGCAGGGACATGGTGTCGGCCAGCGAGCGCCAGGCCAGTTCCTCCAACTCGCCGCTGCCGCCAAGTTCGCCTTCGGCGCGTTCACCGTCCGTGACAAAGAAACGCCCGTCGAAACGGATCGGCGACTGGGCCGGCGTAATCGCCCGGGCAACGTAATCCAAGTTGCCGAGGTCGGCGGCTTTGCCGGTTTCGAGAAAGTGCGACCACGCTTCGGGTTGTCTTGGGTTTGATGCCGGGTCGGGTATGGCGCCGCCCAATATCAGGCCGGTCTCCTCGAAGGTCTCCCGCACCGCCGCCATGGCCAGGGCCCGCGCCCGCGCCGTCGAACAGCTTCGGCTGACCATGCTCAGGACGTCGCTGCGCATCGGCCGCGCCGGTATGGCGCGCGCGTCGGCGGCATCCACCCGGCCGCCGGGGAAGACGTAATAACCCGGGACGAAACTGTGTTTGGTATGCCGCCGGCCCATCAGGACCTCCACCGTACCGCCTTTGCTCCGGCGATAGAGGATCAGGCTGGAGGCGTCCTTGGGCCGCACCCTGGCATTCGACACGGTGTCGGCGGGGCTGCTCATGTAAAGTCATCCTCGCCGCCGAAGCCGTGCATCCGCAAGCTCCATTGCAGACCTACCACGGCGCCTTTGACAAACGGCAGCAGACCCAGCGACAGGGACAGGGTCAGCGGCAGCCAGATCGCCATCTGGAGCCACAGGTCGGGCGAAAAAAGCCTTTCCGCCAACAACATGCCGGGTACCACGATGTGGCCGACGATCATGATGGTGATGTAGGGCGGGGCGTCGTCGGCGCGCTGGTGATGAAGTTCTTCGCCGCAGGCCGTACAGCGATCGGCAACCCGGGTGTAACCCGCGAACGCGGAACCCTCGCCGCACTGCGGACAGCGGCGGCGGAAACCCCTGGTGATCGAACGGAACCAGGGCCTGGCGGGGGCGGATAGCGGCGTTGAGATCATGAAGGGCGGGACCGAAGCTGTGAAGGATGTGACTTATATGGAACGGATTTCGGGAAACCGCAATGCCCGACGTGAACCCGGTGGGTCAGGAATTATTGCCTTTTACCAATTCGCCAATATCTGTCTAAATTGCCGGTGACGCGGGTGGGCTTGATCGGGCAGGGAGGAAACTTTGATGGCTGCTGCCGAAGATCCGATGCAGGACATGATGGCGCGCCTGCGGCGCGAGTTTCTCGACACCGCCGAGGACCGCCTGGCGTCGATGGACGAAATCGTCGATGGCGTGCGGCGTGGCGGAAGCGGAAGCGGCGATGAGCTTCCCGACATCCGGCGCATGGCGCATAGCCTGAAGGGGATGGGCGGCACGTTCGGTTATCCGCTTGTTTCCGTTATCGCTCATCGGCTGGAGGATTATCTGGCCGACAGCACCAGTCTGGCCAACAACATCACCGGCGATGTCCAGACGTTTCTTGACCGCATGCGCGATGTGGTCGACGGCGTTCTCGGCGCCGACGATCCCCGGACGGCGGAAATCGTCCGCGAATTGCCCGCCAAGCGCGGCGACTTCGACATGGAGGGAATTCATCCCCTCGATATCGAAGTCATGACCGTGATGCCCAAGGGCACGGCAACCACCATCGTGGAAAGGGAGTTGAAGGCCTGTGGCTACCGGGTCGTCAACCTCGAAAGTCCGTTCGAGGCCATCGAATACGCCGTGCGCACCAAACCCGACATGGTGATGTTCGCGGGCGTGCTGACGGGGTTGTCAGGCGTGGATCTGGCCTGCGCCTTCAAGGCGATGCCGGTGACGTCGGGGATCCCGGTGACGCTGTTCACCAGTTTCGGCCGTGAGCATTCAAGTTTGCGCGAACTCCAGGAGGATGTGCCTATCATCCGAAAAGGCGCCACGTTCACTGAGGACTTAACTGACGCCCTGTTCGCCTGCGGGCTTACCTAAAGGACGGTTTATTCCCGGAATCTGCCGGCTGCGGCGCACATGTTGCGCAGTTTCGCCCGCGCCTGATCGCGCGACAGCAGGCCCATGCCACAATCAGGCGCGGCAATCAGGCGATCCCGGTCGATGTGGTCCAAGGCCGCCGTCAAGCGGGCGTGAATTTCGTCTTCGCCTTCCACTCGGCTTGAAGCGATATCGACGACGCCGAGGATCACGTTGGTGGCGCCGAAACGCTCGAGCAGTTTGAGATCGAGATGGCGGTGGGCATCCTCGATCGAAATGGCGTTGATTTGCGCCGCGTCCAGGGCGTCCGCCAGCCGATGGTATGAATCTGCCGGTGCTTTGGGGTAATCGGGATTGTCCAGACGGTCCGGATAGCCGCAGCACATGTGCATGGCCGTTGCCACGTTCGACGGGACACCGTGAAAACAACGCTCCAGGTGTTCGATACCGAAATCCAGGGCTTGTTCGGGGTGACGGGCAAACAACGGTTCATCGATCTGGATGTGGCGGCAGCCGGCTTCGGCCAGCGCCAGGACTTCCCGGTTGATCGCTGCCGCCAGGTCGGCGCCCCGCGACCTGGGGTCGTCGTAATAGTCGTCGGCAACGGTGTCGCCGATGGTCATCGGGCCGGGCAGGGTGGTTTTTACCGGTCTGTCGGTGAGTGCCTGTGCGGCCCGCCAGTCGTGCGGCAGGAATGGTTCACCGGCGCTGACGGGGCCGGTGATGGTCGGCAGGTGCGCTTGGTAGGAACCGCTCCGCTTTGAGGTTTCGGTCAGTCTTTCGAAGCTGATGTCATTGAGGTGCCGGCAGTGGTAGTGGACGTAATTTTCCCGCCTGACCTCACCGTCAGTCACGACGTCGACGCCCGCTGCGACCTGATCGGCGATAACTTCCGCTGCGCCCTCTACGAACAGGCTTTCGGCGCCTTCGCCCATGGCTTCGATTTCACTGTCGTAGCGTTCCGTGGGCGTGTTAACCACACCCGGCTTGAACCAGTCGGACAGAGGAATGCAGCTGGGTTTGGGGTAGGCCCCGATCGTGGTTGTTTTCAACGCCGGTGTTCCCCGCGACGCTGGCTAAATTATTCTCTCGGCGGGAAAATTCACCGCGGCCGTCGTGCCTTGCCCCAGCACACTGTCGATGGACAGGCTGCCCCCATGTAGAACCGCCAGTCCGTTGGCCAGCGGCAAGCCCAGGCCGACGCCGCCGGTTCCCTTGCCCGACGTCGTTTGTTCAAAGGGTTCAAGCGCCTTGGGTATATCTTCGGTGGGCATGCCCAGCCCGGTGTCCGTGACCTCAATGGAAAGGCTGCCGTCATCCTGGCGGATCGAAGTGATTGTAACGGTGCCTCCCTTAGGGGTGAATTTAACGGCGTTCGACAGCAGATTGACCAGGATCTGGCGGAACATTCTTTCATCGGCGCGAACGCCAATTGATTCGCCCGCTGGATTCATCGTAACCGCCACCCCGGTCACCATCGCCTGCTCCTTAACGAACGGTAAGCTCTTGGCGATTTGCTCCTCGATGTCGATTTCCGTCTCGCTGAGTTCCAGCTTGCCGGCTTCGATCTTGGAGAGATCGAGAATATCGTTGATCAGATCCAGTAGGTGCTCGCCCGATTGCCGGATATCAGAAACATATTCGCTTTGCGGTTTGGTTAATTCGCCTCGAAATCCGGCGTTCAGGGCGTCGGAAAAACCGATGATCGCGTTGAGCGGCGTTCGCAGTTCATGGCTCATATTGGCCAGGAATTCCGACTTGGCTGCGTTTGCGTGTTCGGCTTCCAAGTATTTGGCCTCAAGCTGCTCAAGGGCCGTGCTCAGTTTTGTTTTAGTGTTCTCCAGATGAGCCAGGAGACGAAACAGGAAGTAGAGCGTCAAGGGCGCGACGATGGCCGGCGTTAGCACCGGCAGCAATCGGAAGCCCCAGAAAACGTCAACGCCGGAAAGAAAGAAGGCCATTTCGCCGACGGCCGTTGACAAGACGACTGCGGCGAGGGTGAAGAGCAATGAAGGAACAAAGATACCGCGCTTTTCGATTTGTCGCGCAAGATACGCCACCCATTTCGGCTCGTTCGAATCGCCGTTATTACGAGATGTTATGGGCAAATTCCCTCCCCAAGTGACAGGCGGTCCGCTAGGATTTACTTCCTGCCCGGCTATGACTATCAATCAGGGCCGGGTGAGTCCAAAGATATATTGGACGACAAAAACCGAATGCTTCGAGCCGGTTGCCAAATCCTGGGAAACGAGGGCGAACGTCGGCCGCATGCCTCACCAATGGAGGGTAATTCTACCGTTCACCGCGAACGTAGGGGACGTATGCCATATCCTCGCTCAGGATATGGTCGGTGAGCCATTCCTTGAGAAAGTTGAGAAATTCCTGGGCGTCGAAATCCTCCGGCGATGCCGTGTAATCGAGCTGAAACGCCTTGAAATCCAGCCGCAGGTCCGTGTGATGCTGGCGGTGCACCGCAAGGTCCGGATACTTTGCAGCCGCGAGGTACTTTTCCTCCCGCCTGAAGTGCTCGAGGACATAGGCCTCGAGGGCTTTCATCGTCGCTTCCACCGTCGATTGCGGCAGATTGCCGCGAACCGCACGTTCGAACTCGTTGACCAGATTGAACAGTTCCCGGTGATCGTTGTCGACCGAGCGGATGCCAAGCTTGTACTCCTTCGACCAGGGCATGAAATCTGTCGATTTCTTCGGCTGAGGAGGAGGGCCTGTGAATATCGCCTTTATTTGTCCGAACATGTTCAGCATCCAGTCTTCGAAAACGCAACAAACGCCTTCGGAAGGTCAAAGTCTATGCGTCATAGGGCCGCGCGGAAAGGAGTATGAACGGTCATCGGGCCCTCGTCCGCCGGGGCCGTTTGCCGGTTGGACGCCCGCGCTTGCCGCGTCGCCGGGGGCCCGTCGGCTTGTCCGGCCCACGATCCGCCAGCAGTTCAAAACGCAGCGATCCCGTCGCCGCGTCAGCTTCGGCGATGCGGACCTCAACGACGTCGCCCAGGCGATAGGCGACGCCGGTTTGATCGCCGACCAGGGCATGGTTCGCTTCGTCGTGGAAGAAAAACTCCGTCCCGAGGTGCCGCACCGGCACCATGCCGTCGGCGCCGGTTTCGTCGAGGGTGATGAACAAGCCAAACCGCGCAACGCCGGATATGCGCCCGGCAAACTCGGCGCCGATGCGGCTTTCCATGTAGGCGGCAAGATAGCGGTCGCGGGCTTCCCGTTCCGCCGCCGCCGCGCGCCGTTCGGTCATCGAAATGTGCTCGGCGGTATCGGCGAAGTTCAGCGTGGCCAGGTCGGATAAACCGTCGCTGCCCAAGCCGAGCGCCCGGATCAGTCCCCGGTGCACCAGAAGATCAGCGTAGCGCCGGATGGGTGAGGTAAAATGGGCGTAGCGCTTCAGCGCCAGTCCGAAATGGCCGGCGTTGTCGGGGCTGTAGACCGCCTGTGACTGGCTGCGTAACACGACGGTGTTGACCAGATGATCGTGCGCCGTGCCTCTGGCGCGTTCCAATATCTTGTTGAAGTCCCTCGGCTTGAGGGCCTGGCCCTTCGAGAGTTTGTAGTCGAGGCTGTCGAGAAAGTCCCGCAGCGCCGAAATCTTCTCGGGCGAGGGCGGTTCGTGAACGCGGTACATGCACGCCGTGCGTTTTTTCTCCAGCGTTTCGGCCGCCGCGACATTGGCCGCGATCATGAACTCTTCGATCAGACGATGGGCATCGAGGCGCGCCCTGGGCGCGACCGTTTCGACCCGGCCGTCCTCGCCCAGGCCGATGCGCAACTCCGGCACGTCGATATCCAGCGGTTGACGCTTGTTGCGCGCCCTTTCCAAGGCGGCGTAGGCGCCATAAAGCGGCGAAATAACACCCTCCAGCAGCGGCCGCGTCAGGTCATCGGGACTGCCGTCCATCGCGTTCTGGGTCTGCTGGTAACTGAGGCGGGCATGACTTCGCATCAGGCCGCGAAGAAACTTGTGGCGCCGGACCTTGCCGTTCTTGTCCAGCCACATTTGGACAGCCATGCAGGCCCGGTCCTCGTCCGGCACCAGCGAACACAATCCGGCGGACAGCGCCTCCGGGATCATCGGCACCACGCGGTCAGGGAAGTAGGTCGAATTGCCCCGCTCCCGCGCCTGGGTGTCCAGCGCCGAACCCTCCGTGACGTAGGCCGCGACGTCGGCGATGGCGACGATGATTTGCCAGCCGCCGGGATTGTCGGCGTCATCGTCGGCCGCCGCCCAGACCGCGTCGTCGTGATCGCGGGCCTCCTGGGGATCGATGGTGATCAGCGGAATGTCGCGCAGGTCCGTGCGGTCGCCGAGCTCGGGCGGTGTCGCCTGCTGGGCCTCCTCAAGCGCCGCCTCGGAAAACCGCGTTGGAATACCGTGGGTTTTGACGGCGATCAGGCTGTAGGTGGCGGGATCGCCCAGCGGGCCGACGATTTCCCTGACCCGCGCCTGTTTCAGTCCCAGCCGGCGTCCCTGGGTGATTTCGGCCAGGACGACGTCACCGGGTGCAGCACCTTGGGAATCGGGGCCGGAGACCGTAAATTCCGATTTGGCCCGGCGGTCGGTCGGCTCGATGCGGCCCTGACCGCCGATCAGACGGAAAACGCCGACCACTTCCGCCTCGCTGCGGCCGATGGTGCGCATGATGCGCGCCTCGTAGGAGCCTTCCTCGAGTTTGGTCAGGCGGGCCAGGGCGCGGTCGCCGGGCGCCAAGGCCTTGGCGCCACGGCGGCTTTCGGTCACCAGGATGCGCGGCGGTTCATCGTCCGAGTGCCAGGTGGTGGGGCGGGCGTAGAGTTCGCCGTCGATGTCGATCTCGACGACTTCGATCACGGTGACCGGCGGCAATTCCCCGGCGGCGTGTAGGTGTCGCCGGTGACCGCGTTCGATCAGGCCGTCCTCACCCAGTTCCTTCAAGAGCTTCTTCAGCCGCATGCGGTCGGGCGAACCCTTGAGGCCGAAGGCGCGGGCGATCTCGCGCTTACCGACCTTGGACTTGCTGTCCTGAATGAATTTCAGGACGTCCTTCTTATCGGGGAAATCGCTCGGTTTGCGCGGTCGTTTGGGCACTATTCAGTGGTTGCCTCGGCCTCGTCGGCGGTTTTCTTTTTCGGCGCGGCTTTCTTCTTGGCTGCCGTCTTTTTCTTCTTGGGCGCCGCCTTCTTCTTTTTCGCCGCCGGCTTCTTCTTGCCCTTGGCGGCGCGGGCCGCAATCAGTTCAAGCGCCTGTTCGAGCGTGACGGCCTCCGGCGAGGTGTCCTTGGGCAGCGTCGCATTGATCTTGCCGTGCTTGACGTAAGGTCCATAGCGGCCGTCGAGGACGTTGACAGGTTTGTCGTCGTCGGGGTGGTTGCCCAGCTCCTTCAGCACCGTGGCGGACGGTCCGCGGCCACCGCGTTGGGCCGCCTCGGCGATCAGCACCACGGCGCGGTTGAGACCCACCGAGAGTACGTTGTCGTCGCCCTTCAGCGAGACATATTTCTGATCGTGCCGCAGATAAGGACCATAGCGTCCGATGCCGGCCACGATTTTCTTGTTGGTTTCGGGATGCTGGCCGACGTCGCGCGGCAGACCCAGCAGCGCCACGGCGGTTTCGAGATCGACTTCGTCCGGCAGCACGTCCTTCGGCAGGGAAACGCGTTTGGGCTTTTCTTCGCCGTCGGCATCGCCCAGCTGGATATAGAAGCCATAGGGGCCCTTGCGCACGCTGATCATGATGGCGGTGGCCGGGTCCGGTCCCAATTCGCGCGGGCCGTTGTCCGCCGGTCCGTCGCCGTTCATGTCGGCTAGTTGGCGCGTGTGTTTGCAGTCGGGATAGTTCGAACAGCCGATGAAGGCGCCGAACTTTCCGAGTTTGAGGCCGAGCCGACCGTCCTCGCACTGCGGGCACTTGCGCGGGTCGACGTCCGGATCGTCCGAATGGAAGAAGTGGGGCCCGAGTATCTCGTCCAGCTTGTCGAGTACCTCGCGCACCCTGAGATCGGCGGTTTCCTCGACGGCTTCGTTGAAGGCAATCCAGAAGTCCCGCAGAACCACTTTCCAATCGACCGCACCGGCCGAGACGTCATCGAGACGGGCTTCCAGGTCGGCGGTGAAATCGTATTCGACGTAGCGCGTGAAAAAGCTGGACAGGAAGGTCGTAACCAGCCGGCCGCGGTCTTCCGGATGAAACCGGTTTTTCTCCAGCCGCACATAGTTGCGGTCCTGCAATACCGAGAGAATACTGGCGTAGGTCGACGGTCGGCCGATGCCCAATTCTTCCATGCGCTTGACCAGCGTGGCCTCGGAAAAGCGCGGCGGCGGCTCGGTGAAATGCTGCTTCGGCTTGACCGGGCCGTCGTTGAGGCTTTCGCCCTCCGCGACCTTGGGCAGACGCCCGTCCTCGCCGTTGCCGTTGTCGTCGTCGTCCTTGCCTTCCTCGTAGAGCTTGAGGAAACCGTCGAACAAGATTATGGAGCCCGTGGCGCGCAACGTCGCCTGACCGCCGGCATCGATGTCGATGGCGGCCTGTTGCAGGCGCGCCGAGGCCATCTGGCTCGCCATGGTGCGCTTCCAGATGAGCTCGTAAAGGCGGTACTCGTCGTTGCCCAGGATGCTGGAAAGATCCTTGGGCCGGCGTTCCAGTCCGGTCGGACGAATGGCTTCGTGCGCTTCCTGGGCATTCTTGGCCTTGGTCTTGTAAACGCGCGGCGCGTCCGGCACATAGGCGTCACCGAAGTCCTCGCCGATCACGCTGCGGCAGGCCGTGATGGCTTCGTTGGCGATGGTGACGCCGTCCGTCCGCATGTAGGTGATCAGACCGACGGTCTCGCCGCCGATGTCGACGCCTTCGTAAAGGCGTTGCGCCACCTGCATGGTCTGGCGCGCGCTCATGCGCAGTTTGCGCGAGGCTTCCTGCTGCAGCGTCGAGGTCATGAAGGGCGGGTAGGGGTTGCGCGGGCGTTCCTTGGTTTCGACCTTGGCCACGCTGTAGGCAGCGGCATGACGGATCACGTCGACGGCGTGTGTGGCCGCCGCCTCGTTGGCAAGATCGAACTTGTCGAGCTTCTTGCCTTCGAGGTGCGTCAGCCGGGTGGTCAGCGCTTCTCCGGCGGCGGTTTTGAACTCGGCTTCGATCGACCAGTATTCGCGGGGCCGGAAGGCTTCGATTTCCAATTCGCGTTCGCACACCAGGCGCAGGGCGACCGACTGCACGCGCCCGGCCGAGCGCGAGCCCGGCAGTTTGCGCCACAACACCGGCGACAGCGTGAAGCCGACGAGGTAATCGAGCGCGCGGCGGGCCTGCTGGGCGTTGATCAGGTTCATGTCGAGGTCGCGCGGATTGGCGATGGCGTCGCGCACGGCCGTCTTGGTGATTTCGTTGAAGGCGACGCGTTTGACCTCGACGCCGTCCATCACGCCCTTTTCGTCGAGCGCCGCCAGCACATGCCAGGAGATCGCCTCGCCTTCGCGGTCGGGATCGGTGGCGAGATAGAGATGCCCCGCGCCCTTGGTCACTTTGGCGATGGCGGCGATGTGCTTGGCCGACTTGGGATCGGTCTGGTAGGTCATCGCGAAGTCTTCGTCGGGACGCACCGAACCGTCCTTCGGCGGCAGGTCGCGGACGTGGCCATAGCTGGCGAGAACGACGAAATCGTCACCTAAATATTTATTGATCGTTTTGGCCTTGGCCGGCGATTCGACGACGACGACGTCCATTTTCACTCCGCAAAAAACCTCCGCGAAACCGACGCGGATACCGGAAACTTCGACTTAAGCTACTGAATTATATGAGGGAAACCTGATTTCCAGGGTGCCTTTCCAGACGTCCCGCCAATTCGAGCTCCAGCAAAATGGTGAAAACCACCGCTGGTGTCAAATGGCACTGTCGAACGAGTTCGTCAACCGGAACCGGCGTCGGCCCCAATTTTTCCCCGATCGCGCTGCGGGCGGCGTCCAGTTCCTCGGGCCTCGCTGGGTCGATTTTTCCTGCATCAAACAGGCCGCGTTCGGGCTCCTGGCCGGCCGGCATCATCATGCCCTGCAGGGCGTCCAGCACGTCCTTTTCGCTCTCCACCAAGGTGGCCCCCTGGCGGATCAGATCGTTGGTGCCGCGGCAGCGCGGGTCGAGCGGCGAGCCCGGCACCGCCATCACCTCGCGACCCTGTTCGTTGGCCATGCGGGCGGTTATAAGGGAACCGGAACGCTGGGCCGCCTCGATCACCACGACGCCCAGCGACAGACCGGAGATCAGACGGTTGCGTCTGGGAAAATGCCGCCCCTGCGGTTTGGTGGCGACGGGCTGTTCGGCGACGACGACGCCCATTTCGCAGATTTGTTCGTATAGAACGTCATGCTCGGCGGGATAGACGACGTCGATGCCGCCCGCCACCACGGCCACCGTGCCGCTGCCGAGCGTTGCCTCGTGCACCGCCGCGTCGATGCCGCGCGCCAGGCCGGAAGAGGTAACAAGTCCCGCTTCGCCCAAATTTCCGGCGAGCTGGCGGGCGAACTTGGACCCGGCGGCGGAGGCGTTGCGCGCGCCCACGATGCCGACGGTGCGTTTGCTAAAGAGGTGTCCGTGGCCCTTGACGGAGATCACCGGCGGCGGATCGTGGATGGCCGCCAGCGGTTCGGGATAGTCCGGCTCGCCCAGGCTGAGTAACCTCGCACCGGCGGCCTCCGTCGCCGCCCACTCGTCTTCGGCCTGGGATTTCGAACATATCCGGATCGGCTTCCGCTGCCCGCCGCGCTTGGCCAGATCGGGCAGCGCCGCCAACGCTTCACCGGCATCCGGGAAGTGCGCCATCAGGTCCAAGTATGTCCTCGGACCGACGTTCTCCGAACGGATTACCCGCAATCGGTTGAGCCGTTCGGCGTCTGTAATACTACCGGAACCCGTCATGGCGGCACGATGGAACGGGAACTGCGCTTCGTCAACCCAAAGTGGATCGTTGACGCATCATTCCTTCTTCTTCCCGATCCTCGGTTCCTCGCCTTTGAGCAAACGCCGGATGTTGGCGTGATGGCGGATGAAGACGAGGACGGCGAGGAAGATGGCGAACTCCATGATCTGAGCGTTGGCCAGAAAATGGGCGTAAACCGGCGAAGCGGCCATAGCGACCAGGGCGGAAAGCGACGAGATGCGGAAGAGGGCGGCGGTGGCGGCCCAGGAGGCGCAAGCGAGCAGGCCCACCGGCCAGGAAATGGCGATCAGGATGCCCAACGTGGTGGCGACGCCCTTGCCGCCCTTGAACTTGAGATAGATCGGGAACAGGTGGCCGAGAAAGGCGCCGCCGCCGGCCATCACCGCCATATCGGGACCGAACAGCGCACCGCCGATCAGCACGGCCGCCGCACCCTTGCCTGAATCGAGGATCAGGGTGGCCAGCGCCAGGGCTTTATTGCCCGTCCTGAGGACATTGGTCGCGCCGATATTGCCCGAACCGATCTTGCGGATATCGCCGTAGCCGCCGAGCCGCGCCAGCACCAGGCCGAAAGGAACAGAGCCCAGAAGGTAGCCGGCCAGGGCACCGGCCAGCAGCGGCCACCAGAGCGTGATGTCGCCCATGGGCTGGGGCATGCGTTCAGTCGCTTCCGTGTTCGAATACGGTGGCGCCGCCAACGACTGTGCGCACCGCGCGGCCCTGGATGGGACGGTCTTCGAAGGGCGAGTTCTTGGAACGCGAAAGGAAGGTTGTCTCTTCGATGCGCCAGGGCGCATCGGTGTCGATCAGCACCAAGTCGGCGGGGGCGCCCGGGCTGAGCCGGCCGCAGTCCAGGCCGAGCAGGTCCGCCGGGGCCGATGTCATGGTCTCCAGCACCCGGTTTAGCGGCAGATGGCCGTTGTGGTGCAGTTCCAGGGCGATGGGCAGCATGGTTTGCAGCCCGATGGCGCCGTCGGCGGCTTGGACGAAGGGCCGGCGTTTGGCTTCCTGGTCATGCGGCGAGTGGTCGCTGACGATACAGTCGACGGTGCCGTCGGCGAGGCCCTCGACCACAGCGCGCCGGTCGTCCTCCGAGCGCAGCGGCGGCGAGACCTTCATGAAGGTGCGGTATTCGCCGATGGCGGTTTCGTTGAGGGAGAAGTGGTGGGCCGCGACGGAGCAACTGACCGGCAGGCCGCGTGCCTTGGCCCGGCGGATCGCCTCGACCGTCTCGCCTGTTGAAACACAGGCGGCGTGATAGCGTCCGCCGGTCATTTCGACCAGACGGATGTCGCGTTCCACCATCATGACCTCGGCGGCGGCGGGCACGCCGGGCAACCCGAGCCGTGTCGCCGTTTCGCCGGCGTTCATGGCGCCTGACGCGGCCAGGGCCGGTTCCTCCGGGTGCTGGATGATGAGCAAATTCCAGGCCGTGGCGTACGAGAGGGCGCGGCGCATGACCTGGGCATCCGAAATGGCCCGGTGACCGTCCGAGAAGGCGACGGCGCCCGCTTCGGCCAGCATGCCCATTTCGGTGATTTCACGGCCCTGGCGGCCGCGCGTGACGCAGGCCGTGGGGACGACGTTGACGACGGCGGTTTCATGGGCCCGGCGGGCGACGAATTCCACCAGGGCGACTTCGTCGATGGGCGGTTCGGTCGAGGCCATGGCGGCGATGGTCGTGATGCCGCCCGCCGCCGCCGCCCGGCTGCCCGTCGCCATGGTTTCCTTATGCTCGGCTCCCGGTTCGCCCAGGTAGGCGCGGGCGTCGATCAGGCCCGGCGCCAGCACGTGGCCCCGGCAGTCCACCACCTCGGCGTCCTTGGGCGCGCCGTCGGCGAACAAGCCGGGGGCCAGTTCCGAGATTTTGCCGTCCTCGACCAGCACGCCGCCGGCGGCATCCAATCCGGAGGCCGGATCGATCAGGCGGGCGTCGACGTAAGCGGTGCGGCTCATGACGCGTCCCCGGCCCCGCAAAGGGCCTCAAGACAGGCCATGCGGACGGCCACGCCCATCTCGACCTGCTCGCGGATGGCGCTGCGGTCGATGTCGTCGGCGACGTCGGTGTCGATTTCCACGCCGCGGTTCATCGGTCCGGGATGCATGATCAGGGCGTCGGGCTTGGCGGCCGAAAGCTTTTCGTAGTCCAGTCCCCAGAAATGGAAGTACTCCCGCGTCGAGGGCACGTAGGAGCCCTGCATACGTTCGGTCTGCAAGCGCAGCATCATCACGATGTCGACGTCGGCCAGGCCTTCGCGCATGTCGTGATGGACTTCGACGCCGAGGCGCTCGAAGCCGCGCGAGACCAGGGTCGGCGGTCCGACAACGCGGACCCGCGCGCCCATGATGTTCAGGAGGTGGATGTTGGAGCGCGCCACTCGGCTGTGCGCGACGTCGCCGCAGACCGCCACCAGCAGGCCTTGCAGATGGCCCTTGCGGCGGCGGATGGTGAGGGCGTCCAGCAAGGCCTGCGTCGGATGTTCGTGGGCGCCGTCGCCGCCGTTGACGACCGAGCCGTCGATTTTCTGGGCCAGCAGGTTGACCGCGCCCGCATCACCGTGGCGCACAACCAGGATGTCGGGGTTCATGGCGTTGAGCGTCATCGCCGTATCGATCAGGGTTTCGCCCTTTTTGATCGACGAGCCTTCGACCGCCATGTTGATGACGTCGGCGCCGAGGCGCAGGCCGGCCAGTTCGAAGGAGGCCCTGGTCCGCGTCGAATTTTCGTAGAACAGGTTGATCAGCGTGCGGCCCTGCAAGACGCTCAGTTTCTTGTCGGCGCGGCGGTTGTGCGCGACATAGACCTCGGCTTGATCCAAGAGGTAGGTGATTTCGTCGGGCGACAGTCCCTCGATGCCCAATAGATGGCGGCGCGCCGCAAGGCTTGGCGGGGGAGGGCTGTTTTTCGCCTCGGTCATCAAAGGGACTTTATAAGGGTGCGCCGCCCCGCCCGCAAGAGTGCTGCGTAAAATCACGTGTGCCGACGCTTTTCGTCCAGCGGTCCCAGCCAGGATTAAGTGTACCGAAGACGAGAATCCGACTAATTTCGATGGACCTGACCCGTAATTGCCAAACTATCGGAGGGCGGCGCTTGCAGACGGCAGCTTTGGAGTACCGGCAATATTTCCGCCTGCTTGCCATGTCAGGTTTCTTTGTTTGGACCGTAATCGTCACCAATGGCGCAGCCGCACAGGAATCTGTTCGGCTCTTGGCCACCCATTTTCCGCCCTATGACATTGAGGGCGCCGAAGATGGCAACAGGGGTTTTGATGTCGACGTCGTCGAAGCGGCATTCAAAGCGGTTTCCGTCGACGTCAATATCGGTTTTTCGCCCTGGTCCCGTATCTTGAGGCTGGTTGAGGTCGGCAGGGTCGCTGGGATGATCAGCTGCGCCGACACGCCGGCACGGCGCAAGGTTTCGCTGATATCCGATGCCATCAGCCATGCCTCCACCGTTTTCATGGTGCGGGATGACTACGACGGCAAGGCGCTTTCTACGTTTGCAGATATCAAGACCCTGCGGGTATTGGCGGTCCGGGGATATTCCTATGTGAACGACTTGAAGGAAGCCGGCGTCGAACCGTTCCTTGTTGACTCAAACGATTCCATCTTTCGCATGCTGGCGAAAGGGCGGGGTGACGTGGTCGTGGTCGGCAAGGAAAACGCCCTTTACCTGACCAAGATCCTGAAGCTCGACCAAAAATTCCGTTTCTATGACATTGCCGACCTGGAACGCGGTTCATTCCACGTGTGTTTCAGCAAAGCCTTCACGGGTTCGGATCGCCTCAATCAGAAGTTCAGCGAGGGGCTCAAAATTATTAAGAAGTCGGGCGCCTACGACCGCATACACGACAAATACCGCTGACGTGGTCAGCGGTCGCGGCGCCCGGCCCTCAGGAGCGGAAAATATAGAATGCGCCGGCGATGATAACGCCGATCAGGCTAATCATCGCCCCGATCTCGACCCACATTTCGACGATCTTGAATGAAGACGGTTTTTTCGAACGACCCGCTTTGCCGCGCCCCGTTTTTTTCCGCTTCCGTTTACCGTAGGCTTTGGCCGTCCGGCTTGAATTCGCGCTAGGTATATCTTGGATCGACATAGCGACCTCCTCGATGCGAAGCGGCCATATCAAATCCAAGAAATTAAAATTTGTTTAATGTCAGTGTTTTGTGCGGATTTGTTTGACTCATAAATCAGAGTCCACCCATATCTTACCAAAGCCAAGGCAAGATCACGGGCATCGTCACCATGGCGGCTAACGTCGACACCGTGATGATGCCGGCCATCAGCCGGACATCGCCGCCGAGTTGGCGGGCCAGGATGAACGAAGACGACGCGGTGGGCAGGGCGGCCATCAGGATGGCGACCTTGGCGGTGAGGCCGCTGACGCCGAACAGCCAACAGGTTCCGGTCATCAGGAGCGGCATGCCGATCAGCCGGACAACGGCGGTCTCGCCGACGGTTTGTCCGGCCAGCCGGATGGCGCGCAGGTCCAAGCCCGCGCCGACGCACATCAGGCCGATGGGTAGGGCGGCCCGGCCCATGATCTCCAGAACCGGGCCGATTATCGGCGGAACGCCGATGCCCGTCACGTTGAGAGCCGCCCCGGCCAGACAGGCGACGATCAGGGGATTGCGCACCATTTCGACGGCGCTGGCCCGGAGGCCCGGCGGATGCATGCCGGAATAGCGCGCTAGGGCCATCACGCACATGGCATTGGCCGCCGGCACCATGATGGCCACGACGACCGCACCCAGCGCCGCGCCGGCCGTGCCCCAAAGCTCAAACGCGATGGCCAGGCCGACGTAAGAATTGAACCGCACCGTACCCTGGAAAACCGACGTCAGCGCCGGACCGCTGGTGCGGCCGCGAAAGCCGACAACCACGCCGAGCCCCATGACGATCAGCGCGGTGACGATGGCGGCCCCGAGCGGCAAGACGCGAAAGCCTTCGAGATCGGCGCCGGCCAGGTTAGTGCCTAAAAGGGCGGGAAACAGCAGGAAATACACCAGCCGTTCCAGCGGCAGCCAGAGGCTATCCCCGGGAAACTTCGCCTGCTTCAGGACATAGCCTGAGGCGATCAGCAGGAAGACCGGCAAAAGGGCGGAGATGATGGCGGTCATCGAAGGAAACCGTCCGACAAGGAAAGATCAACCGCTGTCCCCCCCATCCTATCCTTCCCCCTCCAGGGGGGAAGGAACTCGAACTGGTGACGAATGTCGACATGTGAGTTCCCTCCCCCTTGAGGGGGGAGGGATAGGGTGGGGGTGGAGCCACAAGAAATAGCGCCATGAATTACCATCGCCCGTCAGCCAGCCATCGCCATGGCGTCCAGGGCGCCCTGCAGGATGTAGGCCGCGGCCATCTTGTCGACGACTTCGGCCCGGCGTTTGCGCGTGGCGTCGGCCTCCAGCAGGGTGCGCGTCACGGCTTGGGTCGACATGCGCTCATCCCAAAAGGCGATGGGAATGTCGAATTTCTCCAACAGGTTGGCGGCAAACTGGCGGGTCGACTGGCAGCGCGGACCTTCCGTGCCGTCCATGTTGACCGGCAGGCCGAGCACCAGGGCGCCGATCTCGTCGCGCTCGATAATGCCGCGCAAGACCTCGGCATCCTTGGTGAACTTGGTCCGTTTGACGGTTTCCACGGGCGAGGCGATCGAGTGTGAGAGGTCGGAGCGCGCCAGGCCGATGGTTTTCGTACCCAGATCGAGGCCCAGGACGGCTTTTCCCGGGGCGATGTGGCTCTTCAGCTCGGCAGGGTTGCGGACGATCATGGCCGGTGATACTTTCCGCTCGCATTTCGCCGAAGACCAAGTCGTGTGTTGGCTTTCAGCGTCTCGGCGGCGTCATTCAACAAGTGGATATTCGAGGAGAAAGTGGCACATGTCGCTGGATAAAGCCACCGTCGCAGGCATCGCGCATTTGGCACGCATCGACGTGCCGGAGGAAAAGCTCGAACCGCTGGCGGGCGAACTCAATAATATCCTCGGTTGGATCGAACAGTTGGGCGAGGTCGACACCGATGGCGTCGCCCCCATGACCAGCGTGGTTCAAATGGACCTGCCGCAGCGCGCCGACGAGGTGACCGACGGCGGCTATCGCGAGCGCGTGCTGGCCAATGCGCCGCAGCCCGAGGACGGCTTCTTCGCCGTGCCCAAGGTTGTCGAGTAGGGACGGGCCCATCATGTCCGAATTGACCCAACTTACCCTTGCCGGCGCGCGCGACAAGCTGGCGGCCGGCGAGATTTCCTCGCGCGAGCTTACCGAGGCCCATATTGCCGCGGTCGAGGACGGCCGCGAGCTCAACGCCTTCATCACGGAGACGCCGGAGCGCGCGCTGGAGATGGCCGACGCCAGTGATAAACGCCGCGCCGACGGCACGGTTGGCCTGATCGAGGGCCTGCCGGTCGGCGTGAAAGACCTCTACTGCACGGACGGCATCCAAACCACGGCGGCCAGCCACATCCTAGAAGGCTTCGTTCCGCAGTACGAATCTACCGTGACGGCCAACATGTGGGCCCAGGGCGGCGTCATGCTGGGCAAGACCAACCTCGACGAGTTCGCCATGGGCTCGTCCAACGAAACCAGTTACTTCGGCCCCGTCACGAGCCCTTGGCGGCGTGAGGGCGAAGATACCCGGATCGTGCCGGGCGGCTCGTCGGGTGGATCGACCTCCGCCGTGGCCGGCAACCTGGCGCTGGCCGCCATCGGCACCGACACCGGCGGCTCGATACGCCAACCCGCCGCGTTCGCCGGCATCGTCGGCATGAAGCCGACCTATGGACGTTGTTCGCGGTGGGGCATCGTCGCCTTCGCCTCGTCATTGGACCAGCCCGGCCCGATGACCCGTGACGTGCGCGATGCCGCGATCCTGTTGGGCGCGATGGCGGGGCATGACCCGAAGGACTCGACCTCGGTCGATACGCCTGTGCCGGACTACGAGGCGGCGCTGACCGGCGACATCCGCGGCATGAAGATCGGCATTCCCAAGGAATACCGGGTCGACGGCATGCCCGCCGAGATCGACGCGCTGTGGACGCAAGGGACGGAATGGCTCAAGGCGGCGGGGGCGGAGATCGTCGACGTCAGCCTGCCGCACACCAAATACGCCTTGCCGGCCTATTACATCGTTGCACCGGCCGAAGCCTCGTCGAACCTGGCGCGTTACGACGGGGTCAAGTACGGCCATCGTGTCGAGGCCGACGATCTCACGGAAATGTACGAACGCACCCGCGCCGAGGGCTTCGGCGAGGAGGTTCAGCGCCGCATCATGATCGGCACCTACGTTTTGTCGGCGGGTTACTACGATGCCTATTACCTCAAGGCCCAGAAGGTGCGCACGCGCATCGCCGAGGATTTCCGGAACGTCTATGGCGAGGTCGACGCTCTGTTGACGCCGACGGCGCCGTCGGCGGCCTTCGGCATGGGCGAGAAGGGTGATGATCCCATCGCCATGTGGCTCAACGACGTCTTCACCGTGCCGGCCAGCATGGCCGGGCTGCCGGGCATCTCGGTCCCGGCAGGTCTGGCCTCGGACGGCCTGCCGCTGGGCTTGCAGATCCTGGGCAAGGCGTTTGACGAGGAAACCGTGCTGCGGGTCGCCGGGGTGCTGGAGGAAGCCGTGGGCTTCGACGCCACACCGGGCAAATGGTGGGGAGCGGGACAATGAGCGCACAGATCATCCAGGGCGCCACCGGCGACTGGGAAGTCATCGTCGGCCTTGAGGTTCACGCCCAGGTCGTCAGCCGAGCCAAGCTCTTTTCCGGTTCTGCCACCGAATTCGGTGCCGAACCGAACACCCAGGTTTCGCTGGTTGACAGCGCCATGCCGGGCATGCTGCCGGTGATCAACGCCGAATGCGTAGCCCAGGCGGTGCGTACGGGACTTGGGTTGAACGCTCAAATCAACCTGCGCTCGGTGTTCGACCGCAAGAACTACTTCTACCCGGACCTGCCGCAGGGCTACCAGATCTCGCAGTTCAGCCAGCCCATCGTCGGCGAGGGCGTGGTGCACGTCGAACTGGACGACGGCTCGACCTGCGAAATTGGCATCGAACGGCTGCATCTGGAGCAGGACGCCGGCAAGAGCGTTCACGACCGCCACCCCAGCCGCTCCCACGTCGATTTGAACCGCTCCGGCGTGGCGCTGATGGAGATCGTCTCCAAGCCTGACATCCGTTCGGCGGAAGAGGCCGGCGCCTACGTGCGCAAGCTGCGCTCCATCCTGCGCTATCTCGGCACCTGCGACGGCAACATGGAGCAGGGCTCCATGCGGGCCGACGTCAACGTCTCGGTGCGCCGCCCCGGCGAGGAGCTGGGCACGCGGGCCGAGGTCAAGAACGTCAACTCCGTGCGCTTCATGCAGCAGGCCATCGACTATGAGGCCCAGCGCCAGGTCGACTTGCTGGAGGACGGCGGCGAGGTCGTGCAGGAGACCCGCCTCTTCGACGCCGGCAACGGGACGACGCGTTCCATGCGCTCCAAGGAAGAGGCCCACGACTACCGCTACTTCCCCGATCCCGACCTATTGCCGTTGGAAATCAGCCAGGAATTCGTCGACGGTCTGAAGGCCGATCTGCCCGAATTGCCGGACGACAAACTGCAGCGTTTCCAGGACGAGTTGGGCCTCAGTCACTACGATGCCAACGTGTTGGTGGCGGAGAAGGAAACGGCCGATTATTTCGAGGCCGTGGCCGCCGGCCGCGACGCCAAGCTGGCCGCCAACTGGGTCACCGGAAACCTCTTTGGTGCGTTAAATAAAGATGATAAAAAAACATCAGAAAGCCCTGTTTCTGAACAACAATTAGGCGGATTGATCGACCTCATTTCCGACGGCACGATCTCCGGCAAGATCGCCAAGGACGTGTTCGAGGTGATGTATGAAACGGGCCGCGACGCGGCGCAAGTCGTCGAGGAAAAAGGCCTCAAACAGGTCTCCGACACCGGCGAAATCGAGGCCATGATCGACCGTGTCATCGCCGACAATCCCGACAACGTTGAGGCCTATCGCGGCGGCAAGGACAAGCTCTTCGGCTTCTTCGTCGGCCAGGTCATGAAAGCCAGTCAGGGCAAAGCCAACCCCGGCGTCGTGAACGAGATTCTGCGCAAGAAGCTGGACGGGTAGTTCCGTCCATCAACAAAAAGAAACCTGGACTCCGGCATTCGCCGGAGTGACGGGAGGGGGGCTGGGTTACGTACTCCGTCATTCCCGCGCAGGCGGGAATCCATGTCGTGGCGGCTCCGCATGGCACGCTCTCAGGTAATTCGGGAACTCAGGCCTGGACTCCCGCTTTCGCGGGAATGACGACATGAGTTAATCCACGCTCAAGCGCGGCCGCCGGCCCAGGCTTTGCGGCCGTCGACGTGGCGGGTGCGGTGGTGGTAGTCGGCCTCCCCTTTGACCAGGCGGTGGTAGGCCGTGTTGAAGACGCTGTAGGCGCCGCAGCGGCTGCAGTCGACGTCGTTGCCGTAGCAGCAGAAGGTGCGCTCGAAGCTGCCGCCGTCGCCCATGTAGAGCGGCAGGGTGGCGAGCATCAGGCAGTGTTCGCCGTTTTCCCCGGTGTAGTCGAGGCAGCGGTCGGAATACATCAGCTCCAGGGCGCCGACATTGGCCTTGATCAGGTCGGGATATTCGCCTTTCAGCGCGATGACCCGGTCGACCACAGCGTCGCGGTCCGTTAGATCATCCCAGCCCAGGCCGCTGTCGTCGTCGGCGCGCGGTACGTAGAAGGTCAGCGCGACGCCGTCGATGGGCCAGTCCTTAATCTCCTCGAGAAACTGCTCAAGGCCATCATGGTTCTTGGCCGTCAGCACCATCTGCACCATCACGGTGGTGCCGTCATCGCGGTTGCGCGCCGCCACGGCCTGCTTGACCTGCTGGAAGACGCCCTCGCCGCGGATCGGGTCGTTCATCTCCTCCGGCCCGTCCAGCGAGACGGTGACCAGGCCGCCCGGCAGTTCGGGAATGCCGTAGGTGGCGTTGGTCACTATGGCCGGCATCTCAAAGAGCTTAGCGGCTTCCAGCACAAAATCCTTGCGGATCATCGGCTCGCCGCCCATGAACAGCATGGTCTTGATGTTGTGCTTATCACGCACGGCCTTGAGCTGGTGCAGCAGCGTGGCGTCGTCCATCTTGTCGTGGGCGTCGTTGGGATTGTCGCTGCGGAAGACGAAGCAGTGGGAACAATTGAGGTTGCAGACATTGGTTACGTTGACCAAAGCCGCCGTGTACTCGCCGTCGCCGAAATCGGTCGGATCCCGCAACACGCCGGCCTTGATGCTGTTCGCGCTCAAGCTTGCCCTCCTTAATGGCCTGCCGGGATGATAGCCAAAATTCGCCGCCTTGTCCTGCGCCGGGCGCGTCCATACTATGGGGGATTGATCAGTCAGCCACGGGGGCGAGGAGAAGCGCAATGGCGGCGGGGGAAAAATCACTCGACGTGATCGAGCTTCTGTTCGAGCTTGAGCCGGAAGCGCATGCCGCAATGGAACGGAACTGCCGCTGGGCCCGGTTTAAAGCCAACGAAACCGTATTCGACACGAGTTCAGCCGACCGCGACATCTATTTCGTCGTCCGGGGCGGCGTGCAGATCGTCAATTATTCGCGGACCGGACGGGAAATTTCCTTCGCCCGGGTGATGCAAGGCGGCTATTTCGGCGAGCTCGCGGCAATCGACGGCCTGCCGCGTTCAGCCAACGCCATTACCATCGAACCTAGCCTACTGGCGGCCATCACGCCGGAACTGTTCATGGATCTGATGAGCAATTACTGGCCGGTGACGCTGAAAATCCTGCAGCGCTTCGCCGGCATGGTGCGCTACGGCGACGACCGCATCATGGACTTGAGCACGCTCAAGGCGGAAAAACGCATTTGCGCCGAGCTCTTAAGGCTGGCCAAACCCTTTCCCGACAATCCCGAAACCTGGCTGATCTATCCGATGTGGACGCAGAAGGAAATCGCCGCCCGGGTCGGCGTGGCGCGCGAAACGGTGGGCCGCGTTTTGGCTCAACTATCCAGTCTGGGGATCGTCAGCCGCAAGGCGAAAGCGCTGTTCGTTCTGGATCATCCCCGGCTATTGCTGATGGCCGAGGACGATGACCCCGAAGCGGACGAAGCCGCCCGATAGCGGGCGGAGCGAGGCCAACCTACCATCCCGTGATAATCGACAAGCTTGATTCCCGTCCTCAGTTTTGTTTGGTTGACG
>CAZGTM010000040.1:34404-35950 GCA_964528595.1 uncultured Rhodospirillaceae bacterium
TGGTTGACGCACGCGTACAATCAGAACAGGTCGCGCTTCTTTTCAAGTCGCTGCCGTTCGCCCTGTTCGCCACCGTCGCGGTAACCGGGGTCATTCTGGCCGTCTTCTGGCCGGCCGTTCCTCACAGCTATCTGATCGGCTGGAGCGCCGCGAATTTTGCTCTGACATTGGCGCGCTACGGACTTCTTGTCGCCTACCGGCGGCGATCGGTGGATGACGGGAACGCCGCGTATTGGATGAACTGGTTCGTCGGCACTCTGATCGTCCACGCCGTGTTGTACAGTTCCGCGAACTGGCTGATCTATCCGCCCGAGGACATGACGTATCAGGTGTTCCTCATTCTCATCATCATGGGGATCGCCTCCGGCGGGGCCTTCAGCCTTTCTGCACATTTTCCGTCCGTGGTGATTTTCGTGACCTTCCTCCTGGCGCCACTGGCGCTCCGGTTCTCCATCGATGACGAGCTGCCGTTCCTCTTTGCGCCGATGGCCGTCGTCTACGCCGCACTCCTGATCAGTTCCGCGCGCGATCTTACCCGTTTCATCGAACGCTCTATTTTTCTGCAGAAGGAAAACGACGCCATCATCAGCGACTTGCGCAAATCCGAAAAAGCCCTGATCGAAGCCAAGGAAATCGCCGAGGCCGCCAACGGCGCCAAATCTGAATTCCTGGCTAATATGAGCCACGAACTGCGCACGCCGCTGAACGCGGTTCTGGGTTTTTCGCAGGTTTTGGAAGGGCAAAACCGGGCGGCCTACGAAACCGACAAATTCCGGGAGTATGCAGCGGACATACACGTGGCCGGCTCCCATCTCCTGGAGCTTATCAACGATGTCCTGGATCTTTCGAAGATCGAGGCCGGACAATTCGACCTGAGCGAAGAGGTGGTGGATATCAATGCGGCGATCGAGTCGACCCTGCCCATGGTCAAGGACCGGGCGATCGGGAAACAAATCTGTTTGGACGTCGAACTCGATGCCGCCTCGCCGACCATCATCGGAGATTGGCGCGCCGTTCGCCAGATCGTCCTCAACCTGCTCACAAACGCGGTGAAATTCACGGCCGAGGGCGGCACAGTCACCATCACCTCCGCGATCGAAGCGGACGGCCGCGTGATGGTGCGGATCGGCGATACCGGCATCGGTATTGACAAAACGGATGTGACGAAGGTTATGGAACCGTTCGGCCAGGTCGCGTCCGCAGAGAACCGGGATCACGAAGGAACCGGTCTTGGCCTGCCGCTGGCGAGCAGATTGGTGGAACTGCAAAAAGGCTCCCTGGATCTGGACAGCGACATCGGTGCGGGAACTCAGGTTACGGTACTATTTCCACCCCAGCCTTCAGCATGAACTAGCTACCGCGGGCTTAAATCAAAGGCCTTCGGTTCGAGCTGTTCGGCACGCCAGACCTTTCAGAAAACCGCAGAATTCAGCCGTTTTTCGGCACAAGATGCCATTATCTAAAATTGTAATTAAATTGTTAGATAATTAAAATGAAATTATTCAAGCATTCATTAGAAATTGATTTTTAATCTGAAAGAAAATCG
>CAZGTM010000041.1:0-33925 GCA_964528595.1 uncultured Rhodospirillaceae bacterium
GATCCGATTAAAGTTGATCCAATTGTCCGGCACGCCTTCGCCACGATTGACTCAACGCCTCGGCGTTTTGACTCAATCATTATTTGACGATTACGAACTCGGTTCTTTCGCTTCTTCCACAAGTCTAGCGACCGCGTCATCCAGCGCAAGGCTTTGTTGGCCTTTTTCTCCCAGGCGCCGGACCGCCACCGAGCCCTCTTCGGCTTCGCGGCGGCCGATGGCGATGATGGCCGGCACCTTGGCCAGCGAGTGTTCACGGACCTTGAGGTTGATCTTTTCGTTGCGCAGATCGAGCTCCGAGCGGATACCGGCGGCGTTCAATTTTTCCTGAACGCTCTTGGCGAAATCATCCGCGTCGTTGGTGATCGTGCAGACCACGGCCTGAACCGGCGCCAGCCAGAGCGGGAAACGCCCGGCGTATTCCTCGATCAGAATGCCCGTAAAGCGCTCCAGCGATCCCAGGATGGCGCGGTGCAGCATGACGGGGCGGTGGCGCTGGCTGTCCTCGCCGATGTAAGACGCATCCAGGCGTTCCGGCAGCACGAAATCGACTTGCAGCGTGCCGCACTGCCACTCGCGCCCGATGGCGTCCGTCAGCACGAAATCGAGCTTGGGGCCATAAAATGCGCCGTCGCCAGGATTGAGCTCAAAATCATAGCCCGCCGCCTGAACCGCTTCTTTCAAGGCGTTTTCCGCCTGATCCCAAACTTCGTCCGATCCGGCCCGTACTTCCGGCCGGTCGGAAAACTTGATGGCCACTTCCTCGAAGCCGAAGTCCTTATAGATATCCGTCAGCAGATCGCAGAAATCCTTGGTTTCGGACTTGATCTGATCTTCCGTACAGAAGATATGGGCATCGTCCTGCACGAAGCCGCGCACCCGCATCAGGCCGTGCAGCGCGCCGGACGGCTCGTAGCGGTGGCAGGAGCCGAATTCCGCCAGGCGCAACGGCAGGTCCCGGTAGCTCTTGAGGCCCTGGCGGAAGATCTGCACGTGGCACGGGCAGTTCATGGGCTTCAGGGCGAAAATGCGTTCCTCGGATTCCGAGATGTACATGTGCTCGCGGTATTTTTCCCAATGGCCCGAGGCCTCCCACAGCATGCGGTCGACGAGCTGCGGCGTTTTGATCTCGACGTAGCCCGCCACGCCCAGGCGCCGGCGCATGTAGTTTTCCAGGATGCGATAGAGCGTCCAGCCCTTGGGATGCCAGAACGCCATACCGGCCGCTTCCTCCTGGAAGTGGAAGAGATCCATTTCCTTGCCCAGGCGGCGGTGGTCGCGCTTTTCGGCCTCCTCGAGACGCGTGAGATAGGCCTTTAGTTCCTTTTCGTTGCGCCAGGCCGTACCGTAGACCCGCTGCAGCATTTCGTTCCTCGAATCACCCCGCCAATAGGCGCCGGCCAGCTTCATCAGCTTGAAGGCATGGCCTACAGACTTGGTGGTCGGCAGGTGCGGCCCGCGGCAGAGGTCGATGAACTCGCCCTGGCGGTAGACCGTAATGACCTCGTCCTCCGGCAGATCGGATATCAGCTCAGCTTTGTAGTGCTCGCCGATCTCCTTGAAGTATTGGATGGCGTCGTTGCGCTGCCAGACCTCGCGCACCAGTTCCTCGCCGCGGTCGACGATTTCGTGCATGCGTTTCTCGATCTTTTCGAGATCTTCGGGCGTGAAGGGTTCGACGCGCGAGAAATCATAATAGAAGCCATCCTCGATCGAGGGGCCGATCGTCACCTGGATATCCGGCCACAGTTCCTTGGCGGCTTCGGCCAGGACGTGGGCGGCATCGTGGCGCAGCAGGTCGTATACCGTCTCGTCATCGTCCTTCAGCGTGACGATGGCGATGGCGGCGTCCTGCTCGATGGCGCGGCTAAGATCGCGCAATTCGCCGTCCACGCGCACGGCGAGCGCCGCCTTGGCGAGGCCAGGCCCGATATCGGCGGCAATGTCGGCGCCCGACGGAGCGGCTTCATAATTCTTAACACTGCCGTCGGGAAGCGTGATGGCAACCATGCCAGTTCTCTCTAATTAGACGATCTTGAGTTCACAACCGGCCCAAATGGCCGCGGAAGCCGGAAAACTATAGGGAATCCTTCCCCTGTCAAGCAAACAGTCGGTCGAAAAACGGATTGTCATAAGGCAAAGGTGGCGTAAGCGGGAGTGCACTTATATAGTGTGTATCTATACAATTTTTTCGCCAAACAAAATCAGCAAAAATTTGTAGTCAAACCAGGAAATACGCATGACTGACCTAACTGCCAGCGCCGACAACATAATTGAAGGCGATATCGATTTCCAAGGCCGGTCCCGGGACATTATCGGCTTGGTCATCAAAAACATGCTGCTCAATATCATCACCCTCGGGTTCTACCGATTTTGGGCGCGCACCAACGTCCGGCGGTATCTCTGGGAGAAGATGCAAATCCTGGGGACGCCACTGGAATACACCGGCACGGGCAAGGAATTGTTCGTGGGGTTTCTTCTGATCGTCTTCGTGGTTTTCGTCCCCTACGCCATCCTGAACGTCGCCCTCGAAGCAAGCGGATATCTGCAAAACGCAAGCTTCTTGCTCGCCTACAACATCGCCATTGCAATCGCCTTTTTCTATCTGATCGGCGTGGCCACATACAGAGCCAGACGGTACCGCCTCGCGCGAACCCGTTGGCGCAGCGTCCGGGCCGGTCAGACCGGATCAAGCTGGTTCTACGGAATGTGGTTTGTCTTTTTGAATTATCTGATGGTGTTTTTCGGTCTGATCACGCCCTACAAAAATATGAAGCTTTGGCGGATGAGGATCGAAAATACGCATGTCGGCGATAAGTTTTTCGTCTTCGACGGCGAGGGTGAATCGCGTGGCGCGCTCGGCCATCTCTACAAATCCTTCATAGCCATCGGACTGTTGGGCGCTCTGGTATATTTCGGCCCGCTGTTCGCATTTGGCGCCGCCGTGGGCTCCATCCCCGGTATCGGCGACATGCAGCCAGAACAAGTCGAAGCCCAGGTAAATATCGTTATTACGGACGGGTTGGTGCAGCTTGGCGATCTAATCTGGCTGTGGTGGCTGATGATGGCGGCCACGTTGTTGGGGCTGGTTTGGTATAAGTTGCGCGAAACCCGGGTTTTGGTTGGCCTGACAAGTTTCGAAGGATTGAAATTGAACTTCGACGCAAGTGTCTGGGCATACTTCAAGCTGGCCTTGGGAAATCTGCTTCTGGTAATCTTTTCGCTCGGTTTTGGCCTCCCTTTCACGCAGGTCCGCTGGGCCCGCTTTATCGCAAATCACACCGAAGTGGAGGGAGGCCTCGATTTGGCTACAATCGCCCAAAGCCTCGACGACGAGCTGACCAGCGGGGAAGGCCTGGCGGATGCCTTCGACATGGGCGCGGTGTAGTGGACGAGGCGGAAATTTCTCCAACGATATTTCAAGCGGAATATTTCGACGGCACCTCGGCCCTCTCGCATCAGGTCCGGGTTCGCGTTGATGGTAATCATCTGCTCATTAACGACGGGGCGGTGGACGGGATTGCCTTGAGTTGGAAGCTTGGCGAAATCCGCTGGATCAGCGGCACGGAAAAGTCGGTTTTCTCGACGTCGGCCACGCCTGACGCTCGCTTAATCCTCCAGTCGACTGACTTGGCGGATCAGTTGGCGAGGCACTATCCGTCCCTCAAGGGGCGGATAGAAACGGTCAAATCAAGAAAAACTCATGGTATGGCCTGGAAATTCGGGGTGGCTGCGGTTCTGCTGACGGTCGGCCTCCTTGCCGCCGCTCCGTTGCTGTCGGGACCGTTGGCCCGGATGGCACCGGAAGCCTGGCGGGAAAGTCTGGGCCGGCAGGCGTCGGAAACCATCGAATCCCTCTTGGGCGAACGTTGTCACGGAGCGGCAGGTCAGGCCGTTCTCGATAATTTGGCGCGGCGCCTCACGGCGGAATTGCCGGTTCCGGAGGGCGTCACGATGAGGGCCATCAACTCCAGCATGATTAACGCCCTCGCTCTGCCCGGCGGCCATATCCACGTCATGCGCGGCCTGATCGCCCAGGCCGAAAGCGGTGACGAAGTCGCCGGCGTGGTGGCTCACGAAATCGCCCATGTGGCGCTGCGCCACCCGGAAGAGCTCACCTTCCGACAACTGGGTTATCAGATACTTCTGTCGACGGTTGCCGACAGCGGCGCGGTTACGGAGTTCGCCGCAACGGCGGGAGTTCACCTGGTCAACTCCGCCTATTCGCGGGAGGCGGAAGCGGACGCCGACAGGCTGGCGTTCGAGCTGCTCCGCCGGGCGAACATCAGCCGCCGCGGCATCCACGCATTTTTCGAGCGCATTCAAAAGCTGGAATTCGAAGGGCCGGAAATTCTCAAATATCTTTCCTCGCACCCCGCGACGGGTGAACGGAAATTAGCGGCGCAGGCAAGCTTTGGGGACGGAAAGCCGGCCCTTTCCGATACGGACTGGAATGCCCTGCGGCGGATTTGCGACTGACGGCTCAGACCTCGAAGACGCGGGCGACAATGCCGTCGCCGTCGCCCAGACCGGCCGCTTCGACGACATCGAGAAAGGCGATACCCGCCGTCATCGGGGATCTTAGAATTTCCACGTCGGGCCCTCTTTGGCCGCACAGCGCCGGATCGGAATCGGTGCTGAACAGAACCACCGATTTACACCCCGCCGTGGTGATCAGGTGCATCGGTCCGGTATCGTTGCCGACCGCCACGGCCGCCCGGCGCGACAGTTCCGCGATATCGAACAGGTTGGTGCGGCCACAGAGGTTCCGGGCCATAGGGACGTCCTTGACCACCTCGGCACAGACCCTTTCCTCAGCCTCGGCCCCCAGCACCATGGGCACGACGCCTTTCGCCGCGGCGTGGCGCGCCAGCTCGCGGTAGGCGATGGCGGGCCAGCGTTTGCCGGGCCGATGGGCGGCGCCGCCGGGCACCAGCAACATGAACGTTTCGGCCAGTTCGAAACGGTCCACATCCGCTGTCATCCAGGAAACGTCAGGCGGCGGCACGTTTTCGATACCGGCCATGTGCAGTTGTTCGGCCTGACGTTCGATGGTGTGCATATCATCCCGGTCATAATTGGCATGCGGATGGGAGCAGCCCTTGGCGACACCCGACCATTCCGGTTTGGGATCCTGCAGGAGTTTGAAATAAAGCGCCGTGCGGCCTGAAGTCTGCAGATCGTAGATGCGGTCGAAGGCGGCCCCGTTCAGCCGCGCCCTGAGTTCCAACCAAGCACCGGGCTGCCAGGCCTTCGGTCTGCCGTCCAGCCAGATATCGTCAAAGCAGCCGCTGGCCCGGGCCATATCCTCATAGGGCGCGGTGGTGAGCAAGGTGATGTGCGCGTCCGCGTGATGATCCCTGATTGCCCGGAAGGGTCCGGTGGCCAGAACGAAATCGCCGAACGCGCCGTGCTTGGCGACCAGTATTCTGGCGGGAGGATTCGGCATTACTTGCGTCAACCGGCGGCGGCGGCGGCTGGAATGCCGAGCAGTTCGCTGTACACCGCCAGCGTCCGTTCGCCCATTTGCTCGACGGTAAACCGCTTCATCACCTGCGCCCGGCCCGCCGCCGCCATGACAGCGCGGGCGTCCTCGTCCAGGGCCAGGGCGCGGCGCAGCGATTCGGTCAGAGCCAAGGCATCACCCGGCGGCACAAGCCAGCCTGTTTCACCCGGCAGGACTGTTTCCCTAGCACCCCCATGATCTGTGGCGATGACGGGCCGGCCCATGGCCTGGGCCTCGACGGCGATCCGCCCGAAGGCCTCCGGATCGGTGGAGGCCGAAACCACCACGTCGGCCAGCATGTAGGCGGCGGCCATGTCCTTGCAGTCGCCCACGAACCTTACGACGCTTTCGAGGTTCTTGTGCCGGACCATTTGTTCGAGTTCCCGTCGGTAGCGGCTTCGGCCCTGGTCGTCGCCCACCATGACGCACTGGATGTCGTGGCGCGCCAACTGGGCCAGAGCGTCGATGAGGACGGTCTGGCCCTTCCAGCGGGTCAGTCGTCCCGGCAGCATGACGACGGGCTGGCCGTCGTTCAGGCGCCACTGCCGGGAAAGCTGGATGATGCGTTCGGCGCTGACGGCGCCGGGATTGAAAATCCGCGTCGTTTCGATACCGCGCGGGATGGTGACCAGGCGGTCCGCGTCATCGCCGATGCCGACGCCATAGACGTTGCGGATCTGTTCGGCGATGAATTCGGAGTTGGCGATCACCCGCACGCCCCGCGTCATCACGGAATTGTACATGCGCTTGAACGGACCCTTTAGTCCATAGGTGCCGTGGAAGGTCGTGACCAGCGGCACGTTCATGCGCCGGGCGGCCAGCAGGGCGCTCCAGGCGGGCGCGCGGCTGCGGGCGTGGACGAGATCGACGCCGCGGTCGAAAATAAGGGCGGCCAAATCCGCGGCATTGCGGTGGACATAAAGCGGGTTTTTGGTCGCCACCGGCATCTCGATATGTTCGGCTCCGGCCCGGTCGAGCTCATGGACCATGCGGCCACCCTCCGAGACCACCAGCGAGCGCCAGCCGACCCGGCCCAGGGCTTGAGCGATATCGACCGTGGTGCGTTCGACGCCGCCCGTTTCCAGCGCCGGCAGGACCTGCAGGATGAGGGGATTGCCGTCTTCTCCCCGAGGCTTTCCGCCGCCGCCCGCGATGCTATGATCCCCGGCGTTTGTATTTTCCGATGTTGAAATCAAGAAACGGTCACCCTCATGAACACCGATGCCAGCCGCCCCGCCATACTAACCCGCCCTGACGGCGCGACAATCGCCTATCACGCGCTCGCGGGCAAGCCGCCCGGCGTAATATTTTTGGGCGGCTTCATGTCCGATATGACCGGCACCAAGGCCCTGGCGCTGGAAGAAAGCTGCCGCGCAGCCGGGCGGGCCTTCATCCGCTTCGACTATTTCGGCCACGGATCGTCCTCCGGAAAATTTGTCGACGGCACCATCGGGCGCTGGAAGGACGATGCCGTCACGATCCTCGATGAGCTGGCGGAAGGCCCGCAGGTGCTGGTGGGCTCCAGCATGGGCGGCTGGATCATGTTGTTGGCCGCCCTGGCCCGGCCTGAGCGCGTGGCCGGGCTGGTCGGCGTGGCGCCCGCGCCCGACTTCACCCGAGAACTGATGTGGGACGGATACACGGATGAAATTCGCGAAACCCTCAAACGCGACGGCGTCTACCTGGAGCCCAGCGAATATTCGGACGAGCCCTACGCCATCAGTCTCGAACTGATCGAGGAGGGCGACAATCACATGATCCTGAAAGACGGCATCGATCTCCGCTGCCCCGTCCGTCTGTTGCACGGCATGCAGGACCCCGACGTGCCCTGGCGGCATTCGCTGAAACTGGTGGAAGCGCTGGCGAGCGACGACGTCACCCTCAGCCTTAATAAATCCGGCGATCATCGCTTATCGGAATCCGGCGATATCGCGCGCCTCACCACCACCGTGGAGACCCTCTGCCGGGATCTTTCGGCATGAGTAGTAGCTTGCAGGTCGTCTTCGACCTGGGCGGCGTCCTGATCGATTGGAACCCGCGTTACCTATACCGGAAGCTTATCGACGATGCCGACGAGATGGAGGATTTCCTGGCCCAAATCTGCTCGCCGGAGTGGATCCTGCAAAGCGACGCCGGCCGGCCGTTGAGCGATTGCGTCGAGGAACTGGCCGCCCGCCACCCCGACAAGGCCAGCCTGATCCGGGCCTACCGCGACCGCTGGCCTGAGATGCTCGAGGGCTGGCTCGACGGCACCGTCGACACGCTGGCCGCGCTGAAAGCCAAGGGCGTTCCGCTCTATGTCCTGAGCAACTGGTCGCGCGAAACCTGGCCCCGGGCGCTGGAGGCCTTCGATTTTCTCGACTGGTTCGACGGTCTCGTGGTGTCGGGGCTGGAGGGCGTCGCCAAGCCCGATGCGGAAATCTATCGCCGGCTCGAGCCGCTGGGCGTGCGCCTCGAAGACGCCGTGTTCATCGACGACCGGGCCGACAACATCGAGACCGCCGAGGCGCTCGGCATGACCGGCATCCATTTCACCGGGGCGGCGGCGCTGGACCGCCGGCTCGAGCAGCTAGGACTGCTGTAAGGCGTCCTCCTGACCGGCCAGTTGCGGCCGCATGCGGTCGGCCTTTTTGAAAAACAGCCGGGCGTGGCTGACGATCTGGTAATCGCTCATATGATCGGCGGGTTCGACCGCCATCACCCGTCCGGCCATTTCCTTGTGGTGCTTTTCAATGAATTTGGCGAGTTCCTGCTTGGCCCCCGCCGGGCCCATGATGAGAATTTCCTGAGCCTTCCCCAGCGCCTTGACGACGCCCTCGAAGAACTGTTTGTCCTCGGCGGGCCGCTTGCCGGATTTCCCCCGGTCGCGGTGGCCGCTGGGCTGATGTTCGGAATCGTCCTGGGCGTGAATGATCTTTTCATCCGATTCTTCGTATGTGATGTGAAAAACCTTGGCGTCGCGATGGTCAAGCCAGACCACGGCATGGAAGTGTTGCATGGATAACCCTCGTACCTGTTCTTGTGGCGCCCGGAAACCGGACGCGCCGGCGATTATTCCCACCGGTCCATGTAATAGATAAGGGGTCGACCGGCCGCCGCGTCAACCGCGACCTGAGGACGCAGGCGGGGCTGTCTGGGCTTGGGAATAAATAGCCTTCAAACCCAGGTGATAGTTCGGATAGGCCAGCTCGACGCCCAGCTCATCGTGGAGGCGGTTGTTGCGGACGCGTTTGTTGTCGTTCCAGAACGTTTTGGCCATGTCCGAAAGATCGGCCTCCTCGAACGGCACCAGCGGCGGCGGTTCGACGCCCAGGAGATCGCAGGCGTAGGCGATGACGTCGGCCGGCGGCGCGGCCTGATCGTCACAGACGTTGTAGGCGGCGTCGGGATTGGGTTTGGCCATTGAGGCGCGCAACACCGTCACGATATCGTCGACATGGATGCGGCTGAAAACCTGACCGGCGCGGTCGACGCGCTTGGCGGTGCCGGCGCGGACCTGGTCGAGGGCGCTGCGGCCCGGCCCATAGATCCCCGCCAGGCGGAAAAGGTGGACGGGAAGCCCGCTCTCCTCACCCAGCTTCAACCAGGCGTCCTCGGCTGCCACCCGGCGGCTGCTGCGCGGGCTGCCGGGGCGGCGTTCCGAGGTCTCGTCGACCCAACCGCCGTCCCGCGTCCCGTAGACGCCGGTGGTCGAGAGATAGCCCGCCCAGCTTATTTGCGGCGCCAGGTCGGCGATCTCGCGGGCGTGCAGGTCGAGCACGGCGTCGCCGTCGGCATCGGGCGGCACCGATGACAGGAGATGTGTCGTGCCCGCCAGTACCTCCGCCGCACCATCCAGCGGACTGGGCCGGTCGAACTGATGGATCTCGACGCCCAGCCCGGCCAAATCGGCGGCCTGCGCCTCGCCCCGGCAGGTTCCCGCGACCCGCCAACCGTCGGCCATCAGCGAGCGCGCCAAAGCCTGGCCGGTATACCCCAGGCCGAAACAAAACAGCCGGTTCACGCTAAAACCCCTTGTATTTGGCCGAAATTCGCGAAAATCGCTCGAAAACGGGTATTTAATTTATTACACAACAGAAACAAAACTCCTCAATCCTGAAATATGCCGGTTACACCCCTCAGGCTTAATAGTACCCGACGAAAGCGATGCCGCTGCCCCCATAATCGGGCCTCCCTCCCAAAATGGGCATAGTCGCAGCCGCATCAGGTACTTCGTCAAACCTCCCTGCCGGCTTCCCAAGCCGGCCGACTGACGCCTCCCCGTCAGTCCTCCCTGCATATCCCTGCCCCCGCATTTTCGCGGGGGCTTTTTTTTTAGCCGAGCCGGTCCAAAGCCCAGCGCGCCGCTTCCCGTACCAGCGGCGAGTCATCGCGAAGGCAATGCTCCGCCCCCGCCGCCAGTTCCGGCAGACCCGAGTTGCCGACGGCGATCAGGCAATTTCGCACGAAGCGGTCTCGACCCGTCCGTTTGATGGGAGAGCCAGAGAAGACCTGCCGGAACCCGGCATCGTCCAGTTGAACGTAATCGACCAGGCGCGGGGCCGTAAGCTCGATGCGCGGCAGGAAACCGGGTTCCATGGTCGGCTCCGCGAACTTGTTCCAGGGGCAGACGGCCAGGCAGTCGTCGCAGCCGTAGACCCGGTTGCCCATGCCCTGGCGCAGATCCGGGTCGATGTCGCCCTTGTGCTCGATGGTGAGGTAGGAAATGCAGCGCCGCCCATCGATCTCGCGGCCCTCAGACAAAGCAGCGGTGGGACAGGCGTCGATGCAGGCGCGGCAGGACCCGCATAAATCCGCGTGCGGCGGATCGGGCGCAACGTCGAGATCGGTGAAGACCTCGCCGAGGAACAGCCACGATCCGAAGGCGCGGGAAACCAGATTGGTGTGCTTGCCGCGCCAGCCGATGCCGGCGGCTTCACCCAGCGGCTTCTCCATCACCGGCGCGGTATCGACGAAAACCTTGATGCCGCAATCGTATTCGGCGGCCATCCAGCGCCCGAGACGCTTGAGCCGGCTCTTGACGATGTCATGGTAGTCGCGCCCGCGGGCATAGACCGACACTGTGGCGCGCTCCGGCAAATGCGTCAGCGCGAGGGGATCAGCGGCCTGGGCGTAGTTCATGCCCAGGGCAATGACCGTCCGGGCTTCGGGCCACAAGACTTGCGGGTCGGCCCGCCGGTCCGCATGGCTGGCCAGCCAGTCCATGTCGCCGTGGCGGTTTTGATTGATGAATTCTTCCAGATGCCCGGCGGCGTCACCCCCGGCCAGTGAAGACGCGGCGGCAAAGCCCACTGCCTGGAAACCGAGCGCTTCGGCTTCGGCCCGGATGGCCGTTTTGATCTCTTCGCTCATACCCGGCTGTCCCTCTACGGTTCCGTCGCCGGCTGCGACTTGTTATATAGGCAAACTCAGAAATCCAGATCAGCATAATGCTTGGGCGGCGGCAAGCCCGGAATGTGGTCGGCCAGCAGGGGCCGGAAGGTGGGCCGCGACTTGATGCGGGCGTACCAGTTGCGCGCGTCTTCGTGATCCTCCCACGGCACGTCGCCGAGATAATCGAGGCAACTGAGATGGGCCGCCGCCGCCATGTCTGCGACGCTGTAGTCGTCACCGGCCAGCCAATTGCGCCGTTCCGTCAGCCAGGCGATGTAATCGAGATGGGTATGGAGGTTGTAATGCCCGGCGCGGATGGCTTCGGAATCCGGTTCGCCCAATCCCATGAAACGTTTCCAGACCTTCTGGTCCAGCAGGTTGGCCGAAACCTCGGCGTTGAACTTGAGATCGAACCAGGCCACCAGCCGGCGCACCTCGGCGCGGGTTGCCGCCTCGCGTCCCAGGATGGCGGGATCGGGGTAGACTTCGTCGAGGTATTCGCAGATCGCCATGGATTCGGCGACGATGGTGCCGTCGTCGTCGACCAGCACCGGCACCTGTCCGGTCGGATTGACGGCGAGAAAACCGTCGCGCCGCTCCCAGACCTTTTCCACGAGAAACTCCGTCTCCAGCGCCTTTTCGCCCAGCGCAAGACGGACTTTGCGCGAAAACGGCGAGAGAAATAGGTGATAGAGCGTACGCATCGCCCGCAGTCTAGAGCGGTTTCCGTTTTAACGGAAACGCCCCGTCTCATATATTCGAAGCGGTACAATGTGTTAACGATCCTCAGTGTTTCAAGCAAACTTGAAACACCCCACCCGGTGGTGCAGGTGCTGAACAATGCGCTCACGTCACGCCGTTTTTGCAGCCTCCTTGGCGTCGCTTAAGGGGTGCTCGATCTTGTCCAGCATCTCCTTGGGGCAGACCTGCCAGAAACGGCCGATCTCGGTGTCCCATTCGGTCAGCAGGTTAGCGGCGAAGGTCGACTGGGTCTCGCGCGCATGGCGCCGCACCAGATCCTTGAGGAAGCCTTCCCAGTGGGCACTTTGCAAACGCTGGTAGACGACCGCATCGGGATTGACTGCCGTCTCGAACATGCCCTTGCGGTCGTAAACGAAAGCCATGCCGCCGGTCATGCCGGCGGCGAAGTTGTCGCCGACGGAGCCGAGAATGACGGCGGTGCCGCCGGTCATGTATTCGCAGCCGTTGGCGCCACTGCCCTCGACCACCGCGGTGCCGCCGGAATTGCGCACGCAGAAGCGGTCGCCGGCTTGGCCCGCGGCAAACAGCTCACCACCCGTCGCGCCGTAAAGCGTGACGTTGCCGATGATGACGTTCTCGTTCGACTTCAGCGGCGAGGAGGTCATGGGCCGCACGACGATGGTGCCGCCCGACAGGCCCTTGCCGACATAATCGTTGGCGTCGCCGAAAACCTCAAGCTTGAGGCCCTGCACGGCGAAGGCGCCGAGCGACTGGCCGGCCGAGCCGCGGATACGGGCCGTGATGTGGCCGGGCTGCAGGCCCGTCATGCCGAAGCGCCTGACGATATGCGATGACAGCCGCGTGCCGATGGCGCGCTGGGTGTTGCGGATGTTGTACGCAAGCTGCATTTTTTCGCCGACCTCGAAGACCGCTTCGGCGTCCTCGATCATCTGGGCGTCCAGCGTGTCCGGTACTTCGTTACGGCCCTTGAGCGTGCAGAAGCGCGGGTTGTCGCCGGGATCGGCCATGGCGAGCAGCGGGTTGAGATCGAGATCGTCGAGGTGTTCGGAACCGCGGCTGACCTGAGCCAGCATATCGGCCCGGCCGATCACTTCCTCAAGCGAACGGACGCCGAGGGAGGCCAGGATCTCACGCACCTCCTCGGCCATGAAGCTCACAAGGTTGACGACCTTCTCCGCGGTGCCTTCGAACTTGGCGCGCAGATCTTCGCGCTGCGTACAAACGCCGACCGGGCAGGTGTTGGAGTGGCACTGGCGCACCATGATGCAGCCCATGGCCACCAGGGCCAGCGTGCCGATGCCGAATTCCTCGGCGCCCAGCATGGCCGCGACGACGATGTCGCGGCCCGACTTGATGCCGCCGTCGGCGCGCAGCTTGCAGGTATGCCGGAGATTGTTGAGGGTCAGGATCTGGTTGACCTCGGCGACGCCCATCTCCCACGGCAGGCCGGCGTACTTGATGCTCGACTGCGGACTGGCGCCGGTGCCGCCGTTGTGGCCGGACAGCATGATGACGTCGGCCTTGGCCTTGGCAACGCCTGCGGCGACCGTGCCGACACCCGATTCCGCCACCAGCTTGACCGAGACCTTGGCCCGGGGATTGATCTGTTTGAGGTCGTAGATCAATTGCGCCAGATCCTCGATCGAATAGATGTCGTGATGCGGCGGCGGCGAGATCAGCATCACGCCCGGCGTCGAATGCCGGAGGTGGGCGATGGCCTCGGTCACCTTGAAGCCGGGCAGCTGGCCGCCCTCGCCGGGCTTCGCGCCCTGGGCCACCTTGATCTCGATCTCGCGGCAGTTGTTGAGATAATCCGCCGTCACGCCGAAGCGGCCCGAGGCCACCTGCTTGATCTGGGAATTTGCGTTGTCGCCGTTGGGCCGCGGCCGGTAGCGTTCGGGATCCTCGCCGCCCTCACCGGAATCTGATTTGGCGCCGATGCGGTTCATGGCGATGGCCAACGTCTCGTGCGCTTCTTTGGATAGCGCGCCCAGCGACATGGCGCCGGTGACGAAGCGCTTGCGGATTTCCGTGATCGATTCGACTTCCTCCATGGGCAGCGAATCACCGATCGGCCGGAAGTCCAGGAGGTCCCTGAGGTGAACGGGACCCATTTCACGCAAGCCCTGGACGTAGCGGCGGTATTGGCCGAACGAATCGGATTCGCAGGCCGCCTGCAGGGTGTGGATCAGCGGCCCGTCGAAGGAATGCAGTTCGCCGCCCTTGCGGAAGCGGTAGAGGCCGCCGATAGAGAGGACCGGCAGGTTTCCGCTCCAGGCCGATGTGTGGCCGGCCAGGGCCTTGCGCTGAATGCCGCCGAGGCCGATACCGGAAATGCGCGAGGCCATGCCGGGGAAAAACTCCGCGACCAGGGCGCGCGACAGGCCCAGCGCTTCGAAGTAGTAGCCGCCGCGGTAGGACGACAGCACGGAAATGCCCATCTTCGACATCACCTTCAGAAGGCCCTGATCGACGGCCTCCTTGAAGCGGGCAATGCAGTCTTCCAGCGATAGCTCGCCGAACAGGCCGTGCCCATGGCGGTCGGCGATGGAAGCTTCGGCGAGATAGGCGTTGACCGTCGTGGCGCCGACGCCGATCAGCACGGCAAAGAAATGCACGTCCATGCATTCGGCGCTGCGCACGTTGATGGAGGTGTAGGTCCTGAGGCCCTGGCGCACGAGATGGCTGTGCACGCCGCCGGCCGCCAGGATCATCGGCACGGCCGCGCGTTCGTCCGAAATGGCCTCATCCGTCAGCACAATGTTCGAACTGCCTTCGCGGACGGCGTCCTCGGCCTCGTGGCGGATACGGTCGAGCGCATTGCGCAGGGCGTCTTCGCCGCCGCCGGCGTCGAAGGTGCAGTCGATATCGACGACGGTTTCGCCGAGGTAACGCCGCATGCCTTCGTAAAGCGCCGTGGTCAGCACCGGTGAATCAAGCTCGAAGATATTGGTTTGCGACGAGGTTTCCTCAAACACGTTGCCGAGATTGCCCAGCCGCGTGGCCAGCGTCATGACGCTTTTCTCGCGCAAGCTGTCGATCGGCGGATTGGTCACCTGGGAAAAGTTCTGCCGGAAGAAGTGATGCAGGCCGCGGTATTTTTCCGACAGCACGGCGGTCGGCGTATCGTCGCCCATAGAGCCCACGGCCTCCTTGGCGTCGACCACCATGGGATGGAGGATGAGTTCCAGTTCCTCGGTGGAATAGCCCATGGCCACCTGGCGGCGGCGCAGCGCTTCACGGTCGAACTCCTCGACCCGGCCGGGCGTGGCGTCGACCGCTTCGGCCAGCGGCACGATCTGTTCGATCCACTCGCCATAGTTCTGGCCGTCGGCCAACAAGTCCTTGATCTCGCCGTCGTGATAGAGCCGGCCCTCGGTGAAATCGACGGCCACGAGCTGGCCCGGACCGACGCGGCCCTTTTCGATCACCTTCGATTCCGATACCGGCACCATGCCGGCTTCCGACCCGACGATCAGCATGCCGTCCGCCGTCACGGTGTAGCGCATCGGCCTGAGACCGTTGCGGTCCATGCCGGCCACCACCCAGCGGCCGTCGGTGGCGCAGATGGCCGCCGGACCGTCCCAGGGCTCCATGACGCAGTTGCTGTAATTCAGCAGCGCCCGGTGGGTGTCGGGTTTGGTGTCGCTGTACGACCAGGCGTCGGGGATCATCAGCACCTTGGCCATCGGCGCGTTGCGGCCCGCCCTGACCAGCGCCTCGAAGACGGCGTCGAGGGCGGCTGAATCGGAACTGCCCGCCTGCACGATGGGTTTGATCTCCTCGGCATAATCGCCGAGCAATTCCGATTCCATGCGCTGTTCGTGGCTCTTCATCCAGTTGACATTGCCGCGCACAGTGTTGATTTCGCCGTTGTGGGCGAGCATGCGGAAGGGCTGCGCCAGCCGCCAGGTCGGGAAGGTGTTGGTCGAGTAGCGCTGGTGATAGATCGCGAAGTTGGAGACGAAGCGTTCGTCCAGCAGATCGGGATAGAACGAGGTCAGCTGCTCGGCCAGGAACATGCCCTTGTAGATCACCGAGCGGCAGCTCAGCGAGCAGATATAGAAATCGTTGATGTGCTCTTCCAGCAGGCGCCGTTCGATGCGCCGGCGGATGACGTAGAGGTCGCGTTCAAAGTCCGGATCGCTGACGCCGCGCCGGTTATCGATCATGATCTGCTCGATCTCGGGCCGCGTGGCGTTGGCCTTTTCGCCGATGATGGAGGTGTCGACCGGCACCTGGCGCCAGCCGTAGATGTAGTAACCGAAGTTCAGGATTTCGGTCTCGACGATGGTGCGGCAGGTCTCCTGGGCCGAAAAATCGTTCTTGGGCAGAAACACCATGCCGACCGCGAGCCGGCCCTCGGAGGGTTCGTGACCCGTGCGGGCAATGTGTTCCTTGAAGAAGATTTGCGGGATCTGCACGTGGATGCCGGCGCCGTCGCCGGTCTTGCCGTCGGCGTCGACGGCGCCGCGGTGCCAGACCGCCTTGAGCGCATCGATGCCCGCCACGACCACGGACCGCCGGGGCTCACCATCGATCGCCGCAACCAGGCCGACGCCGCAGGCATCGTGCTCGTTGGCCGGATCGTAAAGGCCCTCGGCCTCCAGCCGGCGGGCGTTTTCAGCCCATGAGCGGACGGCTTTCTCGCCCTGGTTTTCGGTCGCGTTGATGGTGTGATCCCCGTGCTTCATATTTTCTTTCCCTCGCGCGCTGTCGCTTGCGCATCCCATTAACTCAACTCAAATCTTGAAACTGTCCGCCCGGCTCAGGGCGGTAACGTGACCCGGCCTATTCGGCGGCCTGGAATTCGCGCTGCATGCCGAGGCGTTTGGCGCCCAGGTAACGTTCGATACAGGCAGCCGCGTCGCGCCCGTCCCGGATCGCCCAAACCACCAGCGCCGCACCGCGGACGATGTCGCCGGCGGCGAACACGCCGTCCATGTTGGTCATCATGGAGCGGTGATCGATCTGCACGGTGCCCCAGCGGCTGACGCCCAATTCCGGCGCGTTGAACAGCGCCGGGATGTCGTCGGGGTCGAAGCCCAGGGCTTTGATCACGAGGTCGGCTTCGACATTGTGGGCCGAGCCTTCGATCACCTTCGGCGTCTGCCGCCCGCCCGCGTCCGGCGAGCCCAGGCGCATCCGAACGGCGCGCACGGCACTCACGCTGCCGACGCCATCGGCTTCGTCGCCGTCATCACCGATGAAGGCTTCGGGCGCCGTCAGCCAGACGAAGTCGATGCCTTCTTCTTCGGCGTTGGTAACCTCGCGCATGGAACCCGGCATATTGGCCCGGTCGCGGCGATAGAGGCACTTGACCGACTTCGCGCCCTGGCGCACGGCGGTGCGCACGCAGTCCATTGCGGTGTCGCCGCCGCCCACGACCACGACATTCTTGTCCTTGGCGTCGAGCTCGCCGCTGGCAAACTCCGGCACACTTTCCCCCATGCCGTGACGGTTGGCGACGATCAGATAGTCGAGGGCCTGAACGACGTTGCCCAGGCCGACGCCCGGCACCTGAATGTCGCGCGCCTTGTAGACGCCGGTGGCGATCAGGATGGCGTCGTGGCGCTCGCGCAAATCAGCCAAGGTGGCGTCACGCCCGACTTCGAAACCGGTGTGATAGACCACGCCGCCGGCCGCCAGCATCTCGGTACGCCGCGCCACGGCTTCCTTTTCGAGCTTGAAGTTGGGGATGCCGTACATCAGCAGTCCGCCCATGCGGTCGTGCCGGTCGTAGACGTGGACCTGATAGCCCGCGCGCCGCAACTCCTCGGCCGCGGCCAGGCCCGCCGGGCCGCCGCCGATGATGCCGACCGACTGGTCCAGTTCGACGGCGGGCATGGGGGGCTTGATCCAGCCCTTATCCCAGGCCGTCTCGGTAATGTACTTTTCGACCGTGCCGATGGTGACCGATTCGAAGCCCTTTTCGATGACGCAATTACCTTCGCACAGCCGGTCCTGCGGGCAGATCCGGCCACAGATTTCAGGCATGTTGTTGGTCGCCGAGGCCAGCTCGTAGGCTTCCTCGAGGCGGCCTTCCGCGGTCATGCGCAGCCAATCCGGAATGTTGTTGTTGAGCGGGCAGTGAACCTGGCAGAACGGAATACCGCATTGCGAGCACCGGCTCGACTGTTCGGTCGCCTGACCGGCATCGAATTCGGCGTAAATTTCGTCGAAATCGGATGCCCGTTCCGTCGCCGCCCGTTTGTCGGGCATGCGCTTTTCAAGCGAGATGAACTGCAGCATTTTGTCCGTCATGAGGGCTCCCAACCAATACAAACCAAACCGACCACTCCCCATCCGCCCCCTTGGCCGTAGCTGGAGCGTGAACAAACGCGCAGGCGCTGAACGCTAAACTCGGGCGGAGGAACTCTGGAATTGGTGGTTGATACCCCATCCCGCGTCAGAATTCCAGTGAAATTTAGTTAATAGGTCAAATATGCTTACCAATTTCCGATTATCGGCCTATTGCCGGGCGTCAAGCCACTATATATGGGGCTTTGGCCTTAGCCGTATAGTACCGTTTTGAGACTATTTCTGTATTTGGCCGTCATGGCAGTAGTGCTATAAGCAGTGAACAACTTCGGCGAAACGAGCGTGCCCGCAACCCGACCCTGCTGAGAGGTCTTTTTGAGCCTGCTTCACATCGTCACATTGGCTATCGTCCAGGGGATTACCGAGTTCCTGCCCATTTCGTCCTCGGGTCATTTGATCCTGATCCCCGCCCTGACGGATTGGCCCGACCAGGGACTGGCCCTGGACGTCGCCGTCCATGTCGGTACCCTGCTCGCCGTCGTCATTTACTTTTGGCGCGACGTGGGTCTGGCGGCGACCGGACTGCTGCACCTCCTGGGCGGACGCAACACCCAAGCCAGCCGCCTCGCTTTATACCTGATCATCGGCACGATCCCGGTCATCGTCGCCGGCGCCTTGGCTGCCTTTTACAACCTCGTCGACGCCTGGCGGTCGGCCGAGGTTATCGGCTGGACCATGCTGGGCTTCGGCATCGTCCTGTTCGTCGCCGACCGCCTGGGCATGACCATTCGGAACATGGACCACATGACGGTGCCGAGCGCGCTGATCATCGGCGTGGCGCAAATCCTGGCGCTCATTCCCGGCACCAGTCGCGCCGGCATTACCATGACCGCCGCCCGGTTCCTCGGCTTCGAAGCCTATGCTGCCGCCCGATTTTCCATGCTGTTGTCGATCCCGACGATCGCCGCGGCCGGACTGCTCGAAGGCCGCGCCCTCTACCGGACCGGCGGCCTCGAACTTACATCCGATGCGGCGATTGCCGCCGGGTTGGCCTTCCTGACCGCGATGGCGGCGATCGCCCTGATGATGGCCTGGCTGAAAAGGGCGGGATTCACCCCGTTTGTCATCTACCGCGTCGTGCTGGGCGGCGGCCTACTGTGGTGGGTTTACTCGGCCTAAGCCTTAACCGGTCTGAAGATCCGAGTGTTGGCCCGGACTACGATAGCGGGTGAGGTAGGTGGGCAGCACGGAGCCGGCCGGCGTCTGCGTAATGCCCAATTCCGCCAGGCCCGCAGCGCCTTCCCCGGCGACGTTGTCGCCGGCCAACTGGCGCAGCTGGTCGCGGGTCAACAAGGGTGAGGGCCAGAATTCCAAGAAGAACGCCATGATCGCCGCCAAATTCATCAGTACCGGCATCAGGACGCGACGGCGTTCGGTGATGCGCACAATCATTTCCATCAATTCGCGCCAGCTGTATACCTGGGGTCCGGCGAGATCATAGCTCTGCGCCGATGCCGACGCGCCGCGCAGACAAACGGAGACGGCCTCGGCCACGTCGCCGACATAGACCGGCTGGAAGCGGGCGCCCTCCCGGTCGGACAGATCGCGGGCGAAGATCGGCAAGACGGGCGACAATGCGGCCAGCGCCCCCATCTGATTGAAGAAGCCGTCTTCCGGTCCGAATATGATGCTGGGCCGAAGGATGACCGCGTCGGGGAAGGCATCGCGCACGGCCTGTTCGCCCTCCGCCTTGGTGCGGCCATAGCGTGACGTCGAATTGACGTCGGCGCCGATCGCCGAGATCTGCACCAGCTTTCCGACCCCGGCCGCCATGGCGGCTTGAGCGACCCGGGCCGCACCATCGACATGAACCGCGTTGAAGGTCTGTTTGCCGCTCTCGTAGAGCAAGCCGACGGACAGCACCACGGCATCGGCGCCAGCAACGGCGGCCGCCACGGAAGCGTCGTCGCGCATGTTGGCCTGCATCAGCTCTATTTGGCCGACCTCGCCCATTGACTTGAGAAACATGCCGGCTTCGGGATCCCGGACCGCCACACGGATGCGCGCACCCTGGTTGGCGAGGCAGCGTACGATATGGCGTCCGACAAAGCCGCTGCCGCCGAAAACGGTGACCAATTCAGGCACGTCGTTGCGCGCGCCGTTCGTTTCACCCGACATGGCGGAAACTCCCTATCAACCAAACTTTTCCACCGCTAAATCGCGGCGCTTCATCATAACCGGGGTCGGCGACCGGATAAAAGAGCCGATCGCGGGCGCGACAAATTCACGCGCCTGGCGTTGCAATAAAGGAGAACGCCGAATTTGGCAATTCCCCGGCATTTACCCGAGGCGCTTGACTTCCGCCGCGCCCGGCATTATCCAACCGCTTCCAAGTGCCACGAAATGCCCAGGTGGCGGAATTGGTAGACGCGCTGGCTTCAGGTGCCAGTGGCCGCAAGGTCGTGGAAGTTCGAGTCTTCTCCTGGGCACCATCGTTTTCGCGCGGAAAGCGCACGGCCGCGCCAGTTGTTTTTTCGCCGGCATCGTGACCGGTTGTTTGCCGGGGCAGCGAGAATGACGATCCATCTTCACCAGGGCGATTTGCCAGCCGACATTGATTTCGGAGAGTCGGTCGCCATCGATTCCGAAACCCTCGGCCTCAACCCCCATCGCGACCGCTTGTGCCTAGTGCAATTATCGGCCGGCGACGGCGACGCTCATCTCGTGCAGTTTTCGGCCGGCGAATACGACGCGCCAAATCTCTGCACGCTGATGCAGAACGCCGCCGTCGCGAAGATCTTTCACTACGCCCGGTTCGACATTGCCGTGATGCGCCACTATCTCGGCGTTTCCACCTCACCCGTTTTCTGCACCAAGATCGCTTCGAAGCTCACGCGCACCTATACTGACCGGCACGGCCTCAAGGACCTATGCCGCGAAATGCTTGGGGTGGACCTCTCGAAGCAGCAACAATCGTCCGATTGGGCTGCCACCACGCTGACGCCGGAGCAAATGGAATATGCCGCGTCCGACGTGTTGCACCTGCACAAGCTGAAGGCTCTGCTGGTGGACCGGCTGGCCCGGGAAGGCCGGACCGAAATGGCCGATGCGGCTTTCGCCTTCCTGCCGACGCGGGCGGAGCTCGATCTCGCGGGCTGGCCGGACCAGGACATCTTCGCCCACTAAGCGGCGAGGCACTTGGGCCGATCAAGCCAGGTAATTGAAAATTAAGGGGTTTTTCCCCATACTTCGGCTCTTACATGGATACGGGTACAAAAAAGGACCCGACTGGAAATGACCGCTGAAAATCGTCCAGCCCAGACCCCGCCGACCACCGGCGAACGCGAAACCGATGCAAGCAGCCAAGCCGATCTCGGGGCGGCGCGCCGGGTTCTGAAGCTCGAGGCGGAGGGCCTTGCGGCAATGGCGGCAGCTCTGGACGATCGGTTTGTCGCAGCAGTCGATATCCTCGCCGCCGTAACGGGCCGGGTGGTGATCAGCGGTATGGGAAAGAGCGGTCACGTCGCCCGCAAGATTACGGCCACCATGGCGTCCACCGGCACGCCGGCGACCTACGTCCATCCCGGCGAAGCCAGTCACGGCGACCTGGGTATGATTGCCGAAGGCGATGCCATCCTGGTCCTGTCGAATTCAGGTGAGACCCCGGAACTGGGCGACGTCGTGGCCTACGCCCGGCGCTTCGCCATCCCCCTTGTCGCCATCGTCGGTCGGCCGGACAGCACACTGGGCGGCGCGGCTGATGTCGAACTGCTGCTGCCCTCGGCGCCGGAAGCCTGCCCCTTGGGTCTGGCGCCCACGACCTCGACCACCATGTCGCTCGGCTTGGGCGACGCCCTGGCGGTGGCGTTGTTGGAACGCAAAGGATTTTCCAGCGACAATTTTCAGGTTCTCCATCCCGGCGGCCAACTGGGCAAATCGCTCATCAAGGTCGGCGACATCATGCATGGCGGCGACGCCCTACCGCTGACGGCGCCGGAAACGCCGATGTCGGACGTCATCATTGAAATGAGCGCCAAGAGCTTCGGCTGTGTCGGCGTCTCCAGCGACGGTGCCCTCGTCGGCATCATCACGGACGGCGATCTCCGCCGCCACATGAACGACGATCTGTTGGGCCGGACGGCAGCCGAGGTCATGACCCCGGCGCCCAAGACGATTCGCATCGGTGCGCTGGCCGCCGAAGCGGTCGGCAGAATGAGTACCGATTCGATCACCAGCTTGTTTGTGGTGGACACCGACAGCGACAATCCGCATCACGTCGTCGGCATCATTCACCTGCACGATTGCCTGCGCCACGGCATCGCATGAGCGGCGCGGCCTCCTCAATGAATGTAGGCGCGGGCGGCGCGGCGCGGCAAACGGCCCTCGACCGTCTGACGCCCGCCAGGAAGGTCACGCCCGAAGTTGGCGGCCGCTACAGCCGTTTCGTCGGTTTCATGAAATTCAGCTTGCCGATCGTCGCGCTGATCCTCGTCGTGCTGGTCATCGCCTGGCCCGGGATTCAACGTCAATCGGATGGCTTCCACCTCACCTTCGCCAGCATCGGCAGCGACGAAAGCGGCGCGCCCGGCATGGTCAACGCGCGCTTTGTCGGCACCGACGGCAACGGCCGGCCGTTCCTGGTGACCGCCACCACGGCAACCCAGGACCCCATGCAGCCGGACGAGATTACGCTCAATGCCCTGCAGGCGGACATGACCTTGAGCAACGGCACCTGGCTGACGCTCACGGCGGATAGGGGTCTCTATCGGCGTAACGCCGAGTCCCTGACCCTGAGCGGACCGGTCGATCTCTATTCCGACCTCGGTTATGAATTTCACGCCGGAGACACCCGGCTGGACCTCGGCGCCGGCGTCGCGGAGAGCGCCCAACCTGTCAGCGGCCAGGGGCCCTTCGGTCTTCTCAACGCCCAGTCGTTCCGTTTTTCGGACAACGGGCAGCGTTTGTACTTCAGCGGCAAGGTGAAGCTTGTCGTCGAACCCCTGCCCCGGAACTAGCGGATAGTATCGAACACATGCCAGCCCAAAACCCCAGCCGCCGCGCCGTCGCCACCCTGTTGTCATCAGTTTTCCTCCTGACCGCCGCGCTGCCTCTAGCGGCGCCGGCCCTGAGCCAGTCCGCGCCGACCACCCGCCATGATTCGAGCCAGCCCATCGAAATCACCGCGGACGCGCTGGAGGTTCAGCAAAACAAACAGATCGCCACCTTCAGCGGCAACGTTAACGCCCTCCAGGGCGAGATGCTGCTGCGGGCCGAAACCGTCACGGTTTACTACCGGCCGCAAAGCGGCTCGGCGGCGGTACAGGGCGCGATCTCCCGCATCGACGCCGTCGGGCAGGTGTTTTTCTCCAGTCCCGGTCAGACAGCACAGGGCGACACCGGTCTCTACGATGTCGACAAAAGCATCATCGTGCTCAACGGCAACGTCGTGCTGACCCGGGAAGAAAACGTCATCCGCGGCAATCGCGTGGTTCTCAATCTAGCGACCGGCCGCAGCAAGGTCGAAGGCGCCGCAGGCACCAAGGGCGGCCGCGTCAAAGGCCTCTTCGTACCCAGCAAAAAGAAGAGCAATTGACCGCTCTCTGCCGATTTTGTTCGCGCACCGGGTCCGAATTGCCTAAAATGGCATGAAAATTGATGTTGCGCTGAAACCCAGGCTACACTGAACAAATGTTCACGGCATCATGTGGTAATTATCGGGTATGAACGACACACGCCAAGCCCACAACAACGACACCACCGCCCGACCGGCGGATCCTGAAGAGTCCGGGAACCAGCCGCGCTTGGTGAGCCACAATACGGGGCTCACGATCAATAAAATCGGCAAGAGTTTCAAGAAACGGCCGGTGCTGCGCGATGTCAGTCTGGGCGTCCGGCGCGGCGAAGCGGTGGGCCTCCTGGGGCCCAACGGGGCGGGCAAGACCACCTGCTTTTACATCATCACCGGATTGATCGCCGCGGACCACGGCGCCATCAGCCTTGACGGACATGACATTACGCCGCTGCCGATGTATCGCCGGGCGCGGCTGGGGATCGGCTACCTGCCGCAAGAAGCCTCCATTTTCCGTGGCCTGTCGGTCGAAAATAATTTGCGGGCGGTCCTGGAGGTCGCCGAACCGATCCACGACGTGCGCGAGGCGATGCTGGACGACTTGCTGGCGGAGTTTTCCATCTCCCATCTCCGGCGCACCCCGGCCCTGGCTTTGTCGGGCGGCGAACGCCGCCGCGTGGAAATCGCCCGCGCCTTGGCCTCGCGGCCGAGTTTCATGCTGTTGGACGAGCCCCTCGCCGGCATTGATCCGATCGCCGTCAGCGACATTCGCGACCTCGTCTCGCACCTCAAGGATCGCGGCATCGGCGTCCTGATCACAGACCACAACGTCCGCGAGACGCTCGATATCATCGACCGGGCCTACATCATTCACGAAGGGCGCGTGCTGATGGAAGGCCCGCCTTCCGAAATCGTCGCCCACGAGGATGTCCGCCGCGTCTATCTGGGCGAGCGCTTCAGCCTCTAGGGTCGGATATTAGTCTTGGCACTCACGCCTAAATTGGAGCTCCGGCAAGGCCAACAACTGGTCATGACGCCGCAGTTGCAGCAGGCCATCAAGCTGTTGCAATTCACCAATCTCGAGCTAATCGAATACGTCGAGCAGGAGGTCGAGCAAAATCCGCTGTTGGATCATGTCGACCCCAACCGGGCCGAGCGCGGCGACGGCGTTAAGGAGGAGGCATCGGCGTCCGACCAGTCGGTGGCGGAAAATCGTGAAGCGGCGGCGGAGCAGGGCGGCGATCTCGACGTGCCGGACAGTGCCGAGCTGTCCTCGGTCGAGAGTTTGCCCGAGGCCAACGATGCCCCCCTGGATGTCAGCGACGGCGACATTTATGAGCCCGACGCGCCGGACATCGGTCCCGCTCCCGATTACGGCGAGGCCGGCCTGGGCGGCAGCCTGATTTCCGGCAGCGGCGGACGCAGCGATTTCAGCAACGACGACTATGCTTTCGAGCAAAGCCTCAGCGAGGTCGTCTCCCTCAGCGATCACCTGAACAATCAACTCAGCGACGACCTGACGGATCCGGTCGACAGGCTGATCGGCATCCACCTGATCGACATGCTGGACGAGGCGGGTTACATGGGCGGCGACCTTGAGAGCATCGCCGAAATGGTCGGTTGTCCCTTGGAACAGGTCGAAACGACACTGCAGCATTTGCAGACATTTGATCCGCCGGGCGTGTTTGCCCGAGATCTGCAGGAGTGCCTGGCGCTTCAGCTGAAGGTGCTCGACCGTTTCGATCCCGCCATGGAAGTGTTCGTCGGCAACCTGGATCTGCTGGCCAAGCATGAACTGGGGCAATTGGCGAAGCTTTGCAGCGTCGACGGCGAAGACATTGCCGAGATGGTGCAGGAGGTCAAAGCCTTGAACCCGAAACCGGGTTTGGCTTTCGGCGGCGAAGTGGTCCAACCCGTTGTGCCTGATGTCTTCGTGAGGGCCAACCCCGGCGGCGGCTGGCTGGTCGAGCTCAACAGCGACACCCTGCCCAAGGTGCTGGTCAACATGCGCTACCACGCCAAGATAACCGGCACGGCGATGCGCGAGGAAGACAAGGCCTATCTCACCGACCAGCTCAATTCGGCGAACTGGCTGGTGAAATCGCTCGACCAGCGGGCCAACACCATCCTCAGGGTCGGAACCGAACTGGTGCGGCAACAGGACGGATTTCTGGTCAATGGCGTGCGCCACCTGAGACCGCTTAATCTGCGGGACATCGCGGAGGTCATCGAAATGCACGAGAGCACCGTGAGCCGGGTGACCGCCAATAAATACATTGCGACGCCGCGCGGCATCTACCCGATGAAATATTTCTTCACCTCGGCGATCGCCTCAACCTCGGGCGGCCAGGCGCATTCGGCAGAATCGGTCCGCGACCGCATCCGCGAACTCATCGACAACGAGGAGATCAAGGCGATCCTGTCGGATGACAAGATCGTCGATCTGTTGAAGCAGCAAGGATTGAATATTGCGCGCCGCACGGTGGCGAAATACCGTGAAGCCATGCGCATTCCATCGTCCGTCGAAAGACGCCGGCAGAAGCGCGCACAAGCATCTTAAGACCACCGGATTCAACGAAATCCGGTTACGACAGACTACCCCTCTCATCCGCACGAGGGACACAAGTGTATGAAAACAGGGATGGAATCAGGGTAACGCGGGTAATGGTTGACAGCCTTTGTGGGCAGAACTATTTTCCGCGCACCCTGAGGACAGGGCCCAAGCAACATAGTTGATGTTCATATAAACAACGGACGCCGGCCTTAGGCAAGATTCCGGGACGATTTCCCATGCAAGTAACCATTACCGGTAAGCAAATGGATGTTGGCGACAGCCTCCGCGGCCACGTTGAGGCCCGCCTCGATGAGGGCGTTACCAAGTATTTTTCAAAACCGATTGAGGCCCATGTGGTGTTTTACCGCGAAGGCAGCGGCTTTCAGACCGATTGCTCCGTCCATGTCGGAGCCGGCATGAATTTGCAGGCGCGGGGCGCCGCCGAAGATCCCCACGGCAGCTTTGACGACGCGCTCGGGCGCCTGGAAAAGCGCTTGAGACGCTACAAACGCCGGCTGCGCGATCACCACAAATCGCCGCGCAGCGAAAGCATGCAGGCGCAAGCTTACGTTCTCGCCCCCGAGGAGGAAGAGGGCCCGGAAACGCCGGATGGCGGTCCGGTCATCGTGGCCGAAACCACGACCGACCTGCCGACCGTCACGGTCGGCGAGGCGGTCATGCGAATGGACCTCGCCGATGCGCCGGTTCAGGTGTTTCACAATTCGGCCCATGGCGGCCTGAATGTTGTTTACCGGCGGGCCGACGGAAACGTGGGCTGGATAGACGCCGTTTCGGTACAGTCAAATGTTGAGGAAGATCATGGAGATCGTTGATCTTTTAAGCACCGAAGGGGTCGTCGCCAACCTCAAGGTGTCGAGTAAGAAACAGACCCTTCAGGAACTGGCGCAAAGAGCCGCCGCGGTGACCGGCGCCGAGGAGCGCGCGATATTCGATGTGCTGCTGGAACGCGAGCGGCTGGGGACGACGGGCGTGGGCAACGGCATCGCCATTCCCCACGGTAAATTGAGCGAGATCGAACGCCTTTACGGACTGTTCGCCCGGCTCGAAGTTCCGGTCGAGTTCGAAGCCATCGACGAACAACCGGTCGATTTGATTTTTCTCCTGCTGGCGCCGGAAGAAGCGGGCGCCGATCACCTCAAAGCGTTGGCCCGGGTATCGCGCCTGTTGCGCGACAAGGCGATGTGCGAAAAATTGCGCGGCGCCGATGAATCGGACGCTTTGTTCGCTCTGCTGACCGAATCGACGAATACCCACGCGGCCTAGAGACCAAAGCGCACCTGGAGATCCACCACCGGAGGATTTCGCGCCATGCCGACGACCTGGCGAAACATAGCCGGCCTAAATTTCATTTCCCTGAACTTTCTTGTCATGGCGGCGGCGCTCGCGCTGGGTACGGCTGTGGCACGTGCCGCCGACGGCACCCTCGAACTTGCGCTGCCGGTCCGCTGCGAACTCAACAAGACCTGCTGGATACAAAACTACGTCGACCGGGATCCCGGGCCCGGCACCGCCGATCATCATTGCGGCAGCCTTTCCTATGACGGCCACAAGGGCACCGATTTCAGGCTCTCCGATTATGCCGCCATGCGTCGTGGCGTGCGCGTACTGGCCGCCGCTGCCGGGAAAGTCAGAGGCATGCGCGACGGTGTTGCAGAGAAAATCGGCGGCCGCCGAAACGCAGCGGCGATCAAAGGCAAGGAATGCGGCAACGGCCTGGTGCTCGACCACGGCGGTGGTTGGGAGACGCAGTACTGCCACATGCGCCGCGGCAGCGTCACCGTTCGAACAGGCCAGGCCGTGGCCGCCGGTCAAACCCTCGGCTACATCGGCATGTCGGGCGATACGGAATTCCCCCATCTGCATCTCTCCGTCCGCCACAACGGAAAGGTCATCGATCCGTTCGACGGCAGGGAGTGGGGCGAAAACTCCCTCTGCGGGCTCGACGCCGAGCCGCTGTGGAAACAACAAATCCAGGCGGCGCTGAAATACCGCGCCGGCGGCCTGCTGCGTGCCGGCTTCGCGCCGCGCAAACCTTCAAAGCCGGAAATTTTGAACGGAGAATTTGCCGCGGCGGCATACCCCCGAACGGTCCCCACCTTGTTTTTTTGGGTGCTGGGCTACGGGCTGCGGGCGGATGACATTGAAGAATTCCTCATCGTCGATCCCGGGGGCGAAGCCATATTGTTCGGCAAGCGTCCGCCGGCCGGCCGGAGCAAGGCGCAGTGGTTCACCTACGCCGGCAAAAAGCACAAGGGCAAAGCCTGGCGAACGGGCCGTTACAGGGCACGCTACAGACTGCTGCGACGTCCTACAGGCGGCGGCTCCCGGCGCATTGTATTCGAGGTGAGAAAGTCGCTGGTGTTGCGGTGAAGCCGTTCAGTGAACGCTGACGGCGTTGAATTCGTTGGAGGCCGCGGCGGCGAACGCGGTATCCCGATCCGCCAGGACGGCCAGCTCGGTGCCATCCGAAGCGTGCACTGCATAGGCGGCCTCGCCGTCGATGGTAACGCGTTTCACGTAGGCCAAAGACGGATCATTCAGCGCCGCCATGAATTGGGACGTGATGGTTGCAAGTTTGTCATTTCCGTCGTTCAGCATGGCTTTCACCCTAAACCAAAATTATGAAAAATCCGTTGCCACGGCCGTTATGCGTCCACTACTCCGCCGCCTTGGCGACGTCGATGTCTTCCGACCGGCCGCCCGTGGCGCCTGACGCTTCGATTTCGATATTGCGCACCAGTTGCTCGGCGGGCGGGCGCACGAGGTCGACGCTGAGCAGGCCGTTGTCCAGCCTGGCGCCCGTGATATCGATACCGTCGGCCAGCACGAAAGCGCGCTGGAATTGCCGCGCGGCGATGCCGCGATGAAGGTATACCTTTTCCTCGTCATCGCTCTGAAGGCCGCGGATGACCAGCTGGTTTTCCTCTACCGTCACCGATAGGTCGGCCATGGTAAAGCCCGCCACGGCAACAGTGATGCGCAGTCCGTTCTCGTCGGTTTGTTCGATATTGTACGGCGGATAGCCATCGCCACCGGACTTCGCGACGCGGTCGAGCGTGCGTTCGATCTGTTCGAAGCCAAGCAGCAGGGGACTATTGAAGAGCGACATTCGGGACATGCGGCATACCTCCTCCGACGAGCGAGCCACGCAGGTCATTGATCCTCCGCCCCGCCTGAACCCGCCATCGGCGTTCACGCAATAGATTGGGCGGTTGCGGCCCGTGTCGGCGCCGCTACCACCATATGTAAGCACTCTCAGGCGTCATTCAAGCCGCCTGATTCACCGCTGCGGTCATCGAAAGCCTTGATTTTCCCGCCCAGCTTAGGGACAACAGGGCCCGCTTATTCGTCGCACAAAGGATCCCCCCCAATGACTTCCAATTCTTCCTCAGCAGAGACTACCGTCGGCATCGTCGGCGCCGGCGCCATGGGACGGGGGATCGCCCAGGTCACGGTGACCGGCGGCATGAAGGCCGTCTTGTTCGATGCCGCGGACGGCGCCGCGGAAAAAGCCCGGGAGTTCGTCTCGGGCATGATCGACCGTCAGGTCGAGAAGGGCAGGCTCGAGGCAGACGCCGCTACCGGGGCCAAGGACAATCTGGCCATCGCCGACGGCCTGGAAGGCCTCGCGGGATGCGATTTGGTGGTCGAAGCCATTGTCGAGAACCTCGACATCAAACGCGAGGTGTTTGCCTCCCTGGAAGCCATCCTCCGCCCCGACGCCATTATCGCTTCGAACACCTCGTCGATCCGCATCGCTTCGATCGCCGCGTCTTGTGAGCGGCGTGACCGTATCGCCGGCATGCACTTCTTCAATCCCGTGCCGCTGATGCGGCTGGTGGAAATTATCCGGGCGCCGGAAACCAGTGACGCCACCGCCGACGCATTGGCGGAAATCGGCAAACGCATGGGCCGGACGCCGGTGACCGCCAAGGACGGCCCCGGTTTCCTGGTCAATCTGGGCGGCCGCGCCTACACCATCGAAGGCCTGCGCATCGTCCAGGAGGGTGCGGCGACGCCGGCTCAGGTCGACGCCGTGATGCGGGATTGCTGCGGTTTCCGCATGGGCCCGTTCGAGCTGATGGACCTGACCGGCATCGACGTCAATTTTCCCGTCAGCAAGATCATCTTCGACGGCTATTTCGCCGACCAGCGCCTGGCCACCTCGCCCCTGCATGAGGCCCTGTTCGCCGCCGGACGCTACGGCCGCAAAACCGGGGCGGGCTACTTCGACTACGACGCCGAGGGCAATCAGTGCGGCGGTGGTACGGCGGATTTCGAGACCGATGCGACGGCAGCGGCACAGGTCGTGCTGGCCGAGGACGACCCAGAGTTGGCCGATCTGTTGGCCGCCGCGGGCGCGGAAGTCCTGGCCCACGACGATCAGCAAAGCCCCATCGTCTGCGCACCGATCGGTGAGGATTGCACCGCCGTGGCGGTCCGCACCGGGCTCGATCACCGCCGCCTGGTGGCCGTCGATATCCTGACGCCGGCGGAAAAGCGCATCACCATCATGACGGCGCCGGGGGCCGACTTGGCGGCGCGTGACGCCGTTGCCGCCCGTCTGGCCAAGAGCGGCGCCGCTATCACCGCCATCAAGGACAGTCCGGGGTTCATTGCACCGCGCATCCGGGCGATGGTGGCCAACCTGGGCTGCGAAATGGCCCAAACCGGCGTCGCCGATCCCGCTGACATCGACACCGCCATGACGCTCGGCCTCAATTATCCGCAAGGCCCGCTGGCCCTGGCCGATGCCATGGGTCCCGAGATTGTGCTGGCCCTGCTCGACGCCCTGACCGCAATCACCGGGGATCAGCGTTACCGCCCCAGCCTCTGGCTGCGCCGCCGGGCGCTGCTCGGATTATCGGCGGCCGAGGAATAATTCGTCAGCGGATGAGATTGCTGATGGAGGCGGGCAGCGCGAACGAGGCGGCATGAATGTCGGCGCTGTAGTAACGCGTGCCTAGGTCGAGGCCAGCAAGACGCCCGTTTAGGGTTTCGCGGTCGAAAGCCGAGAGATCGGCGCCCGCCCCGGCCCAGCCGAAAGCCATGAAGCCGCCGACGTAGGCCGGCACCGGCGCCACGAAGGCGCCGTATTGGTCGAACAGCCCCTGCCAGTGCGACGTCGTTTGGCGCAGTTCGTCCGCCTGGTAGAACGGTACGCCGTTTTGCGTCACCAGCACGCCGCTCGGCTCGAGGCAGCGTCGGCAACCTTGGTAGAACGGGCGGCTGAACAGAGCTTCGCCCGGACCGACGGGATCGGTCGAATCGACGATAATCACGTCAAAGCGCTTGTCCGTTTCCGCCACGTAACGCACGCCGTCGCCGACAACCACCTCGGCGCGGGCGTCATCGAAGGCGTCGCCGCAAATCTCGCGCAGATGGCGCCGCGCGAGATCAACCAACTCACCGTCGATATCGACCATGGTGGCCTTCCGCACGGGGTGCTTGAGGACTTCCTCCAGCATGCCGCCGTCGCCGCCGCCGATGATCAGTACCGATTGGACGCTGCCGTGACCGACGATGGGCACGTGGGCCAGCATTTCGTGATAGATGAACTCGTCGCGCGTCGTGGTCTGAACGATACCGTCGAGCGCCAGTACCCGCCCGAACGACGCATTGTCGAATATCAAAACATCCTGAAATTCGGTTGTTCCCCGGTAAATCAGTTTGTCGATACGCAGACGGTGGGCGGCGCCGTCGTGCAGGGTTTCCTCGAACCAGTCCGTCAAGCCACCGCACCCCTCAGGTGTTCCGCCGTTTTGACGTCCCTGGGTTCGAGGTGGCGCTTGAGCGCCGGTAACGTGTCGTTGGGGTCGCACTCGCCGCACATGAATACGTCGATGGCGGCGTAACCGGCATCGGGCCAAGTGTGGATGCTCATGTGGGATTCCGCGAGGATCGCCACCCCGGTCACGCCCTCGGGCGAAAAATGGTGCAGACTGACCGTCATAACGGTCGCCCCGGCCTCCTCGGCAGCGTCGCGCAATGCCGCCTCGATCCTGGCGGGATCGTTCAAATTACGGCCGCCATAGAGGTCGATCAGCAAATGCCTGCCCGCATACTTGACCCCGTTCCTCTCGATGAAGAAGTTTTGGGTTTCCCGTGCCTCGACGCGTGGTCTTGGAGGGGAGTCCTTGGCTTTGATTGGGCCGGATTTGGCCGGAGCAGGATCAAACCGGCTCATGTCGCGCTCCCTGACGAAGAAAAGTGTGAGTTTATGGCCATTTGAGCCATTTCGTTCAAGTGCATAAATACTGGAATTAAGGCGGCGTTAAGAGTATATTAATCATCGAGTTAGGAAAGCTTCGCGCCTTCCAACTCTTTGCGATGCAGTATGCTCACATAACGAATGGCAGAACGCCGGTCGTGGAAATAGCCGCGAACCCGGTGCTTTCGTGTGCCTGGAACATGGTTTGGCGGTGATTCCACAGTGACTCGCGTCACCCTGGCGGTGGCGTGGCTTGGAGCCGTGCAATGGTGAGCTTGATCAGCGATTCCGGTCTGATTGGCCTGCAGAGCTTGAACGCCCGCAGCGGGATCGTTGGCGGCAATCTCCTGCAGACCGAAAACAGCCCCCGGTTCGCCAACCAGCAGACCTCGTCGGGCCGGTCCACTCTTGATCCAGTCGAATCGAACCTCGGCAACATCGCCGGCATTAGGGCGGCGAAAAACGGCCTGACTGTCACCGATACGGCGCTCGCCAGCGCCGTCACCGCAGCCGAGGGCATCCGCGAAACGGTTTTGGAACTCGGGGCCATCGCCGTGCAGGCGGAAGCCGACAACATCGACGAACAGACCCGCAACAACCTCATCGAGCGTTTCGAAACCCTGCGCGAGCGCCTGGAGGGCCAGGTCGATCAGGCCACCGTCGGCGACGTCAACCTGATTGCCGAAGGTGCTGGAAACCTGACGGTGACCACCTCCGAGGGCGAGGAAATCAAGGTCGAAGCCCAGGATCTCAGCGCCCAGGGCTTGGGCATCAGCCAAATCAGCGTCACCCTGCCAACCGAGGCAAAGGCGACCGACACGGTGCTTAAAAAAGCGCTCACGACATTGGACACGCGCGTCGACGAATTGGAAAAATCCGCGGCGGCGGTCGGCAGCGCGTTGGACTCGGCCAAGACCGCGACGGGTCACATGCCCACCGGCGTGGCCGAGCTCATCGATCCCGACATCACGGCGCAGGATGCCGAATTGAAAGCCATCGACATCCGCCAGCGCCTCGGCGAAGAAATTCTCGCCATCGCCAATGTCGACGGGTTCAGTTTCGTCGGCCTGGTCCGACAGGATAGCGCCGGCATTCAGCAGGCCAAGGCCGCCGGCAGCAGCGCCACCGCAGCCTCCTCATCCGAGGGATCGTCGGGCAGTTGATCCGGCGTAGCTGGACAACAAACTGATGCCAGGCGTTTAGCCGCCGCCCTGCGAGGCGTTCACCGGCGCGGGCGTCACCGGATTTTACATCGATCTTCGGATCCGCCACAAAGCCAAATCCACAAGCGCGCAAGCGGCCAACAAAGCCGCTGGCGCCAAAATGTGTACGACGATGTCCAGCCATTGCTGCGGAAATGATACAGCGGACCAATAGATCACCGCCGTTGCAGCCGGCAACACGACCGCCGTCAAGCCGGTGACAAGCTTGGCCGAAGCCGTGTTGTAGGTTCCCACCCAGGGCACGACCCAATCGGTATATTTCGACGCGTTTTCCACATGTTTTGAAAATACGTGCAGATGGATTGCGAAATAGATGTAGATGCCCAGGACAACGAGTGCGCCCCACCTGGCAACGAGCCCAAGCGGTACCTTCAAACCCGCTACTTCCAAGTTACTAGCCGCGGTCGCGAATCGCTGGTCTTCCAAGACGTCCACGAGAAGCTCGGAATCCAATCGCCGATAGGATTCGGACAGGCGTGACAGC
>CAZGTM010000042.1:0-30626 GCA_964528595.1 uncultured Rhodospirillaceae bacterium
GTCGTGCCCGATCACGAGTTGCTGTCACTGGTCGGCTGCAGCCGCCAGGAATTCGGTGCGGTCATCCAGGGTCTGGGCTACCAGGCCCGGCAGCGCCCGCCCGGGCCGGACGAAGTTGCGGATGAGGCGGCGGAAGGAGAGGCGGCAACCGTCACCGTCTACTTCCAGCCGCGGCGCCAACCGGCAAAAAAACGGACGGCCCGGAAAAAGGCCGCCCGGCCCCAAGTCAAGGCCGACCCGGACTCCCCGTTCGCCGTGCTCAAGGATCTGGTCGGTGAGCGCTGACGCGGAAGCCGAGGGCCGCCTGCGCATCGACCGCTGGCTCTGGTTCGCGCGCTTTTTCAAAAGCCGCAGCGGCGCCGCCCGGTTGTGTACCGGCAAACGCATCCGGGTCAACGGCCAGGTGGTTGCCAAACCCAGCCACCAGCTCGGCGTCGGCGATGTGCTGACCTTTCCCCAGGGCCGCACCATCCGGACCATCAAAGTGGCAGCGCTGGGCAAACGGCGCGGGCCCGCCGTCGAGGCGGCTGAGCTTTACGAAGACATGGCGCCCCCGACTAAGACAGCGCCGGAGGCGAGAGCGCGCGGACCCTTCGAAGCCCTGCCCGCGCGGCGGGACCGCGGCGCCGGCCGTCCGACCAAGGCGGAACGCCGGGCCATGGACAAATGGCGAGGCGATCCGAAATAGCTCTCTCGAATGAAATTGTTTGCCACCCCAACAATATTGAAATAATCTGCGGCGCAATCATGCTTAGGAAAATCAAAGCGGCCCTGGCGGGCAAACCCCGCGTCGATGCTCCGACAACCGACGACCGGCAACTGGCGGCGGCTGCGTTGCTCGTGGAAGCCGCCATGCTCGACGAAAACTTCGATGAGGACGAACGCCGCACCATTGCCGACGTTCTCGCCGCGCATTTCGCCATCGGCGAGGACGAATGCGCCGAGTTGATCGAGGCCGCCGAAGCGGCGCAAAGCGAAGCCAATCATCTTTTGCGGTTTACCCGGACCATCAAGGACGAATATTCTCCTGAAGATCGTATTGAATTGATCGAAATGCTGTGGGAGGTCGCCTATGCGGACGGCGTCCTGCACGATTACGAAGCGAATTTATTGCGGCGCATCGGCGGCCTGATATATGTCTCTGACAGGGACCGCGGTGCGGCACGGAAAAAAGTCATGGACCGCCTGGGCCTGACGGAAGGTATGGACATTTCACCCAACGCCGTATAAACGGCTGACCCGAGACCGATAGTAAAGCTGGAGAACACGATGACCTACGTCGTTATTGATGCCTGCATCAAGTGCAAGTACATGGACTGCGTCGAAGTTTGCCCCGTCGATTGCTTCTACGAGGGCGAGAACATGCTGGTTATTCATCCCGACGAATGCATCGATTGTGGTGTCTGCGAACCCGAATGTCCGCCCGAGGCGATCATTCCCGATACCGACGGCGACGTCGAAAAGTGGGTGCAGATCAACAAAGAGTATGCCGAAAAGTGGCCGAATATTACCCGCATCGGCGAATTGCTGCCGGACGCCGAAAAGTACAAGGACGAAGAAGGCAAATTCGAAAAATACTTCAGCGAAAATCCCGGTCCCGGCACCTGAGCCGAAGTTCCGGTTGTTTTGCCGGAACTTAGTTCGTCCCGTATCAAATCGTGACATTTAGCCGTCACGGTTCAATTGCCGCTCGCAAGTACTGGAAAAAGCACAAATTTTGTGCTAAGGTACTACCAATGCGTCGCGGTGGGCCGTTTTTGGGCGCTTTTTTTGCGTCCGAATGGCCCAAAATGACGCACTTTGAAGCTTTTGTGGGATAATCCGTGAAATATTCGGAATTATCCGAAAACGAAGGTTCGTGAAGATAGACGCACGCTTGAGGGCGCTATCATTAAGGTCCACGAGAAGAGGTCCAAATTTCGAGGTCCACGTAACCGTCGCCTGTTCAGACCCGCCGACTATCACGGAACCCAGCTTTTGATCGACCACCACGGTCGAACGGAAAGTTTGGGTGCGCTGAAGTCCGGTCCGAATTCGAGCAAATCCGGCCAATGGCGATTGGCGGCATCAGAGCGGGTGTTTGGCGGTTTTTTTGGTTGTTACGCGTGTTGAAGGCGACGGGATTGAAGGCCGGCGGGATCATATCCCAGGCGGTTTGAAGGCTAAACCTTGATCAGTTCCGCGGCAACGACTTGGATAATTGGTGAGAGACAGACCAGCATGACGACAAAGAAAAAATCAGCGACGAAAGCCAAGGCGGCGGCGAAAAAGAAGAAGGCCGTCAAGGCGCCCGCCGTCAAGCCGCAGGCAAAAAAAGCCGCAGCAAAAGCACCGGCCAAAAAGGTCGCAAAAAAGACGGCCGCGAAAGGCAGCGTCCCGGCCAACAAGGCCGCCGCCAAGCCTGCCGCGAAAAAGAAAGCAAGCCCTGCAACAGCCAAGCCGGCAGTGAAAAAATCGGCTGCCGTCAAGGCGCCGGCCAAAGCCGCTGCCAGCAAACCAACCCCGACAAAGGCGACGCCCGCGAAGTCGAGCGCAAAGCCGAAGAAGAGTGACAGTAAAGTTAAGATGGCATTTTCAACCAGTGACTATGTGGTGTACCCCACCCACGGCGTCGGCAAGATAACCGGTGTCGAGGAACAGGAGATTTCGGGCATGAAGCTCGAACTCTTCGTAATCGATTTCGCCCAGGACAAAATGACCCTGCGCGTCCCCGTCGGTAAGGCGAAAACCTCCGGCATGCGGCGTCTCTCGACGGTCAAGGAAATGGACCAGGCGCTCACTACGCTTAAGGGCCGGGCCCGCGTCAAACGCACGATGTGGAGCCGGCGGGCACAGGAATACGAAGCCAAGATCAATTCCGGCGATCCGATTTCCATTGCCGAGGTCGTGCGCGATCTGCACCGCAGTTCCAACCAGCCCGACCAGTCCTACAGCGAACGCCAGATCTATGAAGCCGCGCTCGGCCGTCTGGCGAGGGAACTGGCCGCGGTGGAAAAAACCGACGAAGACAGCGCCACCGAAAAACTCGAAGGCGTTCTTCAGGCCGCCTAAAGCCGGGTCGACAGCCGGCCGCAAATAAGGGTGCTCCCTACTCGGGGAGCGCCCTTTTTTGCGCGCCGAGTTCCGCCAATCCGCTATACGTGCTGCCTCCACTCGCCTAAGATGACGCGAGCATTTTCATCCTCTTCCTGATAACTGAACCTCATTTATGTCCGGTACCGATCCCCAGGTATACGCAACGTTAAAAAACACCCGGCGGGTCTGGGCGGTGGGCGCCGTTCACGGCGAGGTCGCGAAACTGCGCGCGCTGCACGCGGAACTTCGGGGACGGCTGGAGCCCGGCGATCAACTCGTCTACCTCGGCAATGTGCTCGGGCACGGCCCCGACCCGGCGGCGGCGGCGGACGAGATCATCGCCTATCGCCGGGAATTTCTGGCGCGACCCGGAACGTTCGCCAACGATCATGTCGTCCTGCGCGGCTCGCAAGAGGAGATGTGGCGCAAACTCAACCAAATTCAGTTCGCGCCGGCACCGGCGGAGGTGCTCAATTGGATGCTTGGTCATGGCGTCGACGCCACTCTTGCCGCCTACGGTATCGACGTCAATGACGGCAAGGGCTGTTGCCGCGAAGGCGCCGTCGCCATCACCCGCTGGACCGCCGGCATCGCGGCGGCCGTCCGGGCCCGGGCCGGACACGACGATCTAACCGCCGCCTTGCGCCGGGCCGCCTTTACCGAAGCCGGCGAACTGCTGTTTACCGCCGCCGGATTGGATCCCGAACGTCCGGTGAGCGAACAGGGTGATGCTTTCTGGTGGGGCAGCCCCGATTTCGAAAATATCGAAGAACCCTGGCGCGGCTTCGTCCGCATCGTCAGGGGTTGCGATCTGGCCGGCCACGCACCGGAAATGGGCAGTGTGACGGCGACCCTCGACGGCGGCGCCGGCTTCGGCGGCAACCTCCACGCCGCCTGTTTCACCCTGGATGGAAAACCGGCGGACTGGATACAAATCTGATCCCGCACCAGCGCTCAGCGTTGCTGATACAGACCGGTTTTCAACAACAATCCTAAGCTAATTCCGACCTGATAGGTGCGTGAGCTCTCGCGCTCCTTTTGTTAAATACTAGTAACATATTAGAGAGATCTGGTTTGATCGGTTGGATAAACCGCAAAATTCTGCGGTTTTTTGCAAAAATTTTAGCTAAATGCATTTCGATTGTTCTAATAATGACTTGCAATACCAGGTTTGATACGCGAGCATCCTACTAGATTACTAAGTTATTTCGATCGACCTAGTTTGAAAAAACCTTGGGGTGAGGTCGGGTAAAAGCGCAGAGGGAAAAAGCGCGAAATCGGGGTCTTGGGTGCGGACCGCGATTTACCTGGAGGACGATTAGTTATGGCATTTATCGATACGCCCGAAACGCAGAAAGCCAACCGAAAATTTATCCGCACGGCGATGAAAATTCCCCTCCTGGAGCGCCAGGAGGAACAGGACCTTGCCCGGCGCTGGCGTGAAAATGACGACGAAGAGGCGCTGCACAAACTGGTGACGCCGTACATGCGGCTGGTGATCTCAACCGCGACCAAGTTCCGTTCCTACGGTCTGCCGATCGGCGACCTGGTGCAGGAGGGCAACATCGGCCTGATGCAGGCGGCGGCCAAGTTCGAACCGGAACGCGAGGTTCGGTTTTCGACCTATGCGACCTGGTGGATCCGCTCGTCGATCCAGGAATACGTCCTGCGCAATTGGTCCATCGTCCGCACCGGCACCACGGCGGCGCAAAAATCCCTGTTTTTCAATCTGCGCCGGCTGCGGGCCCGGATCGAAGGCGGCGACGGCAAACTGACGGATTCCAGCCGTGCCGAAATTTCCCATTGCCTGCGGGTGCCCTTGCGCGACGTGGAAATGATGGAGCAGCGCCTTTCCGGCAACGACCGCTCGTTAAACACGCCGGTGGGCGAAAACGGCGACGGTGAATGGCAGGATTTCCTGGCCGACGACAGGCCAACGCCCGAAGCCATCACCATGCGCGATCATGACACCCAGGTGCGGTCCAACTGGATCGACCAGGCCGTCAACGAATTGAGCCCGCGCGAGCAGATCATCATCCGCAAGCGGCGCCTGGCCGAAGATGGATTGACCCTGGAGGTGCTCGGCACCAAGCTGGGTATCAGCAAGGAGCGCGTCCGCCAAATCGAACAGGAAGCGCTTGCCAAGCTCAAGGCCTCCATCGTGCGCCAGGCCGGCGACATTTCGGCGACGGGTTTGATACCCGCCTGACGCGGCTCCGCCTGTTGCGGCTTAGTTCACGACGATCTTGACCCTTTGGCCCGGCTGAATTTTTTGGCCGGGCCGAAGTCCGTTCAGGACCCGGAAAAGGTCCAGGGGACGTTCCCTCACCTGCATGCGCCGGGAGAGGCTTTCGGCTGTGTCGCCCGCCCGCACAATTACGAGGCGGATGCGCTGGGGTCGGATGTCCACTTTTTCGTCGTCGGTCATGCGCCGGAAGCCGAAGGCGGTGCGGCGGAAACCGAGGTCCAGCGAGGACGTCAGCCGCGGCGGCGTCATGAAGAGAAAGCGGAAAATGGTGCGCCGGTCGAAGCGAACCGCGACCAGGCGCAAATCCATTTTTTTGCGGTCGGAAATAACTTCGGACACCGCCGTCGCGGCCCGCATGCCGTTGATCTCGATGGGTTCGAGATCACGCAGCCGTAATTTGGCGGCCCATTTGTCTGAAATGTAGCGCATGACCCCGCCGTTCCATTGATCGGGCGACGAATCGAATCGGATCTTCGCCCCGTTCTTGGCCACGGCGAACACGGCTTTGCGCGTATTCACCAGTTTGAACCCCTCGGGCACCGCGAAGGTGAAGCCGAGGTTCGGGTGCCAGAACACATTGTCGCGAACAAGGCCCTCGGCGGGATCGTCACCGAAGATCATGCCGTCGATCTCACCCATGAAACGCGATCGCAGACGCGGCGCGCCGTTGCCGCCGCCCGCGGCGGACGCTGCGCGTTCCACCCGATCGGCGGTGCGCGGGTGCGTGGCGAATATGTCGGCCAGGGGATCCTTGCCCTTGGCGCCGGCAATCTGCCGCTTCAACTCGGAGTCTGCCTGCAGGCTGCGCAGGAAATCAGCCGCTGCCGAGGTGTCGTAGCCCGCCCCGCGGAGATAGCGGATGCCCAGGTCGTCGGCCTGGTGCTCCTGACTGCGGGAGTAGCCCTTGAGGTACAACTCGCCGCCGATGTTGGCGACCTGATTGAACACGCTGCTGCCGACGACGGCGCCGAGAATGGCGGTGCCGACGCCGAGGAAAATCGACTGGTTGTAACGCTGGGCGGAGTGCCGGGCCGTGACGTGGCCGATCTCATGGGCCAGCACGCTGGCCAGTTCCGCCTCGGAATTCGCCAGGGCCATCAACCCGCGCGATATGTAGACATAGCCGCCGGGCAGGGCGAAAGCGTTGATGACGGGCGAATTCAGCACCGTGAAGCGGAATTCCAGGCCGGGCCGCTCCGAGTGGGCGGCCAGCCGTCCGCCGATGCTGGCGACATATCCGCCGACTTCCGGGTCATCATAGACGCCGCCGAACTGGGCCAACATCTTGGGATGTTCCTCGGCCCCGACGCGGGCTTCTTCGGCCGGCGACATAAAGGGCGTGAAATCTTCCTTGCCCGTCGCCGGGTTCGTGGTCACGCAAGCCCCCAGCCAAGGGGTCAGCAGCAGGGCCGCCGCCAGGAGGCGGCTCAGGCGGGCGACGCGGCGGTTCAGGTTCATCGATTCAGCACCTCGATCTGTTCCGGGTGGGTCAAGTTTATCATGGGACCGTTGCGCCACGACAGCCAGCCCCGGATGCGCACGCGGCGGCCTTGCCAGGCCAAGGGATCGATGCCGTCGGCTTTGAACGTCCGGCCGCTGCGTTTGGATATGGTGATCGTGAAGTCGCTTCGCCAATCCTCCCCGAAATTGAGGTAGGTGCGTCCCCGCACCCGGGCCGCTGACAGCACCTCGCCCTCGACCAACTGAAAGGTATCGATACGGCGCACCGTCTCGTCGGGCGTCCGGATGGCGTAGTAATTGAGCCGCCAGATACCGCGCCGGGCCGACCGGGCGGCCCGCTCGAGCGCCAGCATATCGGCAACCATCGTCCGGTTGTCGGAAAACGAATAGACCCGCGCCAGCCCTTGCTCGAGCAGGATGCCCTGGACCCAGCGGCCGTCCTCGGTATGAAGGTGGGCCAGCGCCCGGCCATGCCGGTCGATCTTGCGCCCACCGTAGGAAAGCGCGACGGCCCGGCCCAGCACCAGCTTTTCCAGCGACGTCTTGCTGGCGTCGGCCAGCGGCTGCTTTCGCACGTTGGGCCGGCCCAGCGGCAGTTTCGGCGCCTGGATGCCGACCAGGCGGATGCGCCGGCCATCCTCCAGGTGAACGGTATCGCCGTCCACAACCCGGCTCACCACGCCCGCACCCCCGGGCTCGAGCATCGAGCCGTCGGCGACCACGGGACGCGCCACGCCCGTGAGCAAGAGCGGGATGAGAAGACAATGGGCAAGAACCGGACGCATCGGGCCAGCCTAGCAGGCTGATTGTGTACACATAAGTGGCCTCGAAATCGGTGTTTGGAGCGCGCGGCGGTATTTCGTACAATCCGGCAGCGTTCACCCCTGCCAGCCAACGATCCGGAGTTCACGTCCGTGCCATTTTCAGTCAGAACCTTCTGCGCTCTCGCGCTTTTCCTGGGGCTCAGCGGCACGGCGACGCAAGCACGGGCCGAAGACCCCGATTTCATGGTCTTCAGCGCGGGCGTGCACGACTACAACGACGACGGCCGCACGGGCGAGGTCAGGTTGGAGTACCGCTCCGATATTGATTGGTGGTTTTTAAGGCCGTTCAGCGGCTTTACGTACACGGCGGACAAGGCCATGTACGGCTACGCCGGTGTATTCGTGGATTTATTTTTCGGCCGCCGCGTCGTGCTGCAGCCGAGCTTCGCCGCCGGCGCCTACAGCCGGGGCGCCGAAGGCAAGAATTTGGGGCACTGGATCGAATTCCGCTCGCAATTGGAACTGGCCTACCGCTTCGACGACCGCTCGCGCATCGGCTTGTCCGTCAATCACATCTCCAACGCCAGTCTGGATGCCGACAACCCCGGCGCCGAAAGTTTCGTGTTGACCTACGCCGTGCCCTTCGACCAGATCTCCGGCAAGAACCTCTGGGGCGATTAGCGCCCGCCGAAGCGCGCCGAATATCCGGTTTGCATCCATCCGGCGTTGCGCTTATATGAACCCGGACGGCCTCAACGGTCCCGTAGCTCAGTCGGATAGAGCACCAGATTCCTAATCTGGGGGTCGCAGGTTCGAATCCTGCCGGGATCACCATTCCCGTGGTTGAGAGGGGGCGGCAAAAAAAGAGGGATGCGTTGCCGCATCCCTCCAGTTTCTGTGTCGTTTGTCCGCAGTTGCGGTTCGGACTTATTTCTTGAGCCAGAGGAAATCGACCGGGTGCTGGCGGCTGCCGGCATCCTCGGCGATCAACAGGCCGCCCGCGGGCGTCGACAGGATGTTGTCGGGACTGGCGATGCCGCCCAACTCACAACCCTTCTTGTTGCCGATGTCCTTGCCGACGACGTAGGGCTCGAGGCGCTTTATGTCATAGTCGGCCGTCAGCGCGCCACGGTAGACGGCGCCGCAGGCTTCCTTATCGAGCGCGATGTCACCGGGCGCGGCTTTGTCCTTGGCGCCGGACGACCAGTGGACGTGGCCCCAGGCCTTGTCCATGCTCTCGGTGATGTTGGAGGCCGCGACGTAAACGGCCTTGCCGTCGGCCGCGACGCCTTCCATCTTGTTCCAGTCGTTGGTGGCGCCCAATGCGGCGGCAGACTTGCGGCTTTCGAGAAAGGCCGGACGGTCGTCCTTGTAGCTGCCGACCTTGCCGTCACCGTTGAGGTCCTTGCCGGATTTGCCTTCCGCCCAGTTGTTGACGTCGGCGTCGGAGAGGTAGTTGGTGCTGCCCTCCTTGTAGTCCTTGGGACCGATGCCTTCGTATTCGTCGATCCACTTGCCGATCTGGGCGTTGTTGCCGCTGGCCAGTTCGATCCAACTCACGCCGAAGCCGGTGGTGCGCGGGTCGCTGCCGGCGTCCTGGGTGAGCTTGGCGGCATAGAGCGTGCCGGCGCTCAGGTCTCCCGCCGTGTCGGCGACGAACTTGAAGAACACACCGCCGGAGTTGGAGTTGTACTTGGCGTTGGTGTATTTGGCCGAATCATCATCCGACTGGTAGACGGTCTTGCCGTCCCCCATGACGACGACGTTCTCGTGGCTGAACCGGCCATGTGCGTAGTGCCGCACCAGCGACGGTTCGCTGGCTGCATTGTTCATCTCGATGTTGTAGCCGTAGCGGTAGGGGTTGGAATCCCGTCCCAGGAACGCAGTCATCTTCTTGGCCTGGTGGTAGGAGATGTCGTTGCCCTTGCGGAACGAGGGCCGCTCGTCCTCGTCGTGGTCGTTGGGGTGGTTCCACAGGCCGGTGTTGTAGAAGTAATACTCCTCCGACATGATCGGCGTGCCCCAGGGCGACACCGTGCCGAAACACAGCACCCAGGCGCCGTCGATGCCTTGCAGGTCGAGCATCTTCGACTGCTGCAGGTCGGCCGACCAGCGGCCGTTGCTGCGTTTGAGCTTGAGCTGGCTGACGCTGGATACGCCCTTGCGGCCCGCGCCTTCGAACGCCGTGTAGAGATAGGCTTCGGTCGAGCTCAGCGGGATGAAGGCGTTGAAATCCACGTCGTTGCTGACGAACATCAGCTTGCCGGCGTGGTCGTAGACGCCGCCGACGACCTGGCCGTTGCCCATCTTGTCGCCGGATTTGGCCAGAGTGACGTATTCGCCCGCCGCCACGTGAACCCTGCCGCGGTCGTCCTTGCCGGGAATGGCGACGTCGCCGCCCGAGTAGGTGTTGATGTTCATGCCGGCGATATAGCCGATCTCGGCGGCCGGGCCGCCTTCCTTGTAGGTCGCTTTCTTGCCCGGATGCTGGGCGTTGAAGAACAGCTCACCCAGGCCGTTCACCGCGATACCCGCGACCTCGGCGCCCGCCGGCACCGTGGCGATGCGGACGAGGTCGCCGTCGGCCTTGGCGACGCCGGCAACCGCGAACAGCGCCGCCGATGCGGTCGCCAATAAAGTCTTCCTGATAGCCATTGAGATCCCCTCCTGTTGAACGATCTTATTGTTGCCGGATCGATACCGGCTTTTTTTGACAGCCGCGTGACGGCCCGATCATTTTTTTGCTGTGGCGCAATGGTAACCAATTACGCGCGCCACGAGAACAGAAACCTGACCTATTGGACAGACTTTATTCGCGAGGCGGCGCGGTCGCAGTCTCTTGTCCGGTCAGATTTGATCATCAATCTGTGGTTAATCGAGGGCCCGGTCACTACAATCCATCGACAAATTTTTACCGGAGCACCCCATGCCCCTGACCTCCCGCGAGCGCGTGCTGGCCGCCGTCAACCACGAAGAACCCGACCGCGTGCCCATCGTCCTCGGCGTGAGCAACGCCACCGGCATCAAGATGAAGCCCTACCGGGAAATCAAGCGGATCATCGGTGTCGAAGCTCCGGATGATTACATCTATCAATGGCCCGAACTCGGCACGGCGGCTATCGACGAAGCCACCATGCAACGCCTGCACAGCGATGTGCGCGGCGTCACCGACCTGGAACCGGCAAGTATCCTGGAGGCCAACCGGGCGCGGGAGGCGCACGCCGATTTTATCGACAGCTGGGGCAGCGGCCAGAAAGAGGTCAAGCCGGGCGAGTGGTACCCCGGCATCCACCCCATGCGCGGCGCCACCACGGTCGAGGAGATAGAGGCCTACGCGGGCTGGCCCGACATGACGGATCCCAGCCGGGTCGCCCACGTGCGGGCCGAGGCGGCGGCGCTGGCGGCGCAGAACGAACACGCCATCCTGGCCACGCCCTGGCTGCTGTTCCCGTTCGAGCGGGCCCACGCCATGCAGGGCATGGATAAGTTCCTGCGCAACATGTTCAAGTATCCCGACTTCGCCCAGGCCCTGATGGAAACCATCGCCGGTCACTGCAAGACGCTGATGGCGGCGTTCCTCGCCGAACTCGGCGGCAACGTCGACATCATCAAGATCGGCGACGATCTCGGCACCCAGGAAAGCCTGATGATCTCGCCGGACATGTACCGCCGTATCCTCAAACCCATCCACGCCGACTTCATTGCCTTCATCCGCGAGCGCACCAAGGCCAAGGTCTTCTTCCATACCGACGGCGACGTCGAACCGCTGATCGACGACTTCGTCGAAATCGGCGTCGATATCCTCAATCCCATCCAGACCTCGGCGGGCAAGATGTCCGACCTCGCCGGACTGAAAAAACGCTTCGGCAAGAACATCGTCTTCTGCGGCGCCGTCGACACCCACCATGTGCTGCCCCACGGCTCGCCCGACGACGTACGGGCCGAAGTCAAACGGGTGATCGAAACGCTCGGGACCGGCGGCGGCTGCATGATCGGGCCGGTTCACACCATCATGAACGACGTGCCCGGCGAAAACGTCCTCGCCATGGTCGACGCCGTTGAGGAATTCGGCCGCTATCCGCTGGGTGTTTGAGGCGATGCTTCGGCGATGACGTCGAGGAAGGCTTTCGCGAATTTCTTGAGTTTGGCCGCGCCGACGCCGTGGATATCGGCGAAGGCGTCTTCGTCGCGGGGCGCCTGGCGGGCCATGTCCTCGAGCGAGCGGTCGGAGAAAATGACGTAGGCCGGCACGCGTCGGCCCCGCGCCAGTTCGCTGCGCTTCTCCTTCAGGCGGCCCAGCAGTTCCGTTTGCCCGGAGCTCAGGTCTTCCGGCACGGCATTGCCGCGGCGGCGTTTGCGGGCCCTGGCGGACTTCTTGATGACGTCGCGGCGGTAGCTGAAGCCCGCCTCGCCGGCCAGCAGCGCCTGACCCTTGTCCGTCAGGCTCAAGCCGCCGTGCCCGGTGACGTCGAGACGGAGGTAACCGGTCGCCACCAGCTGGCGCACGATGGACCGCCAGGTATCCTTGTCGAGCGCCGCTCCAGCGCCGTAGGCCGGTAGTTCGTCATGGCGGGCGTTGCGGATTTTTTCCGTATCGGCGCCGCGCACGACGTCGATCAAGTGGGCCTGGCCGAATATCTGTCCCGTCGCCACGCAGGCCGACAACAAGTCCTGCGCCGTCTCCGTGCCCTCGACCATCTGCGGCGGATCGCGGCAAACGTCGCAGTTGCCGCAGCCCGCCTCGCTGGCGTGATCCTCGCCGAAATAAGCCAAGAGCGCATAGCGGCGGCATGCCGGCGCCTCGCAATAGGAGATCAGCGCGTCCAGGCGTTTATGCTCGCGCCGTTTATGGTCGTCGCCGGCGTCTTCCTGTTCGATGAACATGCGCCGCATGCGGATGTCGTCGAGACCGTAGAACAAGTGTGCCGCGGCCGGTTTGCCGTCGCGACCGGCGCGGCCGATCTCCTGGTAATAGGCCTCGACGTTGCCCGGCATGTCGGTATGACAGACGAAGCGCACGTCGGGTTTGTCGATGCCCATGCCGAAGGCGATGGTTGCCACCATGACCACCCCGCCCGCCTCCATCATGAAGGCGTCCTGGTTGCGGCTGCGCGCGTCGGCGGCCATGCCGGCGTGGTAGGGCAAGGCGCGGACGCCGTTGTCGTTGAGATATTGGGCGGTTTTCTCCGTCTTGGCGCGCGACAGACAATAGACGATGCCGCTTTCGCCCTCGTGCGCCCTCACCACATCCAGCAACTGCCGTTTGGGGTCGCTACGCATTTCGACGTGCAGGCGGATGTTGGGCCGGTCGAAGCTGGAGACGTGGCGTCTGCCCCGGCCGCCGAACAGTTTGTCGGCAATATCGTTCTGGGTGGCCTGATCGGCGGTCGCGGTCAGCGCCGCGATGGGGATGCCGGGAAAGACGTCCTTGAGCCGCGCCAGTGCCTCGTATTCGGGACGGAACGACGGCCCCCAGCGCGACAGGCAATGGGCCTCGTCGACGGCGATCAGCTTGACCGGCAGGCGCGAGAGCGCCGCCAGCATGCGCTCGGTCATCAGGCGTTCCGGCGAAAGGTACAAAAGCCGCGTCTCGCCCGCCGCCGCCCGCTTCCAGGCCGTTACGTTGACCTGGCGCTCGCGCGACGAATTGATGGTGTCTGCGGCCACGCCGGCCAGCGCCAGGGCGGCGACCTGATCTTCCATCAGCGCCACCAGCGGCGAGACGACAATGGTCAGGCCGCCCTTCAGCAGCGCCGGGATCTGAAAGCACAGTGATTTGCCCGAGCCCGTCGGCATCACCACCATGGCATGTTCGCCGGCCAACAGGGCGTTCACCACTTCGATCTGGCCGGCGCGAAAACGGTCGAAACCAAAAACTTGCTTGAGGATCTTCTCGGGCATCGCGCCGACTATAGGCGCAATTCATTTCGAAGGCGCTTGAAATCCGCCCGCCGGACCCTCAAATTCAGTATCTACCCCCGGCGGAAATCGAGGCCCTACGTGAACCCGCGGAAAAGACCGTTGATGCTCGTGCTCGGATTGGCGTTCGTCGCCATCGGCGCGGTGGGCGCGTTCCTGCCGGTGCTGCCGACGACGCCGTTCCTGATCGTGGCGTTATGGTTCTTCGCCCGCTCCTCCGAACGCCTCCACGGCTGGCTCTACTACCACCGCATATTCGGTCCGCCGCTACAGGTTTGGGACCAGTACCGCGTCATCCCGCCGGTGGCAAAGATTGCCTCAACCGGTTCGATGCTGGCCAGCCTGGCCTACCTATTGTTCTTCTCGGACCCGCCGCTGATCGTGATCTTCACCATGATCGTGCTGGTGATCTGGGGCATGTGGTACGTGCTGACCAAACCGAGCTACCCGCCGGCCGCGGAAAAGATCGCCGACGGCGAAGTCTAAGACGCCTTCGACTTGTCCGTGCCGCCGCCGTAGACCGTCGGCTTGATGTTCTCGCCGATGGGTCCGTCAGGATCGGGCGGGGTCGGGGTGTATTGGGGCGGGACGGCGCCGCCGTCGGCTACGCGCGCCGCCGCCTGACCCGGCGTTTCCAGCACCGCCGCTTCCGCCATCGCCGCCTTGCGGTCGACGGGCTGCGCCCTCAGGTCGTTGGGCACCGGCATCATGTGGGCCTGGTAATAGGCCATCTTCTGTTTGGCCGGATCGATCTTGTGCTCGAGGTTGAGGTCGCGCTGGCTGACGCCCTTGACCGGTTCGACGCAGACGCCCTCGACCACTTCGAGATCGAACCACCACTTCTTGGCGGGATTGCGCTTGCCTTTGCCCAGCATGTCGTCGACCCGCACCGCGATGGGCACCAACAGCGGCTTGAGCCAACGCGCGTTGATGCCGCACCAGCTTGCCATGCGCTCGACGATGGGGCCGTCGGCCGTGACCACCTTGTTGAGCGGACAGGTTTTCATGCAGCGCCCGCAGGCCGAGCCCTTGGCGTTGGTCAGGCGGTAGCGGGCGCAGCGTTCGGCGTCCGGCTTCCACATCTCGTAGCCGTTGAACATAACTTTGTCGCCCCACGAGATCGAATCGCAGGGACACTCGCGGGCGCACTTCCAGCAGTTGTTGCAGAAGTACTGCAGGCCGAAGTCGATGGGCTTGTCGACTTCCAGGGGCATGTCGGTGGTCATCACAACGGTCTTGAGCCGCGGTCCGACGAAGGGGTTGAGAACTAGTTCCCCAATACGCGAGAGCTCGCCCAGGCCGGCCCACAGCATCAGCGGCAACTGCAGCACGTCGCTGTCCACGTTTGTCTGGGAGCGCGAAGCGAAACCCAACTGCCGCAGCATGTCGGCCATCACGCCGGCGATCTCGGCGCCGCGCAGGTAGGCCCGCATCGATTGCGTCCCGGAGATCCAATCGTCGCCGGTACCACCCTCCATGGTGTCGAATTCCTGATCGATCAGCATGACGACGGCGTACTTGTGGTTGGTCTCGATGGGCGTGCCGTCGGCGCCGTGGGAATACCAGGCATAGCGCGGCACCTCGCAAATGCCGGTCATGTCGGCGCCGAGCAGATAGGAGAGCGATTTCAGCGCGCGCGTATTGGCCGCTGCGTCAGAATACAAACCGGTGTCGGCATCCCCGTTGGTCTCGCCGCTCTGCACCGCGACCATGGAGCGCATCGAGGACATCATGCCCGAGGTATGGGGCTGCTTGAAGGCGAAGCGGCTGCGCTCCTTCTGGCTCTTGTCGCCTAGATCGCCGCGCAAGGCGCGGTCGAAGAAGGCGGCGCGCTTGGGCACCTGGGGCACCTCGTCATCGAGGATCAGGGTGGTCGGACGGTCGACGCGCTTGACCGTTTCCATCGGGTAGGCGCCCATGTGCGTCGAACGGCCGTTGCGCCGGTTGCGTTCACGGCCCGAGGTCGCCCCGCCCTGGCCGAACCAGTAGCCGAGACCCTTCGGTTTCAAAGCGCTCCTGGCCAGCGGACGGTCGGTTTCCAACTCGTACGGCGTGGTGACGACGGAGATCGAAAAATCACGGTCGAAGTAGGGATTGCGCAATTGGTCACCGTCGCGCACCAGCAGACCGGCCAACACCGCCAGCCGTTCGGCGTCGACGGAACCCGCGCCCATGACATGGGCCGTGGCGGGATGGCCGAGTTTCTTGATGTGGCCGGAAAGGCAGACCGCGATGCCGCCGATGCGGCTGTCGGCGGCGTCCCGGGTTGCCGGTTCAATCCAGGCGCGGGCCGGATTGCCCGCCTCGGGAACCCTGCCATGTTCCAACAACAGCACCACGGCAAAATCGTGGTCCAAAGGCTCCGCCCCTTCCGTCCAGGCATTGGCCGGTATGCGGCAGATGCCGACCTGCGAGGCGTTCATGAAATAGCTGTAGCCCTTGACGTCCATCATCTTGCGGTGCGGATCGTCCGGCACCGGCGCTTTTTGCCTCGCCGGATCGCCGCCCGAGTTTTCGATGAAGATGCCGAGGTAATCACGCAGGGACTTGGCCAGCGGTCCGTCCGGGGGGGTCGTGTAGGCCGGCGCCGCCACCCGGGGGCGGGACGCCTCGGCCTCGATTACGCTGTCATCCCGTTCCAGGACCTCCAGCGGATAGGTCCCGAGATGGTAAGGCCGGTGTTCGGCCCGGGTGCGGAACAGCATGAACGACTCCCCGTATTATTAATTGTTGGACACCCCAACAATATCACAAACCGCCGGCGCCGGCTGAAAAAATGATCAGTTGCAGACCTCGCGGTGCACCCGCAGCAGTTCCTCGATGGTATCCGGATCGCGGCGGCCGAAGCCGCATTCGGTGGCCACGTCGTAGTCCGTGACGAACCTGTCCGCCGTCGCCATGCGGTTGCGCGTCCCCTCGGCGCCGTCGGTATGGTGCACCAGGCCGATGACGAGGCGGGTCTCGGCCGGCATGGCGAGGTCGTTGAGCGGTTGGAAATAAGCCTCGTCGGCGCGCCCGCGCGGCACCGGCATGTGCATGAAATCGATGTTGCGCGGCGAGGCCCTGCAGATGGCGTTGGCGAAGGCCACCGAGGTGCCCAGATCTGCCGGTTCGATAATGTGCTGGTGACCGGGATCTCCGTAGCAGAGGTGGATGCCCAACTCGACCCCTTCGTTGACGTGACCGCACAGGCGGCCGACCCGCTCGGCCGTGCCGGCCAATGCGTCGTCAAAGTGCAGCGGCGGGCCACCGTCGGCGCCGACGATCTCGTAACAGACATCCCACTGGATACTGAGGCGGTCGCCGGGGATCGCGCTTTGGATGCGGTCGAGGTCCGCCACCATGGCTTTTTCGACGGCCGCTTCGGCGGCGCCGCGGGACGGCATCATGACGAAGCCGCTGAGCAGGGCGACCGGCGTCGGCAGGGAGACCTGAAAGCGCGTGCCGGCGGGTATTCTGCCTTCGTCCTGGAGGCGCGAAAACAGGGCCCACGAATCCAATGCTTCGCGGGCATAACCCAACTCGCCGAAATCCAGGTCGTCGGCGGCGACGCCGTCCTTGATGCTGTAGAACGTGCGATCGACGGCATCCTTGAAGCCGGGGATTTTGACTGAAACCGCTTCCGCCTGCATCTGGCCGCAATTGGCAAAGGTGGCGTCCTGCCAGCGGATCCAATAGCCGCGGCCGCCGGTTTCGCCGTCCGGGATGCGCGTGCAGCAATCGCCGAGGATATCGCTGACGGCGGTGAAAACGGCCTCGGCGTCGCTGAGACCGACGCTGCCGATGAGATGCGCGTGACGTGCCATGATTTGTTCTCCCTCCCTGAAGCGGCTATTAATTTATCAGTTCAGCGAACGGGCGGGGGACTCAAAATAGTCTTGAACTCGACGGTAATGCGGGGAGAAGCTTCATGATCCTGCCGGATGTTCTAAGGGCGGCGGCGCAGCACTACGGTGGCTGCACGGCGGTCCGCGACGACGAAGGCGATTTGACCTGGGCCGAGACGGCCGACCGCGTCGCCCGCACCGCCGGCGTCCTGGCCCAACACGGTCTGCAACCCGACGAACGCTTCGGCGTCATCATGCTCAACGGTTTCAGGACGGCTGAGCTCTTTTGGGCCGGCTATTGGATGGGCTGCGTGCCGGTGCCGGTGAACTGGCGGCTGGCACCGGGGGAAATGGCCGACATCCTCGACGACGCCGGGGTCAAATTCGTCATTGTCGACGCGGCTTTTGCCGCCATGCTGGGTGAGCCGCCGCTGGACAAATGGGCGGCGGGGGCGCTGCGGCACGGCCCGCCCGACGGCGATGGCCCGTACCCCAACATCGAAACCGCGCTGGCGGACGCGGCCCCGGTCGCGCCGCACGCGAGCGGCGAAAACGACGATGCCCTGATCCTCTATACCGGCGGCACGACCGGGCGCAGCAAAGGGGTTCGGCTGAGCCACCGCAACATCGTCGCCAATGCGGGCCAGAACGGATACGCATTGGGAATCCGATACGGCGATGTCTGGGTACACGCCGCGCCGATGTTCCATTCCGCTGACCTGATCGGCAATTCGCCGACCCTGATGGGCGGCGGGCACGTCTACCTGCCGCAATTCAGCGGGGCGAATTTTCTCGCCGCCGTCGAACGTCACCGGCCCACGGCGACGGTGCTGCCGCCAACCATGCTGCGCATGGTGATGGACGATGCCGCCTTCGAGCAGAGCGATACCAGTTCGCTGCGCCTGATTTATTACGGTTCCTCCCCCATGGCGGAAGGCTGGATCCGCGACGCCATGGCGAAGTTTCCCGGCGCCCAGATCTGCCAGGGCTACGGCCTCACCGAAACGGCGCCGATCCTCACCGTGCTCGACGACGCCAGCCACCGCGCCGCCATCGAAAGCGGCGACCCCACGCGTCTGCGCTCCGCTGGGCGGCCGGTGCCGGAGGTTTGGCTGCGCATCGCCGATCAAGACGGCAACGAGACCGCACCCGGCGAGGGCGGCGAGGTCTTGGCCCGCGGCCCCAACGTCATGAACGGCTATCACAACCTGCCCGACGAGACCGCCGCCGCGCTGCAGGACGGCTGGTTCCACACCGGCGACGTGGGCTATCTCGACGACGAAGGTTACCTCTACCTGCTGGACCGCAAGAAGGACATGGTGATCACCGGCGGCGAGAACGTCTACACGACCGAGGTCGAAGCGGCGCTCTACAAGCATCCCGGCGTGCTCGAAGCCGCCGTGGTGGGCGTGCCCGACGACAAGACCGGCGAGGCGCTGTTCGCCGTCGTCGTGGTCAAGGATGGCGAACAGCTGGACGAACAGGCGATGATCGCCCACTGCCGCGAGCACATCGGCGGCTACAAAATTCCCCGCCGATACGACTTCATCGACGCCATGCCGAAAAACGCCATGGGTAAGATCCTGAAGAACGAGTTGAGACGAACCTACGGCGTCAGGCGATAAGCTGGAAGAAGATCACCAACATGCCGATCCAGGCGACGAAGAACGCCAGGGTGCGGGCGTAGGGGATGCCCATGATGAAAACCGCGGTGTGCACCAGCTTGCCCCAGAAGAACATCGCCGCGCCCAAAGCCGTCATCTCGTTGGCGATCCCTGCGACGTGCGCGATCAGCACCAGGCTGGCGAACGCCGCCAGGTTTTCCACCATGTTGGCGTGGGCCCTCCGGGAACGGCCGATCCACTTCGGCAAATCGGGTTCTTCGTCGGGGTATCCCGCCGCGTTGGCCGGGCCGATGATGAGGCCGCGCGCCGAAACGTGCGGCAGCCACATGAGGATGCACACCAGTGCCGTCCAGGCGAGATAGGTAAGTTCTACAGTCATGATATTAGCCCCTCAAAATCAACGAATTTGGTCGTTGCGGCCCATAGAACGGATAATCCGTCGGGACCGCCAATCAAATTTTCATGAACGCCGCGGTGGGCTATTTGCCGCCGATCAGGGCTTCAATTTTTTTCTGCAACTGGCCTTGGGAAAACGGTTTCGCGATATAGCCGCTGACGCCCGAACCCGCGGCGGTGCGGATCGATTCCACGTCGGCGTTGGCGGTCACCATCAAAAAGGGCATATCGGGGTGGCTGACGCGGACCTTCTTGAGAAATTCCAGGCCGGTCATGCGCGGCATGCGCCAATCGCACAATATGATGTCGATGGGATAGTCGCCCGATTCGAGCACTTCCTCGGCTTCCACGCCGTCCTTGGCCGTCGTGACTTCCGCCACGTGCATGTCCATCAACATCATGCGGATGAGCCGCGTCGTCTGTGCGTTATCCTCGACCACGAGGCAATGGACCTTATCCAACTGCATGCCGTTCTCCAACTACCCCCCAAAGTTTACCCAGCGACGGGCAGATAAATCGTGACCGTCGTGCCCTCTCCCGGCATCGTCTCGACGTCGATCATACCACCAGCCTTCGATACGACGGAATAGACCAAAGGCAACCCCAAGCCTTCGCCCTCACCCACGTCCGCCGTCGAGAAAAACGGATCGAACATGCGCTCGCGGATTTCCGCCGTCATCCCGCAACCGGTATCCGAGACCGTCAGGCGCACATAGGAGCCCACCGACGCGCCCGGAAATGCAGCGACATCAACCGCCGCCAGTTCAACGCGGCTGAGCGCAATCGTCAAGATACCGTGTTGGTTGTCCGACATGGCCCGATTGGCGTTTTCCGCGAGATTCAGCAAAACCTCGGTCAACGGGCCGGGTTGCAAGGCCGCTTCGCTGTCGGTGTCCGCCACGTCGAGAACCAGACTGATGCCGTCGCCGAGGATCGGTTCGATCAATCCGGCGGCATCGGTGACGTGGCGGCCGATGGCGCTCGGGCGGGTATCGACCTCGTGCTGCTGTCCGAACAGCATGATCCGGCCCGTCTGCTCGGCGCCGGCGTTCGTCGCGGCGATGATTTCCTCAAGACACATCTTGACCCGCTCGATATCGTCGATCCGCATCAGGGCCATCTGGGCGAAACCGCTGGCGCCGGTGAGGTGGTTGTTGAACTCGTGGGCGATGTCGCCGGCCATTTCACCGAGGCTGGCCATCTTGCGCGCGACGGCCGTGTGTTCCGAAGCGGCGCGCCGGACCGAACTGTCCCGCAGGACGATCACTTGTCCAAGTTCCGTTCCGGTATCGATAGGCGCCGCCGAGAATTCCAGGTTTTCATTGCCACGGACGAATTCATCGAAGGCGGCGCCAATGACAGCGCCGTCTCCACCGAGCAAAGCGACCGCAGCGGGATTGGCTCCCGTGATCTTGCCGCCGGCATCGAGTATGACGATCCCGTCAGCTGCGGCAGCCACGGCGGCGGCGGCAAGATCAGGGCTCAAGCCCACCTTAGGCTCCGGCCAACGTTTCTGGACGGGCATCAGGCATGGGGAAATTCCTCGAAAAAACCAAGCTTGCGATGCAGCGGCGCGTCATCGACGTGAAACAGGAAGGCCGGCTCGCGCGTCGATTTGTTGCGGTGACTAACGGCGGCATGGGTCGGCAACGACAGGGTATCGCACTCGCGCCACGCGAAGCTCTCGCCGTCGATTTCGCTTTCGCCCTCCCCTTCAATCACGTGCATGACGGAAGAGGCGGACCTGCGCAGCGGCCGGGCTTCCTCGCCGGGCCGCAGCATCTGCGCCGAAAAACCGAGTATCGGCAGGCATTCCTCCCCGGTTTCGGGATTGACGTAGGCAAGCTGCACGATGTCGCCCAAGTCCGTCGCCAGGGCCATATCCATCAGCGCGGCGCGGACTTCGCTCCAGGGGTAGCGCCGGAGCGGGTAGGCGCCGCTGCTCCTGGACAACGCCTGGAAGGGCACGAGACCGGCGCGGCGATAGCGCCACTGCGAGGCATCGGCCCGGTTGTCGGGGGGTTCGACCGCCCCTTCGATGCAATAGGAGGCTTCGAGGTAGTAGACCGTCGGCAGGTCGAGCGCATCGAGCCAGACGACGGGGCCGTCGCCCTCATGGCCGTGGTCATGCCATTGACCCGACGGCGTCAGAATCAGATCGCCTTTTTCCATCGGCAGCTTTTCGCCCTCGACGACCGTATAGCCGCCGCTGCCCTCGATGACAAAACGCACGGCCGTCGGGGTGTGCCGATGGCGCGGCGCCGTTTCACCGGGATTGATAAGCTGGAGGCCGACATAGATCGACGGCGTTGCCCGCATGGTCTCGATGCCCAGGCCGGGATTGGCCAGCACCAGGACACGGCGCTCGGCCTTCTCGATCGGCGTCAAATCGCCGGCGCGCATCAGGTAGGGCCGGATCGCGGTATAGTCCCAGTGATACGGCCGGGTGGCCCGCGACGGCGCATCGTATGGCAGAACCTGGCGCAGGCTCGGCCACAGAGGCGTGACGCTCATGGCCTCGAGTTCATCGAGATAATCCTGGGGCAATTCCTCTCGGGTTCCGAGTTCGCCGGACATGGGACCTCCCTGCACTACGGCCATGAGTCTATCGCTACCTTAATCCGCTGCAAATTATGATAGTTGTCGAGCCCCGGTTTGCAAATGTGCCCGGGCGACAAAAAAAATCGCCGCCCTGAGGGACGGCGAAGTGATGAAGAAGAGAGAGAGGGAGAGTAGGTAAATCTGCTTGCTGTATTAAGAATTCCTCTTGGGGTCTGGGCTGGCGCCCGGTTCGCAAAAAAATCCAAAAACGTTTCGGATTGTTAATATCAATTTGGGAACGGCGCAGCGGTATTTCAAGACCGTTCGCCCGGTTATCTTTCAAGGGCGGGCATGTCGTGGTAAAAACGTATTCATTCTAAGGGGATAGGCCACCGCACGAGCTATGGCACGACGTCGACCATGATGAACCTGGATCAATTTATCGTCACAATCCGATCGGCCGCCGCCGGTTGGATGCGCCGGGCGGCGGCCGGCCTGACGATCATTCTGTTGTGCACGAGCCTGGCCGCCTTCCCTGCCGCCGCCCAATCGGATGAGGACGCCGAGGAGGGCGAGGAAGATGGGACGGAGGAAAGCAATGCACCCACCGGGAAATACATCTTCATCAAAATGGAGCCGTTGATCGCGCCGGTGCTGGATGAACGTACAATCCGCGGCAACATTACCCTGGTGCTAAAGCTGCAGGTCATCAACGGCGCCATGGAGGAAAGAATTCGCATCCGGCTACCGAAGCTCAGCGACGCCTACCTGAACTACCTTTACCGTTACGGCAGTTCGGCGGCGTCGACCGGCGTCATGCAGCTTGACGCCATCGTCCGGTCGCTTCAGCGCCTCAGCGACAAATTGCTGGGCAAGGGCGAGGTCAAGGTGCTGATTGACGAAGTGTCTCGGACGCAGTCGAGCTAGGCCGGCACGGCGTCGCCGCGCCGGACGCCAGCCAGATATCGAGAAAATCGGAAAGCCAGCGAATGGTCGCGCTGTCATGGCGGCGGCGCGCCCGGACCTGATCGGCGTGGCCTTGGGCGCCCTCGCTTTCCAGCATGTGCGCCGCCGCGGTCAGCCAGCGCAGCATAATGCCGGTCGTCACCTCGGGGTGGAACTGGATGCCGTAAGCATTGCCGTACCGGAAAGCCTGGTTTTCGAAAACCGGACCGGTGGCCAGACGCTCGACGCCGCCGGGGCTATCGAAACCCTCCTTGTGCCACTGGTAGACGCACATCGGTTCCGGAAATATGGATTTGCCGTTTTCCGTCGGCGTTATCGGGTGGTAGCCGATCTCCACCCGTTCCTCGGGGTGAAGCTCCACCTTGCCGCCCAGGTTGCGCACCAGCATCTGGGCTCCGAGACAGATGCCGAGAAACGGCTTCCCGGATTGTAAAACCACGGACAGCCAGTCGATCTCGCGGCGCACGAAATCCAGATGATCGTCATTGGCGCTCATCGGGCCGCCGAACATGATGGCGCCGGCGTGGTCCTCCATGGTTTCTGGCAGATCGTCCCCGCCCGAGGGCGTTCGTATATCCAAACCATAACCGCGCGACCGCAGTTGACGCGCCACCCGTCCCGGGTCGGAGGATTGCTGGTGAACCACCAAAAGAATTTGATCTTTCATGGTGGAAGAATTTAGGGTGGCGGGGCACCGGGGGCAAGGGCATTGAAATTCTTCCGCTGATGGTTTAACCGGGCGGCGTGCCATCTTATTGACGAGACGTGATTGCTCGGCTGGAGCCCCATGGACGACGAAAAAGCACCCGGCGAAGAGGGTCACCGGGATCAGATTTCCCCGGTACGCGGCGATCTCGGTCTCAACACCCTGCTGCTTGAGGAACTGTCGGCGCTCGACGATGTCGTTGGGGTCGCCATTCTGGTCCTCGACGCCGAAGCCCGCGTTCGGCGCAGCAATTCAGCCTTTCGCCATATGTGGAAAGTCGGCGCCGCCTATCTCGCCGGCAATCCCCTGGCGGCCGACCTGGTTAAGCTCAAAGGATGCGACCGGATATTCGGCTCCGCCGGCGAGGATGCGGGAACGGAGGACGGCGATCTTTCCGTCGTCACGCTGGAGGACGGCCGGACGGTCGAGCGCCGCCGCCAGGAACTACCCAGCGGCGGCAGCCTCTTCACCTTCTACGACGTGACCGGCCTGATTGCGGAAAAGGACCGCGCCAAGGCGGACGCCGACCGGCACATCTATGCCATGCAGGCGGCCGACCAGGCCTTTTGGGACTGGAACCTGCTTACCGATAAAATGACCATCGGCGACCGCTTCTGGCTGCAAATCCAGCGTCTCGGGCTGGGGCCTGAAATCAGCGTCGACGATTTTTTCGATCTGGTTGAGGACAAGGATCGGGAATTCCTCGAATTCACCCTCCGCGCCTTCGCCAACGGTGAGGTCGAAGACACCGTGGGCGCGGTCGATACCTTCCGCATAAGAACGCCCGAGGGTGATCCGCGCTACTTTGCCTTAGGCTTTTCGGTCGTGCTGTCCGGCACCACGCCTTATCTCACAGGCCTGATCCGCGACATAACCGAACCCCGCCGCCTGCGCCGCGCCGCGACCGACGCGCGCAATGCGGCGGAGGAGGCGAACCAGGCGAAATCCGAATTTCTCGCCACCATGAGCCACGAAATCAGAACGCCCATGAACGGCATCCTCGGGATGGCCGGCCTGCTGTTGGAAACGCATCTCGATCAGACTCAGCGCGAGTACACCGAAATCGTCAAAGATTCAGGCGAATCGCTGCTCACGATCATCAACGACATTCTCGATTATTCGAAGATCGAAGCCGGCCGGCTGGAACTGGAATCCATCGAATTCGACCTGCATTCCGTGGTCGAAGGAACGGTGCGCCTGCTCTCGCCGCGCGCCCACAACAAGCACCTGGAGATCACCACCCGGTTCAGCGACGGCATTCCGCACATTCTGCTGGGCGATCCGGGGCGGCTGCGACAGGTCCTGCTCAATCTGATCGGCAACGCCGTGAAGTTTACCGAGGCCGGCACGGTCGATGTGCGCGCCGACATCGTCGGCCAAACTGGCGAAGCCTTGGAGGAAACCCGCATCCGGGTCGAAATCGAGGACACCGGCATCGGCATTCCCGAACAAGCCCGCAATCAGCTGTTCAACAAATTTTCCCAGGTCGACAGCTCGGTCACGCGGAAATACGGCGGCACGGGCCTCGGTCTGGCGATTTGCCGCAGCCTGATCGAGTTGATGGGCGGCACGATCGGCGTCGACAGCAGCGAGGGCGAAGGCAGTACGTTCTGGTTTGAAATCGATGTCGGCGTGGCGGCCCAGGACGAAGCCCTCAGCAGCGGCGACATCGCCGGCCTGCGGATCTGCCTCTTGGATCCAGAAGATATCGACCGGCACCATTTCGAGGAACTCTTCCGCGCCTGGAACATGACGGTGGAATCGACGGTCTCCCAATCGGACGCCATCGAGATGATCGAACGGGCTGCCAACACGCACAACCCCTTCGATTTCGCCCTAATCGACATCAATTCGGCCGACATGTCGGCCAGCGGTTTCGCCACGGCGCTGCGGTCCAATCCGCTCACGGCGGGAACCCGCCTCATCGTTTCCACCGCAACCGGGCTGAGGGGTGACGCCCAGCGCATGAAGGAGGCCGGCTTTGCCGCCTTTCTCACCAAACCCATCGACAAGCCGGTGCTGTTCAGCATCCTGAGCGAATTGGCGGCGGCCCCCGACGACGGTAGCCTGCCGCTTCTGACCAAGCACCGCGCCGCCGAGCAGAGCCTAGGACCGATGCGGATCCTGCTGGCCGAGGACAATCTCATCAATCAAAAGGTCGCCTTGGCGATCATCGGCAATCTGGGCCACAACGTGGATTTGGCGGTGGACGGCGCCAAGGCCATCGAGGCCGTGCAGCAGGCCGACTACGATGCCGTGTTGATGGATATTCAGATGCCCGTGATGAACGGCATCGAGGCCGCCATGGCGATCCGGGCGCTGCCGGGCGATTTTGCCGACCTGCCGATTTTCGCCATGACGGCAAGCGTGACGCCGGAGGATGCCGAACGCTGCACCGCCGCCGGCATGACGGGTTTCCTGGCCAAGCCGATCGATCCCGCGGCCTTGAATGAAACCCTGCGGCGGGTCGCCGGCAACCTGCCGCCGTCAACCGAGAGCGCTGCCGTCGAGGATCAAGCCGACGCCATCGACGAAAAAGTGCTTGGCGAGTTGCAAACCGTGATCGGCCTGGAGCGCACGCTCGAATTGATCACCATCTATCTCGACGACATCGACAGCCGTCTGGATAGACTGGCCCAAGCCCACCGCGACGACGACATGGACGGCATGCGCCAAGAGGCACACGACATCAAAAGCACGTCGGGCAACATCGGCCTTGTGGCGTTATCGGATCTCGGGGGACGGCTGGAAAAAGCTTGCCGTGAACAAAACCGGGAACTCGCCGAAGCCCTTGCGGATGAGGTCCCGGCACAAGCCAGCCATGCCATGGACTGGCTGGCCAAGCGGGCCGAAAGCGTCAAATCTTCGCTGGCGGAGGATTAACTCCTACTGGGCGGTGATGCCGCCATCGAGGACGAACTCCGAGCCCGTCATGAAGGATGATTCGTCGGAAGCCAGGTAGAGAATGCCCTGGGCGATGTCGGCGGGTACGCCGAGGCGGCCGATGGGAATTTGACGGACCAGCTTACTGCGGACTTTTTCAGGCTCGTCGGCGGCATTGAACATGTCCTGCACCATGGGGGTGTCGATAAAGGTGGGGTGCACGGAATTGCAGCGGATGTTGTAGCCCTTGCGGGCGCAGTGCAGCGCCACGGACTTGGACAACAGGCGGACGCCGCCTTTCGAGGCATTGTAGGCGGCGACGTTGTGGCCGCCGATGATACCGGAAACCGACGAGAGATTGACGATCGAGCCGCCGCGTTCGCGCGAGGTCTTCTTGATGGCGCCGATGCCGTGTTTGCAGCCGAGAAACGTGCCGTCCAGATTGACTGCGTTGACGAAGCGCCATTCCTCCAGCGTGGTTTCCTCGACATCCTTCATGACGCCGACGCCGGCGCTGTTGACCACGATATCGAGCACCTCGAAAGCCTCCAAGCCTTTGGCGATGGCGGCGATCCACTGCTCTTCGCTGGTGACGTCATGGGCGAGGGCAATGGCGCGGTCCGCACCCTGGGCCTCATTGATCATGCGGGCGGTTTCCCCCGCACCCTCGGCATTCATGTCGGTCACGACGATACGGGCGCCTTCGTCCGCCATCAAAACGGCCGACGCCTGACCGAGACCGGAAGCGCCGCCGGTGATCAGGGCGACCTTGCCGGCGACCCGGCCCCCGCTATTGCCATTGCCGTCATTCATGCCGGATGCTCCTAATCCTTCAGTTCGCCATTGGGCGTGACCAGCACCTTACCGTCGCGGCCATCGGCCATGGCGCGGCCCAGCGCGGCCTTTATGTCGTCCAGGTCATAGGTCGAATCGACCGCCGCCGTCATCTCGCCGGTGGCGACCCGGGCGCCCAATTCGGTCATCACAGCAATGCGTTCGCCGATCGGCGACGTGCGGAACCATCGGGCCAGCCAGAAACCGTGCAGCGACACGTCGAAAAAGATCGTCGCCGCCGGTGACAGCTTACAGGCCTGGCCCGACAACAAACCGTAATTGACCACCTTACCGCCCTCGGTCAGGCAATCGCCGAGCCGCATGGTGGCGTCGCCGCCGACGGCATCCAGGCCCAGTTTCAAGGGCGCGCCATCGGTCACGGCCCGGACCTTTTCGGCGAGATCGTCGCCGTCGGTCACCACCGCCTCGGCGCCCAGCGCCGTCAACTCGTCGGCCACATCGTCCCGGCGTACGACGTTGATCGATTTGACGCCCTGGGCGGCCGCAAGCTGGATGGCATACCGTCCGACGCCGGAATTGGCGGCGTTCTGGATCATTCAGTCGCCCGGTTCGAGACGCACGAAATCGCGCAGCATCAGGTAGGCGGTCGGCGGGTTGATGCCCAGCATCGACATCTGCAGCGGATCGGTGCCCGGCGGTACCGGGACCAATTCCGCCGCCTTGCCGGTCATCTGGGTGCGCCAGGTACCCTGGCCGATGGGCAGAAACACCCGGTCGCCGACCTGTAAGTCTTCGACGCCGTCACCGAGGCTCGCTACCCGTCCCACGCCTTCATTGCCGCACAGCGCCGGCAACTTGGGCAGGATGCCGTAATCGCCGGTAATGGTAAGGACATCCGAGGGGTTGATCGGAGACACCTCGACGTCGATGACGACCTCACCCGGTCCGGCGACGGGATCCTCCATCTCGACGACGTCGGTGACTTCCACAGGATTGCCGCGCGTGGCGTATTGTGCTGCTTTCATGATCGCCTTTCAGGTGTTCCGGCCTGCCGCAAGGCTGACCGCCTAGACCGCCAGTTGCTTGGCCATCTTCAAATATGTCGGATTGTTGTAGCCGCGATGGTAACCATCGTCGAATTTGCTGAAGCCCAGACGCTGGAACATTCGGAAATTTTTGTCCAGGTTCGTGCGCATGTTCAAGGTAACCCGCCGGTAGCCGCCTTCATGGGCGCAAGCCACCACGTGGTCGATCAGGGCCCGGCCGACGCCGCGGCGGCGGTGATCGGGCGATACCGCCAGGGTGTGGAGGTAGAGGTCGTTTCCGTCGGCGGTGAAAAATACGCTGCCGGCCATTTCCCGCCCGACCGAGGCAATCGCCAGGTTTTCGCCCTCGATCATGTTTTCGAGTTCGGCCTGCGTGAGGTCCAGGGCCGACGACTCCGGATCGACGGCGCCGCGCTGCTCCTCAAAGGCGGAGCGGATGAGCGCCAAAAGCGGTTCCGCGATCTCGGTGGCGCGTTCCGGTTCGGTAATCTTGATCTTCATGGCGGCATATTTAGTCCGGGCCACGCCTCAACTCCAGCCGAAAATTTGCCGCACCGCAAATTTACCGAATTTTACGCCTGTTGTTCGCCCAAGCGGGCCAAGGGTTTTTCGTCAATCGGCCAGTGAACGATGGCGGCGGCGATGCCCAAGGCCACGCCGGCCCACCAAACGACATCGTAGGAACCTGTCGTATCGTAGAGCCGGCCGCCGAGCCAAATGCCGAGGAAACTGCCCAACTGGTGGCTGAGGAAGACGATGCCGAACAGCGTCGCGACATACTTCAGCCCGAACACCTGGCCCACGATGCCCATGGTCAGGGGCACGGTGGAAAGCCAAAGCAGACCCATGGCGCCGGCGAACACGTATATGGTCCATTCCGTCTTCGGCGCCAGCAGCAAACCGAGGATGACCAGCGCGCGGGCGGTGTAAATAAAGCTGAGGCTGCCCTTCTTGCTCCATTTTTGTCCCGCTATGCCGGAAATGATCGAGCCCGCGATATTGAACGCCCCGACCAAGGCCAGACCGGCGGCGCCGACGCCGGCGCCGAGACCAAGATCGGTGACGTAGGCCGGAAAGTGAACGGTGATGAACGCCACGTGGAAGCCGCAGACGAAAAAGCCGATGGTCAACAGAACGAAGCCTCGGTGCGCGGTCGCCTCCCGCAACGCCGTCCACAACGTTTGATCGCTGGGTGCCTCGCCCTTGGCGGTGTTACCGCCCGGCAGGGCCAGGGCCAACGGGATGATGACCATTGAAACCGCGGCAAACATCAGCAAAGCCGAATGCCAGCCGTAGGTTTCGATCAGGACGTAGCCCAGGGGCGAAAAAACCACCTGTCCGAAGGAACCCGCCGCCGTGCCGAGGCCCAAGGCGAAGGACCGCCGTTCCGGACCGACGACGCGGGCCATGGCGGCCATGGCAATGGAAAAGGCCGTGAAAGCGACGCCCAGGCCGGTCAGGACGCCGCCGAACAGGTGAAGCGCCACGGTCGACTGGGCTTCCGCCATTCCATAAACACCGGCCAGGTAGATCAAAGCGCCGACAATCAGCACACGGGTCGGCCCGAACTTGTCCGCGATGGCGCCGGCAATCGGCACGCCCACGCCCCACATTATGTTCTGGATCGCCATGGCGAGACCGAACGTCTCCCGGTCCCAGCCCAACTCCGTGATCATGGGCACCTGGAAGAGGCCAAAGCCCGAACGGATGCCGAAACCGACGACGGCGATCAGGCAGCCCGCCGTAATGACGACCATGGGCGTGCGCCAGCCAGGCGCAGGAGACGTGCTCGTATCGGTCATACTTTCCCCCTCAAATCGGAAATATCAGGCAGGTCGTCGTGCCGAACGCCAGCACGGTGCCGTTCTGGTCGACCAAGGTGCCCTCGGCGACACCCACCCGCTTGCCGCTGCTGACGACGGTGCCGATGGCGTCGACGGGTCCGGTGTCGAGACCGATGGCGCGAACGCAGTTCACCTTGTATTCAAGCGTCGTATAGCCCATGCCACGCGGCAGCGTGGTGTGGACGGCGCAACCCATGCAGCTGTCCAGTAGCGTTCCGGTCCAGCCGCCGTGGACGCTGCCGATGGGATTGAAAACCTTGGCGCTCGGCGTGCCGCGGAAAACCGCCCGGCCTTCCGCGACCTCCACGGCCTCGAACCCGACCGTTTTGGCGATAGGCGCCGCGGGCAGTTTACCGTCGAGGATGGCCTGCATGAATTCCAGACCGCTCATGCTCCGCATGGTTTCGAGCGGGTCTGGGTGGGTCATCGTGGCATCGGACATCCGGTTCTTCCGCCTCGTTCGATTAATTGGGGTTTGAAATATATAGTTGGGCTGGCCAACAAAACGAACGGCTATTTCGGCATACCAC
>CAZGTM010000043.1:0-30429 GCA_964528595.1 uncultured Rhodospirillaceae bacterium
GGCACCGACGTCGACCAGCCGCGCAATCTGGCGAAGTCGGTGACGGTGGAGTAGTCTCCCGGTCACCTAACCTTCAATCGGGGAGACATCAAGTGACCACACCCAAAACCCTGCTCGAAATGGCGGGGGCGAAGCTTTCGCCGCCGGATTGGAACGCCGCCGCCTTGGTGCTGGTGGACTGTCAGCGGGAATACGTTGACGGGGCGTTGCCGTTGCCGGGCGTGGGGCCTGCGCTGGCGGAAGCGGCGAAGGTGGTTGACCTCGCCCGCGAGGCCGGCGCGCCGGTGGTGCATGTCGTTCATCACGGGGCGGCGGGCGGCGGGGTGTTCGATCCCGAAGCCGTCGGCAGCCACGAGGCGCCCGAGATCGCGGCGGCGGAAGGCGAGGCCGTGGTCTCCAAGGGCCTGCCCAACTCCTTCGCCGGTACGAGCCTGCAACAGGAACTGGAAGCGACGGGGCGCAAATCACTCGTGGTTGTCGGCTTCATGACGCACATGTGCGTCTCGTCCACGGTGCGGGCGGGGCTCGATCTCGGCTACTCCTGCACCGTCGTCGACAAGGCCTGCGCCACCCGCGACCTGCCTGACGGCCAGGGCGGCGTCATCGCCGCCGCCGAGTTGCACCGCGCCGAACTGGCGGCACTGGCGGATCGGTTTGCGCTAGTCGTGAACGACGCCTCTGCCTGGAGCTGATCACCCAGACTGATCCGCCTCGTTGATTGCCTGCCAGATGCGCTCCGGCGTGGCCGGCATGGGGAGGTCGGTGACGCCATGGGGGGAGAGCGCGTCGAGGATCGCGCCCATTACTGACCCCAGCGCACCGCTGACGCCCGCTTCGCCGCAGCCCTTTACGCCGAGGGGATTGGTCGTGGCAGGGGAGGGCAGGTAGTCGACCTCGAAGGACGGCATGTCGTCGGCGCGCGGCATGGCGTAGTCCATGAAGCTGCCCGCCACCAGCTGGCCGTCGGCGTCGAACACCGCGTCCTCCATCAGGATTTGGCTGATGCCCTGGGCCACGCCGCCGTGCACCTGGCCGTCGACGATAACGGGGTTGATGATGTTGCCGAAGTCGTCGACCGCCGTGTAGCGTGCGATCGATGCGCGGCCCGTCTCGGGATCGATCTCGACCTCGCAGACGTGGCAACCGTTGGGATAGGCGAAGGGCGGCGTTTCGGCGCTGATATTGACGTCGAGGGTATCGGCGAGGCCGTCCGGCACGTCGGCTGTTTCCGCGACCTGCCGGGCGAGGTCCAACAGGCCGACAGCCTTGTCGGTGCCGGCGACGCGGAACTGGCCGGCGTCGAACTCAATGTCCTCGACGGCGGCTTCCAGGGTGTGTCCGGCCCAGAGTTTTCCCTTAGCAACGACTTCGGCGGAAGCCTCGACCAGCGCCTTGCCGGTCGACATCAGAGATTTGGAACCGCCGGTGCCGCCGCCTTGCAGGATCTCGTCGCTGTCTCCCTGCTCGAGATCGATGAGGTTGAGGGGGACTGCGAGCAGATCCTCCAGCACCTGGCCGAAGGCCGTGGCGTGGCCCTGGCCCTGGTCGGACGTACCGGTGACGATCTTGACCCGACCGTCTTCGCCGAAGCGGATGCCGCCCATCTCTAGGCCGGGCGGTCCGGTGACCTCCAGGTAACAGGTGATGCCGCGCCCGCGCAGCAAGCCGCGCCCGGTACTTTCCGCCCGCCGCGCCTCGAAGCCCGCCCAGTCGGCAAGCTCCAGCGCCTTGTCCAGCACCGCCGGGAAATTGCCGCTGTCATAGGTCAGGCCCGACGCGGCGGTGTAGGGCACGGCGTCGGCCGGGATCAGGTTTTGCCGCCGAAGCTCGACGGCGTCGCGCCCGGTCTCCCGCGCCGCCGCGTCGATCAGGCGTTCCATCACGTAGTTGCCCTCGGGCCTGCCCGCACCCCGGTAGGGACCGGTCGGCACCGTGTTGGTCATGACGCAGCGGGTGTGCACGTGCACCAGAGGCGTCCGGTAGAGGCTGACGCCGTTCTTTTCGATGTTGGCGGTATGCATCATGGGTTCCAGGCCGGTGGAGAAGCCGCCCAGGTTGCTGTGGCCCTCGAACTTGACCGCGAGGAAGTTGCCCTCAAGGTCGAGCGCCAACGCGGCATCGACGGCGTAGTCGCGGCCCATGTAGTCGGACAGGAAACTGCCGCTGCGGTCCTCGATCCACTTGACCGGGCGGCCCAAATCGCGCGCCGCATGCAGCGTCAGGATCATTTCCGGATAAGCCTGCGCCTTCATGCCGAAGGAGCCGCCGATATTCCTGGCGAGGATGCGGATCTGTTCGGGTTCGACGTTCATCAGGGCGCGGGCCAGGGTTTCACGCATGGCCCAGACGCCCTGGCAGCCGAGGTGCACCGTAAAGCGTTCCGTAGCCGCATCGTACGACGCCACGGCGCCGCGCGGTTCCATGGTGATGCCGGCCAGGCGGTTGACGCGGACATGCACGCGGGTGACGTGGGCGGCCTGGTCAAACGCCGCGTCCACCGCCGCTGCATCGCCGTTTTGCCAATCCAAACTTAGGTTGCCGGCCTCATGGAGTTGCGGCGCGCCGTCTTCCAAGGCGGCGACAGGGTCGGTGACGGCTTCCAGGATGTCGACATCGAGCTCGATCAGTTCGGCGGCGTCGACGGCCTGCGCCAGGCTTTCCGCCACGACGAAGGCGACCGGTTCGCCGACATGGCGCAGCTTGTCGCGGGCCAGGGGATAGCGTTCGGGAAAGTTAGGCTCGGAACCGTCGGCATTGACCAGCGGCAGTACCTTGGGAAACGGATTGTAGCCCGCCCCGTCCATGTCCGCCGCCGTGTAGACGGCCTGGACGCCGGCTGCGGCGCGGGCGTCGTCCGTTCCGATACTGTTGATGGCGGCGTGGGCATAAGGCGAGCGCAGCACGTAGCCGTATAACTGGTCCGGCAGGTTGACGTCATCGGTATAGCGCCCCCGGCCCTGCAACAGGCCGAGGTCCTCCTGCCGTGTCACTCCTTGACTGGAGGCGAATTTCAGGGGTGAGGTCATGGCTGTCGCGTCGGATGTCATGCGGATTGCCCAATATTGCCGGAAAATAAGCCGGAGAATGTTCCCGGTCGTATTGTCCGAAAGCCCTCTGGTCTTCGCAAGCCTTATCCGTCACGATACCGCGGCAAATTCACCCGTGAGACGGCGCCGGCCGGAGGATCCATGGACATCCAGAGAAACGAATTCAAGCACGCCATCACCCGCGGCGAAACCCAGGTCGGCCTTTGGCTCAGCCTCTGCAGCAACATCGTGGCCGAGGTCGTGAGCCATTCGGGATTTGATTGGCTGCTGATTGATACCGAGCACGCCTCCAATTCCACGGCGACGGTGCTGACGCAGTTGCAGGCGGCGGCGGCGGGCGATTCTTCGCTCATCGTGCGTCCGGCCTGGAACGATGCGGTCATGATGAAGCGTCTGTTGGACATCGGCGTACAAACCTTTCTGGTGCCCTATGTCGAAACGGCGGCGGAGGCCAAGGCCGCCGTCGAAGCCACGCGCTACCCGCCCGACGGCATGCGCGGCGTGGCGGGGGCGACCCGGGCCAACCGCTTCGGCCGTCAGCCGGAATATTTCCACCAGGCGGCGGACGAGATCTGCGTCCTGGTGCAGGTCGAAACGCGCAAGGGCTACGATAATCTGGACGAAATCCTGGCCGTCGATGGTGTCGACGGTGTTTTCGTCGGACCATCGGACCTTTCGGCCGGTTTGGGGCACCTCGGCAATCCCGGCCATCCCGACGTACAGGCGGCCATCGGGGATATCCTCGAACGCTGCAAGACCGCGGGCAAGCCCGCCGGCTTCCTGATCTTCGTGGAGGAGGAGGCGAAGCGCTGGATCGAGGCAGGCTTCACTTTCGTCGCCGTCGGCTCGGACATCGGCCTACTGATCAAGAACGCCGATGCGCTGGCCAAAAGCTTCAAGGGCGACTAGGAGACCCGATCCATGATCGAGCTTTATTACGCGCCGACGCCCAACGGGTGGAAAATCGCCATCATGCTGGAGGAGTGCGGGCTCGAATACCGCGTCGTACCGCTCAATCTGGGCGCGGGCGATCAGTACAAACCGGAGTTCCTGGCCTTCTCCCCCAACAACCGCATGCCCGCCATCATCGATCACGACGCGGAAGGCGGCGGCGAACAAACGATATTTGAATCAGGCGCCATCCTGTTGTATCTCGCGGAAAAGACCGGGCGCTTCCTGCCGACCGACTTCAAAGCGCGCTGGGAGGCGACGCAGTGGGTGTTCTGGCAGGTCGGTAACTTCGGTCCCATGGCCGGCCAGCTCAGCCATTTCGTGAACTATGCCCAGGGCGAGCACGACTACGCCCATGCCCGGTACGCCAACGAATATGACCGCCTGCTGGGCGTCATGAACGGCGTGCTGGAGGATCGCGAGTTTCTGGCCGGTGATTATTCCATCGCCGACATGGCGACCTGGCCCTGGCTGCTGCCCTACCGCCGCTTCGAACAGCCGCTGGACCACCTGCCCCATGTCAGGCGCTGGCACGACGCCATGAAGACCCGGCCCGCCGCCCGCCGCGGCGTCGACGTCGGCAAGGAGGAGCGCACCTTCAATAAGCCCATGACCGACGAAGCCCGCGAGATCATGTTCGGCCAGGGCAAGAAAGACTAGCCGGCCCGTCTGATTGCCGCGGCGATCAGTTCCAAGCGGTCGTTGCCGAAATACATGTCGTCCTGGTTGACGAAGATGGTCGGCGTGCCGAAGCCGCCGCGTTTGACGACTTCCTCGGTGTTGGCGCGAAGTTGATCCTTCACCGCCTGGTCGGCGACGCCGGCGCCCAGTTCGGCCGCGTCGATGCCGGCCCTTGCGCAGGCTTCGGCCATGACCTCGTCCTGGCTGATGTCCTTGTCCTCGGACCAGTAAAGCTCGAAACAGGCGCGGGCGAAGGGCACCAGTTTGCCCATGCCGTCGGCGACGATGCAGCCCCGCATGGCCTTGACCGAATTGACCGGGAAGACGCTGGGTTGCCAGATGATCTTGAGGTTGGAATGAGCCGCCCAATCGGCCAGGTCCTTGGCCATGTAGTCCCATTTCGCCGGTATCGGGTTGGCCCGCGCCTCCAGCACGCTGGGGTTGGTCGAATTGAAGATGCCGCCGACCAGAATGGGCCGCCACTCGATGTCGACGCCGAGATCGGCGGCCATCGGCTGGATGTTCTCGAAGCCCAGGTAGGTCCAGGGGCTGGAAATGTCGAAAAAGAACTCAACACGGGCCACGGCGTCTCTCCTATGGATGCGAACCAGGCGGCATTATCCGAGCCGGGGGTGTCATTGGGCAATGACTTTGTTGGTCAGCGTGCCGACGCCCTCGACCGTGATCTTGACGGTATCGCCGGGCTTCATGGCGCGGGTGCGGCCGGGGGTGCCGGAAAAGATCAAGTCGCCGGGCTCAAGCGTGAAATAGCGGCTGGCATAGGCGACGATCTTGTCGACCGGATGGATCAAGTTTCGGCTACTTTCGGATTGCTCCAGGCGGCCATTGAGGCGCGTCTCGATCAGGAGGTCGTTGTAGTCGAGGCCGCTGACCAGCACTGGACCCACGGGCGCGAAACCATCGGACGCCTTGGCCCGCAGCCATTGGGAGTCCTGGAACTGCCAGGTGCGTTCGCTGACGTCGTTGCCCGCCGAAACGCCGAAGATGTGCGCGGGCGCCTGAGCCACCGTGATGTCGCGCGCCCGTTTGCCGATGACGATGACCAGTTCGCCTTCGTAGTGCAGGTTCCGGGCGTCATCGGGTACGCGGATTTCCGCGCGGTCGCCGATCAGGGCGCTGGGCAGTTTGGCGAACAGTTCCGGTTTGGCCGCGCCGGCGTTACCGGCGTGGCTGCGGAAATTCAGGGCCACGGCGAGCACTTTGCTTGGTTCGGCGGGCGCGAGGAGGCTGACGTCCGCGCGCTCGAACCGCCGGCCCGTGCGTTTGGCCCCGGCGTAGGGCGCGGCTGAAAGCTCGTGGATCGTGCTGCCCAGCAACTCGCCGTAGGCGACGTGCCCGGCCGCCTCGAAGCGCACAAAACGGCGGATTTCGGCCTGGGCCACTGCGGCGGGAAGGAGCAACGCAAAGGCGATCAATATTATCGTCACCGCTCGTGTCATCGCGTTCCCTCCTGCGCCGTCCGGCGAGTGTCACCGATGATCCGCGCCGCGTCAAAGTCGGGCCACCGGTTTTCTTAACCATGCCTTAAGCAAATAGCCTCCAAATAGGGGTGGAACGGTGGTAATATTGAGGGTGAATCAGGAATAAGCGCACCAGAACACGCGCAGACCGGCGGGGCATGTCGAGCGATCGGCGCCCCGGGGTCCGACGGAGATTGTTAAAATTGGCCGACTATAAAGACGCAAGTAGCGTAAGTGGCGCCGCCAAAGCCGCAATCGTACTGCGGACGTTCGATGAACGAAGTTCCGCCAAGTTGATTTCATTGATGAGTGCGGCGGAAGCCCGGCTGCTCTCTCAGGCCGTTTCGGATCTCGGCACCGTGAACTCCCAGGTCGTCGAGGACTTGCTGGACGAATTCGCGGGTGAGGTGGCCGCCACCCCTGCGCCGGCACCTGTAGCAAGCAGCGCCCCTGAAATTCCGACCGCGCCAAAAGAGTCTGATGGGATTACCGGATCATGGCAGGCAAAGACCAACTTAAAGGTGTAAGCGGCCCGCAAAAAGCCGCCATCATGATGCTCGCCATCGGCGAGGAACGCTCCGCGCGTTTGTTTTCGATGATGGACGAGGAGGAGATCAAGGAACTTTCCCAGGCCATGGTGAACCTCGGCACCATCGAATCCGGTATCGTCGAACGCCTTTTCATGGAATTCGCCAACAAGATCTCGGGCACAGGCTCCCTGGTCGGTTCCTACCAGAGCACCGAGCGGTTGCTCAGCAAGACCCTGGGCAAGGAGCAGGTCGACACCATCATGGAGGAAATCCGGGGTCCGGCCGGCCGCACCATGTGGGACAAGCTGGGCAACGTGAACGAAGGGGTGCTGGCCAGCTACCTGAAGAATGAATATCCCCAGACCGTCGCCGTGGTGCTGGGCAAACTGAAGCCCGAGCACGCCGCGGCGGTGTTGATCGAATTACCGGACGATTTCTCGTCCGAGGTCATCATGCGCATGCTCTCCATGGAGGTCGTGCGCAAGGAAATCCTCGAAGGCGTCGAACAGACCCTGCGCACCGAGTTCATGAACAACCTGGCGCGGACCAACCGGCGCGACAGCCACGAGGTCATGGCCGACATCTTCAACAGCTTCGACCGCGCCTCGGAAGAGCGCTTCATGACGTCGCTGGAGGAGCGCAGCCGCGATTCGGCGGAGAAGATCCGCTCGCTGATGTTCACCTTCGACGATCTCTCGAAGCTCGATCCCAACGGCGTGCAGACCCTGCTGCGCCATATCGAGAAGGCCAAGCTGGCCCTGGCTCTGAAGGGCGCCAACGAGGAAATCAAGGACATGTTCTTCAGCAACATGTCAGAACGCCAGGGCAAGATCCTGCGCGAGGACATGGACAACATGGGTCCAGTCCGATTGCGCGAGGTCGACGAGGCCCAGATGGAGATGGTTTCCAAGGCCAAGGATCTGGCGACCAGCGGCGAAATCGTCATTGCCGAAGGCGGCGGCGAGGACGAACTGGTTTACTAACTCTTCTGAGAAGAATACCCGACCCGATATTTTAGGTAGCGCAAGACCACCTCGTGGCTGCGACATCATCACGCATTCCCGCATTGCACTGCATAGCGGATAATTCCCCTTGTTAGTTCGTTTTTGTCGGTGATTGGTGAGGCCCAGGAGGGTCGCCTCCGCAAAGGCAAACTTCCTTTTGTGGCTTCGACCCGTCGAAGAAAAAGGGGAGCAGAACGATGTCACACCACCGAAAATATTCACGAATTCTGTTTGCTGCGGGAGCTGCCGTAATTGTCGCTGGCGCCGTCGTCACAAGCGCGCCCGTGGCGCTGGCGGAGGAGCAATCCACATTGGCTGAGGGCGCCCGGCTCTATGACAAATGGTACAAAGTGGTCAAAGCCGAAACTCCCAAGGTCGCGCACCCCGCTTACCCGTCTGACAAAAAGTACGCCAAAAAACCGGCCGCCAACTGGCGCTGCAAGGAATGCCACGGCTGGGACGGCTTGGGTAAGGACGGGGCTTATGCGTCGGGCAAGCACCACAGTGGCATCAAAGGCATCAACGGTATGAGCGGTGCCGATCCCACCAAGATAATTGCGGTGCTAAAAGACGCCAATCATCAATACGGCGATAAGATGGACGGTGCCGCCTTACAAAAAGTTGCCCTTTTCGTCAGCCGCGGTCAGATCGATTACGACCGCTATATCGACCGCTCCACCAAAACGGTCAAAGGCGGCGATGCGGCGCGCGGTGCGGCGTATTTCAATACGCTTTGTGCCAAATGCCACGGCATGGACGGCACGCTGCCCAAGGACATGGGTAAAACGCTGGCCAAGCAGATGGGCAATCCGTGGGAAGTCATGCACAAGATCATCAACGGCCAGCCGGCCGAGCAGATGCCGGCGCTGAGGGCTTTGGACCGGCAAATCGTGGTCGACATCATGGCTCACATTTCGACGCTGCCGATGATGAAGTAAGCAACTGCCTTGTCCGGCGGAATTGCCTGCGTAATACTCCTGGGTACAGGGGACACACATTATGTGTGTCCCCGTTCCTATGGGGTGCCGCCAATTGTTCGATCAGCAGGTGACGTTTCTCTACGTCAGGGACCTTGAGGCCAGCGATGCCTTCTATCGGGGCAAACTGGGTTTGGAGATGGTCCTGGATCAGGGCAGTTGCCGCATCCTGCGGGTGAGCCGGGACGGTTTCCTGGGGATTTGCCAATGCCGCGACGAACGCCCGTCCAATCCGGAGGGCATCATCGTCACCCTGGTGTCGCGGGACGTCGACGGCTGGCATCGAGACCTCACGGCCAAGGGCGTCGAATTCGATTCCGCGCCCGCCGAAAACGCGATATTCAACATCTACCATTGCTTCCTGAAGGATCCCGACGGCCACCAGCTTGAGATTCAGCGTTTCAACGATCCGGCCTGGCCGCAACCGGATTAAGATCGGACGGGGGCATGGAATACACCACATTGGGGCGTACGGGTCGCCAGGTGAGTGTGGCCGGTTTGGGCTGCGGTGGCCACAGCCGGCTGGGTCAGACCGCCGGCGCGCCGGCGTCGCAATCGGAGGACGTCGTTCGGGCGGCGTTGGAACTCGGCATCACCTTCATCGACACCGCACCTTCCTACGGCACCGAGGAAATTGTCGGAAACGCCATTTCGGGCCGCCGCGACGAGGTTGTGCTTTCAACCAAAACGCATGTGGCGCGGGACGGTACGCCGGTAAAAGGGCAGGACTTCAAGGGCCCCGAAGATATCGTCCGCGACCTCGAAGCCTCGCTCGGTCGCCTGCGCACGGATCATGTCGATGTCTACCACCTGCACGGTGTCATGCCGGATCAGTACGTCCACTGCCGGGAGCATATCGTGCCGGTGCTGGAGGAACTTCGCGCTGCCGGAAAGATCCGCTATCTCGGGGTGACCGAACGCTTCATCTACGATCCGCCGCACCGCATGCTGGAGCGCGCTTTGCAGGACGACTGCTGGGACGTCGTGATGACCGGCTTTAACATGATCAACCCCTCGGCCCGCGACCGGGTGTTCGCCCGCACGCTCGAGAGCGGCGCCGCCACCCTGGTGATGTTCGCCGTGCGCCGCGCACTGAGCAATCCGGACGCCCTGAAAGAACTGATCGCCGGAATGGTGGCCGAGGGCGTGATCGCCGCGGACGCGCTGGCGGCGGACGATCCATTGGGGTTCCTGACCGACCAGGGCGGTGCGTCGAGCATCGTCGAGGCGGCTTACCGTTTCTGCCGCCACGAACCCGGCGCCGACATCATTTTGACGGGAACGGGGAGCGTCGATCACCTGCGGCAGAACGTTTCCTCGATCCTCAAACCGGTGCTACCCCGCCGAACGGTCGATCGTTTGGGGGATGTCTTCGGTAGTGTCGATTCTGTTTCCGGAAACTAGCAGTAGGCTGCTAAGGTATTTGTGTGATGATTGGAAAAACCCCTTCTTGGGGTTAAATAATTCAGGGACCTCATATAAGCCGGGCCAACCGGCGGGGTAGTCTAGGGGGCGCTCGCCGCTCCCTTTTGCACTGGGAGGAATACATGTCACGCTTTACGAAATTCCTGGCCATGGCCGCCGTCGCGGGCCTGGTTGCATCGACGGCTTCGGCCGAAACCTTCGTCCGGATTGTCTCCGGCCCGGCCGGCGGCAGCTGGTATCCGCTGGGCGCGAAAATGGCCGAAATCTTCGGCAAAAACGTCTCCGGCATCTCGACATCCAACGGCCCCGGCGGCGGAGTCGGCAACGTGCTCGACGTCAACAAGGGCGAGGCCGAGTTGGGCTGGACCTACGGCCACACGGCGTTTGACGGTTACACCGGCGCCGCGCCGACGTTCAAGGCCGCCAATCCCAACGTACGCCATCTGGCGACCTTCTATCCGGCCGGTTTCCAGACCGCCGTGCTCGCCGATTCGAAAATCATGACCTACGCCGACCTGAAGGATAAAAACATCAGCCCCGGCAAGGCCAAGTGGTCGGGCTATGCCGCCTTCAAGATGGTCGCAGGCAAATACGGTTTCTCCGTCGATGACGTGAAAAAGAGCGGTGGCACCGTTCACCATGTCGGTTATTCGGATTCCGTGGCGCTGATGAAGGACGGCCATATTGACGCCTTCACCGGTCTGACCAGCGTGCCGCAGGCTTCGTTCCTGGATCTCGAGTTTAATCCGGGCATCCGCCTGTTGCCGTTGGACGAGGCGATTCTCGGCGGTATCCTGAAATCCAATCCAGGCTACATCCGGATCGATATCGACGGCGGCGATTACAAGAGCATCAAGAAGCCGGTGCCGACGTTGGGCGCCGTGACCATCATGGTCGTCAATAAGGACGTGCCGGATGACGTGGTCTACAACATCACCAAGGCACTGTGGGACAACCACGCCGACCTCGCCGGCGTCAAGAAGGTATGGAACAGCGTGAAGCTCGAAAACGCCCTCTGGGGCGCTGCGACACCGGTCCATCCCGGCGCCATGAAGTACTACAGCGAAAAGGGCGTTTCGAAGAAATAGCGCCAATCGGCTGATCAAAGGGGGCGCGGCGGTAAACTGCCCCGCGCCCCTTTTTTAAGGCCTTGCGCCGAGCGGAAATTATCGCCATGTCCGAACAGCCTCAGGGGATCAGCACCGATTCCGATGGCCGCATCGAATATCATGAGGAGCGGGAATACGCTTTTCTTGAGCACGCCTTGCGCGACAAACGGTTCGATGTCGTTTGGTGGGTAACCATCGTTTGCGCCACCATGAGCGTGGCCTTGGCGCTGTTCCATCTCTACACCGCGTTGTACGGCACGCCGGAAACGCGCTCGTTCCGCTCCACGCACCTCACGGTCATGCTGGTGCTGGCCATTTTGCTCAATCCGCTGGGACGAAAATCGGCGCGGGAGTCCATCGAAGGCGGCAAGGCGCTGCTGGGTTTTGCCTTCGACCTTGGTTTGGTTGCGCTGGGCATTGCCATCCAGATCTATACCTTGTGGGACATTACGGCCTTTGCCGAACGGGAAGGCGATCTCATTACCAGCGATCTCTGGATGGGCTCGGCGCTCATCCTGCTTGTGATGGAAGCGACGCGGCGCGCCGTCGGCGTGCCGATGGTTCTGGTGACGGCGTTCTTCGTCGTCCACTCCCTATACGCCAACCACTTTTTCGGCTTCTTCTACGGTCCGCCCACATCGTTCACCAAGTACATCGACGTCGTCTTCATCCGTACCGAAGGCATCTTCGGCATCCCGATGCTGGTGGCCTCGACCTATATCGTGCTGTTCATCATGTTCGGCGCCATCCTGATCCGGTCGGGCGCCGGGCGGTTGTTCATCGATCTGGCGATCTCGCTTACCGGCCACCGCACGGGCGGTCCGGCCAAGGCTTCGGTCGTCGCCAGCGCTTTCCTCGGCACCGTGTCGGGCTCGGCGGTGGCCAATGTCGTGACGACGGGATCGTTTACCATTCCCCTGATGAGGCGCCTGGGTTACCGCGCCAAGTTCGCCGGAGCGGTGGAGGCCTGTGCCTCCTCGGGCGGCCAGATCACGCCGCCCATCATGGGCGCCGCCGCCTTCATCATCGCCGAATTCATGCACGTCAGCTATTTCACGGTGATCATCGCGGCCATCGTGCCGACCGTGCTTTATTTTGCCACGATCTATTTCATGGTCGACATCGAGGCCGAGAAGGAAGGCATCGAACGGCTCGACAAGTCCGTCCTGCCGCGCGTCTGGGAGGTGCTGTCGCACGGCTGGCACCAATTGCTTACCTTGGCGGTGCTGGTCGGCCTGTTGGCAGTGGGTTACACACCCATGATGTCGGCATTCTGGGCAATCCTGACGTTGGTGGCCCTCAGCTTCGTACAAAAGGGCACCCGCATGAGCGCCGTCGATCTCTTCGCGGCGCTGGAATCGGGTGTGCGCAGCGCCATGCCCGTCACCGTGGCGTGCGGCTGCGCCGGCATCATCATCGGCTCGATTTTCGTCTCCGGGCTCGGCCTGAAATTTACCAACCAGGTGATTGAGTTGTCGGGCGGCTACCTCTTCCCGCTGCTTATCCTCACCGGCATCGCCGCCATCATCCTCGGCATGGGCATGACGACGACGGCGGTCTATATCACCGTCGCCGCCCTGATCGTACCGTCTCTTATCCAGATGGACGTCGTGCCGATGGCGGCCCATCTCTTCGCCTTCTATTTCGGCGTGGTGTCCACCATCACGCCACCGGTTGCGCTGGCGTCGTTCGCGGCGGCCGCCATCGCGGGATCGCGGCCGATGGCGACGGCGGTGGAGTCCGCCCGGATCGGCATTGCCAAATACCTCGTGCCCTTCGTCTTCGTCTATAACCCGAGCCTGCTGTTCGAGGGGCCGGTCTGGCTGACGGCCGTGAGCGGCTTGATGGCGATGGCCGGGTTGTGGGGGCTTTCCGTGATGCTGGAGGGCTGGTGCAAGGGCGCCCTCACCATGCCGGTGCGGTTGCTGGTGGGCGTCATGTCCGTCGCGCTGATGTTCCCGCCGATGCTTACGGTTTTCGGCGGCGTGCCGGGCTATCTGATTGCCGGCGCCGGTCTCATCGGCCTGGGTTCGTTCACGTTGATCCGCTATCGCGGCGCGGTGGGAGCGGCGGCATGAAGATCGGCGATATTTTTCTCGGCAAGGCCATTCACTGGGCGCTTTGGGCCGTGATCGCCGTCGTTTTCCTGGCCACGGGCAGCAACAGCCAGCACGTGCGGGATTTTGTGCCCTTCGCCCTTGAACTCCTGCTGCTCGCCGTGTTCTGTATGGCGGTCATCGTGTTTACCTACAAGCCGGGGGACCGCGTCACCCGCGAACCTTTTGAAGAAGACGGAGAATAATGAGCGAACCCCTACTTTCGCGCCATGGCGGGCGCGTGCTGGCCGATCAACTGCGCATTCAGGGCGTCGATACGATCTTCGGCGTACCCGGCGAGAGTTTTCTGGCCCTGTTGGATGGGCTTTACGAACACCGCAACGCCATCCGCGTTATTACCACGCGCCAGGAAGGCGGCGCCTCCAACATGGCCGACGCCTATGCCAAGCTGACAGGTAAGGTCGGCGTCTGTACCGTGACGCGGGGACCGGGCGCGACCAACGCGTCGGTGGGTATCCACACGGCGTTCCAGGATTCGACGCCCGTGCTGCTGCTGATCGGTCAGGTCGGCCGCGACATGACGGACCGCGAGGCTTTCCAGGAGGTCGACTACCGCCGCATGTTCGGTGAAATGGCCAAGTGGGTGGCGCAGATCGACACGGCCGAGCGTATTCCGGAATACATCAGCCACGCTTTCCACGTCGCCCAGGCCGGCCGGCCCGGACCGGTGGTGCTGGCGCTGCCCGAGGACATGCTGCGTGATGTCGTCGAGGTGGCGGACGCCCCGCCGGCCCACGTCGTCCAGGCCGCTCCGGGCGCCGATGCGATGGCGAGCTTGCGGGCGCAACTCGTCAATGCCGAACGGCCGTTGCTGATGCTGGGCGGCCCGACCTGGACAGCCGAAGCGGTCGGCGACATGCAAAGATTTGCCGAGGCCAATGGACTGCCCGTCACGGTCTCGCTGCGCGCCCAGGATTGCTTCGACAACCGCCACGACCACTATGTCGGCGACGTCGCCATCGGCATCAACCCAAAGCTCGCCCAGCGCGTACGGGATTGCGACCTGCTGATCGCCGCCGGACCGCGCCTGGGTGAAATGACGACGTCCGGCTATGAACTGGTCGGCATCCCCAACCCGGAACAGACCCTCATCCACATCCACCCCGGCGCCGAGGAGCTGGGCCGCGTCTACGCGCCGGCGCTGGCGATCAATTCGGGCATGGCGGCGTTCGCCGCCGCCGCCGCAGAACTGGAACCGGTCGACGGTTCGGTTTGGGCTGACTGGCGAACGCAGGCGCGGTCGGAATACGAGGCCCACATCCGGCCCACCGAGGTGCCCGGCGCCGTCAATCTCGGCCAGGTCATGGCTTTCCTCAACGAAAATACGCCGGAGGACACGGTGCTGACGGGTGGGGCGGGCAACTACACCGTCTGGGTGCACCGCTTCTTCCAGCACAAGGTCTTCCGCAGCCAGCTCGCGCCGACCTCCGGGGCCATGGGCTATGGCTTTCCCGCCGCCATCGCCGCCAAGCTGGCGGCCCCCGAACGCATGGTGATCAACGTCTCCGGCGACGGCTGTTTCATGATGCACGGCCAGGAATTGGCGACGGCGGTGCAGTACGGCGCCAACGTCATCTGCATCATCGCCAACAACGGCATGCTCGGCACCATCCGCATGCACCAGGAACGCCGCTACCCCGGCCGCACAATCGCCACCGATCTGCAGAACCCTGATTTCGCGGCTTTCGCCAAGGCCTTCGGCGCGCACGGCGAAACGGTCGATAGAACCGAAGACTTTCCTGCCGCCTTCGAGCGCGCGGTGAAATGCGGTAAACCCGCCGTCATCGAACTGCTGACCGACGCCGAGGCCATTACGCCCAAGGAAAAACTAAGCGGCCTCGCCGCCGCCCAGTGACCACACCGAAATAGGAAACCGACCATGATCGACTTTTATACCTGGACGACCCCCAACGGCCGCAAGGTCTCCATCATGTTGGAGGAATGCGGGTTGGAATACACCACCCACGCCATCAACATTTTGGAAGGCGACCAGCGCGGCGAGGCCTTCACCGCCGTCTCGCCGAACCAGAAAATTCCGGCGATCCATGACCATGACACCGGTATATCGATGATGGAGTCGGGCGCCATCCTGATGTACCTGGCGGAAAAGACCGGCCAGTTCATGCCGACCGAAACCAAGGCGCGCTGGGAGTGCATCGAGTGGCTGATGTGGCAGATGGGCGGCGTCGGCCCGATGCTCGGCCAGGTCCATCACTTCGTGAAGTTCAATCCCGACAAGAGCGAGTACGCCTCCGAACGCTACCTCAACGAGGGCAAGCGTCTTTACGGCGTGCTCGACAAGCGCCTGGAGGATCACGAATACATGGTGGGCGATTATTCCATCGCCGACATGGCGACCTGGCCCTGGATTTCGCGCTTCGAATGGCAGACCGTCGATATGAACGAGTTCCCCAACGTCAAGCGCTGGTATACCGCCATCGCCGGCCGCGAGGCTGTGCAGAAGGGCTACGACGTACCCAAGTACACCACCGACATTCCGCTGCCTTAGGTTCTGTTCATTCGGGGGTGCAGCATGGCAAGCGGCGTCGGCGGATTTCTGGCTAAACGGGCGTACCGCGATCCGGAAATGGAGGCGCTGGTCGATGTTGCGACGGGGCGGCGTTTCAATTACGCCGAGCTTAACGCGCGGGCCAATGCCATGGCGAACGCGTTCAAGGACCGTGGCATCGCCAAGGGAGACCGGGTGGCGCTGTTGCTGCTCAACGGCAACGAATTTGTCGAGAGCTTCTTCGGCCTGGCAAAGTTGGGGGCCGTCATCGTGCCTCTGAACTGGCGGCTGGTAGCGGATGAGCTTTCCTACATTCTCAAGGATAGCGGTGCTCAATCCTTGGTTTACGGCAGCGATTTCGCCGAAATCACCGCTGATCTCCACGGCCGGGGCGAGGACGGGTCGGATGTCGGGACTTGGATCGAGGTCGGTGACACCGACGCCCGCCAACCATTTGCCGAGCCCTACGAAAGCGTTTTGGCCGGTACCTCGACAACAGAGCCCGACACGGAAGCCGGCGGCGACGATCTCCTGTTCATCATGTATACCTCCGGCACCACGGGCATGCCCAAGGGCGTGGTGCACACCCACGACACCATCACCTGGGCGATCCTCACCATCGCCGCGACGGTCGACCAGCAGATGGGCGACCGCTACGTCGTCGCGCTGCCGATGTACCATGTCGGCGCGCTGACGCCGGCCATCAACCTGGTCTACAGCGGCTGCACCGGCATCCTGTTGCGCCAGTTCGATCCCAAGGCCATGTGGCAGGTCATCGCGGATGAAAAGGCGACGGCGACGCTGGCCGTGCCGGCCATGCTCAACTTCATGCTGATGGTGCCGGAATTCGAGAGTTTTGATTATTCGCACCTGCGCTGGATCATGAGCGGCGCTTCGCCCGTGCCGGTCAGCCTGATCGAGAAATACGCCGATCTCGGCATCGAGATACACCAGGTCTACGGCCTGACCGAATGCGGCGGTCCGGGCTGCGTGATCGGTACCGCGGATGCCATGACGCACATCGGCTCGACCGGCAAAGCCTTCTTCCACACTGAGGTGCGCGTGGTGGACGAGAGCGGCGCCGACGTGGCCCCCGGCGAGCCCGGCCAGGTGCTGCTGCGGGCGCGCCACAACATGAAGGAATACTGGAACCTGCCGGACGCCACGAAGGAAACCATGCGCGACGGCTGGCTCCATACCGGCGACGTGGCGCTGATGGACGCCGAGGGCTTCGTCACCATCCACGACCGGGTCAAGGACCTGATCATCTCGGGCGGCGAGAACGTCTACCCGGCGGAGGTCGAAAACGTCATCCTGCAGCACGAAGGCGTGGCCGAGGTCGCGGTGATCGGCCAGCCCAGCGCGGCCTGGGGCGAATCGCCGTTCGCCGCCGTGGTGCGCGGCGACGAGGCCTTGACGGAGGCTGACGTCATGCAGTTTTGCGACGGCAAGCTCGCCCGTTATAAACTGCCGAAGGGCGTGGGCTTCGTCGACGAAATCCCGCGCAATCCCACCGGCAAACCGCTCAAACGCTTATTGCGCGAGCAGTTTCCCGGCCCGGCAAAGGAATAGGACGTGTCCGACAGGAAGATGAAGCCCGAAGATCTCCGCAGTTTCCGTTGGTACGGCGTGCAGGACATGCGTTCTTTCGGGCACCGCAGCCGCGCCAAGCAGATGGGCTATGACGAGGTCGATTTCGGCGGCAAGCCGGTGATCGCCATCATCAACACCTGGAGCGACATCAATCCCTGTCACAGCCACTTCCCCCAGCGAGTGGAGGAGATCAAGCGCGGGGTCTACCAGGCCGGCGGCTTTCCCGTCGAACTGCCCGCCATGTCGCTCTCGGAGCCTTACGTCAAACCCTCGACCATGCTCTACCGCAATTTCCTGGCGATGGAGACGGAGGAGCTGATCCGCTCCCACCCGGTCGACGGCGTCGTGCTGCTGGGCGGTTGCGACAAAACCACGCCGGCCATGATCATGGGCGCCGTCAGTATGGACCTGCCCGCCATCTACGTGCCGGCGGGTCCGATGCTGCGCGGCAACTGGCGCGGCGAAACGCTGGGCTCAGGCTCCGATACCTGGAAATACTGGGCCGAGCTTAGGGCCGGCAACATCACGGACGATGACTGGTCGGAGATCGAAGGCGGCATCGCGCGCTCGCCCGGCCATTGCATGACCATGGGTACGGCCTCGACCATGACGTCGCTGGCCGAAACGCTGGGCCTGACGCTGCCGGGCGCGGCTTCAATCCCGGCGCCCGACAGCAACCATTCGCGCATGGCCGCAGCCAGCGGCCGGCGCATCGTCGATATGGTGTGGGAGGACCTCAAACCGTCCGACATTCTCACAGCCGCGGCTTTCGACAACGCCATCGCCGTCGACATGGCGCTGGGCGGCTCGACCAACGCCATCGTGCATCTGGTCGCCATGGCGCGCCGCGCCGGCGTCGATCTCGCCATCGACCGCTTCGACGAAATCTCCGAACGCGTGCCGGTGCTGGCCAACATCCGTCCCTCCGGCACTTACTTGATGGAGGATTTCTATTATGCCGGCGGCCTGCGCGGCCTGATGGCCGGCATGCTCGATCTGCTGGACGGCAGCCAATTGACCGTCAACAGGCGTACCCTGGCTGAAAATCTGGAAGGTGCGGGCGTGGCCGACGAAGACGTCATCCGCCCCCGCGACAATCCCGTATCGCCGGCCGGCTCGACCGCCGTGCTGCGCGGCAACCTGGCGCCCGACGGGGCGGTTATAAAAGCCTCGGCGGCGGAACCGGAACTGTGGTCGCACGAGGGCCCGGCCGTGGTGTTCGCCGATTACAATGACATGGCGGCGCGCATTGATGACCCGGAACTTGATGTCACGGCCGATTCGATACTGGTGCTCAAGCATGGCGGACCGTTGGGCGGTCCGGGCATGCCGGAATGGGGCCAGCTGCCCATCCCGAAGAAACTGCTGGAACAGGGCGTGCGCGACATGGTGCGGATCTCCGACGCCCGCATGAGCGGCACGTCATACGGCACCTGCGTGCTGCACGTCTCGCCCGAGAGCTTTATCGGCGGTCCGCTGGCCCTGGTCGAGGACGGCGATGTCATCAGGCTCGACGTGCGCGAGCGGGTATTGCAGTTGCTCATCGACGACGCCGAACTGGAACGCCGCCTGGCCGCCTGGACGCCGCCCAAACCCAACTATCCCAGAGGCTTCGGCGCCATGTACGCGGCCCACGTCACGCAAGCCCATCTGGGTTGCGACTTCGATTATCTGGAAAGCGGGGCCGAAGCCGTGCCGGAGCCGGAGATACACTGACGTTATGTCGAATGTGCAAACAGAGGAGAAACCCGGCGGCCTCGCCTGCCCGGTGTGCCGCTCGGCGGAATGCGCCGACTTCATGACGCATAAGGGGCTCGATCTTTTCACCTGCGGGCAGTGCGCCACGATCTTCATGCACCCGCTGCCGACGGCGGAGGATATCGCCGGGCTTTACGACGATTCCTACGATGGCGCGACGTCCGGCTATTTCTCCAAGCCCGACAAGAAGATGCGGCGTTCGCGCGGCCGCGTGAAGTATCTCAAAGGCTTCGTCTCGGGCGGAAAATTCCTCGATATCGGCTGCAACGGCGGTTTCATGGTCGAAGCGGCACGGGAAGTGGGGTTCGAGGCCCAGGGCCTCGACCTCGACGGCGTATCGATCGCCTACGCGCGGGAGCATTATCCGCAAAACACCTACTTCCACGGCAGCGTCGAGGATTTTGCCGCCGATGCGCCGCTGTTCGACCTCGCTTACTGCTCGGAAGTCATCGAGCACGTGCCCGACATCCATGGTTTTGTCGCCAGCATAGCCAAGCTCGTGCGGCCCGGCGGCGTGCTGTTTCTCACCACGCCCGATATCAGCCATTGGCGCCGGCCGCGCGATCTCGTCAGTTGGGACGGCTTCAGTCCGCCGTCGCACTGCATCTACTTCAACCCCCGCAGCCTGGGCCTGCTGATGGCGGAACACGGGTTCGAGGTCGTAAAACGTCGGATCGCGTTTAAACCGGGTATGAAACTGGTCTGCCGGAAAAAGTAGTTTCCGACCTGTTCAATTTGGCTTTTTCGTCCTATTTCTAATCGTATGGTTGCCGTTTGGGGGTGGCATTTGAAAGGGGAGACGTTGTAAATCGCGGGGTATTCTGGGAGGGCGGCAGATGCAAAAGGTGTTTTGTCTCATTGGGTGCTTGGCGATAGCGAGTTGCACCACCGACGCATTTACGTGGGCCGACGGCCATACCTACCGACTGAAGGAGGGCGCCACCACCTGCCTCGAGGACGGTTCGCTGGTGTGGTTCGAGCGTGCCGGTTCTGACGGAAAATTCGACAAGAAATACGCTTCCAGCGTGACCAACTGCGGCGGATAAACACTCATCGGCTGGCATTTTCGGCGCCTGTGGCTATAAGATCGACCGATAACCGGATAAAGCACACCAGGGGTCGACCATGCTCACGCAATCCTACGTCCATGGAGCCAGCGACAAGCCGTTGATCGGCGAAACCATCGGCGTTCATTTCTCATCGGCGGTTCGGCGTTGGGGAGACCGGGAGGCGCTGGTCGTGCGTCACCAGGATATCCGCTGGACATATGCTGACCTGGAGCGCGAGGTCGACGCCTTCGCCGCCGGCCTGCTGGCGCTGGGGCTCGAGCCCGGTGACCGCATCGGCATCTGGTCGCCCAATAATTCCGAATGGGTGGTGACGCAATTCGCCACCGCCAAGGCCGGCCTGATCCTCGTCAACATCAATCCGGCGTACCGCATTACGGAACTCGAATACGCCCTCAACAAGGTTTCCTGCAAAGCCCTGATCACGGCGGCTTCGTTCAAGACCAGCGATTACCTCGGCATGCTGGCGGAGATCGCGCCCGAAATTAACGTTTGTGCGCCGGGGGCATTGAAAAGCGCGCGTCTGCCGCACCTGACGACGGTAATCCAGATCGGTGGCGAGGCCGCGCCGGGCATGTATGCCTTCGGCGACGTCGCCGGTATGGCGGGGGATGCGGAAGAACAGCGGTTGGCGGCGCTTGAGGATGAGCTTCAGTTCGACGATCCCATCAACATCCAGTTCACCAGCGGCACCACCGGTTTCCCCAAGGGCGCGACGCTGACGCACTTCAACATTCTCAACAACGGCTTCTTCGTCGGCGAGGCCATGAAACTGGACGAGACCGACCGGCTTTGCATTCCCGTGCCGCTCTACCACTGTTTCGGCATGGTTCTGGGCAATCTCGCCTGCATCACGCACGGCTCGGTGATGGTCTATCCCGACGAAGCGTTCGAGCCCCTGTCGGTCCTGGAAACCGTCGAGGCGGAGAAATGCACGGGCCTGCACGGCGTGCCCACGATGTTCATCGCCGAACTGGACCACCCCGAATTCGCCAACTTTGATCTCGCCACACTGCGCACTGGCATCATGGCTGGCTCGCCCTGTCCTATCGAAGTGATGAAGCGCGTGGTCGACCAGATGAACATGGCCGAGGTCACGATCGCCTACGGCATGACCGAAACCAGCCCCGTCAGCTTCCAAAGCGGCACCGATGATCCCCTGGAACGCCGCGTCTCCACGGTCGGGCGCATCTTCCCCCACGTCGAGGTCAAGATCATCGACGAGGACGGCAAGATCCTGCCGCCGGATCAGAAGGGCGAATTGCTGACGCGCGGCTATTCGGTCATGCAGGGCTATTGGGACGACGACGAACGCACCGCCGAAGCCATCGATTCCGCCGGTTGGATGCACACCGGCGACCTCGCCACCATTGACGAACAAGGCTACGGCAACATCGTCGGGCGGGTGAAGGACATGGTCATCCGCGGCGGCGAAAACGTCTACCCGCGCGAGATCGAGGAATACCTCTACACCCACTCAAAGGTCCAGGACGTCCAGGTCTTCGGCGTGCCCGACCAGAAATACGGCGAGGAAATCTGCGCCTGGATCGTGTTGTCCGGCGGTGAAACGGCAACGGAAGACGAGATCAAGGCATTCTGCAAAGGCCAGATCGCCCACTACAAGGTGCCGCGCTACGTCCGCTTCGTGGACGAATACCCCATGACCGTCACCGGCAAGGTGCAGAAATTCATCATGCGCGACGCCATGATCGAAGAGATGAACCTGGACGTCGCGAAGACGGCGTAAAAAAGAATTCTGGACCCCGGCATGCGCCGGGGTGCCGGGAGTGCGTGCGGTTAACCTCCCGCGTCATTCCGGCGCATGCCGGAATCCATTTATTTGTTTTATTTCAACAATTTGTGCTTCAAGAGCTTACCCGTCGGCCCGGCGGGCAGGCGGTCGAGGATGGTGAGTTCCGACGGCTTCTTGTAGGGCGCCAGCCGTTCCGCCGCGAAGGCAATGATATCGGCGGGGGCTGGGGAGCTGCCGGGCTGGATCTCGACGAACGCCAAAATTTCCTCGTTGCCGTCCTCGACGCTGCGGCCGACGACGGCAGATTGCACGACATCGGGGTGGGCGTTGATGACGGCTTCGACCTCGGGCGGATAGACGTTGAAACCGGAGCGGATGATCAGTTCCTTCGAACGGCCATCGACCCAGAGCGATCCGTTGCCGTCGAAATGGGCGAGATCGCCGGTATTCAGCCAGCCTTCCTCATCGATCACCGTCCGGGTCGCCGCCTCGTCGCGGTAATAGCCCAGCATGATGCCGGGGCCGCGGATCCATAGCTCGCCAGTGTCGGTATCGGCCAACCGCTCTTTGGTGGCCGGATCGACAATGCGGGCTTCGGTACCGGGGATCAGGGGGCCGCAGCTTATGTCGTTCAAGGGGTTGGCGGCGCGGGTGACGGCGATGGTGGGGGCGGCTTCCGTCATGCCGAGGCCATTGTGCAAAGGTGAGCTAAGCGCCGCTTCGGCGCGGCGCTTGAGGTCGGGGTCGAGCGGCGAGCCGCCGGCGGAGGTGTAGCGCAAGTGGGGCGCCGACAAAGTGACACCCTGTTCCTCCGCGTACTCCAGCAGACGGGCGTGCATGGCGGGGACGCCTTGGAACATGGTGAGGCGGGTCCGCAGGGCCTCGTCGACGAAGGCGGGATCGAATTTGGACATCAGTTCAACGCACGCGCCTACCGCCAGGCTACCGAGCAAGACCGACGACAGGCCGAATATATGGGAGACCGGCAGGACGCCCAGCGCATGATCGGTCGCCGTCACGCCGCGCAGGGCGCCGGTGGTATCGGCGATGTAGAGGATATTGGCGTGGCTCAGCATCACGCCCTTGGGCGTGCCGGTGGTGCCGGTGGTGTAGATCATCGCCGCCGGCTGCTTGGCGCCGTCCTCGAATACGGGTTCCGGATCGACCTCCGCCAGGGGGCCCAGGGCAACAGTACCGACGCCCGGGATATCCACGTCCTCAGCGCCGTGGCGAACGGCATGGGCCGCGGCGTCCCGCGAAACCGTCGTGGCATAGATGACGCGCCGGGCGCCGGAATGGTCGCGCATGGTATCGATTTCGCGGTCGCTGAGACGGGCATTGACGATCACCGCCCAGGCGTCGATGCGGCCGGCGGCCAGGATGAGGGCGACAACGGCGCGGCAGTTCTCGTTGACCAGCATCAGCCGGTCGCCGCCGCGAACGCCGACGGCCCGCAGCCAGTCCGCGGCGGCGTCGATGGCGTCGTCGAATTGTGCGAACGTCCAGCTCTCCGAGCCTTCGATCAGGGCGTTTGCCTCCGGCGCCTCGACAGCCCAATGGCGGACCAGATCGGCGATCCTGGCACGGTCTCTGGAGCGGAAATTGTTCATTTTCGAAAAGTCGGTTCGTCGCTAAAGTCACGGGTGCTGAGGGCGGCGATCATGACCGATCCGGCGGGCCGACGCAATCGGCGGAAATTAGCCGGTATCGCCCGATAATCTGTTGCCAAACGTTCGTTCGTTCGGTGAAAATGGAATTTCGTTTTTCAAGGACCCCATCGACATGACTGAGACCGACGTTGCCTCGCAGATCGTCCGGCAGGCAAGCATCAGGCCCGACGCCCGGGCGCTCGTTTACCGGGGCGAAACCGTTTTGTGGGGCGATTTCGGCCGGCGCATCGAACAGACCGCCAATGCCCTGATCGCTTTGGGGCTGAAGCCGCTGGACAAGGTCGCCATCCTGGCATCGTCGTCACCGGCCTATCTTGAGATGTTCATCGGCACGTTGCGGGCGGGCGGTTGCGTCGTGCCGCTGTCGGGCATGGCTTCGGCCGAACAGCTAGAGGTCATGATCAACGATTCCGATTCGCGCGTATTGATGATCTCCGAAAAGATGCGCGATCTGGTTGACGGTTTCACGGATCGATTGGAGGGCCTACTACCGGGCGGCCTGATGGCGGTTGATTTCGATGCCGAAGGCTGGACGCGATTTGACGACTTCATCGCAGGCGCGCCGGCGAGCGATCCCGGTATCGAAATCGACCCGGAAAGCGGCTTCAACCTGATCTATTCGTCGGGCACAACGGGCGTTCCCAAGGGCATTCTGCAGAGCCAGGGCATGCGCGCCTTCCACGTCGAACGCTTCGGCGCTTCGGGTATCGACCACAGCGCCATTTCACTGGTTTCGACGCCGCTTTATTCCAACACCACCTTGGTGGTGGCCGTCCCGACGTTGGCCTGGGGCGGCACCTGCGTACTGATGGACAAGTTCGACCCCGGTGAATTCCTGAGGCTGGCGGAGGCCGAGAAAACCAACGTCGCCATGCTGGTGCCGGTGCAGTACCGCCGCATCCTCGACCATCCCGATTTCGACAAGACCGATCTGTCCAGCTTCGAAATCAAGTTCTCCACCAGCGCGCCGTTGCGGGCCGGAATCAAGCGGGAGATTGTCGAGCGCTGGCCCGGTCTGATGATCGAGGTCTACGGCCTGACGGAGGGCGGCGGTTCGACGATCCTGAGCTGCACCGAGCACCCGGATAAGCTCGAATCGGTTGGCGTGCCGGCTGAAACCTGCGACATCCGCATCATCGACGGCGAGGGCAACGAATTGGCGCAAGGCGAGATCGGCGAGGTCGTGGGCCGCTCCCAGGGCATGATGAAGGGCTATTACAAGCGCGACGACCTGACCAACGACATGCTGTGGCAAAGCCCCGACGGGAAAACCTTCTTCCGCACCGGCGACATGGGTCGCTTCGATGAGGACGGCTTTCTCTTCCTGCTCGACCGCATCAAGGACATGATCATTTCCGGCGGCTTCAACATCTATGCCGCCGATATCGAGGCCGTGTTGACCAAGCACGACGAAGTGGCCGACGTCGCCGTGATCGGCGTACCGTCGGACCGCTGGGGCGAGACGCCGCTGGCGCTGGTGGTGCCGGAAAACGGCTCGACGGCGGCTGAAGACGACTTGATGGCCTGGACCAATGAGCGCCTGGGTAAAGCTCAGAGGATTTCCGCCGTAGAGTTCCGGGATAATCTGCCGCGCAGCACCATCGGCAAGATCCTCAAGCGCGAGTTGCGCGAACCTTATTGGAAGGACGCCTAGTGCCCGATTCGCTCGACAAACTGGTCGATCTCCTCGATCTCGAAGCCATCGAGGTCAACCTCTACCGCGGCCAAAGCCCCAAGGAGACGATCCAGCGCGTGTTTGGCGGCCAGGTGCTGGGCCAGGCCCTGGTGGCGGCGTCGCGCACGGTCGAGGATCGCGGCGTTCACTCCCTGCACGGCTATTTCCTGCGCCCCGGCGATCCCAAAGTGCCGATCATCTACGACGTCGACCGCATCCGCGACGGCAAAAGCTTCGCGACGCGGCGCGTCGTCGCCATCCAGCACGGCCGGGCCATTTTCAACATGTCGGTGTCGTTCCAAATCGACGAAGGCGGTTTCGAGCACCAAAGCGAAATGCCCGACGTGCCGCCGCCGGACGGGCTCAAATCGGAAGCTGAACTGCGGGCGGAAATCATTGATCAGGTTCCGGAAAAGTTTAAAAGCTGGTTCATGCGGGAGCGTCCCATCGAAGCCCGCCCCGTGGATCCGGTCGATCTGCTGGACCCGCAGGTTCGCTCTCCGATCAAAAACGTTTGGCTCAAGGCCCGGCGGGAACTGCCGGACGATCCGCGGGTACACCAATGCGTGCTGGCCTACGCCTCCGACATGAACCTGCTGGAAACCTGTCTCGGCCCGTCGGGTCACAGCTATCTCAGCCAGGGCATTCAGATGGCCAGCCTCGATCACGCCATGTGGTTCCACCGTCCGTTCCGGGCCGATGAATGGATGCTATATTCGATGGACAGCCCCAGCGCCTCGGGCGCGCGCGGCTTCAACCGGGGGGCCATTTACGCCCGCGACGGCACGTTGATCGCCTCGGTGGCGCAGGAAGGCCTGTGCCGGCTCAGGGATGAGGAGAAGAAAGAGACATGACCGACGATCTGCTTGAAGACATTCAGGGTGGCGTCGCCGTCCTCACCATGAACCGGCCGGAGCGGCGCAATGCCCTCAACGGTCCCATGCTGGAGGCTATGCTGGAAAGCCTGGCTCGGCTGGCCGCCGACAGCGCCGTCGGCTGCGTCGTGCTGACCGGCACCGAACCTGCCTTTTGCGCCGGCGGTGACGTCAAGGCCATGGCCGAGGGCGAGGAATTCGAGGAAGACACGCTGGAGGCCAAGACCCAGGGCCTGCGGCACGTGATGGAAACCTCCCGCCTGCTGCACGAAATGCCCAAGCCTACGATCGCCATGGTCGGCGGCGCGGCGGCGGGCGCCGGTTTGTCATTGGCGCTGGCCTGCGATATGCGCATCGCCGGCGAGGGCGCCAAGTTCACCACGGCCTTCGCCCGTGTCGGCTACTCCGGCGATTTCGGCGGCAGCTATTACCTGACAAATCTCGTGGGCACGGCCAAGGCGCGTGAGCTCTATTACACCGCTGCCCTGCTCGGCGCAGAGGAGGCGCACGCCCTCGGCATGGTCAACCATGTCGTGGCGGACGACGCCCTGCGCGCCGAAACCATGGGCCTGGCGGAAGGCCTGGCCGCCGGTCCGCGCATCGCCATCCGCTACATGAAGCGCAATCTCAACGCGGCCGAAGCCGACACCCCGCTTTCCCAAATGCTCGATCTGGAAGCCCTTCACCACAGCCGCTGCGGCATGACCGAAGATCACAAGGAAGCGGCGCAGGCTTTCGTCGACAAACGTCCACCCGTATTCAAGGGCCGCTAGTCGGCCGCCGCCATACCGATACCTCAGACCCAGGAGTTCACCATGTCCGACGCCGTTATCGTCTCCACCGCCCGCACCCCCATCGGCAAAGCCTACCGCGGCAGTTTCAACAACACCCAGGGCCAGACCCTGGGCGCCCACGCTGTTTCGGCAGCCATCGAACGCGCCGGTATCGAACCGGGCGAGGTCGATGACGTCGTCATGGGCGCCGCCCTCCAGCAGGGCAGCACCGGCCTCAACGTCGCCCGGCAAATCGCCCTGCGCGCCGGCTGCCCGGTGGGGGTTTCCGGCATGACCATGGACCGGCAGTGTTCCTCCGGCCTGATGGCCATTGCCACGGCCTCGAAGCAGGTCTCCGACGACGGCATGCCCATCGTCGTCGGCGGCGGTCTCGATTCCATCAGCCTGGTGCAGAACGAACACATGAACCAGTACCGCGCCAGCGATCCGGATTTGCTGGAGATCGCGCCGGACATCTACATGAGCATGCTGGATACCGCGGAGACCGTGGCTGCGCGCTACGGCATCAGCCGCGAGGACCAGGACGAATACAGTCTGCAAAGCCAGATGCGCACGGCGGCCGCCCAGCAGGCCGGAAAGTTCGACGATGAGATCGTCAGCGCCAACGCAAACATGGGCGTGATGGACAAGGAGACCAAGGAAATCTCCTTCCACGAAGTCACCATCGAGAAGGACGAATGCAACCGGGCCAGCACCACTCTCGAAGGCCTGGCTGGTCTTAAACCGGTTTTAGGTGAGGACAAGGTCATCACGGCGGGCAATGCCAGCCAGCTGTCGGACGGCGCGTCGGCCTCTGTCGTGATGGACGCCAAACTGGCGGAACAGAAGGGGCTTGAGCCTTTGGGCATCTTCCGCGGCATGGCGGTGGCCGGCTGCGAGCCGGACGAGATGGGCATCGGTCCCGTTTTCGCCGTGCCGAAATTGTTGGAGCGCAACGGCCTGAAGATGGACGACATCGGTCTTTGGGAACTGAACGAGGCGTTCGCCGTTCAGGTCATCTACTGCCGCGACAAACTCGGCATTCCGGATGAGAATCTCAACGTCAACGGCGGCTCCATCTCCATCGGTCATCCTTACGGCATGAGCGGCGCGCGCATGACCGGCCACGCCCTGATTGAGGGCAAACGGCGCGGCGACAAGTACGCCGTCATCACCATGTGCGTCGGTGGCGGCATGGGCGCCGCCGGACTGTTTGAAATCTGCTAGAGGCGAAGAGTATGGCTGAAATACGTTTTGACGACCGCGTCGCCATCGTTACCGGCGCGGGCCAGGGACTGGGGCGCTCCCACGCCCTGGCGCTGGCGGCGCGTGGGGCCAAGGTCGTGGTCAACGACTTCGGCGGTGCGCTCGACGGCAGCGGCGGGTCGGCCACGCCGGGCGAAGCCGTGGTGGCCGAAATCGAGGGAAACGGCGGCACCGCCATGGCCGACGGCGCCGACGTCTCCGACCTCTATCAGGTGGAGGCCATGGTGGCGGCGGCCCAGGACGCCTGGGGCCGCGTCGATATCCTGATCAACAACGCCGGCATCCTGCGCGACAAGACCTTCGCCAAGATGGAGATCAACGACTTCCGCAAGGTCATCGAGGTCCATCTCATGGGGTCGGTAAACTGTTCGATGGCGGTCTGGCCATTGATGCGGGAGCAGAACTACGGCCGCATCGTCATGACGACGTCGTCGACCGGACTATACGGCAACTTCGGACAGGCCAATTATGCCGCCGCCAAGGCCGGCGTGGTCGGCCTGATGAACACCCTGGAGATTGAGGGCGCGAAGTACGGCATCCGGGTCAATACGATCTCGCCGGCGGCGCTGACGCGCATGACGGAGGACCTGATACCGGAAGCCGCGCACGGCTTGCTGGGGCCGGAACACGTGACGCCCGGCGCCATGTTCCTGGTATCGGAGGAGGCGCCGTCGGGTGAAATCCTCTGTGGCGCCGCCGGCGGTTTCGCCAAAGCGGTGCTGCGCGAAACCGTGGGCGTCCACCTCGGCGCCGACGCCACGCCGGAAGACGTTGCCGCCAATTGGGACAAGATCGGCGACGAGACCGGCGCAAGCGAACTCAAGAACGCCGGCGAACAAACGCAGAAATTCATTGAACAAGCGATGAAGGCGGGAGGCTGAAGATGGCTGATCTGGAAACATTCCGGGCGGAGACGCGGGCCTGGCTTGAGGAGAACTGCCCCGAGGCCATGCGCGTACCGATGGGCGAGAACGACATAGTCTGGGGTGGCCGCAATCCCGAATTTCCCCACCCCGATGCCGAGGTCTGGTTGGAACGCATGGGTGGAAAGGGCTGGACCGTGCCCATGTGGCCGGCTGAATACGGCGGCGGCGGGCTGAGCAGAGACGAAAACGAGGTCTTGCAGGAGGAATTGGCCCGCATCAACGCCCGGCCCGCCCTGTTCAGCTTCGGCATCTGGATGTTGGGCCCGGCGCTCTTGGAGTTCGCCAACGAAGAGCAGAAGAAGGAACACCTGCCCAAGATCGCCCGCGGTGAAATCCGCTGGTGCCAGGGGTATTCCGAACCGGGCGCGGGTTCCGACCTCGCCGGTCTCCAGACCAAGTGCGTCGAGGACGGCGACGACTACCTCATCAACGGCCAGAAAGTCTGGACAAGTTACGCCGACAAAGCCGATTGGATTTTCTGCCTGGTCCGCACCGACACCACGACCAAGCACGACGGCATCAGCTTCATATTGTTCGACATGGCCTCACCCGGCGTCGAGACGCGGCCGATCCAGCTGATCTCCGGCTCCTCGCCGTTCTGCGAAACCTTCTTCACCGACGTGCGGGTGCCGCAGACCAATCTGGTGGGCGAGGTCAACAAGGGCTGGACCATCGCCAAGCGGCTGCTGCAGTTCGAACGCACGGCGATTTCGAGCTTCGGCGCGGTAACCGGCTCGTCCAACATCATGACGCTGGAGGAAGTGGCCAAAGAATACCTCGGCACCGGCGCGGACGGCAAGCTGGCGGACGGATCTTTACGCGACCGCATCGCCGCCCACCGCATGGACGCGCTGGGCTTCGATCTCACGCTCAAACGCACGGCGGCGGAGGCCGAGGCGGGCTCCGGCCCCAACGCGGCGTCGTCGATGTTCAAAAGCTACGGCGCCAAGATCAACCAGGAACGCCTGGAACTGATGATCGAGGCCATGGGCACCCAAGGCCTCGGTTGGGAAGGCGAGGGTTTCTCGGAAGAAGAGGTCACCACGACCCGGCAGTGGCTGCGCTCCAAAGGCAATTCCATCGAGGGCGGCACCTCCGAGATCAACACCAACGTCGTCGCCAAGCAGGTCCTCGGCCAGCCCGACCACCAATACCGAATTTGAGAAGGACCCCCAGCAATGGGTATGGTTTAAACCGAACAACATGTCTAGCTGCGCGATACGGCGCGCGATTTCGTCACCC
>CAZGTM010000044.1:0-28522 GCA_964528595.1 uncultured Rhodospirillaceae bacterium
GCGGAAACACTGCGCAACGGCTGGCTGCACACGGGCGATATCGGGCATCTCGACGAAGGCCGCTATCTCTACATCACCGATCGCCTCAAAGACATGATCATAAAAGGCGGGACGAACATCTACCCGCGGGAAATCGAGGAAATTCTGCACCGCCACCCCGCCGTCGCCGAGGCGACGGTTTTTGGCATTCCCGATACGGAGTGGGGCGAAAAAATCGCGGCGGCCATCGTATTACGGCCGGACGCAACACTTGATGCCGGAGAGATTATCGACTGGTGCAACTCATCGATCGCGTCCTTCAAATTGCCGTCGGACGTGCATTTTGTTCCCGAACTCATCAAAAGCAGTTACGGCAAGGTCCTCAAACGCGAAATGAAGGCGTCCCTCTATCCGCAATGACCGCAAATTTGTATCGCAATGGAATTTATTGCGCGGATACGCTATCGTTAGGGGCTCCTTGAGGCTTCATGCGCCTCTTTGGAAGCAAGCGGAATCGGGGGATTGTGGCAGGCAAGGACGATCTAAAGGGTGTATCCGGCCCGCAGAAGGCCGCGATCATGATGCTTGCCATCGGCGAGGAACGCTCCGCTCGTTTGTTTTCGATGATGGACGAGGAGGAGATCAAGGAACTTTCCCAGGCCATGGTGAACCTCGGCACCATCGAATCCGGTATCGTCGAACGCCTTTTCATGGAATTCGCCAACAAGATCTCGGGCACAGGCTCCCTGGTCGGTTCCTACCAGAGCACCGAGCGGTTGCTCAGCAAGACCCTGGGCAAGGAGCAGGTCGACACCATCATGGAGGAAATCCGGGGTCCGGCCGGCCGCACCATGTGGGACAAGCTGGGCAACGTGAACGAAGGGGTGCTGGCCAGCTACCTGAAGAATGAATATCCCCAGACCGTCGCCGTGGTGCTGGGCAAACTGAAGCCCGAGCACGCCGCGGCGGTGTTGATCGAATTACCGGACGATTTCTCGTCCGAGGTCATCATGCGCATGCTCTCCATGGAGGTCGTGCGCAAGGAAATCCTCGAAGGCGTCGAACAGACCCTGCGCACCGAGTTCATGAACAACCTGGCGCGGACCAACCGGCGCGACAGCCACGAGGTCATGGCCGACATCTTCAACAGCTTCGACCGCGCCTCGGAAGAGCGCTTCATGACGTCGCTGGAGGAGCGCAGCCGCGATTCGGCGGAGAAGATCCGCTCGCTGATGTTCACCTTCGACGATCTCTCGAAGCTCGATCCCAACGGCGTGCAGACCCTGCTGCGCCATATCGAGAAGGCCAAGCTGGCCCTGGCTCTGAAGGGCGCCAACGAGGAAATCAAGGACATGTTCTTCAGCAACATGTCGGAACGCCAGGGCAAGATCCTGCGCGAGGACATGGACAACATGGGTCCGGTCCGCCTGAGTGAGGTGGACGAGGCCCAGATGGAAATGGTCCTCAAAGCCAAGGACCTGGCCAACAGCGGCGAAATCGTCATTGCCGAAGGCGGCGGCGAGGACGAACTGGTTTACTGACCGGCAGACGTGACCGCTACGCTATTTCGTGTTGGTCTTGATAGAACAATTCGAACACCGGCGAGAAGCATTCGAGGATCATCGATGTTTCCTCTTTGCTTAGTATCTGCTTGCTGCGGCCGACTAAGCCTTTGTTGAAAAACCTTTGCCCGTGTCCATAGGCGCTCATGCGGGATTTTCGGAAAAATTCGGATCCCTCGGCATGATCATCCCCGTGGGATGGATTGGCGGGCGTACCTTGGGCCGAGATCAAGGCATCTTCCGCGCTGCGTAGACGATTGAATGCACAGGATTCATAGATGGTCATCAGGTCTTCGTCGCTCTTCGGGGTCGAGAAGTAGAGTGATAGACGGGTCATCGTTTCGAGCGGCTTCAGGTGAATGTCTTCGTAGCGCATAATCAGCGCTCTATGATTTTCAGCCGTATGCATCCAATTGATCGAGTGTTGTACGAGATTTGTTGTGGCCAAATTCGGCGCGATTTCCCTGATGTCACCTTGCTTGTCGCAAAATAGGCGGACGAAGTCGTGGAAGCGTTTGAGCCGGTCCTGCTCTGACACGCACCACCAGACCTGACCTTCCGCCAGCGTCATAAAGTCGAAGACAGAGCAGACGATGTCGAGGGGGTTGCGGATGACGTAAACCACGCCCGCCGTCTCGGCCGCGTGCTCCTGGTCCAGGTAGTTGAAGGAGAAATCTGCGTCCAGGATCCGCCGGCCGTAATCGCTGTGTGTCTTGAAGATGGCGGTTTCGCCGCCCAGTTCCTTGCTCGAAATCAATCTGGGTGGATGAATAGGATCATGCAGGTCGGGGATATAGCGTGCGATCTGCATATTGTTGTATTCGGCCTCGTTCCCCCAGAGCAAATTACCGATGAGCATCCGGGCCCAGGTGTTTCCGGCCCTTGGGTAGGAGGCGAGCCACACCACCCGCGTCACTGGGCCGCTCTCCTTGTGTCACTGTTCTCGTCGTCCGCTGGAAACGCGGATAACAGTCGTTCGATCTCAACTCCATGCATCGATCGCCCCCCAAGGTGCGGGCAAAATCCTACACAAACTTTGGTGGGTAAGCGAATCCGCTGCGACGAGGGGAACCGGTGCGGGACGAGTTGGAGGATTCCGCTGGATCGTTTACGGCCAACCGAAATTAAGTGTACGTTTCCCTGGTGTAATCACTTCGTGGCAGCCGGACTTCCCCGCACCCAACCGGTTATTATTGCGGCATGAACCTCTTCTCCCAGCTTCCGCTTTCGGTCAACGTTTTGGCCTTTTCGGCACTTGCCGCCGCCATCTGGATCGCCGGCACGCGCCTGTCCCATCTTGCCGATGCCATCGGAGAGATCACCGGCGTCGGTCACGCTGTTATGGGGCTGCTGTTTCTCGCCGGCATCACCGAACTGCCGGAACTAGTCACCACCGCCACCGCCGCCTTGAAGGGCAATGCCGTTCTTGCCCTCAACAACATGCTGGGCGGCATACCCATGCAGACGGCGATTTTGGTGGTGGCCGACATGGCCGCCGTGGGCGTGATCCTGACGTCATCGCCGCGCAAGCTGACGCCGGTCCTGGAAGGGGCATTACTGGCGTTGTTGCTGTTGGCCATGTTCGCCATTGTCTCGGTGGGGGATATCAGCCTGGTCGATGGATTGGGCCTCGGCGTCACGGTGCTGGCGGGCTTGTATCTGTTGTTTATTTACGCCCTCAACCGATATGACCGGGATCACGCCTGGCGGCCAGTGGAGGCGGTCGAGCTCACCGCGGATGAACCGCCGCCCAATCTAAACCCAATGCGTGACCGGTCACTTCGCGAGTTGATCCTACAAACCTGCGGCGCGGCAGCGGTCATTCTGGTGTGCGGTATATTGCTGGTGGAGGTCTGCGAAACCATCGCGGCGCAAAGTGCCCTCGGCGACAGCTTCATCGGCGTAACCCTTCTGGCTTCCACCACCTCTCTTCCGGAACTAAGCACGACCATCGCCGCCGTGCGCATGGGGGCCCACACCATGGCCATCGCAAACATCTTCGGCAGCAACATGTTGATGGTGTTCATTTTGCTGCCCGCCGACCTGCTCTACCGTCAGGGGGAAATCCTCGCCCAAGCCGACCCCATCTCGCGCCTGGCGTTGCTGTCGGGCATCGTCATGACGATGATCTACTTGGTCGGCCTGATGGTGCGCAACAAACCCCGCGTCCTCGGCATGGGCATTGATTCCGTTCTGGTAATGGCCGTCTATCTGGGCAGCCTATACGCCTTCTACATCACGCGTTGATCGGTCGGCTTTCCGATTCTGGCTAACTTCGGACTTGGACCCGCCTTCCGATCAGTACCGAAATCAGACTAAGGACGGACATTGCGGACGAAGAAAATCGGCTGCGTCCGCTACTCCGGCACCAATAGTTTGATCCGCGCCGGCGCGATCGAAAACGTCACGGGCACCGAGCCGTAGCGGTCGCCGTCGAGCTGCACGGGATAGCCCGCCGGGGAGAGGATTTTAACCTCGCGCACCGCCCTGGTGATCTTGTCGGGCACCTGCGGGATGCGGCCCAGCGCAAAGGCAATGCCGTAGCGCAGCAAATTCCAGCGCCCGTGGCTTAGGGCCGCCAGCACATGCAGCGTGCCGTCATCAACGCGGGCCTCGGGCACCACGACGTGCGGGCCGCCGAAGCGGGAGACGTTTGTCATGACGATGGTCGATCCGGTGACGGGCTCGCCGTCCAGTTCGGCCTCGAAGGAAACGCCGCCGTCGCGCACCAGGGCGATGATCAGCGAGAGGATATAGGCGCCCCAGCCGAAGACGCGCTTGATCCGCGGATTGAGGTACTTTACCGCCGCCGAATCGAGCCCGACGCCGGCTGTGATCAGGAACGTGCGCTCGCCCGCCAAACCGACCGTGGCCTCGGTCACCCGCCCCGCAGAGATGGTTTCCGCCATGGCTTCGGCCTCCTGTTTCAGACCGATGTCGAGGGCCAGCACGTTGACGGTACCGAAGGGGATGGTGGCGAAGGCCGGGCCGGCATAGACGCCGTTTTCGGCCTCGGCGTCACCGGCCGAACCGGTGCCTGTGCACGTCATGCCCTGGATGACTTCATTGATGGTGCCGTCGCCGCCGGCGGCGACGACGGCATCATACCGGCTGTCGGCGACGGCCTGACGGCTGAAACGCTCGGCGTCGCCGGGACCTTGCGTCACCCGCACCTCGACGACGCAGTTTCGATCTTTCAGGGCCTCCAAGGTACGGCCGAACAGTTTTTTGCGCCGGCGGCCGGCGATGGGATTGAAGACGATCAGGATACGCCGGGCGGTCAAGCCGGGCGCACCCAGACGGCCGTATCGTGAAACACCGCGCCGCCCGCCGGGGCGGCGGCCTCGGCGCTGACCAGCATGTTGATGCCAACGCCGCCCTCGTGCGATTTCAGGCCCCAGACACCCTCCGCGATCACCACGCCCTGCTGCACGCCCTCGAACAGCTTGGCATGCAGGGACATTTCACCCAAATCGTTGCCCAGCCTTACACCGCCGCCTTCGCCGATATTGTGGGCGCGGGCGTCGTCGGGGTGGATCAGCAGCGACGGCCGATCCTCCTTCTTCACCGAGGTCGGCGTGTTGTTGAAGGTGGAATTGAGGAAATTGCGCGCCGGCGGCGTCACCAGCCGGAACGGCCGTTCATTGTCCGTGCCGTCCGTGGCCGCCCAGTGATCCGGTAGATCGGGCAGTTCGTGGCCACGCGGCCCCATCGCCTCCCAGTCGGGCTTGAAGCGGAACTTGCCGTCGGGCCAGCCGAAGCCATTGGCGAAATGCTGGGTCTCGAAATCGCCGATGCAGTCGTGCCAGTGGGCGGCATCCAGGGTTTCGAGAGCAGGCCAACCCGAGACCTTGAGCATCTCGTCGATGATCTCGCGTTCACTCATATGGAAGCCGCGATGCTCCGCGCCCAGGCGTTTGGCCAGCTCGCAGATCACGAAATGGTTGGCCCGCGACTGACCGACCGGCTCGATGATCTTGAGGCCGGGAATGATGTGGGAGTGGCCGCCGCCCTGATAAATGTCGTCATGCTCGACAAAGGTCGTGGCGGGAAGAACGATATCGGCCATGACAGCGGTTTCGGTCATGAACTGTTCGTGCACGCAGACGAACAGGTCCTCACGGGCGAAGCCCTTGTGCACCAAAGCCTGTTCGGGCGAGATCACCATGGGATTGGTGTTCTGGATCAGCAGCGCGGTAACCGGGGGCCCGTCGCCCAAATCCGTTTTGTCGCCCGTCAGAATGGGCCCGATGCGGGACTGGTCGAGCCAGCGCACGCCGGGCCGCTGGACGTCGAGACCCTCGATCAGCGTCTTGTCCCAGCCGTAGATGCCGCTGTTGCTGTAAAAAATTCCGGCGCTCGGCGTCAGCCACTTGCCGGTCACGGCGGGCAGGCAACTCACGGCATGGACGTTCACGGCGCCGTTGCGCGAGCGCGAAAAGCCGTAGCCCATGCGGATGTAGGCGCGTTCCGTTTCGCAATACTGCTTAGCGAAGGCCTCGATCTCCGCAACTGACAGGCCGGTGATTTCCGCCGCCCACGCCGGGCCGCGGCTTTCCAGATGCGCCTCCAGTTCCGCCGGTACGTCGGTGTATTGGGCCATGTAGTCGCGGTCGGCATGACCGTCGCGGAATGCCACGTGCATCACAGCGCAGGCCAGTGCCCCGTCGGTGCCCGGCTTTAGGCAAAGATGCGTGTCCGCGGTTTCCGCCGTCGGATTGCGGTAGGGATCGACAACGACGACTTTGGCGCCCCGGTTCTTGCGCGCCTTGGCGACGTGGGTCATGACGTTGACCTGGGTCGAAACGGCGTTGGAACCCCAGATCACGATCAGGTCGGCCTCCGCCATCTCACGCGGATCGGGGCCCGATTTGCGTCCCGTCCCGGCCATCCAGCCCGCGTCGACCAGGGCGGTGCAGACGGTCGAGAATTGGTTCGAGTAGCCCATGGCGTGGCGCAGGCGCTGGATGCCGTCGCGTTGCACCAGGCCCATGGTGCCGGCGTAGAAATGCGGCCAAACGGCCTCCGGTCCGTGCGTCGCTGCCGCCTGCCGGAAAGCCTCGGCAACGGCGTCCAAGGCCTCGTCCCAGGAAATCTCCTCGAACTGGCCGCTGCCCTTGGGACCGCTGCGCCTCAAGGGCGCGGTCAGACGTTCCGGATGGTGCGTCCGTTCGGCATACCGCGCCACCTTCGCGCAGACCACGCCTGCCGTGTAGGTGTTGTCCTCGGCGCCGTGCACCCGGCCGATGGTGTTGGCGTCGATCTTCTCGACGGCCAGCGCGCAGGTCGACGGACAGTCGTGCGGACAGGCGGAGTAGGCGGTTTCGCTTTGAGACGTCACGGTTTCTGCTTTCCTGCCAATGAATTACCTCAGCGCCGGAAGACTACCCCGACGCGATGCGCAAAGCCATCCACATTGGCCCGGCCCCCGCACCATGATATGTTCCCGGCGATTGCCCAGGCTATCGCCCAAGGAACTATCTAGTTGACCGAGCAGCAAATTTCACCGCGCGGGGACACCAGCAGCAAGGCGCTCATCGGACGCCTGCTGAGCGGCCACCTGCGGCCGCATTTCGGCAAACTCGGCTTCGCCTTCGTCTGCATGGCTATAGCGGCGGCGACGACGGCGGCCAACGCCTGGCTCATGCAATACATTTTCGACGATGTGTTCTTCAAACAAGACCGTCAGATGCTGGTGCTGATCCCCATTGCCGTCATGGCGGTCGCCTTGACCAAGGGCCTGGCGACCTATTTGCAGGGCTACATCGTCGGTTCCATCGGCCAACGCATCATCGCGGATATCCAGAAGAACCTTTTCGCCCACCTGATGCGCGCCGATCTGGCGTATTTCCAGTCGATCGCCTCGGGCCAGCTGATCTCCAATTTCCTCAATGACACCAATCTTTTGCGCGACGCCGTCGCCAAGGCCGTGACCGGCATCGTCAAGGACGCCCTAACCGTGGTGTTCCTGATCGGCCTGATGTTTTACCAGGATTGGCGGCTGGCCATCGCCAGCGTCGTGATCTTCCCCCTCGCGCTTATCCCGATCCGCAATTTGGGCAAGCGCATGCGCAAAGCATCGGTTTCGATGCAGGAGCGTACGGGGACGTTTTCCGCCCTATTATCGGAAACCCTGCAGGGCGCGCGGCACGTCAAGGCCTACGGCATGGAGGATTACGAGACCGGCCGGGCGGACGCCGCCATTGAGCACCGTCTGATCCCCATCCTCAAAACCATCCGCACGCGCGTCGCGGCGTCGCCGATCATGGAGGCCCTGGGCGGCATCGCCATCGCCATCGTCATCTACTACGGCGCCAGCCGGGTGATCGCCGGCGAAACCACGACGGGCACGTTCGTTTCCTTCATCACCGCGTTGCTGATGGCTTACCAACCGCTCAAGTCGCTGGCCAATCTCAACACGGCTTTGCAGGAAGGCCTGGCGGCGGCCGGGCGCATCTTCGCCCTGATGGATGTCGAGCCGGAAATCGTCGATAAAGCGGACGCCAAACCGTTGAAGACGGCGGGCGGCGAAATCGTCCTGGACAACGTCGCCTTCGCCTATACGGATGACGCACCGGCGCTCAACGGCATTTCCCTGACGGTTCCGGCCGGCGGTACGGTGGCGCTGGTCGGCGTTTCGGGTTCAGGCAAGTCGACCGTGCTCAACCTCATACCGCGGTTTTACGACGTCGGCACGGGCAGCGTCCGCATCGACGGCCAGGACGTTCAGGATGTCACGCTGTCGAGCCTGCGTCAGTCCATCGCCCTGGTCAGCCAGGAGGCGACGCTGTTCGACGACACCATCCGCAGCAATATCGCCTACGGCCGCCCGGGCGCCGATGACGACGCCATCGCGGCGGCGGCCAAGGCGGCGGCGGCGGACGAGTTCATCCGTGACATGGCCAAGGGCTTCGAGACCGAGGTGGGAGAGGACGGTACGCGCCTTTCGGGCGGCCAGCGCCAGCGCATCGCCATCGCCCGCGCCATGCTCAAGGACGCCCCCATCCTGTTGCTCGATGAGGCGACGTCGGCGCTCGATTCCGAATCCGAGCGCCAGGTTCAAACCGCCCTGAGGGAACTGATGAAAGGCCGCACGACCCTGATTGTGGCGCACCGCTTGTCCACCACCATCGAGGCCGACACGATCCACGTGATGGAGGGCGGCCGCATCGTCGAAAGCGGCAGCCACGCGGAATTGCTGGCGAGGGACGGGACATATGCCCGGCTCTACAAGCTCCAGGTCGGCGACGAACAGCACCGCGCCGACGCCGCCCTGGCCTGAGCGCGACCGAACGGGGTTGATCGAGGATTATGAAACCGCTTAAGGCGATCATGGCGAATTCACTGGTCCGGCGGGTCGCCTGCGCCCTCGCGGCCCTGCTGATCCGCTTCCTCCATGGCACCGGTCGATGGCGCACCCTCGGGTCGGGTCCGGTCGAAGCGATGTGGGATCAGGAAAAACCTTTCATCGTTGCGTTCTGGCACGGCCGTTTGACCATGATGCCCTACATCTGGCGACGCGGCGTCCCAATCAACATGTTGATTTCCAAGCACCGTGACGGCGAGTTGATCGCCCGAACGATACATCACCTCGGCATCAAAACCGTTCGCGGTTCGAGTTCGAAGGACGGCGCCCAGGCGCTGCGGGCCATGGTCAAGCTGCTCAAACAGGGCGAATACGTCGGGGTGACGCCGGATGGTCCCCGTGGCCCCCGAATGCGCGCGTCGGACGGCGTCATCTCGCTCGCCCGCCTAAGCGGCGTCCCGATCTTTCCTGCGAGTTTCGGCGCCAACCGTCGGCGCATCCTCGGGTCCTGGGACCACCACGTTCTTCCCCTGCCGTTCGCCAAGGGCGTGTTCGTCTGGGGCGAAGCCATGGAGGTGCCGCGTAACGCCGATGCAGCCGAGCTCGAGGCGATACGCCGGCGTCTGGAAAATGCCATGATCGCGGTGACGGCGGAGGCCGATCGCCTGTGCGGCGTCGAGCCCATCCTGCCTGCACCGCTCGGTGATTTGACGAATGCCGGGGAAGCGTCGTTGTCATGATGATGGGCTTGTACCGCATTGTCACCACCGTGGCGGGACCGTTGATCTCACGGCATCTGGCCAAGCGCGCCCGCAGCGGCCGCGAAGACCCCGAGCGCGCCGCCGAAAGGCGCGGCGCTGCCGGGCTGGTGCGCCCGAGCGATAAACTGATCTGGCTGCACGCCGCCAGCGTCGGGGAAACCGTCTCCGTCATGCCCCTGATCGAGCGTCTGCTGAAAAACAATCCGGCTTGCCAAATCCTGGTGACGACCGGGACCGTCACGTCGGCCAAATTGTGCGGCGATATGCTGCCTGACGGCGCCTTCCATCAGTACGCACCGGTGGACCGGCCCGCCTGGGTAAACCGGTTCCTCGACCATTGGCAGCCCGATCTGGCTTTGTGGGTCGAATCGGAACTTTGGCCCAACCTGCTGGACGGCATCAGACGGCGAAACATTCCGGCCGCCCTCATCAACACCCGCATATCGGCGCGCTCCCACCGGCGCTGGCAGCGATTTCCCCGATTTGCTAAATCGCTGCTCGGCACCTTCAACGTCTGTTTGGCGCCGGACGACGACCAGGCGACGCGTCTGCGGGACCTTGGTGCCACGCATATCGTCGTGACAGGCAACCTGAAGGACGCCGCCGGACCCTTGCCCGTCGACCGCGTCGAACTGTTGCGTCTGACCGGTCTGGTGGCCGCCCGCCCGGTTTGGCTGGCCGCCAGCACCCATCCCGGCGAGGAGGCGATGGCCGAACACATCCATGAATCCCTGAAGCCCAAATTCACAGGCTTGTTGACCATCATTGCGCCCCGCCACCCTGAACGCGGCGCTGAAATTGCCCAGGGTCTGGAGAAATCCGGCCTGGTGGTGGCCCGGCGCTCGCTGGGCCACGAAATTCAGGAGAATACCGACGTCTATCTGGCCGACACGCTGGGCGAATTGGGCTTGATCTACCGGCTGGCGACCATCGCCTTCGTCGGTGGTTCCCTGGTGCCGCACGGCGGCCAGAACCTGCGCGAGCCGGCCCGCCTGCACTGCGCCATCCTGTTTGGCCGCCATGTCGAGAACTTCGCCTCCGTGGCGGACCAACTGATCGCCATTGGCGCCGGCCGCAAGGTATCCGATGACGATGCCCTGAAGCGCGCCGTCTCGGCGCTGCTGATGGAACCCGACGCGGCTCAGGCCATGGCCGAGGCTGGCAAACGGCTGACCGGTCACGGCAGCGCCATCGTCGACGCCGTGGTCGACACCCTGGCTCCCCAGTTGGCGCCTTTGCACGAGGGTTCCCAGGAGGGTTCCGGCGGAGACGACAATGCGAGCGCCTGAATTCTGGACGCACGGCCGGGGTCCCTGGCCCATCCTGCTGTCCCCGGCTTCCATCCTGTGGCGGGCGGCGGCGGCCCGCCGGCAGCAAAACCCCAAGGCCTACCGCGCACCGGTGCCGGTCATCTGTATCGGCAATCTCACCGCGGGCGGCAGCGGAAAAACGCCGGTGGCCTTGGCGGTCGGCGCCCGGCTGTGGCAGAACAAAATCAGGGCGCATTTCCTGATCCGGGGCTATGGCGGCGGCCTTAAAGGACCGGTGCGTGTCGAACCGGACGAACACACTGCCGCGGATGTCGGCGACGAAGCCCTGCTGCTCGGCCAGGCAGCGCCGACCTGGATCGGCGGCGACCGAGCGGCCAGCGCCAAGGCCGCTGTCGCCGCGGGCGCCGAACTCCTGGTCATGGATGACGGCCACCAGAACACGGATCTTTTCAAGGACCTCTCTCTGATCGTAATCGACCGGGCTTACGGCTTCGGCAACGGCCGGGTGATGCCCGCCGGCCCGTTGCGGGAAGCCGTTTCGGGCGGCCTCGAACGAGCCGATGCCGTGATCGCCCTGGATGGCGGTGATGGTGGTGATCGGGAAGACTGGCGGCGGGAGGTCGCGGCGGCCGGGCTCTCCGTCCTGGCGGCGGTCATGGAACCCGGCGCTGACAACGAAGCCATCGCCGGCAAGAAAGTCCTCGCCTTCGCCGGTATCGGCAGGCCGGAGAAATTTTTCGCCTCCCTCGAACACATCGGTTGCGACGTCGCGGCGCGGCTGAGTTTCCCCGATCATCATCCTTATGACGCCGATGATATCATGCGGCTGGTGGAGAAAGCCGCCGAAATCGGCGCCGTGCCCGTCACAACCGCCAAGGATGCCGTAAGATTGCCCGTCGAGGCCCGGCCGATGATCCAGGTTCTGAGAGCCGGTGTGAGCTTCGACGAGCCCGGAGCCTTCGATAAACTTCTTGAGCCCCTGATGACGAAGGCCCGCGCCGGACATGTCTGAAGGCGACGTAAAAATTGCCAGCGGCCGGATCCACGACATTTCGCCGGGTCAGCGCCTCAGTTACATGCTGCAGGCGCTGGGCCTGAGGATGTTGCTGGCCGTCTTCGCCCTACTCCCCATTGCCGTCGCCTCGGCCTTGGGCGGCGCCATCGGCCGCGCGCTCGGCCCAAAGCTCGGCGTCACCAGGCGCGCGGTCGACAATATCCGTCTCGCGCTGCCCGAAAAATCCGCTGCCGAAGTCGATGAAATCGTGGCCGGCATGTGGGACAACCTGGGGCGCACCGCATCGGAATTCCGCCACCTCGGCAGGCTCGATGTTTACGGCCCAGCCAGCCGGATCGAGGTTACGGGAACCGAACACATCGACCGCATCCGGGACGACGGCATCGGCGGCATCTTCTTTTCCGCCCATATCGGCAATTGGGAACTGACCCAACTTTCCACCGGACAGCGCGGCTTGCCGCTCACCGCCGTCTTCCGCGAGGCCAACAATCCCTACGTCGATGACGTCATCCGGGGCTTGCGCGGACAGGCCTCTGACCATGACATGATCCCCAAGGGACCGGCGGGTGCGCGCGCCCTGGTTGCCGCCCTCAAACGCGGCGCGCACCTTGCCCTGCTGGTCGACCAGAAGCTGAACGACGGCATCGCCGTGCCGTTTTTCGGCCGCGACGCCATGACGCCGCCGGCGCTGGCGCAGCTGGCGCTAAAATATGAGGTGCCGATCATTCCGGCTCACAACGTGCGCCTCGACCACTGCCGCTTCCGGGTGGTCATCGGCGAACCCATCCATCTCGCCGACAGCGGCGACCGCCAAGCCGACGTGGCCGAGGCCATGCGCCTGGTCAACGCCCACATCGAGGCGTGGATCCGGGACCATCCCGAACAATGGCTGTGGCTCCACCGCCGCTGGCCGAGCGAATAACCATTGGAGAACGAAGTTTTGAAAATTGCAGTTATGGGAACCGGCGCCATCGGCGGCTACTACGGTGGTAGGCTGGCGGCTGCGGGTAACGACGTCACCTTCATCGCCCGCGGCGCCCAGCTTGAGGCCTTGCGCACCAACGGGCTCAAGGTGTCGAGCCCCTTAGGCGATTTCACCGTCGACCCGGCGGCGGCGACCGACGATCCCGCGGAGGTCGGGCCGGTCGACCTGGTGATGTTCATGGTCAAGAACTACGACACCGAAGCCGCCGCCCGGCAGATCAAGCCCATGGTCGGCGACGCCACAGCCGTCGTGTCGTTTCAGAACGGCGTCAGCGCCTCTGACGTTCTGGCCGCCGAGTTGGGCGCGGAACATGTCATGGGTGGTGTGGCGCAAATTCCCGCCTCGGTGCCCGAACCCGGCGTGATCAGCCACAACGGTGAAATCGCCAAATTGATATTCGGCGAGTTCGACAAAACCGCCAGCGCACGCTGCGAGGCCTTCCGCGCCGCATTGGAGGGCGCACGCGTCGATGCCGTCGTGGCGGACGATATCAGGGCCATGATCTGGCAGAAATTCGTCTTTCTTGCCTCCATGAGCGCCCTGAACTGCGTCGCCCGCCTGCCCATCGGCGCCGTACTGGCGGACCCGGATCTGAAGGCGTTGTACGTCGACGCCATGAAGGAAGTCGTTACGGTGGCGGCAACCCAGGGCGTCGACCTGCCCGCCGATGCCGTCGACAGCGCCCTCAAACTCACCATGGGCATGCCCTACGGGGTTAAATCCTCGATGATGCAGGACATGGAGGCCGGCCGGCGCCTGGAGGTCCGCCATCTCAGCGGCACCGTGGTTGAATTAGCGGCCCGGGCCGGTTTGGAGGTGCCCATCCACCGCACTATTTACGCCGCCCTCAAGCCCTACGCCGATGGCTCGCCAAGCGCCGAGTGAAGAGCATTGAACACATTGTAAACTATGTATACAATATTGATTTTATTACCTAATTTGAGATTAGATTAAGCCATTTCATGCGCTTGGCCTTGGCTTGACCGGGCGGCAACAGCAGTTCGGGATCGAGGCGTTGCTTGAACCAGTTGAAGCGCCAGTCCAGGTGCGCGCCGGTGGCCCGGCCGGTGGCGCCAATGGCGCCGATGCGGTCACCCAGCCTCACCGTTTCGCCTTTTTTCACGGTGACCTCGCTGAGATGGGAATAGACCGACGTCAGACCGTGCCCGTGGTCCAACATCACGGTGCCGCCGGTGAAGTAGAGGTTTTTCTCAGCCAGCGCCACGATGCCGCCGGCCGGCGCCTTTACCGGTGTGCCCGTGGGCACGGCGATATCGAGCCCGTAGTGCGGCCGCCTGGGCTCACCGTTCAGCACGCGCTGGCTGCCGAAGACGCCCGAGATCGGCCCCTTGACCGGCCATTCGAAGCCCTCGGCGAAAAAGGCCTTCGGCGTATCGAGCCGGCGGACGGCGGCGATTTTCAGATTTTCCCGGCGGATCGTTTTCATGGCTTCAGGTCCCGGCGACACCATCTTGGGCGGCAAGCCGTCAATGCGCTGGATCTTGTACTTGCGCTTCTTGACCTCGAATTCGCGGCGGATGATGTAGCCGTTGGGCTGCTGCACTTCGATGTGTGTCTTGCGCCTGAAATCGCGCCCGAAGCCGATGATGAAACGCCCGTCCTCGCCGACCCTGACGTCGCGGCCGAGAAACCGCACGCTTGAGCCCGGCGCGACCTTGCCGTGGACCAACCCGCCCTGCACGAAATTGCCTTCCAGCCGCAGCCGGCTTTTGGCTTCCACGGCGGCGGTCAGGCAAAGCACCAGCACCGCCCCGGCCAGGAGCCCAATGGACCGGGCCCAGTATGTGTTCATGCGCCGCGGCACTCCAATTCCCGCTCCAAGCCGGCATCCGGCGTGGCATAGGCCTCCTGCCGCTCGGCATTCCAGTACCTGAGATCTTCCAGCGGGATGCGCCGGCCGGTGACGAAACAGGTCACGAAACTGCCAGGCGAGACGACCTCGTAGCCGTGCATGGTGTACTGCAGAACCGCTTCGTGAGCCGCCTTATCCATCATCCTTACCGCTCCGGTTCACAACAACGATCCCTGGGGATCGTCTTCTGGTTTAGATTTTGCGCGGGCCCTGGGGGTCCGCTTCGCCGTTTTGGCCTTGGCTTGTGGCGCAGGCTCGGCGTCACCCCTGGCAAGCGCCGCCACATGGCCGTCACGGAACTCGATATCGAGCGCCGCGCCGGGCGAAACGGCGGCAGCGGCCGGCAGCAACGCGCCGTCGCCCCGGACCACCGCGAAGCCCCGCGCCAGTACGCTTTGATAGCTATAACTTTGCAGCAATTTTGCAAGTCCGGACAATTTGTTCGCCAGATCGAGCCGGCGGCGGCTGATCTCCCGCGTCATCGCCGCGCCCGCCCGTTCCGTCCGTTCGCCGAGGCGGGAGAGACGTTCTTCCAGCGCCGATTTGCGCAATCCCGCCGCCACCACGTTGAGGTTGGCCTCGCGTTGCCTGACGCCCACCGAGAGCGCCCGTCCCAGCCGTTCCGTCAGATCGTCGAGCCGTTGCTGGTGCGCCTGCACGAGATCGCGGGGATCGCGCAAGCCCCGCGCCAGACCGTCCAGCCGGGTGGCACGCTCCTGCGCCAGGCGGGCCAATGCCGCGCGTCCGCGGCGCTGCAGCTCCAACACGTTGACCTCGAGATCGGCCTTCACCGGCACCGCCATTTCGGCAGCCGCGGTCGGTGTGGGCGCACGCTTGTCGGAGGCGAAATCGATCAGCGTGGTGTCGGTCTCGTGCCCCACGGCCGAGATCAGCGGGATCTCGCTGTCGGCCGCCGCCCGGACGACGATTTCCTCGTTGAAGGCCCAGAGATCCTCGACGCTGCCGCCGCCGCGGGCGACGATCAGCAGGTCGGGTCGAGGCACGGCGCCGCCGGCGGGCAACTCGTTGAAACCGCGGATGGCGCCGGCGATTTGCTCTGCCGCGCCGTCGCCCTGAACAAGCACGGGCCAGATCAGGACGTGGCGGGGAAAGCGGTCCTCCAGGCGATGCAGGATGTCGCGGATCACCGCCCCCGTCGGGGACGTGACAACGCCGATCACCTCGGGAAGATAGGGTGTGGCGCGCTTGCGCTCGGGCGCAAACAAGCCCTCGGCCATGAGCTTCTTGCGCCGTTCCTCCAGAAGCTTCAGCAACGCGCCCTCTCCGGCGACCTCCATGGCGTCGACCACGAGCTGATAGCGCGAGCGGGCGGGATAGGTCGTCAGCTTGCCGCTGGCGACAACCTCCAGGCCGTCCTCGGGCTCAATGCCCAGACGGCCCGCCGTGCCGCGCCAGCAGACGGCGTCGAGCACGGCGTTTTCATCCTTCAGGCTCATGTAGAGGTGACCCGACGCGGCGCGCTTGAAGCCCGAGATCTCGCCCCGTACGCGGACGCGGTCGAAGGTGCCCTCGATCGACCGCTTGAGTGCGAACGAAAGCTCCGCCACCGTGTATTCGGGTTGATTGTGCACGCCGTCCGTCGGTTCGGCCCGATCGGCCATGTCCGCTTTCCTCCCCATCGGCTATCATGATACAAGAGTGACCGCGCGGGCGGAACGGCTGAATGGCCGCCGCCGCCCGATTGATCGTTAAATTATTTTCCGGGGCGGTCCCCTCATGAACGTACTCATTGTCGGCTCCGGCGGCCGTGAACACGCCCTGGCCTGGACGCTCTCCTCCTCCCCCCTGATCGACCGGTTGTTCTGCGCGCCGGGCAACGGCGGTATTTCGGCGGTCGCCACCTGCGTCGACATCGACGTGATGGACACCTCCGGCCTGATCGGTCTATGCCGGGCCGAGGACATCGAATTCGTCGTGGTCGGCCCCGAAGCGCCCCTGGTAAACGGCCTGGTCGACGACCTGCAGGCCGCCGGCATCAAGGCCTTCGGTCCGAGTGCCGCGGCGGCGGCGCTGGAGGGGTCCAAGGGCTTCACCAAGGACCTCTGCGCCAAATACAACATCCCGACCGCCGCCTACGGCCGCTTCGACGAGGGCGCCGCGGCCAAGGCCTACATCCTGGAACACGGCGCGCCCATCGTCATCAAGGCCGACGGCCTGGCCGCCGGCAAGGGCGTGATCGTCGCCCGCACGGTCGAAGAAGCGCTCAAGGCCACGGAGGAAATCTTCGGCGGCGCCTTCGGATCGGCGGGCGCCGAGGTTGTTATCGAGGACTGCCTGGTCGGCGAGGAAGCCAGTTTTTTCGCCCTGGTCGACGGCGAGAATATCCTGCCGCTGGCCTCTGCCCAGGACCACAAAACCGTGGGCAACGGCGACACCGGACCCAACACCGGCGGCATGGGCGCCTACTCCCCGGCCCCCGTCGTCGACGAAGCGATGCACGGGCGCATCATGACCGAAATTATCGAACCCACGGTCAACGCCATGGCGGCGGAGGGCCACCCCTATCGCGGCGTGCTCTACGCCGGCCTGATGATCACCAAAAAAGGCCCGGAGTTGATCGAGTACAACGCCCGCTTTGGCGATCCCGAATGCCAGGCCCTGATCGCCCGCCTCGACTGCGATTTCCTGCCGCTGTTGATGGCGGCGGCCGACGGCACCCTGGATCAGGTCGACGTCCGCTGGCGCAACGATGTGGCGCTGGTCGTCGTGATGGCCGCCAAGGGCTATCCGGGGGCGTACGAAAAGGGCAGCGAGATCAGAAACCTCAACGCCGCCGGCGACCTGCCGGGCGTCAACGTCTTCCATGCCGGCACCGCACTGGTAAACGGCGACACCAAGGCGACCGGGGGCCGGGTGCTGGGCGTCACCGCCCTGGGCCCGACGGTCGCGGAAGCCCAGTCGCGCGCCTACGAAGCGGTCGATGTCATCGACTGGCCCGAGGGCTTCTGCCGCACCGACATCGGCTGGCGGGCAGTCGCGCGGGAACGCGCGCAAACCGAATAAGCCCTCAATCGAAGCAGGCGTAGTCCTTGTCGCAAAGCGGCAGGTTCTTGGCGGCGCGGTCCATCAGCACGGCGATGACGTGATCGCGTAGTCTCTTGAGTTCGCCGCTCGCCTCCATGTCCCTAAACACGGCGGAGATTTTCGGCACCAGGCCGACATGCTTGTGGTGCAGATAGTGAAAGAGATCGAAGCGCATGATGGCCGGGCTGAGATCCCGGACGTCTTCGATGCCGAGCTGTTTCATCTGATAAAGACCGTTGAGGCGCGGCGACACGGCGATGTCGAAACGCCCGTTGCGCAGCATTTTGAACATGCGTTGATAATCGCCGACGGGGAGCGAATCCATGCCCTTGGTATTGCGTTCGGCGAACTTGATGCCGCGGATGTAGCCGATCTTGTACGGCTGCAGGCTGTCCCAGCCCTTGACGGCGAAATCGGTCTTATGGGTAAACACCGTGCCTTCGATGAAGTTGATGGCGGGCTTCACCTGGATCAGGTTGTGGTAATTGGCCGCGATGCCGTCGATGCGCTGGACCTCGCCGTCGACCTTGCCGCTGTTGGCCAGCCGCAACGCCCGTTCGCCGGGGTACTTGCGGATTTCCACTGCGATGCCGAGGCGGGCGTAGGCCTTGCGCGTGATAACCTCGCTGATGACGGTGTCCACCGTATTGGGCGGCGTCACCAGCACGAGCTTCTGCTGCGCCTCCGACGGAACCGCTCCCATGGCCAGAAGCACGATCAGCAATGCCGGAAAGATGTACGTGCGGATCATCAGCACCCTCGAACATGAATTTTGGAGCCCGTGCGTCGCCGAGTTTACCCCGATTTCCCGGTGTGGAGAACCGTTGCGCCGGCGATCCCGCGCCTCGGCACTGGACAAAGAGAGCACTTCCGGGGCAACGTTGGCTGCCGCACGAAACCGCCCGACAGCACAGGTGATCTTGGAATATGAGTGAAGACCGTCAGCAGAAATTCTCCGGCACGATGGACGTGCGCGAGGCTCACAAGATCGATGAGGGGGTCTTGCAGGATTACATGCAGGCCAACGTCGAGGGCTTTTCCGGCACCCTTTCCGTGGCCCAGTTCAAGGGCGGTCAATCCTGTCCCACCTACCGTATCGACGCCGGCGGGGAGTCCTACGTATTGAGGCGCAAACCGCCGGGCAAGCTGTTGCCGTCGGCCCACGCCGTCGACCGCGAATACAAGGTCATCTCGGCCCTGGGCGAGACCGACGTGCCGGTGCCGAAAAGCTACGTGCTGTGCGAAGATCCCGACGTCGTCGGCACGGCGTTCTACATCATGTCGTTCGCCGACGGCCGCATCTTCTGGGAACCGACGCTGAAGGACATGGACAAGTCGGAGCGCGGCGCCATCTACGACGCCATGAACGACGTTATCGCCAAGCTGCACATGGTCGACTACGAAGCAGTCGGCCTGGGCGACTTCGGCAAGCCGGGCAATTATTTCGAACGCCAGATCGGCCGCTGGTCGAAACAATACAAGGCTTCGGAAACGGAAGACATTCCGGCCATGGACAAACTGATCGAGTGGCTGCCCGAGAACATTCCGCCGGGCGACGAGACCAGCGTCGTGCACGGCGATTACCGTCTCGACAACATGGTGTTCCACCCGACCGAGCCGCGCGTTATCGCCGTGCTGGACTGGGAGCTTTCGACGCTGGGCCACCCGCTCGGCGATTTTTCCTACCACGTCATGCCCTGGCGCGTGGACCCCGAGCTGTTCCGGGGACTGGGCGGCCTTGATCTGACGTCCATGGGAATCCCTACCGAAGAGGAGTACGTCGCCGCCTACTGCCGCAGAACCGGACGGGACGGCATCGGCAACTGGAATTTCTACATGGCCTACAACATGTTCCGCCTGGCGGCCATCGCCCAGGGCATCATGGGCCGGGTGCGCGACGGCACCGCCGCCAGTAAACACGCCGTCGACACCGGCAAAATGGCCAAGCCGCTGGGTGAACTGGGCTGGTCCCACGCCGAGCGCGTCATCGCCGGCGACTAGGCCCCGAGGCCCGGTCTCATGATCAGCGATCTGGGAGGCAAGCGGGCGGTCGTCACGGCCGCCGCCGCGGGCATCGGGTTTGCCATCACCAAACGGCTGATGGCGGAAGACGTCAAGGTCCACGCCAGCGATATCGACGGCGCCGCCCTGTGCGAGGCCGCGACGGCGTTGCCCGGTCTCACCACCACCGCCGCCGACGTGGCAGATGAGACGCAGGTCGAAACGCTGTTCGCCGAGGCGGAAAAGCGGTTGGGCGGTCTCGACATTCTGGTCAACTGCGCCGGCATCGCCGGACCGACCGGCGCTATCGAGGAAATCGCACCCGATGACTGGCGACGCACCATCGCCGTCAATCTGGATGCCACCTATCTCTGCTCGGCCCGCGCCGTGCCCCTGCTGCGGGCGGCGGGCGGCGGCTCCATCGTCAACCTTTCGTCGACGGCCGGCCTGATGGGCTATCCCAACCGCGCGCCCTACGCCGCCGCCAAATGGGCGGTGATCGGCCTGACCAAAAGCCTGGCGATGGAACTGGGCGGCGACGCCATCCGGGTCAACGCCATCTGCCCCGGCAGCGTCGAAGGCGAGCGCATGGACCGGGTGATCGAGGCCGAGGCCTTGAAGACCGATCTCGATCCGGACCATATCCGGCAGGGCTACGCGCGTTCCTCGTCGCTCGGCAGTTTCGTCACGGCTGATGATATTGCCGCCATGGTGCTGTTCCTGTGCGCCGATGCCGGGGCCAAGATCAGCGGCCAGGCGCTGGCCGTGGACGGCCACACGGAATCACTCAGCGGCTAGGGCGACCTCGGCGCTCTGGCGGCGTTCACGGCGGAACAACGGCACGACCAGCACCAGATTCAGCGCATTGAAGGCCAGACCGACGATGAAGGCGTGGAAGTAGCTGCCGGCGAGATCGAAGATCGCGCCGCCGAGCCAGCCGCCCAGAGCCATGCCGATGGTGCCGTAGAGATAAATCACGCCGACGCGGCCGCCGATTTCGGCCAGCGGGAAATGGCGGCGCAGGATGAGCGTATAGCTCGGCACGATGCCGGCGAAAGCGAGACCGAAGAAGGCGGAGATGAGATATAGCCCGACCAGGCTGTCGACGAACAGAAAGAGCGACAGCGCCACAGCCTGGCAAATCGATCCGGTCACCAGAGTGCGTAGTCCGCCTATGTGATCTGACAGTTTGCCCCAGGCAAGCCGCGAAACGAAACCGCAACCAAGCAAAAGCGACAACATCAAACCGCCGTCCTTTGCAAAGTGGCCAACATCGGTGGCATGAGCCACAACATGCACCATGGGCATGGCCATCGCCACGCAACAACCGATTATCGCAACGTTCAAAGTCCAAGCGACGCGGAACGAGGAGAGGCCCAAAACGCGACCGTCCGCCGCCGCCGGAGCCGCGACGTCTCCTTGCTGCCCCGGTGCAGCCGGCGGCTGCGGTCGGAGCACGATAGCCAACGGGATTAGGCTGATAAGGCAAAACAAGGCGTAGGCGTCGAAAGTCGCCCGCCAGCCTTCCGCTTCACTGTACCAGTTGAAGATCGGCACGAAGATGGCGCCCGCCAAACCCTGACCCGACACCACGGCGGCGACGGCGATCCCCCGACGCCTGTCGAACCAACGCGTTGCGTTAGCAACAAGCGGCGAGAACATCGCTCCGCCGCCGAAAAAGCCAATCAGAATTCCATGCGCTGCCAAGAAGCTCCACCAGTCTTCAACGCGGGCCGCCACCAAAGCACCGGCGACCACCGCCAGAGCGCCGAAGATCGTCGGCCACATCATGCCGATGCGGTCCGTCCATTTACCCATCCAGATACCGCCGAGGCCGGTGCCGAGCAAGGCGACCGAATAGGCAAGCGAGGGTATCTGTCGCGGCCAACCGAACTCCGCCACAAGGACTTTGAGATTTACGACGGTGACGTAAAAACCTGCCGTGCCGACCGTCATCAACAGCACCGAGGCCGTGATGACGGCCCAGCCGTAAGGCGTTTCGATCGATGTCGGCGTAGTGCTTTGGGGGGACGAACCGTTGCTATCCGTCACGTCCGTCCCCTCAAAGTCTGCTTCATCAGTTGTACTTCCGTGCTTCCAGGCGGGCGATCTGGTCGGTGTGGACCTCGTCGGGTCCGTCCGCCAGGCGCAGCGTGCGCTGACCGGCGTAAGCCGCGGCCAGGTGGAAGTCGGCACTGACGCCGCCGGCGCCGTGGATCTGGATGGCGCGGTCGATGACGCGGCAGGCCATGTTGGGGCCGACCACTTTGATCATGGCGATCTCCTGGCGCGCCGCCTTGTTGCCCACCGTGTCCATCATGTAGGCGGCTTTCAGGGTCAGCAGGCGCGACTGTTCGATCTCCATGCGCGAATCGGCGATGGCCTTGCGCGTCATGCCCAAGTCGGCGATGGGGCTGCCGAAGGCGACGCGCGACTTGGCGCGCTTGACGGCGAGCTCCAGCGCCCGTTCGGCCTGGCCGATGGAGCGCATGCAGTGATGGATGCGGCCCGGGCCGAGGCGGCCCTGAGCGATCTCGAAACCGCGGCCTTCGCCCAGCAGGATATTTGAGACCGGTACCCGGACGTCCGAGAAATCGACCTCCATATGGCCGTGCGGCGCATCGTCATAACCGAACACGGTAAGGTGCCGCATGACCTTGACGCCCGGCGTGTCCATCGGCACCAGGATCATCGATTGCTGTTGGTGGCGGCTCGCCGTCGGATCGGTCTTGCCCATGAAGATCAGGATCTTGCAGCGCGGGTCGCCGGCGCCCGAGGTCCACCATTTACGGGCGTTGATAACGTATTCGTCGCCGTCGCGCTCGATGCGGGCCTCGATGTTGGTGGCGTCGGACGAGGCCACGCGCGGTTCCGTCATGGCGAAACCGGAGCGGATCTCGCCGTTCAGCAGCGGCTCCATCCATTGTTTCTTGTGCTCGTCGCTGCCATAGCGCTCCAGCACTTCCATGTTGCCGGTGTCGGGCGCGGAGCAGTTGAAGACTTCGGGCGCGAAGACGACGCGGCCCATGATTTCACAAAGCGGCGCGTACTCGAGATTGGTTAGTCCGTACCCCCGTTCGGACTCGGGCAGGAACAGGTTCCACAGCCCTTCCGCTTTCGCTTTCTCCTTCAGTTCCTCGACGATTGCCGTGGGCTGCCAGCGGTCGCCCTCATCGATCTGTTCGTGGAACGTCTGTTCGTTGGGATAAATGTGCTCGTCCATGAAGGCGTTGAGCTTCTCCTGCAAATCCTTCACGCGCGCGGAATATTCGAAATCCATTGGTTGTACCTGTGCCTATGTGGGGGAATTTGTTCTTAACCGAACGATTTTAACGCCGGGAGTTACCGTCTGTCCCGGAAAAACGAACGCAGCAGGTCGGCAGCCCGTGTTTCATCGATGCCGCCGTAAATCTCCGGCGCATGATGGCAACTGGCGGCGGCAAAGATGCGCGGGCCGTTTTCCACGCCGCCCCCTTTGGCATCGGCGGCGCCAAAGTACAAACGCCGGATGCGGGCGAAACTGATGGCCTGGGCGCACATCGGACAGGGCTCCAGCGTGACGTAAAGGTCGCAGCCGGCCAGACGTTCGCTGCCCAGAGCGGCGGCGGCCTGCCTGATGGCCAAAAGCTCGGCATGCGCCGTCGGATCGTCCTGCTCGCGCGTGCGGTTGCCGGCCGCCGCCAGAATTTCACCCGTCGCCGGATCGACAATGACGGCGCCCACGGGCACCTCGTCGCGCGACGCGGCGGCCTCGGCCTCGGCCAGGGCGCTGGACATGTATCCGTCTGGTTTCGCCATCGGGCCAAGGTGGCGCGACCACTCTCCGGGGTCAAGGGCACTCAATCTATGTCATTGTCGCCGGTGCGCCATACGCCTATGCTCCGGCGCATGACGACGCGCCCTATTATCGGCCTGACCCTGGATGCGGAGGACGGCGGCGAAAATGGCGCCGCCTACTCCAAATTCCCCTGGTATGCCTTGCGGCAGAACTACTGCAGCGCCGTCGCCCATGCCGGCGGCGTCGCCATGGCACTGCCCCACGCACCGGAACTGGTCGATGCCTACCTCGACGCCATTGACGGCCTGATCGTCACCGGCGGCGCCTTTGACGTCGATCCCGGTTTGTTCGGCGCCGACGTGCGCCACGAGACCGTGGTCCTGAAACCGGGCCGGACGGATTTCGAAATGGCCGTTGCCAAGGGGGCGCTGGAGCGCGACATGCCGGTTTTCGGCATCTGCGGCGGCCAGCAGTTGCTGCACGTGGCGTTGGGCGGAACATTGCTCCAGCACATTCCCGAAGCGGTCGAAGGCGCCCTGGCCCACGAGCAACCCAACCCCCGCGACGAGGCCGGCCACAAGATCAACGTCGTCGAAGGCACCCTGCTGCACAGCATCGTCGGCACGGGCGAAATGAACGTCAACAGCGCCCACCACCAGGCGGCCGAGGACGAACCGGACGGCGTGATCGTCAACGCCCGGGCCGAGGACGGCGTCATCGAAGGCATCGAGGCGCCGGCTTACAAATTCTGCCTCGGCGTCCAGTGGCACCCCGAGTTTGAAATCGATCCCGGCGACGCCAAACTGTTCCGGGCGTTTGTCGACGCGACACGGACCTGAGACGTGGCGCGAGACCAGACAAAAGGCGAGCGCATCGCCAAGCGCATGGCGGCGGCCGGACTTTGTTCACGGCGCGAGGCGGAACGCTGGATCGAAGCGGGCCGGGTCAGCGTCGACGGCGAGGTGCTGGCGTCCCCCGCCCACAACGTGACGGCCAAGAGCCTGATCCTGATCGACGGCAAGCCGTTGGCCGAAACCGGTCCCACCCGGCTCTGGCTCTACCACAAGCCCGCCGGACTGATCACCACCCACCGCGACCCCCAGGGCCGGCCGACGGTGTTCGAGAAGCTGCCCGCCTCCCTGCCGCGCGTGGTATCGGTCGGCCGCCTGGATCTCAATTCCGAAGGCCTCCTGCTGTTGACCACCGACGGCGAACTGGCGCGCAAGCTGGAGCACCCCGATACGGGCTGGACCCGGCGCTACCGCGTGCGCATCCATGGCCGTCCACAGCCGGGCGAATTCGCCAAACTGGAGAACGGCGTCACGGTCGAGGGCGTGCGCTACGGCCCCATCAAGGTGGAGCTTGACCGCCAGCAAGGCGCCAATGCCTGGCTTTCGGTCGGTCTGGCCGAAGGTAAGAACCGCGAGATCCGCAAGGTTCTCAAACACCTGGGTTATGACGTCAACCGCCTGATCCGCACGGCCTACGGGCCGTTCCAGCTGGGCAACCTCAAGACCCGCGAGGTCAAGGAGGTGCCGGGCAAGGTCATCCGGGAACAGCTCGGCGAGGGCGGCAAACCGGCCGGCAAGGGCCGCGCCCCGCGCAGCAAGTCACGCGAAGCAGTTGCGCGACGCGGACGCTCGAAGGCGACAAATAGGCCGCCAAGGAAGGAGCCCCGGGGTGGCAAAGCACGCTCATAAGGGCCTGCGCATCATCGGTGGGCGGTTTCGCGGCCGCAAACTCTTGGTACCGGAAGGCAACGCGGTGCGCCCGACCTCGGACCGCGCCCGCGAAGCGTTGTTCAATATCCTCGAACACGGCGATTACCGTACCGACGCCGGTCCTCTGCCTCTGGGGGCAAGGGTGCTGGACGTGTTCGCCGGGGCGGGCGCCCTGGGGATCGAGGCACTGTCGCGGGGCGCGTCACACGTTGCCTTCCTGGAGCAGGAGCCGGCGCACCTCAAGCTGATCCGCAAGAACGCCTTCCAGCTCGGGGAGACCGGTTCGGTCTCCATGCTGCAGCGGGACGGCGCGGCCCCCGGACCACCGCCCGCCGGCGGCCAGGTCCCCGCCGACCTCGTTCTGCTCGATCCGCCCTACAACTCGGGCCTCGGTGTGACCGCCCTGGCGGGTCTGGCGGAGAACGGCTGGCTGGCGGCGAATTGCGTCGCCGTTATCGAGGCCGCCGCCAAGGAGGCCGTAGACACAGCGGCCGGCTTCAGCGTCACCGACGAACGCACCTATGGGGCGGCAAAGCTTGTGTTCCTGAAGCGGGACGATTCGGGTTAGGATTTCTCCCGGATAGTTGCGGGGGAGATCATGTTCGACTACGTCATCGTCGGCGCCGGTTCGGCCGGCTGCGTCCTGGCCAATCGTTTGTCGGAAAACCCGGACAACAAGGTCTGCCTGTTGGAAGCCGGGGGGCCCGACAAGAGCATTCTGGTCCGCGTTCCGGCCGGCGTCGCCGCCATCTTGCCGACCAAGTATCTCAACTACGGTTACAAGACCGTACCCCAGCCCGGTCTCAACGGCCGCCGGGGCTACCAACCCCGCGGCAAGATGCTGGGCGGGTCCAGTTCCATGAACGCCATGATCTATATCCGCGGCCAGCGCGAGGATTATGACGGCTGGGCGGCGGACGGCTGCACCGGCTGGGGTTGGGACGACGTTCTGCCGTATTTCAAGAAATCGCAAAATCAGGAACGCGGCGAAAGCGAGCTTCATGGCGTGGGCGGCCCGCTGAACGTCGCCGACCTCTGTTCGCCCAACGTCGTCGGTGAAGCCTTCGTGGCGGCCGCCGAGCAGACGCAACATCCCCGCAACGACGATTTCAACGGACCGGAACAGGAAGGCATCGGCGCCTACCAGGTAACGCAGATCAACGGCGAACGCTGTTCCGCCGCCAAGGCCTTCCTGGTGCCCGCGCTGCAGCGGGCCAACCTCACGGTCATTACCAAGGCCATGGCGACGCGCATCCTGTTCGAGGGCAAACGGGCGGTGGGCGTCGCCTACCGTAAGGACGGACGCGACCAGGAGGCGCGCGCCGGATCGGAAGTCATCCTGTCTGGCGGCGCCTTTGCTTCACCGCAGCTTTTGCAGCTTTCGGGCGTCGGCGCCGGCGGGGAACTGAAAAGCCACGGCATAGACCTCGTGCACGACCTGCCGGGGGTCGGGCAAAACCTGCACGACCACATCGACTACGTGATCCCCTATAAATCGAAGACCACCGATGCTTTGGGCGTATCGCTGAGCGGCACGGCGCAAATCATCCGGGGCATCATGGATTGGCGCGGCAAAAGAAGCGGAATGCTGACGACGAACTTCGCCGAAACGGGCGGGTTCGTCAGAAGCGCGCCGGAAGTAGACCGCCCGGACATCCAGTTTCATTTCGTCATCGGCATCGTCGACGACCACAACCGCAAGCTCCACCTGGGCCACGGCTATTCCTGCCACGTCTGCGTGCTCAGGCCCAAGAGCCGGGGCAGCCTCACGCTGGCGGGCAGCGATCCCGCCAAAGCCCCGCTGATCGACCCCAACTTCCTGAGCGAGGACGACGATCTGGAGGTACTGCTGCGCGGCTTCAAGATAACCCGCCAGATCCTGGAGGCCCCCGCCTTCGACCGTTTCCGGGGCCGGGAGCTTTATACCTCGGGCATCACCGACGACGACAGCTTGCGCGCGATCATCCGCAAGCGCGCCGACACGGTCTACCACCCCGTCGGCAGCTGCAAGATGGGCAGCGACGACATGGCGGTGGTCGATCCCGAACTGAAGGTCAGGGGTATGGACGGCTTGCGGGTCGCCGACGCCTCGATCATGCCCTCGGTGGTCTCCGGCAACACCAACGCCCCCGCCATCATGATCGGTGAAAAGGCGGCGGATATGATTAGGGTCGCCGGTTAGATGTCGGGAAATGAAATTGGCTGTTGGTTCACTGTTGGTAAAGTCGCCGCATGAAGCCCATGTACAAGCATCAAGCGCCGAACCAGATTGTAGACACATCGAATTGGGTTGCGGATGCCATCTCCTATGAGGAGGGCGCCCGAGAAAAGTCGACCGTCTTTGCTCCACCGGTTCCACAATTCGATTTTCTAATTCCAAATCATCGTTACCTATCCAAGAAATCCAACGCAAGAGCGCCTGTTCAGTTTTGGATGGAAATCGTGGCCTACCGTTTTGGCTGTCTAGTGGATGTGCCAGTCCCCCCAGCTTTTGTCTCGGTCGATTCGGATGGAGAATGCCGAGCCCTTAGTGAATGGTTTTACAGGGATGGCGCCGTTCTCTCCCGATATACTCCCGGCTACAATTTATTGAAGGGTTTTGATCCGGAAATGGACAAACGGAAGGGCCTGCGTCACAGCATCGAGGCAATTGATCAGGTTACGAATTCTCTTTCAAGTAACCTAAGAATTATTAAGGAGCGTTTTGGGAGGAATTATTTTTATAGACTTGTGGAGAGGTTGCTTGGAATCGAAATTATTAGCACCCTAGCAGGCGAAAATATTTCCTCGGATTTCCTCCGAATTTTCGTATTTGATGCGTTGACTGGAAATACTGATAGACATCATGAAAATTGGGGAATTGTTTTTGATGTGATGAAATCAAGCCGAGGGAGTCCTTCGCCCCTAGTTCGACTTTCCCCAGCATTCGACAACGGCACAAGCCTTGGCTACAACTTTCCGGATGAAAAACTGGGTTCTTATTTAAGTGCGCCTGGTTGGTTTGAAAAGTATGCTGAGAAAGGTATTCATCATCTCAGAAAATCTCCAAATGGTGAACAATTTGGACACGCGGAACTGGTGGAATTCCTACTGGGTCGTGCACCGGATCAACTTGATCTCGTAAATGCGATCATTTCCTTTGAAATGGAAGAATTGAGAGACATATTAGGGGAACTGACGTGCCCCCAATGTTTGTACCACGTCCTATGTTAGTCTGTTTGCCAT
>CAZGTM010000045.1:0-28162 GCA_964528595.1 uncultured Rhodospirillaceae bacterium
CCGCCGACAACGGTAAAGCCGTGAAAACCTTCCAGTTTCATGGCGATCAGGTCATGGAGCACGGCATGGTCCTAGTGGGCTTTGCCGATCCGTCGCTGGAATTGGTCATGGGAATACATCACGGCTCCATCCCGCTCGACGGTATGACATTCGAAGTCACTAAATCCGACGGCAATCACATCCTCGAACTGGACGGTGAACCCGCCTGGCCAACCCTTATGAGCAAAGTGGGTCTGCCGCCTGAATCGGATCCGGCGGGCGCCATGGGCATCGTCGGCTTGGGCGTAGAGCTTTCGCCCGACGACCAGAGCGCCTACGACAACCCGCAAATCCTCCGGGTACCGTTGGTGGTCAGCGACGACCACCAGACATTCCTCTGGCCGGTGCGTTGCGAAGAGGGCACCAAAGTTGTGCTGATGCAGCGGGACGAGCAGCTGATCTTTGACGGGGTCGACCGCATGATCGACCGCATGGACAAGGAATTCGCCGGCCGCAAACCCGTCGCCGTATTCCATGCCGACTGCATGGCGCGGGGGCGCCTGATGTTCGACCGGGTGCTGAAAGACGAAATCATCGCCAAAATGCAGTATCCCATCAGCGGTGACGGTGAAGTCCCCTGGCTCGGGGTCTACGGCTACAGCGAATATGCACCGTTGCGGGGAAAAAACCGATTCCACAGCTACACCACCTCGATCTTTTCCCTGGTCAGGAAAGAAGGCGCTTAGTTCGCGCGCGTCATGTCGCAGGTGGAGGATCGACGAAGTTACGAAGAACTGCTGGCGATCTGCGAACGGCTGGAGGCGGAGAGCGGTCATCATCTCCTCGTCCAGCAAAACCTGATCGGCACCAAGGATCGCGTCGACCGCGAACTCATGCGGTTCAAGGCGATCCAGGACTACATCACCGGTGCCTTGGAGGCCTCAACCGCCGCAGAATTCCATACCCTGACCCTGGAATCGATTATCGAAGCCTTCGAATTCGAGGTGGCCCTCGTCCTGCGCACCACGGCCGAGGAAAGGCAGCTGGTGGCGGCCGCCGAGTTCGGCTTCGACGATCCGCCGGGACTGCTGCCGTTCTCGCTCGACTGGATCGACCTGGAGGACAGCCGCATCGTCGACGCCGCCGACCCGCTGCTCGACAACTGGCGGGAGCTGAAACTGGCCCAGGCAATCGTCTGTCCGGTGAGCGACAAATCCGGCGGTTTCAGCGGCGCCATCCTGGCCGGCATCACGCTGGAAAGCGCCGACTTCTTCGAACCCATTACGGACGAGCACAAATCCGCCTTCACCGTGATGGTGCGCCAGGCCAGCGCACTCTGGACCAACCGCGAACTCAACGAAGAGATCAAATCCCACAATGAGAAGCTGGTCGATCTCACCGGTTCGTACAGCCGTTTCGTGCCCTTCCAGTTCCTCGAACTGCTGAACCGCGAGAGCATTGAGGAAATCGGCGCCGGAGACGCCGCCGGTTTGGAGATGAACGTTCTTTTTGCCGACATCCGCGGCTTCACGACGATGTCCGAACAGCTTGGCCCCCAAGGCGCCTTCGCCATGCTGAACGAGTTTCTCAGCGCCGTCGAACCGGCCATCGAAACCGAAAACGGGTTCGTCAACCAGTACCAGGGCGACGCCATCATGGCGCTGTTTTCGGGCGAGGCCGATGCGGCGCTGCGTTGCGCCGTCGCCATGATCAAGGAAACCCAGGTCCTCAACGTCCGGCGTAAAAGCCGCAACGAGGACGAGATCCGTTTCGGCCTCGGTATTTCCAGCGGCCCCCTGATGCTCGGCGCGATCGGCGGCGGCCAGCGCCTGGAATCGAACGTGGTGGGCGACACCGCGAACCTGTCGGCCCGTATCGAAAGCCTGACCAAGCTGTTCGGCTCGCAGATCCTGTTCACCAACCACACCAAGGAACGCCTGCAGGACCCGGCCAAGTTCGAGATCCGCGAACTCGACCGCGTGATCGTGGTGGGCCGGGAAACAGCGGTGACGGTATATGAACTGATGGACGTCGATGCGCCGGAGTTGAAGGCGCAAAAGCAGCAGATCCAGGCCCAGTTCGAAAAGGGGCTGGAGCACTACCGCGCCGGCGAATTCCTGCCCGCCTGCAAACGCTTTGAAGCCTGCGTGGCCCTTGCCCCAGACGACCGGGCGGCGGCTCTTTACATCGAACGCTGCCGCGCCCTGGCGGCCAATCCACCGGAAGACGGCTGGGACGGCCTCACGGTTCTGGGGCAGAAGTAGGACTAATCAGGCCAGATAATGCCCTTCTTGAGGATGACGTTGCCGTAGTGGCGCACCTCGCCGGTGGCGACGACGGCGAAGGCGTCCTTGACGCGTTCGTAAAAGGCATGCCGTTCGATCTTGCCCAGCGTCACGTCCTTGACCTCAAGACGGTCGATGATGTTCTGAAACTCGTTGCAGATTTCGGGTACGCCGTCGGGATCGTCGACCACCTCCATGCGGAAGGCCGGACAGTCGACAAACTCGTCCAGCGGCAGCAACGAAAGCACCGCCGCCAGCACATCGGTGGCGGCGCGGCCATCGATCCGCACCAGCCTCTGGGCGTTGGAAACGGCGGGATAATTGGCATCGACGATGGCAATTTCGTCGCCATGTCCCATGCCCCGCAAAACGTGGAGAAGATCCGGGCTGAGCAGCGGATCGAGATTCTTGAGCATGGCCGGGTCCTCACAATTCGCCAGACATCGGTTAATAAATAGTATTTATTCTAATTCAAAATCAAGCACAATCGGGTTACCCGCCGCCGGGCATCACCTATTCGTTAATTGAAAAATGCGCCGCAATCGGAATTATGGACTCCGGGATCATGAAAAACGACACACTACTGAAAACAGGTCTAATCGGCGGGGCGATTGCGGGAATATGCTGCTTCACGCCGGCGCTGGTCGTGGCCTTGGCGGCGCTCGGCATGTCGGCGGCCCTGGCCTGGCTGGATTTCGTTCTCCTGCCGGCCCTGGCCATTTCCGTTGCCGTCGTTATTGTTGCGCTGGTCCGCATGCGGGCCAACAAGCCGGCGGCCCGAGGCAGCCGGTCGTGACATCGACAAGCGACACTTCTCCCTCGGATCCGGTTGTCATTCCGGATTCCATCATCACCTGCCCTGAATGCGGGCATGAGCAAAACGAAACCATGCCAACCGATGCCTGTCAGTTCTTCTATGACTGCAAGGGATGTGGCGTACTGCTTAAGCCGCTGTCGGGCGATTGCTGTGTTTTTTGCTCCTACGGCACGGTGCCCTGCCCGCCCGTCCAGATCGACGGCAAAGGTTGTTGCTGACGACCATCAAAAAGTCCGGCTAACCGCCTCCGTCAGCCTTGCCCCCACTCCAACGCCTGACCTATCCTCATTGCCGTACAATGGAGCCGAATTGGTACGGGAGTGACAACAAAATGGCGACGGGCATAAACCGAGAGGGCGGTTGCTTGTGCGGCGCCGTCCGCTACCGGGTGACCGAAGACGTATACGCCTATGGCACATGCCATTGCGACATGTGCCGGCGCTGGACCGGCGGGCCCTTGTTCGCAACCGAGGTCGGCCTTGGGGTCGAGTTCGAAGGCGAGGAAAACATCGGCACCTTTCGCTCATCCGAGTGGGCGGAGCGCGGTTTCTGTAAAATCTGCGGCTCGTGTCTCTTCTATAAGATCATCCCGAACGGCCACTACATGATGGCGGTCGGCGGGTTTGACGATCAGACGGACATGAAGATGACCGGGCAGGTGTTCATCGACGAAAAGCCGGACGGCTACGCCTTCGTCAACGAAACCAAAAACATGACAGGCGCCGAGGTCATGGCGATGTATATGCCGGACAGCGACTGACAATGGACATATCCAACTGGATCGACCGGCACGCCGATCTGACGGCGGACAAGACGGCCATTGGATTTGAGGGCGGGGACATCACCTACGCCGAGCTGGCGGAGAAGGTTGCCCGGCTGGCCGAAATGTTGACCGGGCGTCTGGACGTCAACCGGGGCGACCGGATTGGCTTCCTGGGCTTCAATTCGCCTGAATTCTTCGCCCTGCTGTTCGCCTGCGCCCGGCTCGGCGCCATCGCGGTGCCGCTGAACTGGCGGCTAGCGCCGCGCGAGCATCAACAGATGCTGGAGGATTTCACACCCAAGGCGTTGTTTGTCGAACCGGAGTACGTCGCTCACGTGGGCGAAATCGGTGGTGGCGTCGGCAGAGCCCGGCTGGTCGCCATGGGCGACCCACCCGACGGCTGGCTTTCCTTTCAAGCGCTGCTCGACGGGACCGCCGGCGGCATTTGGCAATCGCAGGGTGCCACCTACGATGATCCGGTCGTGATCTGCTACACCTCCGGCGCCACGGGCACGCCCAAGGGCGTCGTGCTGACGCAGAACGCCGTGTTCTATAACGCCGTCAACAGCACCCACATGCACGAAATGACGAGCGAGGACCGGGTGTTGACCAACATCCCGACCTTTCATGTCGGCGGTCTCAACATACTCACGCTGCCCGCCTTGCATACCGGGGCCACGGTGATACTGCGCCGTCAGTTCGATCCCGGCGAAGCGATCGACGACCTGGTCAACGCTTCCGTCACGTTGACCGTTCTGGTGCCGGCCCAGATCGCCGCCATGATCGGCCATCCCAATTGGGCGGCGGCGGATTTCTCCAGCGTACGGATGATCGATACCGGCTCCACCTTCGTGCCCTCGAAACTGATCACCGCGTTCCACGAAAAATACGTGCCCGTCGGCAATATCTACGGCTCCACCGAAACCGCGCCCATTGCCACCGTATTGACGCGCAACGATACCAGCCGGCTAGGTTCGGTCGGCAAATCCGCTCTGCACTGCGAGATCCGCATCGTCGACGACGGCGGAAACGATGTTCCGGCAGGCACGCCGGGCGAGATTCTGGTGCGCGGGCCCAACGTCATGCAGGGTTACTGGAACAAACCCGAGGTTACCGCCGAGGTTTTGCGCGACGGCTGGTATCATTCCGCCGACGTCGCTCATTTCGACCAGGACGGCTTCCTGTTCATCGACGACCGCAAGAAGGACATGATTATTTCAGGCGCGGAAAACATTTACCCGGCGGAATTGGAAAACATCCTGGCCGACTGCCCAGACCTGGCCGAAGCCGCCGTGGTGGGCCGCCCGGATGAGAAATGGGGCGAGGTTCCGGTCGCCGTCGCGGTCCGGCGGGAGGGTTGCGATATCGACTGCGAGGCTGTCGTCGCCCTGTTTGACGGCGCGCTGGCGCGCTACAAACATCCCAAGGACGTCATTTTTGTCGACGCCTTGCCGCGCAACGCCATGGGAAAAGTCCTCAAGGATGAATTGCGTCAAATGGTAAAAGGGTAAAACGATGGATGCCGCGCCGGACACCGAACAACATGAGGTCAAGGAAACGCTGAGGGCCTATGCCATGACGCGGGGCGCGGCCGCTTTCGGTATCGCGGACGCCGAAGTGGTCGAGACCTATTCGCCCGAAGGCCACGGTCCCAGCACGCTGCTGCCCAACGTCGCCTCCGTTATTTCCATCGGCGTCACCGGCCCGACCCAGGGCACCTGGCGGGCGCCGGCCAAGGTTATGACCTCGGTGGGCGCCAATGTCGGACGCATCTACCGCGTCGCCGTCGGCCTGTCGTTCCACATAGAGAGCCATTACGGCTTCCGTTCGATTTACTGCCCGCCGCATGTCGATCCTGAATTCGGCGCGCGGCTGCCGCTGCAAAGCCTCAAAGTGCACGCCGAACTGGCGGGCATCGGCGCGCGCTCGCTGGCCGGCGACATTTTGCTGCATCCCGATTTCGGCATGCTCTATTACGGCTCGATCTTTACCGAAATGCCGCTGCCGCCCGACACGCCCATGGCGGAGAACCCTTGCCCGGCGCCGAGCTGCGTCAAGATGTACAACGAGGTGGGCCAGACGCCGTGTCAGAAATTCTGCCCCGTGCAGTGCCTGAGCGCGGAGTTGGACGATAATGGCCAGGTGGAGGAAAGCACGTTCGACATGTACCGCTGCGCCGAGATGTGCCAGCAGTACGAAAACATGCCGAGCATGATCGAAAGCGCCTTCGGGGCGTCGGAGCGGCTCGACCGCGAGGAATATCTATACGGCGCCGAAGCCCAATCGTTCTTCTACAAAGCCACCGCCGGCGTCGACACCAACGCCCAGTGCTTCGAATGCATGCGCGTCTGCCCCATCGCGACGCAAGGCCCGATGGTCGATCCCATCCGCCGCGGCGAACTGGCCAAGGCCCGCGCGGCCGAGACAGAGGGAGAGGGCTGACCATGCCATATGCCGTCTCCGAACAGATGGTCGAGGCCTACGGCGATCTGATATTCGACCTCAGCCTCAACAAGCAGGTCAGGCGCGGCGATCCCATCCGGCTGCTGGATCATGACGCCTGGGTGAAGGAGCGCGAGGCGACCGGTCTGAGCGATCCCGAAATTGCCGCCAAGACGGGGTTGGCCTGCGAGCAGGTAACCTTCATCCGCAATGTGGTCGAGCGCCGCCGCTTCCGGCTCGACCAATACCGCAAGCTCTTCCGCCTAGGCGGCGGGCTACGCTACCGCGAGGACCGCTACCAGGATCCGGAAGAGAAATTCGAGATGTCGGACGCCGCGGTGGCGCTGCGCCGGTCCATGCATTTCAACGCCCGCGAGGTCGCAAAGTACGTGCAAAACGGCTGGTGGACCGGCCAGACCGTCTGGGCCTGGTTCGAGGAAATGGCCGGTACGAACCCGGAGATGGCCGCCGACGGGCAGACCCTCAATTCTCTCGACGATCTCAGGAACGCCGCCACTGCCGCTTCAGCTTCGTTTGCGGCCAACGGAGTTCGTCCCGGCGACGTCGTTGCGGCCGTGCTGCCGGACGGTTTCGCGCGGTACGCCGCCTACCTCGGCAGCGCCAAGCTGGGTTGCGTTTTCCTGCCCCTGTCGGCCGATTTGGCCGGTCTGGAGCTTTCCGCCCTGCTCAGCCACGCCCGGGCCCGCGCCGTCATCTGCGATGGCGATACCGGGGCGGCGTTGGCTGGCGAATTGGCCGGGCTGGCCGGCGAAAGTCCCGACCTCCATGCGGTGTTTACCTTGGGCCGGCCCCTATCCGGCGCCGTTTCGCTTGATCTTCATGGCTCTCCCGCGCCGGAGACTCTAACGGCATACCAGCCTGCCGCGGCCGATCCGATTCTGCTGTTGCCGGCTTCCGGCGGCGAGGGCGTTCGGCTGGCGATCCACACGCACCAGACCTTTCTGAACGCACTGACCGCCGCAGCCGTCGGGATGCACCTGCCGCCGCTCCATGACACGTCGGCCGCCGCAGCGGAAACCTTTCTGACGCTTTCCGCCGGCGCGGGTATATCGTCCCTGCCGGGTTTGGAAATGCGGGTCATGGGCGACGACGGAACCGAGGCCGCGGCCGGCGAAACAGGACCTTTCCAGGTTCGCGGACCGTCGCTGTTCGCCGGATACCTCGACAATCCCGACGCGGAAAAAGAAGCCTGGACCGCCGATGGCTGGTTCCGCACGGGCAGCCAGGCGCCCCTTGAACGTAACGGTTCGGGGGTTGTCACCGCCATCGTCGACAAATCCGCTTGAAATCAAACTAAAATAAATATTATTTATTAGACGGAGTGATCAGACCCCCATCCTCCTGAACTGGCAACAACCGTGACGATGGGAATGGAACATGTCCGACACTCAGGCCCGATCCGGGCCCACCAATAATTGGCCGAAACTCCACAATGCGGCGTGGCCGGGCGTCGTCGGCAAGGGCGAAGACTCCGAACCGGCGATTGAACTCGACACCATGCTCGATCTGACGGAAAACGCCGAGGTTGACGGCGTCGGCTTCGACGGCATCGACCTCTTCCTGTTCGAACCGCACACCCCCATCGACGTCGACGACGACGGCATCAAGGCGCTGGCGGACAACGTCGGCAACCGAGGCCTGGAAATCGGCACGGTCATCGCGCCGGTTTGGGAACCCACGGGCGGCGGTTCGGCATTCGGCTCGGAAGACGACCGTTCGCGTTTCCTCGACGCCGTGCGCAAGGCTTGCGGCATCGCCAAGAAGCTCCGGGGCCTGGGTATCCGGCCCAACGGCGTGGTCCGCATCGATTCATCCGGTGACGTGGAAAGCTGGAGCAAGGACCCCGAAGGCAATACCAAGATGATCGCCGAGACCTTCAACGAGGCCTGCAATATCGCCGAGGACCATGGCGAGCGCCTGGCCGCCGAAGGCGAGATCTGCTGGGGCGGCATGCAGAGCTGGACCGAAATGATGAAGGTCTTCGAGCTTGTGAACCGGCCCGACACGCTGGGTTTCCAGGCCGACATGGCGCATACCCTCTTGTACACACTGGGCTACAACGCGCCCGAGGCCCGCATCGTGCCGGAAGATTTCGAATGGGGCGACGAGGATGCGTTGCAGGGGGCCCTACAGACGCTGACCGACGCCCTTCGTCCCTGGACCATCGATTTCCATATCGCCCAGAACGACGGCACGGTGTTCGGCTCCGGCAGCCACGACAAGACCGGCCGGCATTGCCTGGCAAACGATCCCAACGGGCGGCTGAACATCGCCCGCGACGCCGGGCACTGGCTGCGGGACGGCGACGGCAACATCACCAAGAGCATGCGTCATCTCTGCTGGGACGGCTGCATGTTCCCCAACGAAACCATGCTGAAGCAGGAAACCTGGAACGACGTGCTCGCCGCCATGATGAGCGTGCGCGACGCTCACGGCTGGCAGGAATAAGGACCACGTACGATGTCAAAACCGCTTAACGTCGCCGTGCTGGGCTGCGGCTTCATGGGCAAGGCGCACGCCAATGCCTATTCCCAGGTCAGCCATTTCTTCGACAACGACCGCAAACCGGTCCTCAAGGCGGTCTACGGCCGCGAGCAGAACAAGGAGGGTCTCGAGGCTTTCGCCGCGCAATGGGGCTTCGAATCGTTCGATACCGACTGGCGGCGTATCGTCGAGCGCGACGATATCGATCTCGTGGATGTTTGCGTGCCCAACCACATGCACCGGGACGTCGTCGTCGCGGCGGCCGAAGCGGGCAAGATGATCGTTTGCGAGAAGCCGCTCTCGATGACCACCGAGGAAGGCGAGGAAATGGTCGCCGCCGTCGAGAAGGCCGGCGTCGCCAACTTGATCTGCTTCAACTACCGCCGCGTGCCGGCGATCTCGCTGTGTAAGCAGATCATCGACGAGGGCCGCATCGGCAAAGCCTTCCACTACCGCGCCACCTATAACCAGGACTACACCATCGGCGCCGACGTGCCCCAGGGCGGGCGGGCCTTGTGGCGGCTGGATTCCAAGGTGGCAGGCTCGGGTGTGACGGGCGATCTGCTGGCCCATTCCATCGATACCGCCGAGTGGCTTAACGGGCCGATCGCATCGGTCGTGGCGACGACCGAAACCTTCATCAAGGAACGTGAACATCAGGACACGGGCCAGGTCGAAAAGGTCGATATCGACGACGCCTGCATGTTTCTGGCGCGTTTCGCCAACGGGTCCATGGGCACCTTCGAAAGCACGCGCTACGCCCGCGGCCGCAAGAACTACAATACCTTCGAGATGAACGGCGAGAACGGCGGCTTGTTCTTCGATCTGGAAGACCCGCACATCCTGGAATTTTTCCGCTACGCCGATCCCGTAACCGGCCAGAAAGTCGAGGACCACCTCACCGGCTGGCAGCGCATCCATGTCACCAACTTCGAACATCCCTACATGGACAAGTGGTGGGTCCCGGGTACGACCATCGGTTACGAACACACCTTCACCAACACCATCGCCGACTTCCTCGAGGGGCTGGACAGCGGCACGCCGGCGCAGCCCGACCTCAAGAGCGGCCTCAGGACGCAACGGGTTTGCGATGCAGTACTGGAAAGTGCCAAGATCAAAAGCTGGGTGGAGATCGCTTAAGCCGCACACGGAGGAAACGATGAAATACCGGAAATTCGGGAGCACGGGCCTCGCGGTTTCCGACGTCGTTTTCGGCGGCGGTTTCGTCGGTGGCATTCTTCTTCATGCCCCCGACGACACCAAACGCCAGGCCCTGCGCATGGCCTTCGACGCCGGCGTCAACTGGATCGACACCGCCCCGAGTTACGGCCAGGGCCAATCCGAGCAAGTCATCGGAGAGTTGTTGTCCGAAATGGACGACAGCCCCGTGATCTCCACCAAGGTCGGCCTCGACACCGAAAGGCTGGATGACATCGCGGGTCAGGTGGAGGCGAGCATCGAGGCCAGCCTCCAACGCCTCAAACGCTCCTCCGTCGAGGTGCTGCAACTACACAATCCCATCCGGTCGGAAATCGGAGACCGGGCCGTTGCCGTCGCCGATGTCCTGCGCGACGGGGGCGCCGCGGATGCCCTGGAGCGGGTGCGAGACCAGGGCCTTGCCAAATTCATCGGCATGACGGCGCTGGGCGAGGCAGCGCCCTGCCGCGAAGTTATCGCCAGCGGCCGTTTCGATTCAGCCCAGGTTTACTACAACATGATCAACCCGAGTGCCGCCCTTGCAGCGGACCACGATTTTCCCGGCCATGATTTCGGCGGCATCATCGACGCCTGCAAGGACCGGGGCATGGCCATGATGGCGATCCGCATCTTCGCGGCCGGCGTGCTGGCGACGGATGAGCGCCATGGCCGGGAGATCCCTGTCACGGACGACTTCGAAATTTCCCGGGAGGAGGAGCTCGCCCGGCGGGCGTGGGGTGTCCTGGGTGTCGACGATCAGGGTAACTCGCCGCACGGCACGCAGGCGCAGTCGGCCGTGCGCTACGTTCTCTCCAACCCCGACATCAGCTGCGCCGTCTTCGGCCTGGCCGAACTCGGACACCTGGAGCAGATCATCGAAGCCGAAAATAGCGGCCCATTGCCGGACGAGGTGCTGGCTAGCCTGAAAAATCTCCAGGGCTGAGATCCCCCAACTGCACCGCGCGGCCCGGGCGGGCGCCGGTGTGTTCGCCACCGCGCCACACCAGGCGGCCGTTGACCATAACCGTGTCGACGCCGGTGGCCGGTTGTTTGGGATCGTCGAATGTGGCCGCGTCGATCACCGTATCGGCATCGAACAACACGAGGTCGGCGAACGCGCCCTCGCGGATGACGCCTCTGTCCTTCAGGCCGAATTGCCGGGCTGTCAGCGAGGTCATCTTGCGCACCGCCTCCTCGAGACTGAAAAGACCGACGTCGCGGGCATAGTGGCCCAGCACGCGGGGAAAGGTTCCCCACAGGCGCGGATGCGGGTGCTCGTCGTGGGGCAGGCCGTCGGAACCGATCATGCTGTGGGGGTAGGCCAGGATGCGCCGGACGTCGGCCTCGTCCATCATGAAGTAGATGGCGCCGGCAGGCTGGAGTTGGTCTGCCGCCTCCAGCGCCGTGCAGTCCATCTCCGCCGCGATCTCATCCAGATCCCGTCCGGCGTGTTCCGGGTGGGGCACGGACCAGGTCACCAAAACCTTGCTGGCGCCCATGAAGCGGCTGGGATCAAGCACCGTCGAGCCCGCGACATAGGGATAAACGTCGAGGCCGACGGCCTGGTCCTTCCGCGCCTGGTCGATCAGCGCCAGGGTTTCAACCGATCGTCCGTGGTTGGGCGCGCCGGCGCACTTGTGATGGGAGATCACCACGGGCACGCGCGCCTTTCGTCCGATTTCCAGCGTTTCGGCGATGGAGTCGGCCACGCCCTCGGTTTCGTCGCGCATGTGCGTGGTGTGCAGGCCGCCGTACGATTCTAGACAGGCGGCGAGTTCGATAACCTCCTCTGTGGGGGCGGCGGCGGCGGGCTGGTAGAAAAGTCCCGTGGAAAGCCCAATGGCGCCGTCATCGAGGGCGGTTTCCAGATCACGGCGCATGGCCTTGATTTCGCCGGCATCGGCGGCACGATCGAGGTCGTCCATGGCGGCGACCCTGAGCGTCGAATGGCCGGCCTGGGCCAGCGAATTAACCGCCGCCGGTTCTGCATCAAGCGCCGCGTAGTAATCTCGGAACCTCGGAAAGAAGCGTTCCGGCGTGTCGCTCAGGAGGTCGAGCGGCGGGATGGGCCGTTGATCGATGACCAAGGGCGCGAGGCTGACGCCGCAATTACCGGTCACAACGGTGGTCACGCCCTGGCTCACTTTGCAGGTCATCAGGGGATCCGACAGCAGCGCCCGGTCGTCGTGGGTGTGGGCGTCGATGAAACCGGGTGCGGCAGCGAGGCCAACCGCATCGATCTCGGTGTTGCCCCGGGCGTCACTCAAATCACCCACCGCGGCAATTCGTTCGCCATGAACGGCAATATCGCCCGCGACCGACGGTTCGCCCGTGCCGTCGATGACACGGGCGCCCCGGATGACGAAATCATAATCGGTGTCGAACATCGTCTCTCCCTTAGGCCGGAAAAATCGCCACAGCCGCGCCCAGCGCAAACGACGCGCCGGCGTAGCCGAGGAAGGTATACCAGCCGTTCCAGCGCAGACCGACAACCGCGCCGCTGCGGTCGACGAACGACCCGATCAGCAGGGTCGACATGGCGACCGGCGAGTTGCCCACCGTCAGGCTCCAGGCGGTCAGATACGTCGCGCCCAAAATGACCGGCTGGACGCCGAAAACCTCTGGGTGGGGCAGCGCGCCACCGATGATCATGACGGTAATGATGGCGTTGAGCCCGGCCAGGCCGCCGCCGATAATGAACGCCATGACCAGGGCCGGCACGACAAAGGCCGGCGCGCCGATCCAGTCGAGCGCCGCGGCCACCATTTCCGGTTCGAGAAAATAGCCGATCACGGCGCCGGCGAAACCCGCCGTCGCCAGAATGGTCATCTGCATGCGCTGCTGCGGCACCATGTCGGTGGCGTAGACCATGAAGCGCCGGCGGGTATGCTGCAAAAGCTGCGCCCCGGGCCGCTTGACGGCCTGGACGGCGAGCCACAGCGCGCACACGATCGGTGCGCCGGTCATGACGCCGGCAATGAAGGCGACGCCGCCCCAGTGTTCCAGGTTCCAGGCGATGGCAAAGGTGGCCAGGATCAGCACCAGCGGGAACAGTTGAACGGACCAGCCGTCCTCCGCCTTGGGCGGTGCGACGACCTGACCGGACGGGCGGTGGGTCAACCGGTCGACCTGCCATCCCAGGAAGTAAAACACGACGGCCATGCCGACCCCGATCGTCAGCACGGCTTGCCAATTCAAGCTGGGGAGTGAGGTGAGCACGACCGCCAGGCTGATCGACATGGGCGACCACAAAAGCGCTGTGGTGAAGCCCCGCATCAGCGCCATCATGGAACGTTTGGCGCGGATGGCTTGAACGCGTTCGTCGCCGCCGGCCGAGGCCAGCGTGTTGGCGCCCTTGATCATGGATCCGAACAGGCTGAGCACGCCGACGCTGATAACCGCGCCGTAAAGCGTACCGCCGGTCCAGAGCGCCAGGTATCTGGTACCCGGTTTTTGCGCCAGCAGTTGCCGGCCGCAGCGCCTGACGATTTCCGAATCCTCCGCCGCCGCACGCGTGATGCCGACCAGGACGAAAAAGGCGCACATGTAGGTCGCCCGTTCCAGGCCGTCGATAATCAGGATGAGGGGGTCCGGCGCCAGGAAGGCGACGCCGATCATGGCCAGGCCGCCGATGCCGAGAAGCTGTCCGGCCAGCGGCAGCCGGAACCATTCAAGAGCGATAAACCCCCCGACCAGCATGGCCCCGGCGACGGCAAACTCGATGCGCGAGGAATACTCGGACAACAACAGCAGGACCGAGGCCACCGCCATCAGCGCGCCCGAAATCCGGGATGTGTTGTCCGACATGTTATTCCGATCCGCCCCGACCCCTTGATGCGGGCGGGCCACACTCACCAATTGAAGAGCGGATTTTCGCCCAGGCCCGGCGCCAGATCAATGGCGTCGACCGCCGATCAAGCGGCCTCCAGCAGAACCGCGGCACCGAGGCCGGAGCCCGCGGGAATGGTGGCGGCGCCGAATTTCAGGTCACGTTGCTTGAGCGCATTGGCGAGGTGGATCGTAATGCGCAGGCCCGACATGCCGACCGGGTGACCCAAGCCGACAGAGCCGCCGTCGACGTTCAAACGCTCGCTGGCCCAACCGCCCATGTCGCGGCAGGCCAGGAGTTGCACGGAAAAACCTTCGTTGCATTCGATCAGATCGAGGTCGTCGACTTTCTTTTCCGCGGCGTCCAGAGCGGCATTGAGAGCGTCGACGCAGGAATACCCCATGAAGTGGGGATCGCAGCCTACCAGCGCCGTCCCCGGCATGACAATTTTGGCCAGCGGTTCGAGACCGAGCTTGGCCAAGCCCTTTTCGCTGCAGACCAGCGCCGCGGCGGCGCCGTCGTTGATGCTGGCGGCGTTGCCGGCGGTGATGACCCCGCCCTCCTGCACCGGTGGAAGCTGGGCCAGGCCTTCAACCGTCATGTTGGGACGCGGGTTCTCGTCGCGCTCGAAGCGCTTGCTCCCGCCCTTGCGTTGCGGCACGTCGATGGGCACGATTTCGTCATCCAGCCGGCCCGCCTCGATGGCCTCCAGGGCACGGTCGTGGCTGACGATGGTGTAGGCGTCCATCGCCTCCCGGCTGACGCCGTCCTCCTTGGCGTGGTGTTCGGCCACATCGATCATGTACCAGGGATCACCCCACATGCTGGAGCCCGCCATGGTGCATTCCTTCAGCGTATCGACGAACTGGCCACTGCCGAGCCGATGCCCCCAGCGCGAACCCGGCACCATGTGCGGCGCGTTGCTCATGGATTCGAGGCCCAGGGCAAGGCCGATCTCAACATCCCCGAGCTTCACCGCCTGCGCCATCTGGATCAGCGCGGTCATGCTGGAACAGCACTGCATGTTGAGCGTAAAGGCCGGCACGCCGTCGGGAATGCCCATGCGCTGGGAAACGATGCGGGCGGGATTCGATTCCGTCATGTCCTGCAGCACCATGCCGCCGATGACGTGTTCGATGTCAGCGGGCTTGACGCCGCTGCGGTCGAGCAAGGCATTACCCACCTGGGTGCCGAACTCCGTCGCCCGCAGGGGCTGGAGCGATCCGCCGAAGCGGCCGATGGGGCTGCGCAAACCGGCGGCGAGGTATACGTGTTCTGACATGGCGTCGCACTCTTGCTGGATCTGGGCTCTATATTTAAAATAACGCTCGTTAGGCAATCTATACAGGATCAAAAGCGTTCAATCAAGGCTCGATTTATGTTAGATTTATTGGGGTTGACGACGTTCTCCTCTTCGATGTATATGATTAACCTAACAATTGTTTGACTTAAATCGGCACGGGAGAACGACATGCATGACGAGCGGACCCTGTCCCTCTCGGAGGAACTGGCGGCCAAGCGCGATGCCGGTTACGAAAAGATGCTTGAGAAGTTTGGCAACCGCGCGCCTGCCCAGGCGCGCGACCCCAGAACCCACTCGGGGCTGCCGATCAAGACGGCTTATTTCCCCCATGATGTCGCCGATCTCGAATACGCCGATGTCGGCGCACCGGGCCAATACCCCTTCACCCGCGGCAACCTGCCGGCGCAGTACCAGTTGATGAACTGGGCCAACCAGCCGGTCATCGGCTACGGCCTGCCGGAGGATACGCGCTCCCGCATGGACCATCTCTCGGCCCAGGGCATGACCGGCTACTTCGGCCACAATTTCTACAATCTGGTCTACGACCTGGTCTCCCACGAAGGCCTCGATCCCGACCATCCCGGGGCGCGCGGCCGGGTCGGCCAATGCGGCATGGCGGTCTATTGCAAGGCCGATATGGCGCGGCTATTTGACGGCATGGACCTGACCAAGATGAACGTCGTGCACATCAGCTACTACCAGGTCGTGCCGGCCTTGGCCCAGTACATCGCCTACGCCGAGGACCGCGGTCTCGGTCCCGCCGACCTGCGCGGCAACTCGATGAACTGGTACCACCAGTCGGCTTATGTCGGCATGAGCGCCTTCCCGCCTGATAACGGCCACCGCCTGGCGGTCGAACTGATCAGCTACTGCAACAAGAACATGCCGCGCTGGAACACCACCAACCTGTTCGGCTACGGCGTCGAGGAGGCCGGCGGCACGGCGGTGCAGGAAATCGGCCTGATGCTGGCCTACGGCATCGACCTGGTGCGGGGCTGCATGAAATCCGGCATGAAGGCGGACGAAGCGCTGCCGCGTTTCGGTTTCCAGATCGCCCAGGCCAACGACTTCTTCGAGGAAATCTGCAAAATCCGGGCGTTGCGCAAGATCTGGGCGAAGACCATGCACGAGGACATGGGCGCCGAGGATCCACGCTCCATGCACGTGCGCATCCACACGCACACCTCGGGCGCATCGCTGACCGCCCAGCAACCGCTGGTCAACCTGATCCGCACCACCCTGCACGCCTTCGGCGCCGCTCTTTCCGGCGTTCAGGCCATGGAGGTTTCGGCCTACGACGAGGCGCTCTCGATCCCGTCTGAGGATTCGGCCACGCTGGCGCTGCGCATCCAACAGGTTATCCAGGAAGAAACCAACATCACCGCCGTTTCAGATCCGCTGGGCGGTTCCTACTATGTCGAATCGCTGACCGAACAGCTGGCCCAGGAGGCACTGCAATTGGTCGAGCGCATCGAGGAGCAGGGCGGCTACATCGCGGCCCAGCAGTCTGGTTGGCTGCGGCGTGAGATCGAAGGTTCCGCCGACCGCTGGCGCGATATGGTCGACAAGGGCGAGCGCAAGATCGTCGGCCTCAACTGCTACACCGAAGAGGAGGAAGCCAAGCCGGAAATCTTCAAGGTTGACCGCGAGGCCGAACGCGTCGCCGTCGAACGCGTCCAGGAATTGAGGGCCTCACGGGACCAGGCAAGATACGAGACGGCGATTGGCGACTTCCACCGGGTGGCTGAGGAGTTCGCGGCCAAACCCTACGAGGAACTGGGCGGCGGCGAACTGATGGAAGCGGCCATCCAAGCCGCCCGCGCCGACGCCACCACCGGCGAAATGATGGGTGTGCTGAAAGACACCCTGGGATGGAGAGCCCCCCATGAGTACTGAGAGTGAAGCCGCGTCGGCGGAAGCCGAACCCATTCGCGTATTGTTGTCCAAGCCGACACACGACTGCCATGACCGGGGTGTCCGCCTGGTCGCCCGCAAGATGCGCGATGCCGGTTTCGAGGTGATCTTCTCAAATTTCCTGTTGCCGGAGGAGATCATCAACACCGCCATCGAGGAAGACGTCGACGTGGTCGGCGTCTCCAGTTCCGCCGGCGGTCATATGCCGGTGTTCGAGGACGTCATCGCCGGTCTGAAAGACGCCGGTCTTGAAGACGTCGTGTTGATCGGTGGCGGCGTCATCCCGGAGGACGATGCCGAGCAGTTGTCCGACTGGGGCGTCAAGGCGATCTTCGGTCCCGGCACCTCGGCCGAGGACGCCATCGAAATGATCAAAGGCGAATTAAACTAGGTCCGTTTCAGCCAGACAGGGAACACGGTAATGAGTAACGAATTCAAGAAGGTTGCAATCCTTGGCGGCGGCGGCCTGATGGGACACGGCATCGCGCTGGCCTGCCTGCAGAACAGCGGCGCCGAAGTAACCATCGTCTCGCGGCGCGACGAATCGGTCCAACACGGCATGAATCTGATCGAGAACGGCCCGTTCGGCCTGGGCAAGGCCGTAGCGCGCGGCAAGCTCAGCGAGGACGATGCCAAGGGCGTGCTGGCGCGCCTCGACGGCACGACGGACTACGAGGCCGGCCTGGGCGACGCTGACCTCGTTTTCGAATCCATTCCCGAGATCGTCACCGTCAAACACGAGGCCTTGCTGGCGGCCGAAAAACATGCGCCGGCCGAGGCGATTTTCGCCTCCAACACCTCTTCCATCATGATTTCGGAACTGTCAGCCCCGCTGGAACGGCCCGAGCGCCTGGTGGGCACGCACTGGTTCTATCCCTCCAACGTCATGCCGCTGGTCGAGGTGGCGCGCAGCGAATTGACCGACAAACAGGCGCTTGACCGCGTCGTCGCCTACCTCGGCGCCGTGCGCAAGAAAGCCGTGGTTGTGCGCGATGCACCGGGCTTCTTCATGACGCGCTTCATCAACAATTACCTGGCGGAGGCCATGCGGCTGGTCGAACTGGGCATCGCCGGACCGGCCGAGGTCGACGAAATGTGCAAGACGGGGCTGGGCTGGCCCATGGGCGTGTTTGAGATGCTCGACGATACGGCCAACTTCGACGCCTTCTATCACGCCCAGGAATACCTCTTCGAGACCTGCGGCGAGCGCTACGCTGTGCCGCCCCTGGCGCGGAAGGTCTTCAAATCGGGTTACCTCGGCGATCCAAAACTGAAGCCGGGCAGCCGGGGCGGCTGGTATGAGTTTCTTGGAGCGGAAAAAGCGGAAAAGAAACCCAAGAAGTAAGGATGAGGGCAACGGACTTGAACCTTCAAACCAGCAACGCCAAACCGACGGCAGGGATCAAACGGCGCTCTTCCAACCGCCGCGACGCCCTCATTAAAGCGGCGGCGACGATTTTCCTGAGCGAGGGTTTCGCCTCCGCCTCGATGCGCGATATCGCGGCGGCGGCGGGCATGAAGGCGGGGTCGATCTATTATCACTTTCCCTCCAAGACGGACTTGTTCATCGCCGTTCACGAGGAGGGTCTGCGCCTGATCACGCAATCGGTCGAGGACGCTCTGGTCGGGGTCGAGGAGCCGTGGACGCGTTTGGAGACGGCCTGCGTCGCCCATCTCGAAGCCTTGTTGACGGGCAGCGTCATCCTCCAAGCCGTCATGCGCGATCTGCCGCAGAACTTCGATGCTCAGGCCTGGCGCCAGATCACCGGCTTTCGCGACGCCTACGAGGCCATCTTCGCCGGGCTGCTGGATGACCTCCGGCTGCCGCAGGGAACTAACCGCCATGACCTCCGCCTGATGTTGCTGGGCGCCATGAACTGGTCATTCAACTGGTACCGGCCGGGCCGCCAGACGCCCGAGGCGCTGGCCCGGCGCTATGTCGGCTTTATCAAATCCCAGCTTTACGTCGACGAATGAGGCAGGCGAAACGCACTGTCGAGTACTACCGCGAGGCCTTGCTGGCGGGAGACCGCGTCGCTCTGGCACGGGCCATTACGGCGGTCGAGAACAACCGCGCCGACGCCCGCAACGTCTTTCAGGCCATCAACGGCCATGGCGGCAACGCCCACGTCATCGGCATCACCGGCGCGCCCGGCGCCGGCAAATCGACCCTGGTCAACGCGGCCATACACGAGTTCAGGCAGCGCGGCCGCAAAATCGGGGTCATCGCCATCGACCCCACCAGCCCGTTCAGCGGCGGCGCCATTCTGGGCGACCGCATCCGCATGTCCGAACACGGCGCGGATGAGAATGTCTTCGTTCGCTCCCTTGCGGCGCGGGGCCACCTGGGCGGTTTGTCGCGGGCAACCGCGCGCGTGGTTGACGTCATGGATGCGGCCGGCTGCGATATCGTGATCGTCGAAACCGTCGGCACGGGGCAGTCCGAAGTTGAGATCATGGAAATCGCCCAAACCGTATTGGTCGTATGCGCGCCGGGTCTCGGCGACGATATTCAGGCGGTCAAGGCCGGCATCCTCGAAATCGCCGATATCCTGGTCGTCAACAAGGCCGACATGGCCGGCGCTGAGCGCACGGTCGGGCAATTGCGGGATGCCATCTCGCTCGGACCGAAATCGGACTGGGCCGTTCCCGTCCTCAAGACCGCCGCCACAACGGGTGAGGGTGTCCCGGTGCTGGTCGATGAAACCGAGCGGCATCTGTCGGATATCGATGCCGACGAAAGGCGCAATGCCGCCCTCATCCGCATGCGGGCGCTGATCGCCTCGTCCGCCGTCTATTACCTACGAAAATGGCTCGATGACCTGCAATCGGCGGAAATCGACGAGCTTTGCCGCGACGTTTTGTCGGGAGAGACCGACCTCGACGAAGCGGTTTTGACAGCGCTTCGGGCGTTGTCGGAAAAACGCACGACTTAGAGCGGTTTCCGCTTTTCATTTGATCGATTGTAGGAATATTCTCCCATCGGGCGGGAATTTGTTTCCGAATTCATTGTGGATGCCGAAATTCCGGCCCAAATCCTTCCATAATTAAATTTGTTGATGTAATCACAAAAAAGAGTAGACACCTCCTATGACCCGGGAACGGTCTTTCACAACAATCGAAACTCTCGTTGTCGACAGCCGGAGCGACTATAAGCACTACGGCAACGTCGATCTTTTTCTCGATGGCGCCGACGCCGACACGCGGCAAATCACGCCGGAAACGTTGGCGGCCAAATTGTTGGCCGACGCGGTTATACATCTGGCAAAGTTGAATGCAGCGTTCGGGACGGCCCTGACCTCCGACCACGACGATATCCTCAACCATTTAAAAATTTTTCTGGCGCCGCTCGGGTCCGGTGATAGGGAGTATTTAATGGAAGCAGATTCCCCCGACGACGTATTCTTCAACATGCTTGAAGGGGATGCGCACCCGACCGACGGTTTATCGGAATCGACCGGCGGGGCACCCGACATTGCGACGAACAACTGCTTCATTCACGCGTCCAGCCCGCTGGCAGGCGTCGTTGTCAGCAAGGCCTCAGCCGCGTTTTTCATGCTGATCATCTTGCTCGACACGGCCGACATCCGTTATGCCGTGGGTGGAAATGTGGAACTCGATCGCGAGCAGATGTTCCGGTGTTTTTCTCATTTGCTCAGGCTATTAGGCGACCTCGACATCGGCGAAGGGGAGGCCGAGCCCGGCGAAGGCAAAATGCAAAAGATGGTTTTCGTGGCCGGCCTGAAGCGGCTTAGTGCCGACGGCATCGCACGCGACACGTTGGAATCCAGCGATTTACCGGCTATCCACTAGGGCTTATTTAATCCGGGCGATCACCAGGTTGCCGAAGCCGTCGACGGTTCCCGTCAGTCCGGGCTCGATGAATATCGTGGTGTCAGGTTGCTCCAGCAGCGCCGGGCCTTCGACCTCGGCGCCGACCGGCAATGTCAAGCGTTCGAAGATATTGGCTTCCCGCCAGCCGCCTTCGACCCAGATCTGCCGCGCGCCGAGCCGGGCATCCTCGATCGTCGTGCCGCCGGTCGGCGCCAGAATGGCCAGGTCGAACTTGGGCCGCCGTCCGATTACCGAAACCCTTAGGTTCAGAACGCGAATGGCGATGTCTTCCAACGGCCTGCCGTAAACCTGGGCGTAGCGCGCCACGAAGGCCTCTCCGATCATCTCCCGGGTCACGCCGGTGGAGCCGCCCTCGAAACTGATCGGCAAGGGGACGTCCACGGTGTGGGTTTGACCGAGATAGGACATGTCCAGTTCGAAGGTGCTGTCGATGCCGCCGAACGTCACGCCAGCCTCCTGCAGCAGCGTCATGCCCTGCCCCGCCAGTTCGGCCATGCGGTGGTCGAGGTGATCGACATCCAGTTGGTCCAGCATGCCGTTCAGGGTCTGGACGAAGTCGTGGCGCATGTCGGCAATAGTGCAGCCCAGCGCGCTGGTCACGCCGGGATAACGCGGCACCAGGGCGCTCTTGAGGCCGACCTCCTTGATCAGAGCGCCGGCATGCAACGCGCCGCCGCCGCCGAACGGCATGGCGGCGAAATCGCCGGGATTATGGCCCCGTTCGATGGAAACGAGGCGAATGGCTCCGGCCATGCGCGAATTGGCGACGCGGATCACCGCTTCCGCCGCCGCCATCACGTCCAGGTCCAAAGCCTTACCGACATGCTCCGCGATCGCCGACTTGGCGGCCTCGACATCCAAACGGTCGAGCTTGCCGCCGATCGGCCGATCCGCGTTGATGCGGCCTAACACGAGGTTGGCGTCCGTCACCGTCGGGCGGTCGTTGCCCAGGCCGTAGCAGACCGGACCGGGGTCGGAGCCCGCCGATTCGGGACCGATCTGGAGCAATCCGCCCCGGTCGACCCAGGCAATGGAGCCGCCACCGGCGCCGATGGTGGTGATTTCGATCATCGGCGTGCGCACCACCATGCCGAAATCAATCGCCGTCTGGGCGCTTAGCGCGCTTTCTCCCGCGGCCACCAGCGAGACGTCGAAACTGGTCCCGCCCATGTCGCAAGTAATGACGTTGGGAAAGCCCGCGGCACCCGCGATGTGGGCGCTGGCGATGACGCCGGCGGCGGGACCCGACAGCGCAGTCCGGATCGGCAGCCGCCGCGCGGTATCAACCGACATGACGCCCCCGTTGGATTGCACGATCAGCACCTGGCCCTCGAAACCGTCCTCACCCAGGGCCGTCTCCAGACGATGCAGATAATTGCCTATGGGCGGCTGCAGATAAGCGTTCAAGGTCGCTGTCGAAGTCCGCTCGAACTCGCGGATCTCCGGCAGAATTTCGGAGGAGGCGACGATATGATCGTTGGGCCAAACCTCTCGCACGGCGGCGGAGGCGCTGGCTTCGTTGGCGGTGTTGGCGTAGGCGTTGATGAAGACGATACAGACGCTCTCGACGCCGGCTTCGAGCAATTTTTTTGCCGCCGCCTTGACCTCGGCCGGATCAACGGCGGCATGCACCGTGCCGTCGGCCAGGGTGCGTTCGGCCACCTCAAGGCGCAGATCACGAGGCACGACCGGTTCGAACTGACCCCACAGCCCCCAGGTGTTTGGCCGGTCGCGCCGGCGCATTTCCAGGGCATCGCGAAATCCGGCCGTCGTGATGATGCCGGTCCGAGCGCCTTTTCTTTCCAGCAATGCGTTGGTGCCGACCGTGGTGCCGTGAACGACCGTGGCGATCTCGCCAAAGCCCTCGACGCCCGACCGGATCCCTTCGATAAACCCGACCGACTGGTCGGGCCGCGTCGAGGGCACCTTGGCGACGTCGCAGCGCCCGGTGGCTTCGTCGAGAAAAAAAACATCGGTGAAGGTGCCGCCGACATCGACGCCGACAACGTACTTCGAGGTCTCGCTCATTGCGCGGCCTCGCGTCGCAGGGCTCGGGTCGCTCCATCATCGACCTCGCCGTCGGACGTCAGGGCGACGCCATAATCCTCGACCGCGCCGTCAACGCTGACGTAGCCCAATTTCACGTCGCGCGCCACCGCCGCCGGATCGCGTGTCAACGCCGGTCCGTAACCGCCCCCGCCGGGCGTTTCGAGATGAAGGTGCTGGCCTCTGGAGATCTTGATGCCGACCATCTTGGAGGCCATCGGCGGTTCGGCCTGACCGTCATCGGTCTCATAGAAGAAACGGTTGATTGCGCCGCTGCCGCCGCCCTCGATACCGGGCGGAGCGTAGCGGCCGCGTTCGCCGAACAGGAAGACGTCGGCGTCTTCCTCCAGCAGCTCGATTTCGTAGATCGCGCCCAAGCCGCCGCGATGACGGCCCGGGCCGCCGCTGTCGGGCCTGAGCGCCCATTGCGTGAAGAACATCGGGTAGGCCGCTTCGAGAATTTCGATGGGCGGGATGGTTGCCGTTGAAATGGGGGCGTTGCCGTGGTTGAGGCCATCGCCTTCCGGGTGGCCGCCGTGGCCGCCACCGAAAAAGCTGAACATCACCCAGCGCCGCCCGTCACGGCGGTGCCCGGCCAGCGACAGGGCGTTGATGGTGCCGTAGGCGCAACCGTTGGAGCGCTCCGGCGCCGCCTGGGCCACGGCCCCGAAAACGACGTCGATAATGCGCAGGATGGTCTCGGTATAGCCGCCGACCGGTTTGGGCGCCTTGACCGCAAGCAAAGTGTCGTCCGGAATGACGATATCGATAGGCTGCAGCACGCCGGCGTTGGCCGGAACCTCGGTGAAGACATGCTTCAGCGCAACGTAGACGGACGCCACCGCCGTCGAACGCGCGATGTTAACGGGGCCGGCGCAGGCCGGCGACGAACGCGAGAAATCCAGCGTCATTTCCTCGCCGGCGATGGTCAGGTCGAGGGCGATCTTGAGGGGCTCGTCGACAATGCCGTCGTTGTCCAGCCAGTCGTCGCAGGAATAGGTGCCGTCCGGCAGTTCGGAAATGTTGGCGCGCATCAGGCGGGTGGCGCGCGCCTGCAATTCTACCAAGGCCTCGCTGACGGTGGCGTCGCCGTATTCGTCCAGCAGCGCCGACAAGCGTTTTTCACCGAGTTCCAGCGCGTTGATCTGGCCGTTGAGGTCGCCGTAGAGGCTGCCGGGCTGGCGCGAATTGGCCTGCATAATGTCGACTATGTCCTGGCGGAAGTCGCCCGCCTCGAACAGTTTCACGGGCGGGATCAGCATGCCCTCCTGAAAACTCTCGGTCGCCGCCGGATTGTAGTTGCCCGGCACGTTGCCGCCGACGTCGTGCCAGTGCCCAACCGAGGCGAGGTAACAAAACAACTCGCCGTCGCGGTAATAAGGCCGCACCAGCTTGAAGTCCGAGAGGTGGGTGCCGCCGTCGTAGGGATCGTTGAAGATGTAGACGTCGCCGTCCGCCAAGTCGCCGTCGCGGGCCGCCTTGTCGATCACCGCCTTGACCGCGAACGACATGGCGCCGACGAAGATGGGCAGGCCCGACTTGCCCTGTACGAGGGTTTCGCCCGTTGCGGCGTCATAGAGCCCGTGGGAGGCGTCGTGGGCTTCGGCAATGATGGGGTTGAAGGCGCTGCGGAACAACGTCGCGTCCATCTCGTCGGCGATCTGTTCCAGACGGCCCTTGAGGACAGCCAGGGTGACGGGATCAATCATCGCTATCCTCGAAATTGGCGGCATCGTAAGCCGCGCCGGCTTCCAGCATGTCAGCCGTGCCCAGCAGTTCGTTGAGTTGGTCGAAGTCGAACATGCGCTCGCGCATGGGATCGTTGGTGCCGTGCGCCTTGAGGCTGGCGAAATAGTCCTGGGCCGTTCGCGCGATGGTGCGCACCAGACCGCCGGGGAAGATCACCACCGAGAAGCCCATGGTCTGAAGCTCGGATGCCGATTTCAGGGGCGTCTTGCCGCCTTCGACCATGTTGGCGAGCAGGGGAGCCCGCCCCTGGAAACGCGACACGACGGATTGCATTTCCGCCGGATCGCGTGGCGCTTCAACGAACAGGATATCGGCCCCGGCCTCCAGATAAGCCTCGGCCCGGTCGAGCGCCGCCTCGAAGCCTTCGACCGCGATGGCATCGGTGCGGGCGACGATCAGGGTTTCGGGCGTGCGGCGGGCATCCGTGGCGGCCTTGATCTTGCCCGCCATTTCGGCGGCCGGGACCAACACCTTGCCGGCGAGATGACCGCAGCGCTTGGGCAGGGTCTGGTCTTCCAACTGGATGGCGTTGGCGCCCGATTGTTCGAACAACCGCACGGTGCGCTGGACGTTGAGGGCATTGCCGTAGCCCGTGTCGGCATCGACGATCAGCGGCAGTTCGGTACGTTCGGAAATGGTGGAAAGGGTATCCGCCACCTCGCTCATGCCGACCAGCCCGATGTCAGGTCGGCCGAAGCGGCAATAGGCGATGCTGGCGCCCGAGAGATAGGCGGCGGCGAAACCGGCCTGTTCGGCCAGAACGGCGCTCAGGGCATCGTAAACGCCGGGGGCGGTGACGATCCCGTCGCCGGCCAGCTGGGTGGAAAGGCTCGTGTGGTTCATGTCTCTTGGTTTTCCCGCTCGGCTTTCAGGCGTTGTTCCAGGTGCGGCACCAATCCGCCTGCGGCAATCATATCGAGAAGATGCGGCGGCACCGGATCACAAGAAATTGTAGTCCCGGACGTGAGGTTGGCAATCCCCCCTGCCGCGCCGTCGACGGTCACCCGGTCGCCCGCCGCGATCGTCATCGCTCCCTCGTAGGTGACGGCCAGCAGACCGAAGTTGAGGGCGTTGCGGTAGAAAATACCGCCGAAGGAGCGTGCCGCAACGGCAGCAACGCCGAGCATCTTGAGCGCCTGGGCCGCCTGTTCGCGTGATGAGCCGATGCCGAAGTTCTCCCCGGCGATGACGACGTCTCCCGGCGCGACCTTGGCGGCGAAATCGGGATCGACGGCCTCCAGGCAGTGGCTCGCCATCTCCTCCATCGAGCCCTTCATGTAGAGCCCAGGCGCCAGCACATCGGTATCGATGTCGTCGCCGAAGATCCAGGCGCGCCCGCCCTCGCCGCTCACGAGCCCGTCTCCGACAACATATCGCGGGGGTCGGCGATGTGTCCCGCCACCGCCGACGCCGCAACGGTATAGGGCGATGCCAGATAGACGTTCGAGCCGGGGTGCCCCATGCGTCCCTGGAAATTGCGCGCCGTCGAGGCGATGCAGGTTTCGCCTTCCGCCAGCACGCCGGCACCGTAGCCCGCGCAGGCGCCGCAGCCCGTCGGCATCAGGATGGCGCCCGCCGCCGTCAATGTGGCGAGCGTGCCGTCGGCCGCCGCGTCGGCCGTGGTCCGGGTCGACGCCGGGGCGATCAACAGACGCACGCCTCGCGCCACCTGTTTCCCCGCCAACACGCCGGCGGCCATACGGAGGTCTGCCAGTTTGGCACCCGTACAGGCGCCGATGTAGGCCTGCTGGACGGCCTCGCCGGCGTGATCGCCGACCGGTCCGGCGTTGGCCGGCGAATGGGGAGCGGCGACGAAAGGCGGCAGATCGTCGGCGTCGAAGTCATGGCTTTCGAGATAGTCGGCATCGTCGTCGCCCTGCCAGTGGTCGATGTCGCCGGGGTCGCCGCCCGCCGCCCGGATGTAATCCGCCGTGGTCCGGTCGGCGGCGATGATGCCGGTCTGCGCACCCAACTCGGCCGCCATGTTGCAGAGCGTCAGGCGTTCGGGCATGCCGAGCGCCGAAATCGCCGCGCCGGCGTATTCCACCACCTGGTATCCGCCGCCGCCCATGCCGAGCCGGGCGCAGGCTGCCAGCATCATGTCCTTGGCCGAGACGCCGTGACCGAGAGCGCCCCGCCAATTAAGACGAATGGTGCCGGGCACCTTGATCCAGGTTTCGCCCGTCACCAGCACGCCGGCCATGTCGGTGGCGCCGACGCCGAACATGAAACAGCCCGCCGCACCGCCCGAAGGTGAATGGCTGTCGCCGCCCACGACGAACATGCCGGGGGCAAGATGGCCGTTTTCCTGCAGCACGACGTGGCAGATGCCCTGCATGTCGTGAAAACGGTCGACGTGATTGGCCGTTACCCATTTTCGCGTGAGGTCGAGGATGGCGGCACTTTCGGCGTCCACGGCGGGCACGTAGTGGTCGGTGACGACGACAACGCAGTCCGGGTCCCAGACCTCGGCCCCCAGGCGCTCCAGAATGGGCGCGACGCGTCGGGGTCCGCCGGAATCGTGCATCATCGCCAGATCCACCCGGCAGGTGACGATGTCACCCGCCGCCACGCGGTCCTTGCCGGCGGCGCGGGCAATGATTTTTTCCGCCAAGGTTTGCGTCACGAAAATTTTCCAGCTTTTCCACCAGGCGGCCCTTCGGCCACCGCCAATAGTCTTATAGACTACATCGAATTTCCAGCCGATCCACAAGGAGAGTGCCGTGAGCGGACAAAACCCGAGCCAAATCGTGCAGGACTATCTGGCCGCCATGGAAGCGCGCGACTTGGAAAAAGCAGCCACGTATCTGGCAGATGGCTTCGTCATGATTTTCCCGGGTGGCGTTGAATTCTCCAAACCGGCGGAACTGGTCGAGTGGGCCAGAGACCGTTACCGTTCCGTCGGCAAAAGCTATGAGCGCTTCGACGAGACGGTCGGCGAAGGCGGCCGCGCGGTCTACTGCTACGGCACGCTCTACGGCGAGTGGCCCGACGGCAGCCCGTTCGAGGGTATCCGTTTCATCGACCGCTTTACGGTGGCGGACGGCAAACTGGTCGACCAGCGCGTCTGGAACGATTTAGCCGAGATGAAACCGTAATCTTGCGTATGGACCACCGCCTAGTAGAGCGTTATCTTTTTCCTGATCGAGGGATTGGGGGCATCAGCAATGTCAGCCGAAGACGAACTGCAGTATCGCGAATTCGCCAAGGGCACGACGATCTTCAAATCCGGTGATGAAGCATCGGAAGCCTATCTCCTACAGAACGGATCGGTGGATATCGTTACCGAACGCAATGGTGAAGAAATCGTCATCGAAACCCTCAGCCGCGGAGATTTCCTGGGGGAAATGGCGCTTGTCGACAATGCCCGTCGCTCGGCCACGGCGGTCGCCCACGAGGACGTCACCTGCGCGGTCTTCAGCAAGGCGGAAATCGACCGCAGTCTGGAAAACTCCGATTTGCTGACCTACGCCCTGAT
>CAZGTM010000046.1:0-25976 GCA_964528595.1 uncultured Rhodospirillaceae bacterium
TGGACAGATACTAGATGTAGCGGGTGTCTGCGTCAACCGGATAGGCACGGAACAACTCTTGCGTAGTTCGAGGGCTTAGTTGCCTGAGTAGTCGTATTTGGTGCGATTGCCTTTCTAAGGCGGTCTTGGTTCGGATGGGGGTCCGAACCGACATCACTCAATAGCTAGCCGCACAAACTGTCGCAACAGTTGGTGTAGCAACGTTATTGGGGTTGTTCGAAATGACCAGAATCAGTGAAATTCTAAACTTTGGTATCCGTGGCCGTTTGGTGCTCGGCTTTGCGGCAGTGGGCATGATCCTTGCCCTGGCGGTCGCCGCCACTTTGTATCAGGTGACCGCGATCAGGGGGGTGACGACAAGGATCGTCGATTTGCGCATGCCGACGGCCGCCGCCAGCTCGGCGGTGATGAACGACATCAATGCCAGTCTGGCGGCTCTGCGCGGCTGGATGTTGACCGGCAATCCGGTGTTCAAGAAGCAGCGCACGGCGGTGTGGGCGCACATCGATCAGACGGCGGCCGACATGGATCGGCTATCGGCTACCTGGACAAATCCAACCAACATTAAAAAATGGAGTAATTTCAAAGAGGTGTTGGCCGAATTTAGAGTAGCACAACAGAAAGTCGAGGCGATCGCCCACACGGTGGACGAACAGCCCGCGACCAAGATGCTGGTCGATCAGGCGGCGCCGAGGGCAGCGAAGATCGTCGGCCTGATTACCAAGATGATTGATCTCGAGGTTCAGGAAACCGCGGACGAACAGCGCAAGCTGCTGTTCCTGCATATGGCGAATTTCAGGGGCAGTTTCGGCCTCGGCCTGGCCAACATTCGCGCCTTTCTGCTGACCGGCGACGCCAAGTTCGCGAAAATCTTCCAAGGATTTTGGACAAAGAACGAAAAGGCGTTCGGCAATATTCAGTCGACCGCTCACCTGCTGACCGCGGAGCAAAGCGTCGCGTTTGAGGAACTTTCGAAAATGCGCGGCGAATTCGCACCCTTACCGCCCAAGATGTTCGCCATTCGCGGTTCCAAGAAATGGAATATGGCCAATTATCTGCTCGTCACCGAAGCGGCCCCTCGCGCCGGTAAGCTGATGACGACATTGGCGGGCCCGGCGAGCGCCGACGGCAGCCGCAGCGGCGGCATGGTCGACAACCAAAAACTGTTGATGACCAACGATGGCGACGCGGTCGCCGGTGACGCCGAAGCCCTGATGACGCTGCAGTGGATCCTGCTGATTGCGGGCCTGGGGCTGGCCGCCGTTATCGTCTTCTTCACGTCGCGCTCCATCGTCAATCCGGTGAAATCGATGATCGGCGTGATGGACGACATCACCAAGGACAACCTGGAAATCGATATTCCGGGGTTGGACAAGCGGGATGAAACCGGCGAAATGGCCCGGGCCGTCCAGATCTTCAAGGACAACGCGATCGAAAAACGCCGGCTTGAGGAAGATGAACGGAAGGCCGCAGAGGAACGGCAGCAACGCGAAGCGGCCGAACGTCAACGCGAGGCGGAAGAGAACGCCGAACGTCAGGCGCGTCAGGAACGCATGGATGGCCTGACTTCGGGTTTCGGCGACACCGTCGAGGAGATTCTTGGTGTGGTAGCCTCGAGTTCCACCGAGATGGAGTCTTCCGCCCAGACCATGACGGAGATCGCCAAACGGACCCAGGACGAAAGCGTGACCGTAGCGTCTGCTGCCGAGGAGGCAACGGCCAGTGTCCAGACGGTGGCAAGTGCCGCCGAGGAGCTGTCGTCCTCGATCAGCGAAATCAGCCGACAGGTTACGCATTCGTCTGAAATCTCGGCAAAAGCGGTGCGCACCGCCGACAGCACCAATCAGACGATCAGCGATCTGGCGGACGGTGCACAGCGCATCGGCGAGGTGGTCGATCTGATTAACGACATCGCCAACCAGACCAACCTGTTAGCGTTAAACGCGACCATCGAAGCGGCCCGCGCCGGCGATGCCGGCAAGGGTTTTGCCGTGGTCGCCTCGGAAGTCAAGAACCTGGCCAGCCAGACGGCCCAGGCGACCGAGGATATCAGCGCCCAGATCGGCTCCATCCAAGGGACAACCCAGGAGGCGGTGAGCGCCATTGGGGCCATCGGCCAGACGATTTCCGAAATGAACGAAATCGCCACCAACATCGCTTCGGCGGTGGAGGAGCAGGGCGCCGCAACCAGCGAGATCAGCCGCAGCGTTCAGGAGGCCGCAAGCGGCACCCAAGAGGTCGCCGAGAGCATCGTGACCGTCAAGAGCGGCTCGGAGGAAACCGGACAAGCGTCAGGCAACGTCCTCGACGCCTCCCGCGAACTGTCGGAACGCTTCCATGGCTTGCGTTCCGAGGTCGAGAACTTCCTCGAAGGGATCAAATCGGCCTAATTGCCGATCCAAATCCGCAATACTTGGGCCGCCGTTGAATATTTCAGCGGCGGCCTATTGCGTTTGGCTGGCCCAAGCGCCAAATATTCCAAACAATCCAATCCCAAATCGGGACAAACGTCTATTTTACAGGACATGTTGCGAATATTGTTCGTCTAACGTACTATATCTAGTAGACGACGCATATGAAGCCGTTTGGCTAGGCATCATGGGGCGGACCCGTATGGGGAGAGGGTTGTTGGAATTGTTTTTGCTGCATTACGTCATTTGGCGGGATGGAGCTGGCCTGTTGCGTCGTCGCGAGCATGGTAGATCGGGATATTCGTTTATTACGTTCAGAGCATTCGCGGCAAGGCGTACAAGAAGGAAGACCTTTATGTCCGATCCCTATTGGGAGATTGCCCGCTTTGCCGCGGCGCCCACATCTTTCGACGTTTCCCCGCTCAAACTAGCGAAAACTCTGTTTGCTGGCGCCGCTTTGGCGGCCACCCTCGGCACGGCCGGGGCGGCTTCCGCCGAAACGCTTGCCGACGCCCTGGCCGCGGCCTATCACGGTAACCCGTCGTTGCTGGCTCAGCGCGCGGCGTTGCGGGCAACCGACGAAAACGTCTCGCAAGCACTGTCGGGGTGGCGCCCTTCCGTCTCACTGTCAGGGTCCAAAGGCCACAGACGCACCCACACGCACCGCACCAGCGATGTTGGTTTGGGCCAGCATTCGGTCGAACTGTCCGTGACGCAGCCACTCTACCGGGGCGGCCGTACCGTCGCTTCGACCCTGCAGACGGAAAACCTTGTGAGTGCCGGCCGGGCGCAGTTGGTTGGGACGGAACAGCAGGTGTTGTTGGCGGCCGCGACGTCATTTCTGAATGTGTTGCGCGATCAAGCGCTGGTGGCGCTGAACCGCAATAACGTCCAGGTACTGGAGAAACAGCTCGAGGCGACGCGCGACAGGTTCCAGGTCGGTGAAATCACGCGTACCGATGTCGCCCAGGCGGAAGCCCGCTTGTCGGGCGCCGTTTCACAGCGGGTTCAAGCCGAAGGGACGTTGACGTCGGCCAGAGCCGCTTATCAATCGGTTGTCGGCAGCGTTCCCGGCGAACTCGAGAAGCCGCGTCCGCTGACGAGCATGCCGGCGACCGAAGATGACGCTCTGTCGCTGGCGGCTGAAAACAGCCCCACGCTCAATCAGGCGAAATTTACCGAACGCGCATCCCGTCACGCCGTGCGTTCGACACTCGGGACGTTGTATCCGACGGTGGCTCTCAACGGCGATCTGACGAAGGCTGATGACGCCACGGCGCGGGGCTCGCGTTCGGCATCGGCTTTTCTCGGTATTTCCGTCTCCGTCCCGCTTTACCAGGCGGGCGGGGCCTATTCGGCGCTGCGGCAGGACCGGCATACCAACAGCCAGCGCCGCATTCAGGTAGAAGAAGCCTTGCGCTCGGTGCGTGAGCAGGTCACGCAGGCCTGGGAGCGGCTGACCACGGCGCAGGCCACCAAAGAAGCGCGCACTCAGCAGGTGCGGGCGGCTTCGATCGCTTTGGAAGGTGTACGCGAGGAACTTGCCGTCGGTTCACGCACCACTCTGGATGTCCTTGATTCCGAACAGGAACTGCTGGATGCCCGGGTAGCCTTGGTTGTGGCGGAACGCGACGAATTCGTCGCGTCGTTTGATTTGGTGTCGGCGATGGGCGGTTTGACCGCCGAGAGCCTGGGTTTGAATGTCGAATTGTATGATCCCGACGCGAACTACCGGCGCGCCCGGGATACGTGGTTTGGGGCGAGCGTTAACGATTGATTGGTGAAATTACTGAAATATCAGAACATTCTCTTGTTTGTCTCTGGTTTGTGTGGTTTTTCAAGGGTCGCTGCCGTAGGGTGGCGGCAAGGCATGCTGGACATTAAAGGTTGAAGACTTGACTGACGCGGATACCCAGCAAGAACCGACCATGGAGGAGATCCTTGCGTCCATACGCAGGATTATCTCCGAGGATGGCGAGGAAGAGGGCACCGAAGAGGCCATCGTCGAAGGTATGCCCGAACCGGAGGAGGATTTTGACGTCCCCGAACCGGAACCCGAGGAGGATATCCTCGATCTGACGATGGAAGTGGCGGCCGATGAACCGGATGTCCTCGATCTTGATGCTGCGGCTGAAATACCGGCGCCGCCCGAGCCGGAGCCGGAACCCGAGCCGGAACCTCAACCTCAACCGGAACATTTGTCGGCTGTGGAGGGGTTGGTATCCGACGTCACGGCGGTGGCGGCGGCATCGGCGTTTACCCAATTCGCGGGCGCCGTCACCCAGGCCAAGGGTGTGCCCTTGGGTGGTGCGGGACGGACGCTTGAAGAATTGGTGAAAGAGCTTCTGCGGCCGATGTTGAAGGAATGGCTGGATACCAACCTCGAAGCCATCGTCAACCGCGCGGTTGAACGGGAAATCTCCAAGCTTGCAGGTCACGCCGACGAAGACTAGTTTGTCCCGCTGTGTCGGTGTCGAGGCGGCGGCCGTATCCGCGGTCCGGTGTCTGACGCCCCCAATTTGAAATTGTAGACTTTGTGAACAAGCGGTCCGTCGGCTTGGATGCCGTACCGCGGGTTTTAGAATAGTGAGGACGAGCGCGATGCTGGAAAAGACCTATCAGCCCCGCGAACTGGAAGCCAAACATTACCGGGAATGGGAAAATTCCGACGCTTTTGCCTGCGGAAATCCCATCGAGACGGGCGCCGAAGCGCCGGGCAACGCCTCCCCCTATACCATCGTCATACCGCCGCCCAACGTGACCGGCAGTCTGCATATGGGCCACGCCCTCAACAACACGTTGCAGGACGTCCTTATTCGCGTTCACCGCATGCGGGGCCGGGATGCGCTCTGGCAGCCCGGCATGGATCACGCCGGTATCGCGACGCAAATGGTGGTTGAGCGGCAACTCGACGCCGACGGCATCAGCCGGCACGATCTCGGCCGCGAAAAGTTCATCGAAAAGGTTTGGTCGTGGAAAGAGGAATCAGGCGGCACCATTACCGGACAGTTGCGTCGTCTGGGTGCCAGCTGCGACTGGTCGCGCGAGCGCTTCACCATGGACGATGGTCTGTCGGACGCCGTGCGCAAGGTCTTCGTCGAACTCTATAACCAGGATCTGATCTACAAGGACAAGCGGCTGGTCAATTGGGACCCCAAGCTGCACACGGCGATTTCCGACCTCGAAGTCGAACAGCATGATGTCGACGGGCATTTGTGGCACATTAAATATCCGCTTGAGGGCAAGGATGGTGAATTCGTCACCGTGGCGACGACGCGGCCGGAAACCATGCTGGGCGATACCGCGGTGGCGGTTCACAAGGACGACGAACGTTATACCGACCTGATCGGCAGTTACGCCGTCCTGCCACTGGTCGGCCGGCGCATTCCCATCGTTGCCGATGAATACGCCGACCCGGAACAGGGATCCGGTGCGGTCAAGATTACGCCGGCTCACGATTTCAACGATTTCGAAGTCGGCAAGCGGCATGACCTTGAGGTCATCAACGTGCTCGACCGCGACGCCAGGATCCTGGCCGGCGACGAGGCCGGCGACATACCGGACGCCTACCGCGGCATGGACCGCTACGACGCACGCAAACGGATCGTGGCGGATCTTGAAGCCCAGGGCCTTGTGGCCGAAATCGAGGACCACAAACACACGGTGCCCTACGGCGACCGGTCGGGCGTCGTCATCGAACCGTGGCTGACGGATCAATGGTACGTCGACGCCGCGACGCTTGCCAAACCGGCCATCGAGGCCGTCGAACAGGGCAAGACCAAGTTCGTGCCGGAAAATTGGACCAAGACCTATTACGAGTGGATGCGCAACATTCAGCCCTGGTGCGTTTCCCGCCAACTGTGGTGGGGTCATCAGATACCGGCCTGGTACGGCCCGGATGGCGAACTATTCGTCGCCGAGACGGAAGCCGAAGCGTTGGATAAAGCCCGGGCGCACTACGGCGCCGAAACCGAATTGACGCGCGACGAGGATGTGCTCGACACTTGGTTCTCCTCGGCGCTGTGGCCGTTTTCGACGCTCGGCTGGCCCGAGGAAACGCCGGAGTTGGCGCGCTACTATCCGACCGACGTCCTCATCACGGGCTTCGACATCATCTTTTTCTGGGTCGCCCGCATGATGATGATGGGCATCCATTTCATGAAGGAAGTGCCGTTCCATACGGTCTACATCCACGCCCTGGTGCGCGATGAAAAGGGCCAGAAGATGTCCAAGTCCAAGGGCAATATCATGGACCCCTTGGATTTGATCGAACAGTACGGCGCGGACGCCTTGCGCTTTACCCTAAGCGCCATGGCGGCCCAAGGCCGTGATATCCGCCTCGCGCCCGCCCGCGTGGAAGGTTACCGGAACTTCGCCACAAAGCTTTGGAATGCGGCGCGGTTTTGCGAAATGAACGAATGCCGGCCCGTCGCCGACTTCGACCCCGCCACAGTCGAGCACACGGTAAACCGCTGGATCGTCGGCGAGATGACGCGACTGACAGCCCGCGTCGACACCGCCCTTGACACCTACCGGTTCAATGAAGCTGCCGGCGCGCTCTATCAGGTGGCTTGGGGCACGTTCTGTGACTGGTATCTCGAGTTCATCAAACCGTTGTTGATGGGCGAGGATGAAGCGGCGAAGCGGGAAACCCGCGCCACCTGCGCCTGGGCGCTGGATCAATTGATCCTGCTGCTGCACCCGTTCATGCCGTTTATCAGCGAGGAACTCTGGCAGCACATGGGCGACCGGGCCGATCGTCCGCTGATCCGCAGCGCCTGGCCGAAATTGCCGCAAGAGCTGGCCAATCGGCAAGCGGACCAGGAGATGGACTGGGTGATCCGGCTGATAACGCAGGTCCGTGCGGTTCGCTCGGAGCTGAACGTTCCGGCCGGCTCGAAGATCCCGCTTGTGCTCGACGGCGCGTCGGAGGAGAGCGCTGCCCGACTGGCCGCCAGCAAGGACCTGATCCTGCGCCTGGCGCGACTTGAAACGGCGGAGCTTGGCGCGGCGGAAGTCAAGGACGGCACCGTTCAGATCGTGCATGACGAGGCCACCCTCGTTCTGCCCTTGGCGGACGTCATCGACCTCGAGCAAGAGCGCGGCCGGTTGAACCGCGAGGTCGAGAAGATGGCGTCGGAAATCTCCAAGATCGATAAGAAACTCGCAAACGAGAATTTCATCGCCAAAGCACCGGCCCACGTTATCGAGGAGCAGAAAACCCGGCGCGCCGATGCCGAGGAAGCGCGGGACAAGCTGTCGGCGGCATTGGAGCGGTTATAGGAAAAAACAAAATGGATTCCGGCATGCGCCGGAATGACGGTGGAGATTAACCGACCTCACTAACGTCACCCCGGCGCATGCCGGGGTCCATTTCATATTTGGCGTTTACGCGACCCGACTATCGGTTTGTGACGCGGCGTCTTCCTCGTCTTCCTGTTGCGGCTGATCGAGGAAGGCGTCGAGCGATAGCGCGGTGGTGTTCTTGACCTCCTTCAACGTCACTTCGCTTTGGACGTTGTCGACGCTCGGAAGGGACAGAAGTTCGTCGCGCAGAAAACGCTCATAGCATTGCAGATCAGTGGCGGAAACGATCAGTTTGTAGTCGTGCTCGGCGCCAACCCAATAGCATTCGAGAATGTCCGGCAGTTCGAGGATGCGGCTCTCGAAAGCGTCGCGGGCAGCCGGCGTACGGGTGGTCAGTGTGACGCCGGCCAGAACCTTGATATGACGTTTCAGCTTCGACGCCGACAACACGGCCCGGTATTCGTCAATCACGCCGAGTTTTTCCAAGCGCTTCACACGGTGCCAGCAGGGCGCCGCGGAAAGGCCGACCGAAGCAGCAAGCTCACGGTTGGTCATCCGTCCGTTGGTTTGAAGGAAATCCAGGATGCGGCGGTCGATTTCGTCAAATTGCGCCATTCTTCACCTTGCCTGCGGGCGTTTCAAATCAGCCGGGGGGTGAACCGGGAATATATTAGTGTAGTGATATATTAGCCTTCTTCGCCATCAGGTGAACACCTTAGATCATGAGCAAGGCTTTATTGTATATCCTTTGGGCAGTTTGGTCTTGCCGTTGCCGCAAGCGGTGTCCAGAAGTTCCTGCTCGAGGTTCTTGGCGCCCCTCAGGTCGGCATCGGGAAACCTCGCCAACTTGATGATAGCGTCGTCAAAATCGGCGCCGGACAAGTTGGCGCCGGTAAGATTGGCGCGCTTCAATTTGGCCCGGGTAAGATTGGTTTTCGACATGTTCGCGCCGCTCAGGTCAGCGCGGTCCAGGTCGGCCCGGCTGAGATCCGCTCCCATCATGTTGGCGTCCGACAGGGTCGTGCGTTCGAAATTCGCGCCCTTGAGCTCGGCATCGATCAGACTGACGCCATGCAGGTTCGATCTTTTCAGGTCGGCCCGTCCCAGATCGATTTTGTCGAGTTTGGCGCCTTGCAGGTTGACGTTGTCCATGTCCGCGTCGCGCGCATCTGCGCGGGTCAGGTCGGCGCCCCGCAGGTTGGATTTTTCCAGATCGGCGGCGACCAGATCGGCCGAGATAAGAAGGGCGCCCTGAAGATTGGTCTTTTCCAAGTCAGTGCGCCTTAATTGCGCACCGGTGAGATCGGCGCCGGAGAGATTTGCGCCTTTCAAGTCTGCATCCCGCAGGTTCGATTTGACCAGTTTCGCCTTTTGATACAGTCCGGCCTTTAAATTGGCCCGGCGCAGATCGCACTGCACGCATTCGTTGGTGCTTTTGAATTTATCGAGATCGGCGGGTTTGAATGCCGCGGCGGGGGAGACCGCGAATACTCCCAGTGCAACAAAGGCGGCGTATTTCATATCGGACTCCCGGCAAACAAAAATCGCTTCCGCTGAACTTTAGTGCAGCGCCGCGCCGGCATAAAGCAAATGCCGCATCACCGTTAATACTTGGGGATGCAGCGGGCGGATTTCTAGGGTTGGTTGAGATTAACGCCAGGATATCGATACGCACTGGTCCGATACAGTGGATATCGTGCCGCAGCGCTTGTCTGACAGGGCCAATCCGGGCTACTAATCGCAGGGAAACCTTCCGATATTTGATATTTTCAGGAGCCGGCAAATGCCATCGTATCGTTCGCGCACTACCACTCACGGCCGCAACATGGCCGCCGCCAGATCGCTCTGGCGCGCAACCGGCACCAAAGACGGCGATTTCGACAAACCGATCATCGCCATCGCCAATTCCTTTACCCAGTTCGTGCCGGGTCACGTTCACCTGAAAGACCTCGGACAATTGGTGGCGCGGGAAATCGAAAAGGTCGGTGGCGTCGCCAAGGAATTCAACACCATCGCGGTCGACGACGGCATCGCCATGGGCCATGACGGCATGCTGTATTCCCTGCCGTCGCGCGAACTGATCGCTGATGCCTGCGAATACATGGTCAACGCCCATTGCGCCGACGCCATGGTCTGCATATCCAATTGCGACAAGATCACGCCGGGCATGTTGATGGCCGCCATGCGTCTCAATGTTCCGACTATTTTCGTTACCGGCGGGCCGATGGAAGCCGGCGCCGCCAAAGTCGGCGGCACCGAACAGGTCTTCGATCTCGCCCGTACGCTGATCGACGCCGCCGACACCAAGGTATCGGACGAGGACGTTCAGACGCTGGAGGAAGAATCCTGCCCGACTTGTGGCTCCTGTTCCGGCATGTTCACCGCCAATTCGATGAACTGCTTGGTCGAGGCCATCGGTTTGGCCCTGCCGGGCAACGGCAGCATGTTGGCGACACACGCCGACCGCAAGGAGTTGTTCCTCGAGGCGGCCCGCACCATCGTCGAAATGACCCGGCGCTACTACGAAATGGACGACGAAAGCGTGTTGCCGCGTTCGATCGCCAACTTCAATGGTTTCGAGAACGCCATGACCTGCGACATTGCCATGGGCGGCTCGACCAACACCGTTCTGCACCTTTTGGCGGCGGCGAACGAAGGCAACATCGAATTCACCATGAGCGATATCGACCGCTTGTCCCGCCGCGTGCCCCACCTGTGCAAGGTTTCGCCCAGCGCGCCCGACGTCCACATGGAGGACGTCCACCGCGCCGGCGGCATTCACGCCATTCTGGGTCAACTCGAACGACAGAACCTGCTCCACACCGACAATCCCACGGTCCATTCGCCGACCATCGGCGAATCGATCGAGCAATGGGACACCAGCCGCAATCCGTCGGATGCCGTGAAACAATTCTTCATGGCGGCACCGGGCCGGGTGCGATCCTCGACCGCCTTTAGTCAGGACAAACGCTGGGATCTCGATCTTGATCGCGAAAGCGGCGTCGTCCGCGATTTTGAAAATGCCCATATGAAAGACGGCGGGCTGGCGGTGCTCTACGGCAACATCGCCACCGACGGCTGCATCGTGAAGACCGCGGGCGTGCCTAAGGAAATCCTCAAATTCTCCGGCCCCGCGCGGATCTTCGAGAGCCAGGACGCGGCCTGTGCCGGCATCCTCGGCGGTGAAGTGGAGGAGGGCGACGTCGTCGTCATCCGCTACGAAGGCCCCAAGGGCGGCCCCGGCATGCAGGAAATGCTCTACCCGACGAGTTACCTCAAGAGCACCGGCATCGACAAAGGCACCGCTCTGGTGACCGATGGCCGTTTCTCGGGCGCCACCGCCGGTCTCTGCCTTGGCCACATCTCACCCGAAGCCGCCGAAGGTGGCGCCATCGGCCTGGTCGAGAACGGTGACATCATCCAGATCGATATTCCGGCACGCGGTTTCAGCGTCGACCTGACGGACGAGGAATTGGCGGAACGGCGCGAAAAAATGGAAGCTCTTGGACCCCAGGCCTGGACGCCGAGGGGGCGCAACCGGGTGGTTTCCGGTGCGCTTCGGGCCTATGCCGCACTGACAACCAGTGCCGCGCGCGGCGCCGTGCGTGACGTCAGCCAAACGGAGCGTTAAACTCGGAGACGCAATTAATCGAGGGCCGGTCCGCATGCCTTTGGCGTTCTTAGGCAAAGTCAGCAATCTCCGCCCGCCGTTCCTGCGGAGCGACGCGGCGGACGCCGCCGTTGTGGCGGAGCCCATCACCCGGGTGCGGGTGCGGCCGAAGATCGCTTACGCTTTCGCCGGTGACGCCATTGCCCTGAGTAACAGCCCGAGCGACCTGGCCAAACTGGGCAAGAAGGCGATTGCCGATTTCGGTTTTTGCATCGACGTGCTCAACGAGGGTGAGACCACCATCACGGTGACCGAGGTCGGCTTGGCCGGCTGGTTCGAAACGCCGCAGGTCGCGGTGCACGAACCCCTGCTGCACGACAATAAACCCTGGCCCCGTGTCCTCAGGCCCGGCGATAACGTCGTCGCTCACCTCGCCACCAGTCTCAAGACCCACCCCGTCCTGAAATCGCTCAAGCGGGCCTATATCCGCACCAGCGACGATCTCCTCAGCTACGGCCCCGGCGGCGCGGCCTTGCGCTTTTACATCAAGCAGGCGCGCTCCTAATCACTTCTCAGCACCAGCGGGTTTGAACGTCCGAAAGCTCATCAGACCGACGATGCCTGCGAAAAACATGAAGGCGGCGGCTGTCGTGATCGCATCATGGAAGCCGCCGGCAAAGGCTTGGCGGACCAACTCGCGGAAGGTTTCCGTTTGCGGTCCCGTCAGGCCTTCGGGCGGGGTGATGGCGCCGAGGCGCTGAACCTGGGCAGCAATGGCGGCGCTTTGGTCGGCGTTGAGGTCGAGCGGGCCGAGGAGGGGGCCCAGATGGCCCGCGAACCCAGAAGACAGTACGACGCCCAATATCGCGATGGAAATCAGGCCGGCGACGCGGGCCACGGTGTTGTTGACCGCCGAGGCCAACCCGCTGCGCCCTTCGCCCGCGGCGTTCATGGCCACCGTCGTAATCGGCGTGACGAAGAACCCCAAGCCAATCGACATGACGATGACGGCGGGCAGAACGTCTTCCAGGAACAGTCCATTGGCCGGCGCTTGCGCCAACGCATAAAGCGCCGCAGCGACGACAAACGGTGCCACGGCCAGCGGGGGGCCCGCGCCAATGCGGTCCATCAACCGCCCGACCGGGCGGGAGAGAACAATGATGGCGGCGGAGATCGGCAATCCCGCGGCGCCCGCCTGCAGGGCGCTGAAGCCGAAAACCTGGATGTAAAAAAACGGCATGAGGAACATGGCGCCCTGAAAACCGGAGAAGAACAGGAAAGTCTGCAAATTCGCCGTCACGAACTCGGGCCGCCGGAACATCCAAAGCGGCAGCATGGGCTCCCGGCTTTTCGCTTCGACGATGAGGGTAAGCGGCAGCAGGACGGCGGCGGCGGCCAGGGACGCCACCACCAGGTCGTCGCCGAAGCCCCGGCGAGCGCCCTCCAGGAGACCGAATACCAGCGTGCCCAGGCTGCCTGTCATGCCGATGATACCGGCTATGTCCAGACGGGCGGAACCCGGCGGATCGAAGGGTGGTCTCGGCACGCCGCGCAGCACGACCACGGCGGCGGCGCAGAGCGGGATGTTGATCAGGAAGATCCAATGCCAGGAGAGCAGATCGACGGCCGCTCCGCCGAGCAACGGGCCAAGCGGCAGCATCAGCGAACTGATCGCCGCCCAAGTGCCGACGGCCCGGCCGCGCCGATCCGGCGGGAAGCAGGCGTTCAGGAGCGCCAGGCTGGAAGGCACCGTGAAGGCCGCGGAGACACCCTGGACCGCGCGGGCGGCAATCAGCATGCCGCTGGAGGTCGAGAGCGCGCAGAGCAGCGATGATGCCGCGAAGGCGTAGATGCCGTAGCGCAGGATGCGGCGGCGGCCGAAGCGGTCGCCCAACGCGCCGCCCATCATCATCAAGGAGGCGATGAACAACAGATAGACCTCGGCGACCCAGAGGGCGCTGGCGGCATCCATGCCAAGCTCGATTTGAATGACGGGCAAGGCGGTGTTGACCGCCATCATATCGGCAAATCCCATGCCGCTGACGATCGCCGTGCTGATCAGGACATGCTTTTCCTGTCGCGCGGTCAGGGGAACGGGTGCCGGAGTTGCCATCAGGTTTTATTAACTCAGAGAAATCGCCAAACTGGAAGCCCACCCATATGACGACTAATCTGGGTCCGGCGGTAAAAGTTTCAAAACGAATGGACGAAGTGGCGACAACATGAACGATGGAATGGCAGAAGGCGATACGCTTCAGCAGTTGCGGCCCGAGGAAGTGGCGGCGGTCGATTGCGCGCGTGAATTCGCCGCCGAGGTCATGGCTCCGAACGCCGCGGCCTGGGAACGCGAGCGGCGGTATCCGCGTGAGGCGTTCGCGGCGGCGGGAAAGGCGGGGCTCTGCGCCTTATTGGTAGACCCGTCCAAGGGGGGGGTGGGCCTTGGCGCGGTTGCCATGGCGCAGGTGATGGAGGAACTGGCGGCGGCGGATTTCGTCTTCACCTTTTCCCTAACCGTCCACAACAACCTAGCGGGCAATATCGCCAGAAACGGCACCCCCGAGCAGTGTGATAAATATCTGCCGGCCATGATGGCCGGTGAATGCCTGGGCGCCTTCCTGCTCACGGAAGAGAAGGGCGGAAGCGACGCGGCGGCTATTGAGTGCGCCGCCCGTCGGGACGGCGATGGCTGGGTTTTGAACGGCGCCAAAGCCTGGGTGTCCAATGCCGCCAGCGCCGATGTTCTGAGCGTCTACGCCCAAACCGATCCTGCACAGGGCTGGCGCGGCATCGCCTGCTTCCTGATTGATACCGATACGCCTGGAGTAAAGCGTGACGAACCCTACGCCATCCTCGGCGGCCATGCGCTCGGCACCGGCGGCTTCCGCTTCGACGACTGCCGCGTCGGCGACGACGCCGTCCTGCTGCCGGGTGAACGCGCTTTCAAAGCCGCCATGGGCGGTATCGACATTGCGCGCATCAATGTGGCCGCGATGTGCGCCGGCATGCTGCGCGACGGTCTCGAAACGGCGGTTACCGCGACGGCGCAAAAATCGGCGTTCGGCCAGAAGTTGTCCGAGATGCAGGGCCTTCAGTGGCAATTGGCCGATGTCGCCACCGACGCCCACGCGGCCCGGCTGATGGCCTTCGACGCGGCAGCCATCCTTGAGCGCGGCGGCGATGCGACGTTGGCTGCGGCGCACGCCAAAAAGTTTGCCACCCGCGTCGCCCTCACGGGCTTGAGCCAGTGTATGCAGGCACTGGGCGCCGACGGCCTGCGCCAGGACACGGCCCTGCCGCGGCATCTGGCGGCGGCCAAGATCGCGCAGTACATCGACGGTACGACTGAAATTCAAAACGTCGTCATCGCCCGCCAACTGTGGCGGGACGTGGTTTAGGCCTCGGCGGGACGCCCCAGGTCGGCAGTCATGAAGTGTGCGACAAGCGCCGAGAACAATCCTCCCGATCGAATCGACGAACGAACTCTATCACCTGCCGCCTATTTCTGCATTTCCGATACGTAGGCGAAGGGATTTTGGGCCTGGATCAGGGAACTCAGTTTTTCCATGAACGGGGCGAATTCTTTTCCCAGGTAATGAAACATAGGAGCCGCCAGCACTGTATTTCCCTTTACGGGAGACACGCTCAGCTTGCCGTCGTTAATCAATTGACGAACGGAGATGTCGGCGGCCAGAAATCCGGATAGTTTTCCCGCGTTGTATGCTTCGAACAAACTGGCTGCGTCGTGAAAGCGGCGGCCGGCCTTGTCCTTCATGTAGTCTTCCTGCCAGATCACGCCCATGGTGTAGCCGATGGGCATGTCGGGTTTGTCTCCGCCACCCGGATGGCGCCAAAGGGAAAATGTAAGTGAATAGAGCGGGGTCGAGGAGCGGACGAATTTACGGTGATAGGTGGCTTCGGCCTTCTCCAGCCGCATCACTTCGCCGTCTACACGCTTGGCATTGAATTGGAGAATACCGCGGCGGCCGGGCAGGGGAACCAACTCAACCTGGCAATCCAGTTTGCCGTAAAGCACCTTCATCGTCTTTGCCACGATGGGCGAGAGGATACCCTTGGCAACTGTGGCGATCGTCTTGGGACATTCGGGTGCCATCCGACTATTCGCGGAGGCCGTCAATATAAACACTAGAAACACAGCGCTAGCGGTTCGGAGGATCAAATTTTTTGTCATAAGCTCAATATGTAAACCGCGGCAAACGGAGCCTAGGCGTAGGCACTTTCCTTAAGGTTGGTAGCATTTTGAGGAGTACGTTCCCAAGCGATCGGCATACGGGCTGCATCTCACCATTTATAACCTAGCCGCGGACTGTGTCCGCTTGATGTCCGCCAAAATGTAAATTGTTTCCGCCAGGTAACTTTTCAACGGCCTAGTTTTCGAGCTCGTTTTTCGCCTGCCGTATCAAATCCTGCAGTCCTTGATCGGCCGCCTCCTGGGGTTTGTGAACGCCGAGGTAATGTTCAAAAAGCGTGATGAAATCATCGACCATCGCATTGGGATCCTTGGGCAATTGGGCCGAGCGATGAAAAGCGAAGGCAGAAAAATTAGCCGCTGCATGGCGCAGGCCGGCAGCAATGTCCTGATCGGTATCACCGCCCTCCAGGCGTTGGTTGGCGAAGTCTATGATTTGATTGGCGATTTGTACGCCGATCGATTCGTGGGTTTCGTCTGAAGTCATGTCAGCGCCTTTTCAGGTTTCAGGTTGAACTATACCCATTTTGCACAGTCAACTTTAGTAATACCGCTAGCATTTTGTTAACCATTATTCTTCACGTTACAGAAACGGAACTGGTTTCAACGCTTATTACCGTGCATGGAGGTCACCATGGAAACGGAAGATCACCCCAACATGTATCTCGTCCGCAAGGACGGCGTTCGGTTCAGTGTTGTCGTTATCGAGAGTAACAAGATCGAAGAGCATCTCCTCAGCCTCAGCAAGATGGCGCCACAGGCGAAGTGGGGTATCGAACCTCGTTTCCCGCTTTCCGGCGCGGACTGAGACGCCAGATTTCGGCGCGGGTTATGCGCCGCCTGACAATAATTCTAGGGCTGCCCCTGCTGTTGCTCTTTTTCCGGGTGCCGTCAGCCCAGGCCTTGGACCCCCACCATCTCTATGAGGAAAATTGTTCGGGATGCCACGCTCAGCATGCCGGGAATTTTGTGCGCGAAAGGCTGAAACGCCGGAGCGGCAGGATCGTCTCTGACGACACCGGCCGCGACCTGCACCAGTTCCTGGTTGGCGGACACGGCAAATTGGACGCCGGGGGCGTCGATGCGTTGATCGCGCACTTCACGAACATCCTTACCTCAGGACCGATTTACCGCGACCACTGCCTGATTTGTCATGACCGGGCAGTTGATCTGGCGCGGCGTAGGCTGGTTTTGAGGAATGGCGTTTTATTTGGGCGTTACACCGGCCGCAGCATCGTAGACTTCTTAATCAATCACGGCCGACTCGAAGGCGATGAAATCCCGAAAACCGTGGACATGTTGAGGCGCCAGTTGGAACCCGTCTCCCCGGATTGAAGTGGGCGGCCTCCAGCTCGGAACGGCGGCTATTATGAGGATTCGGAAATCTCGCACCAGACCGGCGTGTGGTCGGAGGCTTTCTCCTTGGCCCGGGGACGGCTGTCGATCTGGCTGTCCTGCAGGCGGTCGGCGGCCTGCGGCGAAAGCAGGAGGTGATCGATCCTGAGGCCGTGATCCTTGGGCCAGGCGCCGCGCTGATAGTCCCAATAGGAGTAACTCACTTCGGCCCCGTGAATGGCCCGCCAGGCATCGGTTAGCCCGAGATAAACCAGTTCACGGTAAAGCGCCCGGGATTCCGGACGGCACAGGGCGTCGTCGGCGAAGCCTTTGGGGTCCCAGCAATCGTCGTCGATGGGGCAGACGTTGTAGTCGCCGCCGAACACGAAGGTTTCCTCCAGTTCCAGTAGTGTTTTGGCGCGATTGATGAGGTGGCGCATCCAGTCGAGCTTGTAATCAAACTTCTCGCCGGGCGTCGGATTGCCGTTTGGCAGGTAAATCGAAGCGACCCGGACGGTGCCGATGGTGGCTTCGAGGTAGCGCGCCTGTTCGTCCGCTTCATTACCGGGCAGGCCGCGTTGTATGTCCTCGATCGGGCGGTTGGAGAGGATGGCGACGCCGTTGTAGGTCTTCTGACCGAGCACCGCGACGTTGTATCCGGCATCGCCGATTTCGAGCTCGGGAAACTTGTCCTCCGTGAGCTTCAGCTCCTGCAACAGCAGGACATCCGGCGTTTCCTCGCGCAGATAGGCGAGGACGTGTTCAAGCCGGACTTTGAGGGAATTGACGTTCCAGGTCGCAATCTTCATGAAGAAGGTTATACGGCGAAACTGGACCCGCAGCTACAGGAGGATGAGGCGTTGGGATTCTTGATCGAGAACGCCGAGCCGATCAGGTCCTCGACAAAGTCGATTTCGGAACCCTGGAGGAAGCCCAGCGACATCGAATCGATGGCGACCCGGGCGCCGTCGCGCTCAATGATGGTATCGTCGTCGTTGAGGGTTTCGTCGAAGGAAAAGCCGTACTGGAAGCCGGCGCAACCGCCGCCACTGACGGCAACGCGAACGGCGGCGTCAGTGCTGGATTCCTGCTCAAGCAGGAAGTTAATGCGCTTGGCCGCGGATTCGCTGATGGTAACCGTTCCGTCGCCTTGCGGCGGGCTATCTACAGCGGCTTCCGGCGTATCAATTTCTGTCGACATGGTAGGCTTTCCTAAAAACCAATCTGTGTAGTCGGGTAATACTCCTTCTTATGTAGGAAACCGGCCCCGTTTGTCAATCTTTGCGCCATCGGAATTATTCGCCAAAGCACCTTGGGGTCACTTGAAAGCGTGCAGTCCAGGGGGTACTTTCCGCGCCATGAACCGCCGCGAAATCTTTGTCCCGCCGCCGCCGGCCGTATTTGCCTGCACGCCCGAAATGAGCCGCGGACGCTACCACCCGGAGCCGGAGAGCGCGACGCGCACCGCGTTCCAGCGGGACCGGGACAGGATCATTCACTGCGCCGCCTTTCGCCGTCTGAAGCAGAAAACCCAGGTTTTCGTGGCCCATGAAGGCGACAACTACCGCACTCGTCTGACCCATTCGCTTGAGGTTTCCCAAATCGCCCGCTCACTTGCCCGGGTTTTCGGGCTGGACGAGGACCTGGCGGAAGCGTTGGCGCTGGCCCATGATCTCGGACATCCACCGTTCGGGCACGCCGGCGAGGATGCGCTGGACGCGGCGATGGCCCCGTTCGGCGGTTTCGACCACAACGTCCAGACCCTGAAAGTGTTGACCAAGCTGGAGCAGCGCTACGCCGAATTCGACGGGCTTAACCTGACCTGGGAGGTGCTGGAAGGCATCGTGAAGCACAACGGGCCGTTATCGGGACCGAATTCCCGCGACCCGGGCTCTCCGTTGCCTGCTACGCTGGAGGAATACACCGCCGTTCACGATCTTGAACTCTCGACCTATCCTAGCGCGGAGGCCCAGCTGGCGGCGATTTCGGACGATATCGCCTACAACAATCACGATGTCGACGACGGTCTGCGCGCGGGTCTCTTTCACATCGAGGACTTGGACGACATCGAGCTCGTCGGGCCGGTCTTCCGGGAAGTGGCGCAGGAATATCCCGATCTCGACCGGTCCCGCACCATCCATGAGGCTGTCCGCCGGCTGATCGAGGCCATGGTCAACGACGTGATCGACGAAACGCGGCGCCGCCTGGCTGAAACCAAGCCGAATAGTGCCGCCGATGTCCGGCACCAACCGGTGCCGATTGTGGCGTTTTCCGAGGACATGGCGGCGAAGGAAAAAGCGCTGAAGGAATTTCTGTTCGAAAACATGTACCGTCACGACAAAGTCAACCGGATGATGGACAAAGGCCGGGGGATTGTGGGCGAACTGTTTGATCTCTATCTGAAGGATCCGGGAAGCCTGCCGGACGACTGGCGAGATCAAACCGATGATGCCGGATCGACGGTCACGGCGCGCGTCGTTTGCGACTTTATCGCCGGTATGACAGACCGCTACGCGTTGGAAGAACACGATCGCCTTTTTCAGGAGAATTCTGGAATTTAAATGAATTTTTTCAATTATTTAACTGGCATTGTTACGGCAAAACTTGAAGAATTGTCCGATACCGGCACGCTCCCCGCCGGTCTCGATTTCGGCCATGTGACGGTGGAACCGCCGCGCGACGCCAGCCACGGTGACGTGGCGACCAATGCCGCCCTTGTTCTGGCCAAACAGGCCAAGATGAAGCCGCGGGATATCGCCGATGCGCTGGCCGGAAAGCTGTCATCCCTGGATGAAATCGAAAGTATCGAGGTCGCCGGCCCCGGCTTCATCAACATGCGGCTCGGCAGCGCCTTTTGGCAGCAACGCCTGACGGAAGTCCTGCAGGCCGGGGAGGCTTATGGGCAATCCGCCGCCGGCCGGGGCGAAAAAGTCAACGTCGAGTACGTTTCCGCCAACCCCACCGGCCCGATGCACGTCGGCCATGCGCGGGGCGCCGTGATCGGCGATGCGCTGGCGGCCTTGCTGGAAAAGGCCGGCTATGATGTGGCGCGCGAATACTACATCAATGACGCCGGCGCCCAGGTCGACGCGTTGGCCCGGTCCGTCCATCTGCGCTATCGCGAGGCGTTGGGCGAGGAAATCGGCGAGATACCGGAAGGCCTCTATCCAGGCGGATACCTTATTCCAGTAGGAAAATCCCTGGCCGAGACGCATGGCGACAAGTGGCGGGACGCACCCGAAGACGACTGGTTGGCCGAGTTCAGGATTTTCAGCGTCGACGCCATGATGGAGCAGATCCGGGGCGACCTGGCGCTGCTGGGCATCGAGCACGATGTCTTTTCGTCGGAACGCGGTTTGGTGGAAGCCGGGCGGGTTGAAGCGGCCCTGGGCGAGTTGGAAGACAAGGGACTGCTTTACGAAGGAATATTGGAGCCGCCCAAGGGCAAGAAACCCGAGGATTGGGAGCCCCGGCCGCAAATGCTGTTCAAATCCACGGAATTCGGCGATGACGTCGACCGGCCGGTCAAGAAGTCGGACGGCAGCTGGACCTATTTCGCCACGGATATCTGCTATCACCATGACAAGTACGACCGCGGTTTCGCGACTCAAATCGACGTCTGGGGCGCCGATCACGGGGGCTATATCAAACGCATGAAAGCCGCCGTCAGTGCGCTTTCCGGCGGCGAGGCGGAACTGGACATCAAGATTTGCCAGCTGGTCAAGATCCTGCGCGACGGCGAACCCGTCAAGATGTCGAAACGGGCGGGCAACTTCATCACCCTGCGCGATGTGGTGGACGAGGTCGGGCGCGACGTCGTGCGTTTCATCATGCTGACCCGGCGCAACGACGCGCCGTTGGAGTTCGATTACGCCGTGGTGACCGAGCAATCGCGTGACAATCCTGTATTCTACGTCCAGTACGCCCATGCCCGCGCCTGTTCGGTGCGGCGGAATGCGGTCGCGGACATGACGGCTGAAGCTCTCGGTGACATAAGCGAAGAAGGTCTGGCGGACGCCGATCTTGGACGTCTGACAGACCGGGACGAAATCGCCCTGATCAAACTGATGGCGCGCTGGCCCCATGTGGTGGAAACCGCTGCCGCGGCGCACGAGCCCCACCGCGTGGCGTTTTACCTGGCGGATCTGGCGGCGGGCTTCCATCAATTGTGGAACCGGGGCAAAGAAGATGTTTCCTTGCGCTTCATTGTCGCCGATGATGTTGCCTTGACGCGTGCAAGGTTGGCGTTGATCACGGGGGCTGCTACCGTGATCGCCAGTGGATTAGCGGTGATGGGCGTGGTGCCCGTGAAGGAGATGCGATAGATGGCTTCAGACGTTCCGACGCCACCGCCCCCTCATATCGATCCGCCGCCGGAATACCTGCGCCGGGGGCACATCGACGACGATATCATCGAGAAAACGGCCGGCGCATCGGCCGGCGCCCGCAAGGCGGGCATTGTCTTTCTGGCCACCATCACGATTGCCGTCTTCTCCGTGGCGCTCTGGTTCGCCTACGATCAGGGCGTGCGGCGCGGCGTTCAGATGGCGCCGCCGCTGATCAAGGCCGACGCCGGTCCGACCAAAATCGCGCCGGACGAACCGGGCGGCATGGCGGTGCCGCACCAGGATAAGACGGTCTACGACAGGTTATCCGGCAAGACCGAAACCGTAGAAGCCGAAAAGCTTCTGCCGCCGCCTGAAACGGTTGTCGAGAAACCGCTGGCCATCATTCAGGACGCCAAGCCCGAAGCGGAAACCGACCCCGTGCCCAAGCCCCTGAAAGTGGAATCGCTGCCGATCGCGCCGCCGACGGAGGATGCGAAGGAACAAACCGCAGCTAAGCCGGAACCCAAGGCTGCGCCCGAACCGCCCGCCGCGCCGAAGGCCGAGGTCAAACCGGAGCCTGAGCCGAAGCCGGCGGCGACGCCGGCGTCCGTTGCGCCGAAGAAACCGGAGCCGGCACCGAAGGTAACCGCATCGGTCGACCCCAAGTCCCTGACACCCGATGCCCTACAAAGCGGATATCTCATCCAGGTCGGCGCCTATCGGACGCCGGCCCGGGCGCGCAGCGGCTGGCAGAGCCTGGTCAAGGCCAATACCAGCTTGTTGGGCAGCCTGACGCCGTTGGTCGTGCGGGCCGATCTGGGCGCGCGCGGCATCTATCATCGTCTGCGCGCCGGTCCCGTGGACGGCCCGGAGGCGGCCAAGGCGCTGTGTGACCGCTTGAAGCAGCGCAAGGTCGCCTGCCTCGTTATCAAACCTTGAACCCGCCGCTCGCCGCCATATTCGGGTGCGCCGGAACAGTCCTGGCCGCCGAGGAGCGGGACTTATTCCGCTCCGCCCAGCCGCTGGGCTTTATTCTTTTTGCCCGCAATTGCGAAAATCCCGATCAGGTTCGCGCGCTGACCGCCGATCTGCGGCAATCGGTAGGACGGGAAGACGCACCGGTTTTGATCGACGAGGAGGGCGGCCGCGTCCAAAGGCTGAAGCCGCCTCAATGGCGGGATATCCCGGCGCCCGCGGCGTTCGGTGAATTGTACGACAGCGGCGCCATGCTGGCGCGGGAGGCAACCCGCCTCAATGCCCGCATCATGGCGGCGGAACTGAACGATCTTGGTATCGATGTCGATTGCACGCCGGTTTTGGACCTGCGCTTGCCAGGCGCAAGCGAGGTCGTCGGCAATCGGGCCTTGGACGGTAAACCGGAAATCGTTGCGGACCTCGGCCGGGCGGTTTGCGACGGCCTGCTCGACGGCGGTGTCTTGCCGGTGATTAAGCACATGCCGGGTCACGGCCGCGCGGCCGTCGACAGCCATCTGGAACTGCCGGTGGTCGACTTGGACCGAACGGAGTTGACCCTCAGCGATTTCGCTCCGTTTCGGGCCCTGGCGGACATGCCGGTCGGCATAACCGCCCACGTGGTCTACACTGCTGTCGACGCCGCCAAGCCCGGCACGACGTCGACGGTGGTCATCAACGACATCATCCGGGGCTGGATCGGCTTCCAGGGGTTTCTCATGTCTGACGATTTATCCATGGAGGCCTTGAGCGGAACGATTTCCGAACGAGCCGCCGCGGCCGTCGAGGCGGGCTGCGACGTGGCGCTCCACTGCAACGGCAAGCTGGACGAAATGCAATCCATCGCCGACAGGCTGCCGCCCATGACCGAAAGCAGCTTGGATCGCTGGGAGAAAGCCCGGGCGGCACGACGCCTGCCGGACAGCGATTTCGATCTTGAGGAGGCCCTTGGAAGGCTCAATTTGCTGATGGGTGGGACCACCTGATGTTTGGCAGTGTCGACATTGATTTCTATACGATTACCACCTGGGTCATCCCCGTTCTGCTAGCCATCACCCTGCATGAGGCGGCCCACGGCTACGTCGCCTGGCGGCTAGGCGACGATACCGCCTACCGCATGGGCAGGGTCACGCTCAACCCGCTGCCGCATATCGATCCCATCGGCACGTTCCTGTTGCCGGCGCTGCTGGTGGTTACCAACGTGGGCTTCGTCTTCGGCTACGCCCGGCCGGTACCGGTCGCCTTCCACCGCCTGCGTAATCCCCGCATCAGCATGGTCTGGGTGGCGCTGGCGGGGCCGGGATCGAATATCCTGATGGCATTGATCGCGGCGCTGTTATTCCACGCGGTCGCCATGTTGCCGCCGGACGCCGGGCGGTGGGTCGCGTTGAATCTGAAACACGCCATCTTCATCAACATCCTTCTGGCGGTGTTCAACATGATCCCGCTGCCGCCTCTGGACGGCGGGCGGGTTGCCGTGGGCCTGCTGCCGAATTTCCTGGCCATCCCCCTGGTGCGGCTGGAGCGCTTCGGGTTTTTCATCCTGATCGGCGCCCTGTTCCTCGTGCCGATGGTGACCGGACACCTCGGCATGCGTTTCAGCCCGGTGTCGGCAATCATTTTCCCCGTCTACAACTTCCTCTATGATCTCGTCATTCTCGTGACCGGCCACGTCTAACCGATATTGGATTGATTTATTGACCGACGACTTCACCCCAGACGCCTGGCCCCCCGGAAGCGACGGCGATAGCGCGGGCAACCCCGCCGTGCCGCTGGTCGTCGATCTCGAAGGCTACGAAGGGCCGCTCGACGTGCTGTTGGCGCTGGCGCGCACCCAGAAGGTCGATGTCACCCGCATTTCCATTCTGGCGCTGGCCGAACAGTACCTTGCCTTTATCGCCGAGGCGCGGCGTCTCAGCCTGGAGATCGCCGCCGACTATCTCGTCATGGCGGCCTGGCTGGCCTATCTGAAATCGAAACTGCTGCTGCCCGACCCGGATGAGGATGGCGACGAGCCCAGCGGTCCGGAAATGGCCGCGCGGCTGACCTGGCAGCTGAAAAGGCTCGAGGCTTTCCGCAAAGCCGGCGCCGATCTGATGGTGCGCGACCGTTTGGGCCGCGACGTCTTCAAGCGCGGCGAGCCGGAGGGCATCCGCCTGATCCGCAACTCGACCTACGAAGTCACGCTTTTCGAGTTGTTGCGGGCCTACGTAATCCAGAAGGAAAGCAAGGGCGATTCTGAGATAAACCTGCCGATCCGGCGCATTTTCACCATCGAAAACGCCCTGAACCGGTTGAGCGAGCTCTTGGGCAAACTGCCGAGCTGGGAACGGCTTGAGGCTTTCCTGCCGCCCGAGCTGCGTCATGGCCCGGGCGCCCGTTCGGCGCTCGCCTCGACCTTGAGCGCCAGCCTGGAGATGGCTAAGGAGGGGACGGTCAGTCTAAAGCAGGGCGAAACGTTTGGTCCTATATACCTTAAGGCCAGCACCCGGGCGGCGGACGAAGCAGCGCCCGGCACGGGCGTTGTCGATCAAGACAACCGGCAGCCGGAGAGCCCGGACAACGATAAGGAAACCGAAGACTGATGAGCGCCGATCCCCAACACGTCCGCATGGTCGAGGCCCTGCTGTTCGCCGCCGCCGAACCGCTGGATGAAAACAGCCTGCGCGCCCGTTTACCCGACGAGGTGGATCTCGACGCGGCGCTGGAGGCTTTGACCGACAAGTTTGCCGAGGCCGGCGTCAACGTTGTTCGTGTTTCCGGCCGCTGGGCCCTGCGCACTGCGCCGGACCTCAAATTCCTGCTGGAAAAGGAAGTTCAGGTTATCCGCCGCCTGAGCCGGGCCGCGGTCGAAACGCTCGCCATCATCGCCTACCACCAGCCCATCACGCGGGCCGAGATCGAGGAGGTCCGCGGCGTCGCCATCAGCAAGGGCACCATGGACGTGCTGATGGAGGAGGGCTGGGTGCGGCCCAAGGGCAAGCGCAAGACGCCGGGCCGCCCCGTGACCTACGGTACGACGCCCGATTTCCTTGACCACTTTGGTCTGGCGGAACTGGCCGACCTGCCGGGCCTCGATGAGCTCAAGGCCGCCGGCTTGCTGTCGGCCCGCCCGCCCGCCGCCCTGGTCGCCGAGGCCCGCGCCCAGGCAACAGCATCGCCGCCATCCGACGGGGAGGACGAAGATGCGCCTTCAGAATGGGATGATCCCGAGGAACTGGAGGGCGTGGAGCAGGATTGAGCTCGGTTTTCCGGGGCTCAGCCGGTTCATTGCCGCCCTTTGCGCCTGCCTGGCATTTCCGGGCGGTGGCGCGGCCGCGGAGCGCGCCGTCGACCTGGAGTTGGTGCTGGCCGTCGACATCTCCCGGAGCATCGACTTGGAAGAGGCGGCGTTACAGCGTCAGGGTTTCATCAAAGCCTTTCGCCATCGAGACGTTATTGCCGCCATTCAGCGCGGCCGGCTCGGGCGGATAGCCGTCACCTACGTCGAATGGGGGAGCGATCATTACCAGAAAATGCTCATCCAATGGACCGAGGTCGGAGACGCCGGCAGCGCCGCCGCCTTCACTGAGTCGATTGAACGATCAAACGTAACGCTCGTGGAGTGGACTTCGATCAGCGGCGCCATTGCGTTTGCCGCCCGGAGCTTTGCGGGCAACGCGTTCCGCGGCAATCGGCGCATCATCGATATCTCCGGTGACGGGCCGAACAACCGGGGCGCTTCGGTTGACCGCGCCAGGGACCGGGCGGTATCGGAACTGGTTAAAAGGCTATCGACCGCCTGTTCCCTTGCATGACTTCTGATA